>JBFWRP010000004.1:0-206710 GCA_050248855.1 Planctomycetota bacterium | reverse complement strand
ACGGAAGAGATGGAGATCTCCGATGCCGTGCGGAGCCGCTTCCGCATCGTGGAGCGGCTCACGCTGATGGCGCCGGGCGATTTGGCCGCCATTGCCGGCGACGTGGCGAAGCGCTTCGACTTCCCGCTCGAGACGGAAGGCGCGCTGCTGATCGCCCGCGTCGCGGGCGGCAGCCCGCGCACGGTGGGGGCCCTGACCGAAGCCGTTCGCGCCGAGGTTGCGTGCCACGAGGGGCTTGCGCGTCCCGTGGGCCGCGAGCAGGTGCTGGGTGCCCTGCGGCGCCTGGATCTGGACGAGGCGGGCCTGGACCCCGAGCACCAGCGCTACCTGGACGAGCTCCACGCCGCCAAGGGGCCGGTCACGCTGTGCCGGATCGCGGCGTACCTCGGCCTCTCGGAGACGGCGGTGCGCAAGCGCGTCGAGCCGCTGCTGTTCCGCCTGGGCCTGATCGAAGTCGGGTCACGCGGCCGGATGCTCGTCACCCGTTGACAGCTGCCTCCGCTGCTTGGCGCTCCGCGATCCAGGCGTCGATCTCCTTGCGGAGCTCCGTCACGAGGTCGGCTTCGTCCACCTTGCGGATCATCTCGCTGCCGCGGTAGATGAAGCCGAAGCCGCGGCCCGCGCTGATGGACACGTCGGCCTCGGCGGCCTCGCCGGGGCCGTTCACGATGCAGCCCATGACGGCCACGCGGCAGGGGTAGGTGAGGCCCTTGGTGGCCTCCTCGACCTTCTTCGTGAGGCCGATCAGATCGACTTCGGCGCGGCCGCAGGACGGGCAGGCATACACGTCGAAGGTCGGCTGCCTCAGGCCCAGCTGCTGCAGCAGCGTGTGGCCGACCTTGACCTCGTCGCGGTTGTCGCCGGTGATCGAGATGCGGATCGTGTCGCCGATGCCCTCGGTCAAGAGCAAGCCCAGGGCCGCGCTGCTCTTGATGGTGGCCGGAACGAGGCTGCCCGCGTGCGTGACGCCCAGGTGCAGCGGGTAGTCGCACATCGCGGCCAGCTTGCGGTTCGCCTCGACCGTCAGGTCGATCGTGTGGGCCTTGATGCTGATGACCGTGTCGTAGAAGCCGAGCGCCTCGAGGATCTCCACGTGGTAGAGCGCCTCGCGTACGCAGAGGTCGACGAGGTCCTCTTCGTCCGCCTTCACGGAGAGGCCCTTGCGCTCGCGGATGGAGCCGCTGTTGACGCCGATGCGGATGGCCACGCCCTTGTCCTTGGCGGCGCGCACGACCTTCTCGACCTCGTCACGGCGGCCGATGTTGCCGGGGTTGATGCGCACCTTGTCGACGCCCTGCGCGATGGCCTCGAGCGCCAGCGGCGCCGAGAAGTGGATGTCGGCCACGACCGGGATCGAGACGCGGCGCTTGATCTCGCCCAGCGCGAGCGCCTGCTTCATGCTGGGCACGCTCAGGCGCACCAGCTCGCAGCCCGTGGCTTCCAGGCCCACGATTTCGTCGAACGTCTTGTAGACGTCGGCCGTGTCGCCTTTGGTCATGGTCTGCACGCGGATCGGGTGATCCGATCCGAGCACGAGGTTGCCGACGCGGACGCTGCGGGTCTTGCGACGCGGTTGCAAGAGACTCATTGGGTCCAAGATACGGCCCGCGCGGCGCACCTCCTCCACTGTCCGGGAGCCCTCCGATTCGCTCGGAGTTGTCTTGACCTCGGGGGGGCGGGGTCTACCGTCATCCTTGCGTGGGGCATCGCCCCGGAGAGCCGTGGCGAGCGCCCCGCAATGGAGGCCCCATGGCGTCCAACCGCTCGACCAAGGAACGCATCTTGGACGCGGCCGAGATGCTGTTCGCGCGACGTGGGTTCGCGGGTACCAGCATGCGTCTGATCACCGGCACGGCCGGCGTCAACCTCGCGGCCGTCAACTACCACTTCGGCACGAAGGCCCACCTGATCGAGAGCGTCTTCGAGCGCCGCTTGGCACCGCTCAACGCCGAGCGCCTGCGGCGGCTGTCGCTGATCCTCGACGGTCGACCCGGCGTCCGCGCCATCCTGGACGCCTTCCTGGGCCCCGCGCTGGAGATGCTCGGCAGCCACGACGAGCGGGACCGCCAGTTCATCCGGCTCCTGGCCCGCAGCCACACGGACGAGCTGGCCGGCACGGAGCGGTTCATGGACCGCCTCTACGAGCCCGCGCTCCGGCGCTTCAAGGAGGCTTTGGCCCGGGCGCTGCCCGAGCTGCCCCCCGACGAGCTGCTCTGGCGCCTGCACTTCGTGGCCGGCGCGGTCAGCTACGCCATGGCGGGTCGCGACGTGATCGGCATCGTGGATCCCGACGAGGTCGGCGACCCGGCCGCCATCACCCGCCGCTTGGTGCCCTTCCTGGCCGGCGCGCTACGCACGCCGTTACCCGACGCCGCCGCGACCGGCGGCCAAGCCGTGGCCTGAAGCGGACCGCTGGCGGGCCGCGCTATCCTCGCGGTCCATGACGCGTCGGCGAGGGCTCCGGGTCGCATTGCTCGCCGCCGCCGTCGTGGCGGTGATGGCCAGCGTGTGGCGCATGGACCAGGGTGTCGAGCCTGCGCGTCCCGCCAGCGACACCGTCGAGGGAGGTCGTGATCCGGGTCTCGCCGGCAGCAACGGCGACCCGGGTGCGGATGCGGTCTCCACGAGGCCGGCTCCTGCGGGGCACGCGCAGCCCTACGCGGTGACGTTCCGCGTCGCCTTCGGTGGCGCCGTGCCCGAGCGCGTTCGCGTGGGGGGTCTGTGGGAGGCCGACGACGGGACAGGGCGCGTCCTGGAGCACTTCATCGAGACGAGCGGCCTCGACGAACCCGTGACCTTCGGGTTCGAGCGCCCGGGGCGACTGGGGCTGGAGTGCTCGACGTCGCTCGATCGGGTGCGGGTCGGTCCCGACCACTGGGCTCGCCTTGACACGCCGGGCGTGAAGGACCTGGGTGACGTCCAGCTGGGGCAGGCCGCCGTACGCATCGAGCTGCTCGATGCAGCTACCGGGAAGCCCATGCCCTTCGTCACGGTGAAGCTCGAGCGTCCAGACGACGAGGACGTGCGCCTGGCGACCCGGATGGATGGACGGGCCACACACCCCGCGCCACTCGGTGCGTCCTGGACCGCGACCGTGGTCCACCGCTCGCCGCACTACGCGCCGATCGAGCCGATCACGGTCGTGTCGGGGTTCGACGTGACGACGCTGCGGGCTCACGAGCTCCCCTCGCTCGAGGTGCGCGCGACGTGGAACGGAATGGAGCTGGACGCCGGCCGCCTCTGCGCGACCGTGCGGCCGAGCGGCCACCCCATGGCCGAGTGGGAACAGACTCGTAGCAATGGCCGCGGCGTGTTCTTCCTGCCGGAGGGTCTCTACGAAGTCCTCGTGTCCTACGAGTCCACGCTCGCGTGGTGCAACTTCGAGCGCCTGCCCGCATGCCGCGTGGGGCCCGGCACGAACCGTGCCGAGGTCCAGGCGTTCGTGCGTCCCGGCGAGGGCTTCGTGCGCTTCGAGCTGCTCGGCCTCGCAGGCGCCGAGGTCGAACCGCACGTGATCTTGGCCTCCGAGTCCCGTCGGGACCAAGCAGGCGATCTCCTCGCGTTCCAGGCCACGCTGGACGGTCCGACATGGGTCGTTCCCCTCACGGTGGGGGAGCACTCCATCCAAGCGGCCTACCGCGACGGTGCGCAGGCGTTCTCCACGAACCTCACGCCCTTCGCCGTGACGGCGGGTGAGGTCACGACGGTGAGGCTCACTTTCGAGCCCATGTGCGCCTTGCGGGTCCAGAAGGCCAACGTCGCCGGCGACATCGAGCTGGACGTCGCCTCGCAGGCGCTCGGCGACGACGCCCGCTACTGGCTCGACGGCACGTTCGTCGGCACGACCGCCTGCCGCTGGCGGCTTCTCGACCGGCCGAAGCGTTTCGCCACGGTCGACACCAACGTCTTCGTTACGCCGGGGCGCTACCGTTTCCGCGCCCGTCAGGGATCGCTGTTCATGACACGCACGATCGAGGCGAGCGCGAAAGGCGTGATCCGCTTGGAGGTCGAGGACTCCAGCTCCAAGTGACTCGCGGTCAGCGGAAGGTGTCGAGCCAGCGGGTGATGGCGCGGGCGAGGCGGACGATGCCTTCGGGTTCGACGCCGTCGATGGTGTCGACGGGGCGGTTCATGACGGCGTAGTCGCTGGCCCAGAGAGAGACCGCGGGGATGCCGGCTTGGTGGAAGGGCCAGTGGTCGGAGCCGTGGGCGAAGGCGAAGCGGTCGATGTCCTTGCCCTTCTCGATGCCTTCGGCCTCGATCGCCGTGGTGAGCGCGGTTCCCAGGTCGGTGTGGATGCTCTGGCCGATCACGTAGGTAGGCTGCGACAGGCCGCGGCCGACGCTGTCCACGCTGACGACGGCGTCGAGACGGAAGCGGTCCTTCAGCGCATCCACCAGCTTCGTGCTGCCGAGCAGGCCCCACTCCTCCGCGTCGGGGAACGCGATCAAGAGGTCGACGCCGGGCTTGGCTTGGCCCTCGGCCACACGACGCGCCACGTCCAGGAGACAGGCCACACCACTCGCGTTGTCGTCCGCACCGGGGTAGGTGCGACCCTCGGGCTCGCCCCATGGCAGCGCGTCGTAGTGCGCCAGCAGCAGGACGGCCGGCCGGCGGCCGTTGGACTCGATGCCCGGCGCACGGTGGTGGAAGACGAGGTTGCGCGCCGGGCGCGTGGTGCGCTTGACGTCCAGCTCGAGCGCCACTTCCTCGATCCACGCGAAGGGGTTCTGCGCTTCATCCGGGCTGGCCGGCATGGCCTTGCGGCGTGCGACCACCACGGGCATCGGCAGCGGCTCGGGGAAGGGCAGGCCCAGGTGCGCCCGGCGACCTGACAACCACAGGGCGATCGGCCCCGTGTGCGCGCGTTGGCCATCGCGGCCCTTCTTGTCGCGCTGGGCTTGACCGGCTTCGGTGAGCGAGGCCGCGCGGTCCAGCCAGGGGGCCATGGCGTCGTAGATCGCGTCCTCGACCACGTAGATGACACCGGCCGAACCGTTGCGTGAGCGCAGGTGGGCGTCCTGCCAGAGCGCCGCCGGGTCGCCGTCCGTCCACGTGACGATCGCGATGCGGTTGCTCCCCTCGCCTACGGCCCGCCACGCGCCGTCGGCGTGGTCGGCGCCGAACACCACCGGGCGGAAGTCGCTGTCGGTCAGGGAACCTTGGCGGTGCCCGCCCGTGTAACGCAGCGTGACCTTGGGCGCAGTCCACGTCTCCAGGATCTGGAACGCGTCGTTGCCCGCCTGCGCATGGGGCATGTCGAGCGGGGGGAACGGCACCCGCGCCGCCAGCCACGCCTGCAACGCCGCGTGGGCCTCCGTGCCCGGCGAGCGATCGGCCGACGCCATGTGCTTCACCACGCCGTCCGCGGCCAAGCGCGCTTGCTCTTCGGGCGCACGCAGGTCGTACGTCGTGGAGCGGGACGGCGGGCGCACGACGGCGCGACCCACGGGAATGCCGCCCTCGAAGCGCACCCACGTGTCCCAGCCGTAGAACGGCACGTAGCCGGCACGCGCGGCCGCCTGCGCGGACGCCGCGACGTACCACGTACGCGGGTGGCCGTTCCACGACACGGTGGCGAGCAGCGACGAGGCGGGGCCCGAGAGCGACTGGCCCTGGAGGGGGGCCGCCGTCTCGCCGGGCTCCAGCAGCCAGAGGACGATGGCCGGACCGTCGTGCGCCGTCAGGTCGTAGTCCGGGCCCACCACGGTCCAGCCCGTGCTGCGCTCGAGCTTCTGGCCGAGCCCGCCGAACGCCACCTCGTCACCGCGCACCACGATCACGCCGGTGCCGGGCGCACGCAGCGTTCCTTGCAGGCAAAGCGGCAGCTCGTCCTTGGGAATGGCCCGCGCCACGTGCCACGCGGGGTCGAGCTCGACCCGCGTAGGACGGTGGGGGACGCGCAGGCGTGCGGTGCCCTCGCGGTCGACCATCGTCACCACGCCGCTCCTGGACCACGCACTCTCGCCTTCGCCGCCGTGCACGACGAACGGGAGCGTTCCGCCAAAGGGCGCGCCGACGCTGGTCTCGGTCACGACGACCTGCACTTCGTGCGGGCCCTCGGGGGCCGCCGCATCCAGCGGCGCGGCGCTCGCGAACTTCAGCGCGTAGAGCGGCAGGCCAGGGCGGTCCAGCCACGGGGCCATCTGCTCGAACGGCCCGACGCCCACCTCGGGCCGCCACGCCCTCGCCCAGTCCTGCCACAGCACGACCTTGCCGGTGTTCTCCTTCGTGAACGCCGCCAACGTGCTCCACCACGCCGCATCGTCGGGTGCAGTGGCCCGTCGGATCATGTGGAAGAACAGGCTGCCCTTGCCGTAGCCGATGTCGTTGTCGCTATCTTCCTTCTTGGTCGTGAAGGCGCGTAGCGGGATGTCGGCCTCGCCGTGGACGCGCAAGCAGAAGCGCTCCATGACGCCACGGCGGTGGTCGATCGCCTCCTGCGACTCGGGTCCGCCGCCGGCCAGCTCCACGGCGTAGTAGTTGGACAGGTACGTGGTGATCGCCTCGCACCAGTTGCCGCGCACGTAGTCCACGAACAGGCCGTTGCCGTACCAACCGTGCACGTACTCGTGGTCGAGGTAGCCCGGCGGGATGCCGCCGCCGCGCATCGCCTTGGCCGAGACGTACTCGATCACCTTGTCGCCGAGCAGCGTGAAGGAGGGCATGCCGTAGCCCGACTGGAAGAAGTTCTCGA
The DNA here is from genome assembly GCA_050248855.1 of Planctomycetota bacterium. Taxonomy (GTDB): domain Bacteria; phylum Planctomycetota; class PLA2; order PLA2; family JAEUHO01; genus JACKGW01. The sequence continues at coordinate 200,013 of JBFWRP010000004.1, read as the reverse complement.
CGACGTCGAACTTGGGGTGCGGGTAGGTCCCGAGGATCGACGCGTAGCGCTTGACCGTGGCCTCGGTCGAGTCCAGCCACAGCGGCGCGTACTGCTGGTGCCGGGGGTAGAAGTACGTCGAGATCGTGACCCCCTCGACCTCGCGGCTCGTGACCACGTAGTCGCCCGCGGAGAGCGACACGCCATCGGTGGGGATGGTGCCGGGAAACGTCGAGCGCACCCAGCTGGTCGTGCCGTCGGCCGCACCGTCGGCCGGCACGAGCGCGTCGCCCGACGCGTCGAAGCCCGTCACTTCGAGGGACGTACGCGTGGGCACGCCGCCCTGGCACACGACCACCATCTCCTTGGGCGCCCAGGCCGTGACGTCGACCGTGACCAGGGGCGAGGCCTCCGACCAGGGGATCCAGCGCGACCCGCCCGTCAGGAAGATGCCGACGGGGGCGACGAGCCCGCGGGTGGAGTCGCCGGCGACCCAGGCCAGGTCCTCGGCGGCCTTCACCTCGTCGTGCAGGCGGCCCCGGTAGACGACCAGCACGCGGTGCTTGCCCGCCGGCACCGGCACCTCGAAGCCGCCCTGTCCGTCGCGCAACGGGGCGCCGCGGGAGGCACCGTCGATGCTGACCTCGGTGATCCGCAGCACGGGCGCGAGGTCCAAGCGCAACACGCCGTTGGCCACCGCATCGACGTCGAGCGTGGCCTCGGCCAGCAGACGCTGACGCGGCGGGTCGAAGCGCACCGTGACGGCGGCGCGCTCGACGCGCGGTGCGCCTTCCTCGGCCCACGCGGGGGGCGCGGCGAGCAGGGCGAACCCCGCCAGGAGGAGGAGCGAGACGGCGACGAGGGGACGGGCAAGCGTGTACATGCCCCGAGCCTACGCCGCGGGCTGGCGCGGGGCCCCGCGAGGACAGGGTCAGGTGGCCCGGGCCAAGCGGTCCCCGGTCTGGACCAGCACGCCGTCGGCGACGAGGGCGTCGACGGCCGCGTCCAGCGTCGCGGTGATGCGCTCGCCGAGGCGCTCCTGGCCCAGCGCCCGCGCCGCCTCTCGCACCAGCGTTTCGTGCGCGACCCCGAGGTAGGCGTCCACCACGGCCAGGACGGCTGCGCGGCATTCGGCGGGGGCGATCTCCTCGATCGTGCGCTCGACGCCGTCGCCGGCACGCCGCACGGGAATGGGCTCGCCGACCGCGGCGACGAAGTCGCCATCGCGCTCCACGTCGCCATCCTCGAGCAGCGCGCCGAGCGCGGCCTCGACGCGTTCGCGCGCCTTGGACGTGGTCCGGGAAAGCCCCCAGGCCTCCGTGACCAAGCGCACGGCGCGATCCAGGTGTACGGGGCCCTCGATGCGGACGACTTCGTGCAGGGCCCGGGCCACGGCGCCGAGCGACGCCCCGTGGAAGCCGTCTGCGTTCTCGCGCGGACGCAGGTTTGCCGCGCGGTACGGCGTGACGCCGGGGAAGTCGCCGCGCCCGCGCGCGGTCGTCTCGGACGGAGGGGCCTTGCCGGCCTCGGCGCTTCCCCCGTCGTCCGGCAGCGCCGTCGGCGGCTCGGGGGGGACGTTCGGCGGCTCCCGGGAGGGCTCGTCGCACGCACCCTCCAAGGCCTTCAGCAGGCGCGCGCGCTCGCTGGCGGGGCCGCGCACGACGTCGGGCGACCACACGCGGCGCACGCACCAGCCCAGCCGCTCCAGCATGGCCGGTCGGCCGTGCTCGCGGTCGCGTACGGGCATGCGTGCCGCGGCGCGCCCGTCGTCGGTGAGCACGGCCACTTCGTAGCGTGCGGGATGCGCGGGATCGGCCAGGGCGAGGTCCACGGCCAGCGCGGAGGCGCCCACGCCGACCTCGCCCGCGGCGCCCTCCTCCCGCAGCGCCGCTACCAAGGCGCCGGCCAGGCCCGCGCGCGGGGTCGCCGACCCGATCTCCGGCGGCGGGGCCGCGAGCCCCCGGCGCGCCGTCTCCAGGTACGCCTTGAGCAAGGCCACGCCCCGCGCGGGGGAGCGATCCAGGTCGATGGCCTCGGGCAGGACCGAGCTGTAGACCGTCACTTGGCGACGGGCGCGCGTGATCGCGACGTTCAACCGTCGGTCGCCGCCGGGCGCCACGAGCGGGCCCAGGTGCAGACGGAACACGCCGTCCTCGTCGGGTCCGTAGCCGACGCTGAACAGGATCACGTCGCGCTCGTCCCCTTGCACGCTCTCCAGGTTCTTCACGAAGACGGGCTCGGGGTGGGCAGGATCGAAGCGGTCGTCGAAGCGCGGCGTCTTGGCGCGCAGTGCGTCGAGCGCGTCCAGCACGGCGTCGCGTTGGGGCGTGCTGAACGTGACGATGCCCACGCTCTCGTCGGGGCGCTCGGCCAAGAGCTCGAACGCCCGCGCCGCCACGGTGGCCGCCTCGACCGGGTTGGTGCGCGAGCGGCCGGCGCCGCCCTCGTACACGCCGTCGGCCACGTGCACGAACGAGATGCCGACGTCGGTCGCGTCGCGCGCCGGGTGCGGGAAGGTGACCAGCGAGCGGTCGTAGAAGTGCTCGTTGCTGAACGTGATCAGGCTCTCGTCCAGGCTCCGGTAGTGCCAGCGCAGTGGCAGGCGCGGCAAGGGGCCTGCTTGGCACTCTTCCAGCACGCTCGGGAGGTCCTCGACACCGTCCTCGGGCGCCTCCTCGTCGAGCGCCAGCACGCGCTCGAAGAAGCGTGTCGGGGGGAGCTGGCGCTCGTCACCGGCCACCACGAGGCGTTTGCCCCGCGCGATCGCGCCGATGGCGTCCTCCGTGCCGATCTGGGAAGCCTCGTCGAACACGACGAGGTCGAAGAGGTCGCTGCTCGGCGGCAAGAAGGTCGCGACGGACAGCGGGCTCATCATCCAGCAGGGCTTCAAGGCAGGCAGCAGGTGCGGCAGGCGATCGACCAGCGTGCGCACCGCGAGGTGGCGGCGCTGCTTCTGCATCTCGCGGCGCAGCAGACCCGTCTCGCTGTCGCCGACGTGCGCCAGGTCGAAGGGCGGGATCGCGGCGGCCCACGTAGCGGCCAGCCGCGCCCGCGCGTCGTAGTGCGCCGCGCGATCCGCGGCCACGTACCGCTCGATGCGCCCCTCGTGCCGGCGGCCGTCGAAGGTGGCGAACACCGGGTCCTCGGCCAGCAGCTGCTCGGCTGCGGCGCGCATCGTGCGACGCTCCCAGGCATCCACCAGCACGTCGTGCCGGGCGCCCGAGGCCTCGAAGGCCGTGAGCCACGTCCCGGCGCCCGTCTCGTGGACGGCCTTCCGCGCGGCTTGCCACGCGGCCCACGCGGGAAGCGCGTCCGCACTGCGCTTCGCAGCGTCCAAGCGGGCCACGAGCTCGTAGACGTCGGTCGGCTCGACGGGCTCGCCGAAGGCCGGCCCCGCGTCGAAGCCGACGGTGGCGCCCAGCGCGTCCAGCGCCGACAAGGCGGCTTGGCGTTCGCTCGGCCACGCGTGCGTGGCGCGGGCCAGCACGTCGGCCTCGGCGCCGCCGACGGCGGCCACGAGCGCCGGCGTGGGCGCGGCGCCGCCCAGCAGGTCGTGGAAGCGCTCGATCCACGCACGGGCCGAGGCCAGCGGCGTGGGGTCGGCGTCGGGACCGGTCCACGACGCGCCGAAGGCACGTTCGAGCGCGGACGTTTCCGCTACCACTGCGGCGCGGTGGCGCCCGTGCGCGAGCAGCTGTTCGGTGTCGAGCCGCAGGTCCACCGTGCCGCCAGGCAGCACGTGCCGCTTCAAGCGGCGCTTCACGCCGCGGCGGCGCCACCAGCCCACGAGGAACCCGCCGGGCCGCGCGCGGCGCGCGAGGTCCGCGGCGTCTTCCTGCAGCACGTCCAGCGCGTAGCGCGTGGCGAGGCGCTGGCGCTCCGTGTGCGCCGCCACGGCTTCGCCGAGGAGCGTGGCCACGCCGGCGCCCCGGCCACTCCACGTCGGAGCGAGCATGTCCGCAGGAAGCGGTGGAGCGAGACGCACGTGTGCCGCCAGCGCGAGCAGCTCGTCCGCTTGCTCGAGCGTCTGCGGCACCGGCTGCCCCAGGCGCGGCGCCAGCTCCTCGATCCGTCCGACGAGGCCCGTCCACGCTTCGTGCGCGGACTCGGCGCGCTGCCTGGCTTGCGACACCGTGTCGAGGCCGAGACGCGTCAGCGAGGCCCCGCGCCACGGATGCGCGGCGAGTGGTTCCACGCCTGCCAGCAGCCCGGCGGCCTCGGACAGCGCGCGACGACGGGCGGCCAGCAGGTCGCTCGACGTGCCCAGGATGTCGTCCGGTGCGGGGCCGAGGTCGACGACCGACTCGAGGGCCGCGACGCGGGCGAAGACCTCGCCCGCGGACACGCCCAGCTGCCCCCGCGGCCGGGCAAGCGCGTCGGCGTAGGCCGCGAGCTCGGCCTCGAGCCTGGCGAGCTCGGGATCGGGCTTGGGCATGTCGTCGGGGACGCGGCCCGCGCGCTCCCAGGCGCGCCCCAGGCTGGCCACGACTTCGCGCGGGCGGGCCATGCGGCTGTGCAGCTCGAGGACGAGGTCGCCGAGGCCCGCCCGGTGCAGGCGACGACGCACCACCTCGAGCGCCGCCATCTTCTCGGAGACGAAGAGCACGCGCTCCCCGCGCTGCAGCGCCTCGGCGATCAGGTTGGCGATCGTCTGGCTCTTGCCCGTGCCGGGGGGGCCCTGCAGGACATAGGAGAAGCCTCGGCGGGCGGCGAGCAAGGCCGCGCGCTGGCTGCCGTCGGCGTCCACGATGGTGGCGCGCTCGCCCGGGGGCACGGCCTCGTCGACGTCCTCGGCTGTCGGCAGGGCTTGGCCCTCGGGCTGCGGCGCGGGGGAACCCGCGGCGATGGCCCGCACGATCGGATGTGCCGCGATCCGCTCGCCGTGGTCGAGCAGGTCGCGGTAGAGCGGGATCTTGGCGAACGAGAACAGCGCCAGATGCACCTCGTGGCGCACGTTCCAGCCGGGTCGCGCCTGGGCGAGCGCCTCGAAGGCGGCGACCACGCGTGCGTAGAGCGGCGGGTCGTCGTCGCCGCCTTCGACCGCGGGGTGGTCGATGGCGAGGCCCAGCTCCTGCTCGAGTTTCAGGACCAGCGCGGGGTTGACCCGCGGCTCGTCATCGGCCAGCACCAAGGTGATGTCGCCGCGGGCCCCGCGCCGCTCCAGCTCGACGGGGACGAGGAGCAGCGGCGCGCGGTGGGGGCGGTCGTCCTCGGTCGTCTCGTACTCGAGCATGCCGAACGCGAGGTGCAGCGTGTGGAAGCCCTGCTCCTCCAGGCGGGCGCGAGCCTCGCGGAACAGCCGGACCAGCACGCGCTCCAAGCGCTGCCGGTCGAGCGGGGTCTGGAGCCGCAGGTCACCGCGTGCCTCGGGTACCTGCTCGAAGGAACCGTCGTCCGGTTTGGGGTCGAAGCCCAGCCGCTTGCCGCCCAGCACGAGATCGGCGACGTGGGCCGCGTCCTCCCGGACCACCTGCACGCTGGAGGCGGCGCGGATGCGGTAGTGGACGAGGCGGTTGGACCGCGAGAGGTCGAGCAGCCGGCGGCGCCAGCCCTCGATCCGCCGCGCGACGGTCTCCTCCGGCGGTGTCGCCGCGCCCTCGGGCATCGGGCCTCCTCGCGCCAGGCACGCGGCCCGGCGAGGCGGCGCATCCTACGCCCCTGGGACAAGCCGGGGGCCAGCGGCGTCACCCTGGCAGACAGGAGGATCGAGCCCGCGCATGCACGCCGACCCGACCCCGGACCTGGTGACGCGCGCCCAGCGAGGTGACGTCGCGGCCCGCGAGGCCCTGGCTCGTGCGTGGCTGCGCCGCGTCCATGGCATGGCGCTCGCCGTGAGTCGCAGTCGGGACGAAGCGGACGACGCGACGCAGGACGCGTTCGTCCGCGCGTTCGAGCGCCTGCACACCTTGCGTCGGCCCGAGCGCTTTGGCTCGTGGCTGTTGACGCTGACGCGGCGCGTGGCCCTGGATCGCCTGCGCGCCGGGCGACGGCGGGGCGCGCTGCACGCCGCGGCGCGGGCGTCCGTGGGCGCAGCGCATGCGGGCGCGGTCGGTGACCTCGCCGATGCGTTCACGGGCGCCAGCGACGGCGATGCCGTGCGGCGCGCCTGGGCCGCTCTACCGGAGCGCGAGCGCGCGGTGGTGCTGTGGAGCGTGGTCGACGGTGCAACGCTGCGCGACATCGCTTCTTGGCTGGGCACCAACAAGAGCCGGATCGATCGCATGCGCCGCGGAGCCCTGGAACACATGCGCAAGGAGCTGGAATCATGAGCGAGCTGCAGGTTCCCACCCGCTGGCGCGAGGCCTTGACGGAGCTGGAGCCGGCCCCGCACGTCCTGGACGACGTGCTGGAGGCCGTCCGGGAAGTGCCCGTTCAGCGACCGGTACGCTCCCTGCGCCGGATCCTGCCGGCAGCGCTGGCCGCGGCGGCGCTGGTCGTTGGGGGGTGGCTCTTGATGCGCGCGCCCACGCCGGGGCCGGGCGGCGAGGACGTCAACCTGCCTCTTTCGTTCGAGGCCGCCGTGTCCATCGGCGAGCTCGAAGCAGTCCGCGAAGCCATCGGTCCGCTCGATCGCTGGTTCGACAGCCTCGACGAGGCGGAGATGCCGACGGCCGACGAGCCGTGGAGCGTGCTGCCGTTCCACATCACGCTGCCGTGGCCCGAAGGCAGTCTGCCGCTCGCGACGTGGGGACGTGTGAAGGCGGCGCCGAGCGACAAGCTGGCGCCGTCGGTCGTGCGCTACGTCGTGCGGCACGGTGTGACGCCGGAGGTGACGCGACGGTGGAGCGGTGTCGGTCCGCTTCCGCTCCGGAACGTGGTCCTGGGAGATGAGCTGGTCGACCGCTGGCGCAAGCAGCTGGCCGAGCTCGGCGCGCCGGTTGAAGGGCGTGAGCTGCGGCTTGTCTTGTCGACGGACGAGGCGAACCCCGTCGAGACCCAGGTGTACGTGCCGCTGACGGCTGGGCACTCAGGCTCCCTCGTCATCGGGAACGACCTCGCTCGAGCGCTTCGCTTGCACCAGTTCGAGATGCCAGGCGGGATCGAACTGGCAACACCCGAGGGCCCCGTGTCATGTCGGCGTGCGTGGATCAGGGTGAGGGCGCCTGCCCTGGGCTACGACGGGGGCATGGAAGTGGCCGTCCTTCCTGCCAGGGGTGCGGGCCTCCTGGGGACGGGCCCTGGCACGCACGCCGGATTGCTCACGACGCAGGGGGCGCTCGCCATGAGCCTGTCTCCGCGCCTTCCCCGTCCGATCGTGGCGCGATCGGCCCAAGGCGTCGTGGGCCTGCTCCTGTCGGACGTGGAGCCGTCGCTCGAACCCCAAAGGGTGTTGCTGGATGGTGATGCAGCGGGGCGCATGTCGTGGTCGATTCCTGCCGGATCGCGTGCCTTCGCCTTGCGCGTGGGAGAGGCCAGCTACCTTGTGTCCTCTGACATCGCTGACGCCGATCCATCTACGACCGACGTTCGGTTGGATCTCATGCGGAGTACGGTGGGGCTTCGCTTCACGGACCCACGGAGCCTGAGCTTCGTTGCCATCTCCCGCGTGTGGCGAGGTGGTAGGGCGATCGTGGGGGAGGCGGGGAGCTGGCTCACCGTGCAGTTCCCGGGGGATGGCACGCTGCTCCTGGTGCATCGGGCGGACGAGGACCTGCGGGGCTTGCGTGCGGCGCTCGTACCCGTCGAGGCGAGCGGCCACGCAACGAGTGGTCGGGTCGCACAGTGGTCTCACGTCGAGACGGCATCGTCGGCCGGTCCGGGACCCCGCTGATCGCGCCCGGCTGGCGAAGGGGCCCGGGCCGGGGCACCATCCGCGCCATGAACATCACGCGACGCAGCCTCCTCGCCACCGCCCTCCTCGCGATCGCCGGCCTCGTCGCGGCCTGCGGCGACAAGCCGGCCGATGCGCCGGTCAAGATGCGCTTGGCCACGACGACCAGCACGGAGAACAGCGGGCTCTTGAAGTTCCTGCTGGAGCCGTGGCAGGCGCAGACCGGCATCGAGGTGCAGGTGATCCCCGTGGGCACAGGTCAGGCCCTGGAGCTCGGCAAGCGCGGCGATGCCGACCTCGTGCTCGTGCACGACCGCGCGCGCGAGGATGCGTTCGTCCGGGATGGCCATGCCACCGAGCGGCGCGACGTGATGTGGAACGACTTCGTGCTGCTCGGCCCGGCGGCCGATCCCGCCGAGGTGAAACAGGCCAAGGACATCCGGGATGCGCTGCAGCGCATCGAAGCCTCGGGCGCCGCGTTCGTCAGTCGCGGCGACAAGAGTGGCACGCATGCCCGCGAACAGCTGTTGCGCAAGCAGGCTGGGTTGGCGGTGGCCGAGCCGTCGGACCGCTGGTTCGAGACGGGGCAGGGGATGGGCCCGTCGATGACGGTGGCGTCCGAGAAGGGCGCGTACATCCTCGCCGATCGCGGGACGTGGCTGGCGTTCAAGGACCGTCTCGACCTCGAGGTCGTACGCGAGGGCGACGAGTCGCTGCGCAACCCCTACGGCATCCTGCTGCTGCCCGCGGCCGGGCATGACCCCAAGTCCATGGCCGCGGCGAAGCGGCTGGCGGACTGGCTGACGGGCCTTGAGGGGCAGAGGCGCATCGGCGCGTTCCAGGTCGAGGGCGAGGTCCTGTTCCATCCCGTGACGGGCAGCTAGACCTGCGTGGACTTCTTCGCCGACGGCTTCCGGATTGCCTGGGCCAAGCTGGTCGGCGGCGACGCCGACACGTGGTCGGCCATCGAGACGTCGTTGCTGTGCACGACGCTGGGCGTGGCCCTCGCGTTCGTGCTGGCCGTGCCCTACGCAGCCTGGCTCGGGCAACGGCGCCCGCGCACCGCGCCGACGCAGGTGTTCCTGCTGCGCGTCGGCACGTTCGTGCCCACGGTGGTGGTGGGGCTCTTGCTCTACGGTCTCCTCTCGCGGCGCGGGCTGCTCGGCTCGATGGACCTGCTCTACACGCGCACGGCCATCGTGGTGGGGCAGGCGCTGTTGGCCTTCCCCTTGATTGCCACGCTCGTGCAAGCGTCCACGGCGTCACTCGATGTACGTGCGTACGAAACGGCACGGACGCTCGGAGCCGGTCCGTTGCGTGCGCTGGGTCGCTGCGTAGCCGAGGTGCGCGAGTCGGTGATCGCCGCGTTCCTCTTGGCCTATGCGCGCGGCCTCTCCGAGCTGGGCGTGACGCTGGCCGTGGGCGGCAACCTCCGTCTGCGCACGCGCACGCTCAGCAGCACGATCACGCTGGAGCTCTCGCGCGGCGAGTTCGGCGCGGGGCTGGCGTGCGGGATCATCTTGGTGGTGTTGGCCGTGGCCATCGCGCTGTTCGCCTCGCGCCTGGGCAAGGAGCGCGTCCGATGATCAGCCTCGAGCACGTCGAGAAGGACTTCGGTGGGCGCACGGTCCTGCGCGTCGAGCGCCTGGGGATCGGTGCCGGCACGCGCCTGGGAGTCGAGGGCGCCAACGGGTCGGGCAAGTCCACGCTGTTGCGCCTGCTGGCGCGCTTGGAGCGTCCGACGCGCGGTCGCGTCGTGACCGAGCTCGCGCCGGGCGAGATCGTGCTCGTGCACCAGCAGCCGTGGTTCTTCCGCGGCACGGTGGAGGAGAACCTGGCGTTCGCCCGTCGTGTGGCCCGCGGCCCGACCGACGACGCCCGCGCGTTCCTCGACGCCCTCGGTGGCGGGTGGCTCGTGGACGCGCCCGCCAAGACGCTCTCCGGCGGCGAGCGGGCGCGCGTGGCGCTGGCCCGGGCGCTGTCCGTCCGTCCTCGCGTGCTGCTGCTCGACGAGCCGTACGCTGCACTCGACGAGGCCGGTGTCGCGGCCGCCCGGGCCCTGATCGCGCTGTATGAGGGCGCCCTGGTCATCGCCGGGCCGGCGGTGGACGCGCTGGATGCGAACGAACGGCTGGTGCTCCCATCGCGCGCGGTCGGGCCGTAACCTCGGGCGCGTGTACCGCCGCACCTGGATCGCCGTCTTCGTGATCGCCGCGCTCGCCGGGCTCGCGCTGTTCGCCCTGTTCCAGCTCTACCGCGAGCTGCCGTCCCAGGAAGGCGCGGGCGTGCCCGTCCGTTCCGGCGTCGTCCCCTCGTAGCCTCTGGCCCCCCGAGGAACCATGCCCGACATCGTCCGCTACGCCGCCGCGGCCTGCTCGATCGACCTGCCCAACCCGCGGACACGCGCCGACATCGGCGCGCGCACCGACCGCATGGTGGAGATGGTGCGCATGGCGGTGGAGGGCTACTCGGCCTTCCTCCCGGTCAAGCTGCTGGTCTTCCCCGAGTTCGGGCATGCGGCGCCCGCGTACCCGACGGTGAAGGGGCTGCTCGAGCACCTGACGGTGCGCATCCCCAACGACCACACCCAGCGGTACGTGGCGCTGGCCAAGGAGTACGGCGTCTGGATCCAGACAGGCTCCTTCCTGGAGGAGGACGCGCGCTATCCAGGGCACGTCTTCAACACGACGTGCTTGATCGGCCCCGACGGCATCCTCTCGAAGTACCGCAAGGTCAACCCGTGGATCCCGTGGGAGGTCCACACGAGCCCGCACGACCTCCCCGGCTACGACGAGCCGCTCTTCCCCGTGGTGGACACGCCGATCGGCAAGCTTTCGGTGGCCACCTGCTACGACTGGCTCTTCCCCGAGGTCACGCGGCAGATGGCCGCCGACGGCGCCGAAGTCTTGATCCGCATCAGCGCCTACATGGACCCGTGGGGGGCCACGGCGCCCATGGACTGGTGGACCACGGTCAACCGCTGCCGGGCGCTCGAGAACATGGCCTTCGTCGTGGCCGCCAACCAGGGCGCGAGCCTCGCCAACTACCCGCCGTTCAGCTGGCCGGGCGGCAGCATGATCGTGGACTTCGACGGGCGCCTCGTGGCGCAGGCCGATCCGGGGCCCGGCGAGAAGATCGTGGTGGGGCCCGTGGACATCAGCGCGCTGCGCCACGAGCGCGAGGCGCGGCTGGGCCACCACATGCTTGCGCACCTGCGCAGCGAGGCGTACCCCGTGTACCGCAAGGCCGGCTACCGCTCGCCGCTGGCCGATGGCGAGGCGGCCCTGACCGTCGAGGGCAACCAGAAGGCGATCCGCAACGCGAAGGCGCGCTTCGCGCGCGGGTCGTGATCTCCGTGCGCTCGCGTTCGCTGGTGCTCGTTGCTCTCTTCGTGCTCGCGGCCTGCGGTGACGACGAGGCGCCGCCGCCCGCCCCGGGCGGCGTCGCGGGGATCCCCACCACGGTCACGGAGGCCGTGTTCGCGGAGCACAGCCGGGGCTTGGCGCTGCTCGAGCAGTACCGGCCGATCGACGCGATTCCCGTGTTCGAGAAGGTGCTGGCCGCGGCGCCCGCGTGGACGGCGGCGCGCTACAACCTGGGGCTCGCCTACCTCAACAGCGGCCTGCCCGAGCACCATCCGAACGCGCAGCAGGAGCTGGAGCGCGTGATGCGCGAGGCCCCGGACGATGCGCACGGGCCGTACGCCCTGGCCATGTTGATGGGCCACCTCGGTCGCCTGGACGACGCCGAGCGGCTGTTGCGTCGGGCGCAGGAGCTGGCGCCAGGCGAGCCCGACGTGGCCTTCCAGCTGGGGGCGCTCTTGGAAGAGAAGGCGCCCACCGAAGCGCGCTTGCTGTTCGAAGCCGCGCTGCGCAGTCGACCGCATCACCAAGGGGCGACGTACCGCCTGTTCCAGCTGCTGCGCGAAGCGGGCGAGGACGAAGCCGCCGCGCGCCAGCTGGAGCGCTTCCGCGCGCTGCAGCGAAGCGGCGCCGGAACCAAAAACAGCCTCAACTACGGTGAGATGGGCGCGCTCGCGGACGCGCTGCGGCCGGCGCGTCCGCGACCACTCGCCGACGACGTGCCGCTACCGGCGTATCGCTTCGACACGGCCTTCCACCAGGGGGACGGGGACGGAACCGCCACGCCCGCGACCACGGCACCCTGGGCGGGCGGAACCGCAGGTCCCGGCCTCGCCGTGCTGGACGCCAATGGCGACGGCCGGCTCGACCTTGCGTTCGCCTCGCCGAGGCGTGTGGGCCTCCGGCTGCGCCGCGACGACGGCTCGTTCGCGCCTGCGGAGCACGGGCCGGACCTCCGGTCCGCAACGGGCGTCTTCGCCGCCGATCCCGACGGAGATGGGAACATCGATCTGTTCGCTACCTCCAGCGAGAAGCATCGGTTTTGGCGAAACGTCGGCGGCGGCGTGTTCACGGATGCGACGGCCGAGGCGGGGCTCGCGGGCCGCGGCGGCACGCACGCCGTCTTCGCCGACGCCGACCACGACGGCGACCTCGACCTGTTCGTGGTCGTTCCCGGCGGCTCCGACCAGATGCTTCGCAACCTCGGCGAGGGCACGTACGAGGACGTTGCGTCCGAGCTGGGCCTCGCGACGCTCGGTGGGGCCAGCGTGGGCGCCGCGTTCGTGGACTTGGACGAGGACGCCGACCTGGATCTCGTCATCTTCCGTGCCGACGGCCCGCCGCACGTGATGCGCAACGACCGCATGGACGGCTGGACGAAGGACGCGACGCTGGCGCCCGTGCTCGCGGCGACGGCGGGCGCGCAGGCACTGGCCGTCGGCGACTTCGACGGCGACGCGCGCATGGACCTGCTCGTGCTGCGACGCGACGGGCCGCCGCGCCTCTTGCTCGCCGCGCACCCCGACATCGCAGACGAGGCGTTCGACGCCGCCGTACGCCCGCTCGGCGCCTGCGTGACCGGCTGCTTCGCTGATCTCGACCTCGATGGGCACGAGGACGTGCTGCTGGCGGGCACGGAGCAGGGCGGGGGCCCGTTCGCCGTTCGCCGCGGTCAGCCGCTGGCGCGTCGCCTGGGCCCCGAGGACGACACGAAGGCGGATCGCTCCCCGCGCGCTCTCTGCGCGGTCGACCTCGATGGCGAAGGCGGGATCGAGCTCGTGATGACACGGACGACGGGCGAACACGCGATCCGACGCCCGCTGCGCCCGCCTGGCGCCCACTGGCTGACGGTGGTCCCGAGCGGTGCCGAAGGGGCGACGGGCGGCGTCGACGACGAGGGGCGGCCCTTCGACCCCACCGGCCTCGGCGTGTCGCTCGACGTGCAGACGGGCCCCTACGTGCAGCGGCGCATCGTGGGAGCGCCGAGCGGCTGGATGGCCAGTCCCCTGCCCCGTGTGCATCTGGGTCTGGGCGGTGCCGCGCGAGCGGACTACGTGCGCTTTCGCTGGCCCGATGGCGTGCTGCAGAGCGAGATGGAGGTGCCGGCAGACCAGGTCTGGCGCGTGAAGAAGGTCAAGCGCAAACCCTCGTCGTGTCCCGTGCTCTTCACGTGGGACGGCACGTCGTGGCGCTACGTGACCGACTTTCTTGGCACGGGCGGCGTCGGGTTCCTGCTGGAGCCCGGCGTGTATGCGCCCGCCGATCCCACGGAAGACGTGTGGATCCCGCCGGGTGCGCTCGTCGAGGACGGCGGCTTGCTGAAGCTGCGCGTGCTGGAGCCGCTGGAGGAGGTCACGTGGCTGGACCAGCTCCAGCTCGTTGCCTACGACCATCCCGCCGGGACCGAGATCTGGCTGGACGAGCGCTTCGGCGGCGTCGTCGCGGCTACGGCCAAGCCATGGGTGGTGGGGGAGCGCGTGGCTCCGAAGGCCGCGCGCGACGACCAGGGCCGCGACGTCTTGGCGCACGTGAGCCACGTCGATCGCCAGTGGCCCGAGGTGCCGCGCGAGCGGCGCTTTGCCGGCTACGCCAAGGACCACGCGCTGGAGCTGGACTTCGGCGACGCCCTTGGCGAGCTCCCCGCAGGAACGTCCCTCGTGCTCTGCACCTACGGGTGGATCGACTACACGTACAGCCACGTGGCGTACGCGGCCGAGCAGGCCGGGCTCGCGTTGTCGCCGCCTGCCCTGGAAGTACCCGACGGCCAGGGGGAATGGAGGGTCGCCGTGGCCGACATCGGCTTCCCCGCCGGCCTGCCGCGCCCCAGCACCTACGACCTGACCGACGTGCCCGAGGTACGGCAGGGCCGCTTCCGCCTGCGCACCACGATGGAGATCTTCTACGACCAGGTGTTCCTGGCCGTGGCGCCGACGTCCGCGCCGACGGGGCGGCACGTTGCGCCGCTCGGATCGGCGGTGCTGCGCCGTGTCGGCGTGCCCAAGGAGACGAGCCCCGATGGGCGCCTGCCGATGGGCTGGGACCTCGGGCAGATCGAAGCCGGCGTCCCCTTCCGCACGATGGCCGGCGCCTACACGCGCTTCGGCGACGTGAAGCCCCTGCTCGATGGCGTCGACGACCGCTTCGTGACGATGGCCGTGGGCGACGAGGTGGAGCTGGCCTTCGAGGCCACGACCCTGCCACCCGTGCCCGAGGGCCACGTGCGCACGTACGTGCTCCGGAGCCACGGCTACTGCAAGGACATGGATGCGTACGGCGCCGAGCCGGAGACGGTCGAGCCCGTGCCCTACGGCGCCATGACGTCGTACCCCCCGCCGGCGCCCCATCCGGATGCAGCGCTGCGCCGGGAGATGGCGACGGAATGGGACACACGGGTCGTGCCCGGCAGCCGCTGATGTCCTCCGAGCCGACCCCCGCCCGTCGCCGCTACGTCCCCGCGGTCGGACCGCGGCTGAAGAAGGTCCTCGTGGTCGTGCTGGGGCTGTTCGCCCTGCTGTCGGTCAACTCCGTGTACCTGGGAGGCGTCACGTTCCTGGAGTGGGCGACCGGCAACCTCTACCAGACCCACTTCTACTTCCTCATGGTGTTGGCTCACGTCGGCTTGGGCGCGGTGCTGACCTTGCTCACGGTCGTCTTCGGTGTCCTCCACGGGATCAACGCGCGGAGTCGGCCCAATCGAAGGGCCGTGCGCGTCGGCTACGCGCTGTTTGCGGCCTCGCTCGTGCTGCTGGGGTCCGGCTTCCTGCTGTTGCGGCCTGACGGGAAGGACCTCGTGGGAGCCGAGCGCCGCGCCCTCGTCTACTGGGTCCATGTCGCCGCGCCGTTCGTGGTGGCGTGGCTGTATGTCCTGCATCGCCTGGCGGGCAAGCGCATCCGCTGGAACCTCGGCGCGCGGTGGGCGGCGGTCGCCGTGCTGTTCGGCGGCGCCATGGTGGGGCTGCACGCCCAGAGCCCGCGTGTGTTCGGCCTGAAGGGACCGGCCAGCGGCGAGCAGTACTTCTTCCCGTCCCTCGCTCGTACCGACACCGGCAACTTCATCCCCGCCGAGGCCATGCTCAACGACCGCTACTGCCTGAAGTGCCACGAAGACGTGCACCGCGAGTGGAGCCACAGCGTCCACCGCTTCAGCAGCTTCAACAACCCGGTGTACCTGATGAGCGTCAAGAACACGCGCAAGGCCATGATGGAGCGACACGGCGACGTCTCCGGCAGCCGCTGGTGCGCGGGCTGTCACGACCCCGTGCCCTTCTTCAGCGGCGCCTTCGACGACCCGCGCTTCGACGACCCGGACTACGACCTGGCCTCCGACCCCCTGGCCCAGGCCGGCATCACCTGTACGGTCTGCCACGCCATCACGTACGTCAACAGCACCAAGGGCAATGCCGACTTCACGATCGAGGAATCGCCCCACTACCCGTTCGCCTACAGCGAGAACGCGGTGCTCCAGTGGCTCAACCGACAAATGATCTTCGCCAAGCCGGCCTTCCACAAGAAGACCTTCCTGAAGCCGCTGCACAAGACGGCCGAGTTCTGCTCGACGTGCCACAAGGTGCACTTGCCGCCCGAGCTCAACGACTACAAGTGGCTGCGCGGCCAGAACCACTACGACCCCTTCATCCTGAGCGGGGTCAGCGGCAAGGGGATCACGAGCTTCTACTACCCGCCCAAGGCCACGGTGAGCTGCAACGACTGTCACATGCCGCTGCGCCCCTCGGCCGACGCGGGCAGCCGCGATTTCGACGGCAGCGGGCGCATCACCGGCCACGACCACCAGTTCCCCGCGGCCAACACGGGCGTGCCGGACCTGCTCGACTTGCCGCCCTGGGTCATCAGGAAGCACCAGGCGTTTCTCGAAGGCGTGATGCGTGTGGACCTCTTCGGCGTGCGGGAGGGCGGCACCATCGACGGCACGCTCACGGCCCCGCTCAAGCCCACCGTGCCCACGCTCGATCCCGGCAAGGCCTACCTGCTCGAGACCGTCATCCGGACCGTCACGATGGGCCACCTCTTCACGCAGGGCACGGCCGACAGCAACGAGGTCTGGCTCGACGTCACGGTGCGCGACGGCGACCGCGTCGTGGGTCGCAGCGGGGGGCGGCGCGCCGAAGACGGCGAGGTCGATCCCTGGAGCCACTTCGTCAACGCGTTCGTGATCGACCGCGAGGGCAACCGCATCGACCGCCGCAACCCCGAGGACATCTTCGTCCCGCTGTACAACAACCAGATCCCGCCGGGCGCCGGCCAGGTCGTGCACTACCGGTTGGTCGTCCCCGAGGACGTGAAGGGGCCGCTGACGGTGGACGTGGCGCTCCAGTACCGCAAGTTCGACGCCCGGATCCTGCGGCATGTGCAAGGCGAGGCGTTCGAGCGCAACGACCTCGTGATCACGACACTGGCCACCGACCGCGTCGTCTTCCCTGTCCGCGGCGGATCGCCTGCGCCCGAGCAGCCGGCGCCGGACTTCCCGCTCTGGCAGCGCTGGAACGACTACGGCATCGGCCTCCTCGTGAAGGGCGGCGATTCGCACAGGGGCCAAGCCCGCCAAGCCGAGGAGGCGTTCGCCGAGGTCGAGGCGCTGAAGCGGCCGGACGGCCCGCTCAACCTGGCGCGCGTCTACTTGCAGGAGGGCCGCTTGGAGGAGGCGGCGGCCGCGCTCGAGCGCGCCGCGCAGCACGATCCGCCCGCCCCCCCGTGGTCCGTGGCGTGGTTCGGCGCGCTGGTCAGCAAGCAGAGCGGGTTCCTGGATGACGCCCTCGAGGGCCTGCTCGCCGTGGCCACGATGGACACCGAGGAGACGCGCAGGCGCGGCTTCGACTTCTCGGGCGACCACCGCGTGCTGACGGAGCTCGGCCAGACGCTCTTCGAACGCGCCAAGCAGGAACGGGGTGCCGAGCGGACCGCGGAGCGTGAGGTGATCCTGCGGCAAGCGCTGTCCTGGTTGCAGCGCGCGCTCCTGCTCGACAGCGAGAGCGTGGACGCCCACTGGAACCTGGCCCTCGTCCACGAGGAGCTGGGTGAGTCCGAGGCCGCGGCGCGCCATCGCGCGCTGCACGCCACGTACAAGACCGACGACAACGCGCGCGACGTCGCCGTGGCCGCGGCGCGCCGCAAGTACCCTGCGGCCGACAAGGCGGCCGAGGTGGTGGTCATCTACGATCTCCATCGCGAGGGCGCCTTCGACGCCGGCGGGAGCACGACCGATGGTCGATGAGGCCGACTGGGTGCCGGGCGACGACGCCGTCATCGGGCGGGCGCTCAAGATCTCGTTCGTCGTGCTGGCGCTGGCCGCCGCCGGCGTGGGCACGTGGCTGGCCCTGCGCTCCAAGAAGGAGGCGCCGCCGCCTGCGTCGCCTCCTGTCGTGGCGCCCCCGCGCCTGCAGGCTCCGGCAAGTGCCGCGCCCGACATGCCGTTTCGCGACGTGTCGATGCGCGCCGGCGTCGAGTTCGTCCATCACGGCGGCGCGTCCGGCGAGAAGCTCCTGCCCGAGACGATGGGCGCCGGGGCGGCGTTCTTCGACCTCGAGGGCGATGGCGACGCCGACCTGCTGCTGGTGAACGGCACGCCGTGGCGGGGCCAAGCCTGGAAGGGGGAGCGGCCGCGCCTTGCCCTCTACGTCAATGACGGCCAGGGCCAGCTCCAGGACGTGACGCAGGCGCGCGGTCTGGCCATCGAGCACCAGGGCACGGGCGTGGCCGTCGCGGATGCCGATGGCGACGGCGACCCCGACGTGTTCCTGCCGGGCCTCTTCGGCGACCGCTGGTTCCGCAACGACGGTGGCATGTTCGTGGACGCCACGGCCGAGGCGGGGCTCGGCGGCGGCACGGACGGCTGGAGCACTAGCGCGGGCTTCTTCGACGCCGACCAGGACGGCGATCTCGACCTGTTCGTCAGCCGCTACGTGATGTGGTCGCCGGAGATCGACCGCGAGGTCGGCTACACGCTCTTGGGTCTGGGCCGCGCGTACGGTCCGCCCACGAACTTCCGCGGGGCGCACAGCCTGCTCTACCGCAACGACGGCGGCGGCCGCTTCACGGAGGTCGGCGAGGCCGCGGGCTTGCACGTGGCCAACCCGGCCACGGGCGTTGCGGTGGGCAAGGCGCTGGCGCTGACGTTCGTGGACGTGGACGAGGACGGCCGCCTCGACGTGTTCGTGGCCAACGACACCACGCGCAACTTCCTGTTCCACAACCTGGGCGGCATGAAGTTCGCCGAGATCGGCGAAGAGGCCGGTGTCGCCTACGACGCGCGCGGCGGATCCACCGGCGCCATGGGCGTGGATGCCGCCGACGTGCGCGACGACGGCTGCGTGGCGATCGCCGTGGGCAACTTCGCGAGCGAGCCCTCCTCGCTCTACATGAACCGCCCGGGGGCGCTGCGCTTCCACGACGCGTCGATCGTGGAGGGCGTCGGCGCACCCAGTCGCTTGGCCCTGAGCTTCGGCGTGCTGTTCCTGGACGTGGACCTGGACGGACGGCTGGACCTGTTCCAGACCAACGGTCACCTGGAGGAGGAGATCGGCACCGTCCAGCCGAGCCAGAGCTACCGGCAGTCGTCCCAGCTCTTCTGGAATGCCGGTCCCAAGGCAGCGGCCGCGTACGCGCTGGTCCCCGACGAGAAGGTGGGGGATCTCGCGCTGCCCGTCGTCGGCCGCGGCGTGGCGGCCGCCGACATCGACGGCGACGGCGACCTCGACCTCGTGCTGACGCAGCGCGGCGACCGCGCCCTCCTGCTGCGCAACGACCAGCGGCTCGGCCACCACTGGTTGCGCGTGCGGTTGGTCGGCCGCGGCCCCAACACCGACGCGATCGGCGCGACGGTCCGCGCCGTCGTCGACGGGCGCACGCTGACGCGGCGCGTCATGCCCACCCGCAGCTACCTCTCGCAGTGCGAGCTGCCCGTCACCTTCGGCTTGGGTCTCGCCACCACCGTCGCATCGCTCGAGGTGATCTGGCCTGACGGCGCCACGCAGCGGGTCGAGGTCGCCGACGTGGACCGCGAGATCGTCGTGCGCCGCGAGTAGGCGGTCACTTCGCCAAGGCCGCCCGCACCCGCGGACGACCGCGCAAGGGCACGAGGTCGGAGGAGCCCGCGGCGGCTTCGCGCAGCGCGGGGTCCTGGGCCAGGGCCGTCAGCAGATGCCGCTCGGCATCGTCCAGCTCGCCCAGGCGCGTGAGCGCGCGCGCAAACGCCAAGCGCACGCCCGCCGCTTCGGGATCGTCCTCGACCGCGCGCTCCAGCAGCCGCTTGGCGTGCTCGAGCTCGCCCGAGGCCAGGAGCTCCGCACCGAGCAGGGCGTGGCCGCGGGCGTAGTAGGTGCGCGCCAGCGGGCCGTCGATGCGGCTGGCGACCTTGGCCGCCTCCAGCAGCAGGTCGCCACGCTGCGCGACGGCGGCCAGGAGCACGGGCACCTCGTCGTCGGTCGGGCCCAGGTGCGTCCAGGCCAGGAGCGCGCGGTAGCGCGCCAGCGCGGGGCGCCATCGACCGGCTTCGGCGTCTTCCCGCGCGACGGCCAGCTCGCGCGCCGGGTCGTCCAGGCCCGCGAGGAGCAACCCCGCCAAGCGCAGCGTGGCGGCGCGGTAGGCGCGCTCGGCGCTGGCGAGGTCGAGCCCGCCACCGGCCAGCAGGTCGTCGGGGGCGAGGGCGGCCTTGGCCGCGGCCTCCCGTTCGCGCGCCACGACCAGGAAGCGCTCGGCTTCCGCTTTCCAGCTCCCCGCCTGCGACGGGCGCCGGCGGAGCCCCCACGTCAGGATGCCGACGAGGACCGGCTCGCTCGCGCCCTCGCGCTCCGCCAGGCGGAACGACTCGAAGAGCACCTCGGCCGGTAGCGCGCGCACGTCGCCCCCGGCGGCGGCCTTCGCTTCGGCGAGCGCGGCCGCGGCGCCCACGAGGTCGCCCTGGCGGCGCGACCAGCGGGCCCGCGCCACGATGTTGGCGATCGGACGCGGGTCGATGCGCTGCGCATCGTTGTAGCGACGCAGTACCGTCTCCAGGTCGATCTGGCCGTCGCCTTCGCCGGGCACGGGCTCGGGCCCGAGGGCCAAGTGACCCAGGCGAAGGGCCACGTCGAAGCGCGTCGGGTCCAGGCGCCGCGCCTCTTCCAGGACGGCGACGGCATCGTCGCGCCGGTCTTCGATCTCGAAGATCGTGGCCAGGTCCAGGCGTGCCTCGGTCATGCCGGGGTCGCGCGCCAGCGCCGCGCGGAAGGCCTCCGCCGCGGCGGGGCGACGGCCTTGGCGCGCGTCCTGCACGCCGCGCTCGTACCAGCCGCGCGCGTCGTTCGGGTCCAGCGCCAGCGCCGTCTCCAGCACGTGGCGCTCCAGGAGCACGTCGAGGCGACGGCCGTCACCGGCTCGCAGCGGCTCGACGCGCTCGACGCGCCACGCGAGCAGGGCGTGGTCGGCGCGCGCGCCCCGCCACGCCGCCCAGGTGCATGCCAGGGCCACCAGCGCGAGGGCCCACGCGGCCTGGCGCGTGCGGACGGCGAGGCGGCTCCCGGGCGGAGGCGCCACCTGCGCCCGACGTGCATCGAGGAAGGTGAGCGCGATCAAACCGACCGTCAGGCCAGCGGGGTCGATCCACGTGCCTTCACCGAGGCCCGCAACCGTCAGCGTGACCAGCGCCGCGGTCCAGCCCGCCGCCGTGGCGCGGTCCACGCCTGTTGCGTGCCTCGTGGCGCGCACGCCCACGGCGAGGGCGCCGACGAGGAACGCCAGCCACGCGAGTCCCGCCAGGAGGCCGCCCTCGACGGTGACGTGCACGACGTCGTCGTGCGCGTGCGTCGGCCGGCGTCCGGCTTCGAGGCGCGCCTCGTGCGGATCACGAACGCGCAGGATCTCCTCGCCGAAGCGCCCCAAGCCGTGGCCCGCGAGCGGCCGTTCCGCGATCAGCTGGGCTGACGCGCGCACGAGGCCCCGGCGCACCTCCAACGTGTCGTCGCCGCCGGGGGACGGCAACGCACCGGACACCACCAGGGCGACGAGTGCGCCCAGGGCGATCCCGAGCGCCGCCACGCGGCGGCGCGTGCGCGCCGCGTGCTCCCCTGCGGCGGCGAGCGCCACCAGCACGAGCAGGCCCGCCACGGCCGCCAGGGCCGCGGTTCGACTGCGCGTCAGCCCGAGTGCCACCACGAACGCGCCGAGCACCGCGAGCGAAGCCGGGAGCGAGCCGCGCCGGAGGCGCGCGCCGAGCACGGCGAGGCCGAGCGCCGCCACGACCGGGCCGGCCACGCCCGGGCGGCCGAACGGACCGGCCGCCGCGCGCGGCAACGGCCCGCCCGACGTCCAGGCTTGCAGCGCGACGATCCCGTCGAACGCGACCCAGGCGATCGCCAGCGCCGCGGCGACCCGCACGCCCGCTTCCGCGATCTCTCGCGCGCGCTCGTCCACCAGGGCGCGCGCCATCACCAGGGGCAAGAGCGCCAGCGCCAGCCACGGAGCCAGGCGACGGGCGAGCGGCAGGAGCCCTTCCCCACTCGCCGCCGGAACGGCCAGGCCTGCCACGAGCAAGGGCAAGGCCGCGAGCAGCAGGCGGCCCTTGGACGGCAGGGGCCCCGTCAGCTGCAGACCCGCCAGCAGCAGGGCCACGGCGAGCACCGCGCCGAGCGCCACCGGCCTGAGGACGTCGCCCCCCGTGAACGCGCCCGGCACGTCGGCGAGGAGGGGCAGGGCGAGCCCGAGCGCAACCAGCGCTCCAGTCAGGCGGCTCGTGGCGGGCGCGGGGTTCATGGCGCGTTGGACGACAGCGACTCCCCGGATCTGGTCCGCGGCCCCGCGCTACGCAAAGAGGGCGGCCGCGAACGCCTTCGCATCGAAGGGCTGGATGTCCTCGATGCCCTCCCCGATACCGACGAACTTGACGGGCACGCCCACGACATCGCGCACCGCGATGACGGCCCCCCCCTTGGCGGTGCCGTCGAGCTTGGTCACGAAGAGCCCCGTGACGTCGGCCGTCTTGTGGAACAGCTCGGCCTGGCGGATGGCGTTCTGCCCGGTGGTGGCGTCCAGGACGAGCAGCACTTCGTGCGGCGCACCGGGAATGGCCTTCCCCACCACGCGCCGGATCTTGCCGAGCTCCTGCATGAGGTTCTCTTGCGTGTGCAGGCGACCGGCCGTGTCGATGATCACGTAGTCGGCACCTCGCGCGAGACCGGCTGTGCAGGCGTCGTAGGCCACGGCGTCGGGCTTGGCGCCGGTGTCCTGCTTCACGATGTCGACGCCGCTGCGCTGGCTCCAGATCACGAGCTGCTCCACGGCGGCGGCGCGGAACGTGTCCGCGGCGCCGAGCACCACGCGATGGCCCTGGTCCTTGAGCCACTTCGTGAGCTTGCCGATCGACGTGGTCTTGCCGGCCCCGTTGACGCCGCATACGAGCACGACGGTGGGGCCCTGCTCGACCTTGGCCAGCGCGATGCCGCCCATCTCGAGCCGCGCGACGACTTCTTCCTGCAGCAGGGCCCTCACGTCCTCGGCGGTCTTGACGCGGCCCTTGCGCGCGCCCTTGCGGGCGGCCTCCACCAGCTCGTGTGCGGTGCGTGGCCCCAAGTCGCCACGGATCAGCGTCTCCTCGAGCTCCTCGAGCAGCTCCTCGTCGACGGTGCGGCCCAGCGTGAGCACGGACTTGAGCCCGCCCACGAGGCCCGACCTCGTCTTGGACAGTCCCTTCTTCAGCTTGTCGAAGATGCCCATCGGTCTCCGCCTACCGCGCCACGCCCGCGTCCTTGCGCACGCGGTCGAGGATCCCGTTCACGAACGCGCCGGACTTCTCCGTGGAGTAGCGCTTGGCCAGCTCGATCGCCTCGTTGATCGCCACGCGATGCGGGACATCGTCGGCGAACAACAGCTCGTACGTACCCAGCCGAAGCACGGCGCGGTCGATCCCCGCCATGCGGCCCAGGTCCCAGTTGGTGGCGGCGGCAACGATGCGCGCATCGACCTCCTCGCGCCGGCGGGCCACGCCTTCCACGAGGCGACGCGCGTAGGCCTTGGCCTCGGCCGCGTCGGCGTGCTCGCCCAGCTCCTCGTCGAGGAAGGCCTCCAGCTCGCCCAGGTACGTGCGTCCGTGGAAGTCCAGCTGGAAGAGGAACTGCAGCGCCAGCTCGCGGGCCCGCGTGCGGACCCTCACGACCGGCGCCTCCGCGCCTCGAGCGCGCGATAGGCGAGCGCCATGCGCACGGCGGCGTCGGCGGCCTCGTGGCCCTTGTTGCCGCCCTTGCCGGTGGTCTCTCCGCTGCGCGCGTGCGCCTGGGCCAGGGTCTCGGCCGTGATCACGCCCAGACCGACGGGGACGCCCGTCTCGAGCGCCACACCGAGCAACCCGTCCACGGCGGCCCGGGCCACGTGGTCGAAGTGCGGCGTCTCGCCGCGCACGATGCAGCCGAGCGCCACGATGGCGTCGACGTCCTCGGCGCGTGCCAGCCAGCACGCGGCTTGCGGCAGCTCGTAAGCGCCCGGGACCTCGATCCCGAGCACGGCGACGTCCGGCACGCCCATCGCGGCGAGCGTCGTGCGGGCCCCGCGCAGCAGACCCGCGACGACCTCCGGGTACCAGCGCGTGAAGAGGATCGCGACGCGCAGCGTGCGGGCCTCGGCCGGGTCGGGCTCGGTGGGGAGTTCGGGCGCGCTCATCGGGGTCCGCCGGGGGAAAGAACGAGGCCGGAGCATAGCGGGGCGGGGGCCACGCCCAGGCGATTGGCCGAGGCCGCCGCGCCGCCGGTAGCATCCGCGCCGTGCTGCGACTCGAAGAGGCCCTTCGCCGCGTCGCCGACGCCCTGCCGCGCGGCGGGCGAGCGGTCGAGCGCGTCCCGCTCACGGCGTCGGTCGGCCGCGTCCTGGCCGACGACGTGCGCATGGACCACGACGTGCCCCCCTTCCGGCGCGCCACGATGGACGGCTACGCGTTCGTCAAGGCGCCCGCCGTGGGCGTGCCCGTGCCCGTGACCGGGCGCGTGAGCGCCGGCGACGCTCCGGGGGCGCGCCTCGGGCCCGGCGAGGCGTCGTTGGTGATGACCGGGGCGCCGCTGCCCGCTGGCGCCACCTGCGTCATCCCCTTCGAGTGGACCGACGAGGGTCGCGACGCCGTCACGCTCGCGCGCCCGGCGGGCGACGACCCGTTCGTCGTGGAGGCGGGGGCGCATGCGGCACGCGGCGCGGTGGTGGTGTCCGCCGGAACGCGCCTTTCCGCGGCGGCACCAGGCGCCCTGGCCACGGCCGGTCTCGCCGAGGTGCCCGTGTTCGCGCGCCCGCGCGTGGCGGTCCTCGGGACCGGCGACGAGCTGGTCGCCGTGGACGTGGCACCGGGTCCCGGTCGCATCCGCAACTCGAATGGTCCACTGCTCGCCGCGCTGGCCACCCACGCGGGTGCCGTGTCCCGCGACCTGGGCATCGCACCCGACGACGAGCACGCGCTGCGCGCCTCCCTGGCCGCGGCGCTCGAGGGGGCCGACGTGGTGCTCACGTCCGGAGGCGTCAGCCGGGGCGATCGCGATCTCGTTCCCGCCTTGCTGACCGGGCTCGGCGTGCGCGAGATCTTCCACCGTTGGGCCGTGCAGCCGGGCGGGCCGCTGTGGTGCGGGATCCGCGGCGACACGTTGGTGGTCGGCTTGCCCGGCAACCCGGCCGCATCGCGCGTCGGCTTCGAGCTGCTCGTGCGCCCCGCGCTCGATGCGCTCGGCGGTCTTCCCTTCGCGCCCCGCGCGTGCGTGCAGGCGACGTGGGCGGGGAGCTGGGGCAAGCCGATGCCGCGGCGGCGCTTCCGACCCGTTGCGGTGCACGTCGATGCGCAGGGCGGCCTCGTCGCCACGTCCCTGCCCTGGCGCGGTTCGGGCGACCCGTTCGCGCTCGCGGACGCGCCCGCGTGGCTCGTGCTCCCCGAGGACACGCCCGCGCCCGTGCCCGGTCCGCGCGGCGTCGTCGTCGACGTGCTCCTCTTCGCGCTTCCGACCCCTGCCGGAGCTGCATCGTGAAGGGGACGGGCACGTCGGTCGGACCGGGCGTACGCATCGCCCTCGTGTGCGTGGGTGCGGCCCTGGGCCTCTTGTCGACGCCGCCCGGCCCCCTGCCGCCGTTGGTCTTGGCGGCTGACCTGCCCTTCTTGGTCCTGTTGTTCCTCGACGGCGGACGGCACTGGAAGCGCTGGGCCTGGCTCTACGGCATGGCGCACTACGCGCTCCTGCTTCGATGGCTCGGCGAGGTCCATCCCGCCGAGGTGCCGGCGGCCGCCTTCGTGCTCGGACCCGTGTACCTCCTGTTCGGGCTGGCCATCCGCCTGCTGGCGCGCTTG
The DNA here is from genome assembly GCA_050248855.1 of Planctomycetota bacterium. Lineage (GTDB taxonomy): Bacteria > Planctomycetota > PLA2 > PLA2 > JAEUHO01 > JACKGW01. The sequence goes on along the minus strand of JBFWRP010000004.1, from coordinate 174,605 downwards.
CGCGTGCCCTTCGTCGCAGGCGTCGGCGTGGCGGCCGTGTTCGAGGAGATGCTGCGCACCGTGTGGATGGGCGGCATGCCGTGGCCCCTGCGCTCCCTCGCTTTCGCCAGCGAGGCGCCGGCGGGCCAGGCCCTTGCCGCGCTCGTCCCGGCGGCCGGGCTCGTGGGTGCCTATGCGTTCACCTTCGTGGCGGGCAGTACCTCGGCGCTGCTGTATGGGGCGGCCCGTCTTGCCCGCTTCGAGGGCGCCGACCGTCGTCGCGCGGCGCGCAGCGTGCTCGTGGGCGCGCTCGTCCCCGTCGTCGCGCTGTTCGTGCTCGCGCTCGCGGCGCGCACCGCCCGCGAAGGGCACGACGCGCGACGCGCGTCGGGCGAGGCGTTCGTGTCGGACGCCGACTTCGTGGCCGTGCAGGCCAACATCCCGCAGGCCTTGAAGAACGCCGGAGGGCCGACGCGCAACGAGCTCTTCGATCGGCACCTCGAGATCTCGAGCGAGGCCCTCGCGGCGGCAGGCGACAACCCGCTGGCGGGCCTGCTCTGGCCCGAGACGATGGTGCCGTGGACGTGGCTCGCCGAGGGGCTGGAGGCGCGCTACCCGCCCGCGTGGCGCGACGAGGTGTCCGTCGTACGCCGCGTGCAGACCGACGTGACCGGCGCCCGCGACCTCGACGTCTTCCTCGGCGTGCTCTCCCGTCATCCGCACCCGGACGGTCGCGCCCGCGGATCGCTCGCCGAGCTGCCCGAGCGCGACAGCCTCGTGCACGTCCGGCCGGCACGCGTGCCTCCGCCCACGGAGCCGCTGCCGCGACCGCCCGTGGGCGAGGCGCGCCCCCCTTGGGCTGGGCCGGTTGCGCGCCACGACAAGGTCAACCTCGTGCCCGGCGGCGAGTACACGCCGCTCGGCGGCATGCTGCCGTTCCTGAAGAGGGTGCGCGACCTCGTGGCGGCCATCCCCGAGCTCGAGCCCGGCGACCCCGACCAGCCGCCGTTTCGCCTGGAGCTGGGCCCCCCGTGGATCACCGGCGAGCGGCCACCGGGCCACGCGGTGTTGCACGTGGGCTCCGTGATCTGCTTCGACCTCGCGTTCCCGGCCACCTGCCGAGGCTGGCGGGAGCGCGGCGCCGACGTGCTGCTGAACCCGGCCAACTACGGGTGGTTCGGGCAGAGCGACTTCCGCGCCCAGGTGCTGGCCCTGGCGAGGCTGCGCGCGGCGGAGACGCGCACGACGGTCGTCATGGCCGGCAACACGGGTCCGACGGTGTTCGTGGACCCGGTCGGCCGCCTCTACGGGCGCTTCTACCGGCGTGGCGTGGACCCCCAGGCAGCTCCCGCGGGGGCCTTGGCCACCACCTTCGTCGAGGGCTGGGCCACGGGCCCGCTCGTGGCCGACCCGGAGCGGACGCCCTACGTGCGGATGGGGGACCTGGTCTGGTTTGCTGCGGGCCTCCTGCTCCTGGCCCTCGGGGCTTGGAGACGCGGCGTTCGCTCCTAGTAAGCGCGTTTGACCAGCGGCGATCGCCGCGGCGCCCTCCGCTCCCCCGATCCCGCCCGTGACGGAACGAAAACGTTTGACTCCGCTACGCGGCCTTGGGACAACCCCCGCGCACCGACGGCACGCCTCCGAGGCAGGGAGGTCGTGTCGGCGCGCCGGCGTGGGCTGGAGGCCGTTCAAGGCCGCCAAGACAGGGCTGGCAGTCGGTCCGTTCCGGGTAGGATGCGGGCCACAGGGAGGCGGACCCCTCGGGAGGGGGTCGGTCAGGGAGACGTCGCATGAGCACCCTCGCCAAGATCCTCGTCGTCGTGAACCTGCTGCTTGCAGTCGGGTTCCTCGCGAGCATCGGGAGCATCCTCGGTCAGCAGGACACCTGGAAGTCCAAGCACGACAAGGCCGTCGCAGACGCCGATCGTGTTCGGGCAGACCTCAACGAGCAGCTGGACTCGACCAAGAACGATCTCCGCAATGCGGACTCGAACTTGCGCTCGGCCAACGCGGCCAAGGCCAAGGCCGAGACCGAGAACGGCCGCCTGCTCAGCGAGAACCAGCAGCTGCAGGCCGCCTACAACACGCTCGCCGAGAACCACAGCGTGATGGCGCGGACCGTGGATCGCATGGCGAACACGCTCAACGCCAACCGCGACCTGATCACCACGCAGCAGGAGACGATGTCCACGCAGCGTGAGCAGATCGCCTCGCTCCAGGAGAGCCGCAACCAGGGCACCCAGATCCTGAACGCCAAGGAGCTGGCGCTGGATCGGGCCCAGGCCCAGATCAAGGACCTCGAGAGCAAGCTCGAGGACGCCAACGAGAAGATCCGCGCCCAGGAGTTCTCGCTGCGCGTGTTCCGCGAGCGGTTCCCCGGCGTCGAGGTCGCCTCGCAGCCCCCGCACAGCGGCAAGGTCCTGAACGTGGCTGGCCCGCGGGCCATCGTGATCTCGCTGGGTGCCGAGGACGGTGTCCGCCCCGGCTTCCTCTACATGATCTCGCGCGGCAGCACGTACCTCGGCGATCTCCAGATCGACGACGTCCAGGCCAAGCAGTCCTCCGGCTTCATCGTCGGTGATGCCAAGGGGCCGATCCAGTCCGGCGACGACATCCACAATGCACGCTAGAAGGCATGCCCGCTGAAAGGCATGCCCGCTGAAAGGCATGCCCGCTAGAAGGCATGCTCGCCAGGCGAGCGCGGGGTAGGGGCGGCGGGCGGACCCGTCGCCCCGGCCCGTGGCCTCCCTGACCCGACAGATCCGGCGCCCCGCGGAGAGAGACCCATGGCACGCGACATCTACGAGGACCACGACGAGACCACGGCCCCCAAGGAGGGCCTGGGCAACGCGCTGGTCTACATCACGTTCGTCCTGCTCGCGCTGTCGGTGTTCCTGGCCCAGAAGGCCCTCAAGGACCACTACGGCGCAGGCATGTTCGCGGACAAGAGCCAGCCGCTCGTCGGCGGCAGCTAGCCGCCCGCTCGTCCGGGCGCGACCTGACCCTCGGCAAGCGGCCGCCCGTCCCGGGTCGCGCCGTCGCCACACGCGGGTAGAACAGCGGGGCCGTACCCCGGCCGGCGCGCGGCGGTGAGGGCGGTGACAGGTCGCACATGCCCAAGCTCCTCGAGTGGCTCATCGGCAAGTTCTCGGTCGACATGGGGATCGACCTGGGCACGGCCAACACCCTGGTTTGCGTCCAGGGGCGCGGCATCATCCTCAACGAGCCCAGCGTCGTCGCCGTCAAGAAGGGCACGAGCAAGGTGCTGCTCGAGGGGCGGGCGGTCGGTGACACCGCCAAGGAGATGCTCGGCAAGACCCCGGGCAACATCGTGGCCATCCGTCCGCTGAAGGACGGCGTCATCGCCGATTTCGAGATCACCGAGGCGATGCTCCGCTACTTCATCCACAAGGTGCACGACCGCACCTGGGCCGTTCATCCGCGCGTGGTGATCGCGATCCCCTACGGCATCACGCCCGTGGAGCGCCGCGCGGTCATCAACTCCGCGGAGCGGGCCGGTGCTCGCAAGGTCTACCTCATCGAGGAGCCCATGGCGGCCGGCATCGGCGTGGGCCTGCCCATCACCGAGCCGCAGGCCAGCATGATCGTCGACATCGGCGGCGGCACGACGGAGGTGGCCGTGATCTCGCTGGCCGGCATCGTGGAGGCGCGCTCCATGCGCGTGGCCGGCGATGCGATGGACGCGGCCATCGTCGAGCACATGCGCAACACCTACAACCTGCTCATCGGCGAGCAGACGGCCGAGAAGGTCAAGATCGGCATCGGTTCGGCGTATCCGCTCAAGCGCGAGATGACCATGGACGTGCGCGGCCGCGACCTGAAGAAGGGTCTGCCGCGCAAGGTCGTCGTCACCAGCGAGGAGATCCGCGAGGCGCTGCAGGAGCCCGTGCGCGGCGTCGTGGAGACCGTCAAGACCACGCTCGAGGCCACGCCTCCCGAGCTCGCCGCCGACCTGGTCGACAGCGGCGTGGTCATGGCGGGCGGCGGATCGCTCCTGCGGGGGCTGGATCGGGTGATCGCCGAGGAGATCGACCTCCCCGTGCGCGTCGCCGAGGACCCCCTCACGGCCGTCGCGCGCGGCACCGGGGTCTTCTTGGAGAAGATCCAGGACCTGCGGATCGCGATGGACGAAAGCGACGACTAGCAGGCAGGCGGGCTGGGCTGGCGGGGGGGCTTGACGTGTCCCCCCCGGGGTGTCGAATGGCACTACGCCTGGGGGTCCGTCCGGTCAAGGCCCCCTAGCCCTGGTAGAGAGCCGATGCGCCTGCGCAAGCGTCACGCCTGGGGAGCCGTCTTGGTCCTCTGGTTCGCGCTGCCGGTGCTGCGTCCGGGAGGCGTGGATCCCGTCGAGAAGCCCGTCGGGCAGGTGCTCAACTGGCTCGCCGAGGTTCCCGCGCTCAACCCGCGGCTGCTCGCAGGCGAGGGTGCCCGCGGCGACGAGGACGCCCCCCGGGAGCTGGTCGCCGCGCGCGATCGCGAGGTGCTCCGCCTCTGGTACGACAACGTCGTCCTGCGCGAGCGGCTCCAGCAGGCCGGGGCGCTGGCCGCCACGCTCGGTGCCGATCGCCTGCAACAGGTTCCCTCGCTCACGTCCGCCCGCGTGCTGCGCGCGCGTGACGCGTCCCCGGGGCGCCGCTCGTTGCTGCTCGACGTGGGGAGTGATGCGGGCATCGCGCGTGGACAGCCCGTGGTCTACGACGGCGTGCTGCTCGGGCGCATCGAGGTGGCGTGGCCCGGTTCGGCGCTCGCCCAGCTCGCGAGCGATCGGCAGAGCAGGCTCGAGGTCTTCGTCGTCACGTCCACGGGGCAGCGACTGCGCGGCTGGACGCGGCGCGAGGGGTCGATCGACGGGCTCGACGCGCTGGCGATCGAGTTCGTCCGCTGGACGCCCGCCGACGGTCGCATCGAGCGGGGTGCGCCCGTCGTCTCCGCCAACCAGGACCCGCAGATGCCCGCCGGGCTCCTCGTCGGTCGCGTGGCGGAGCTCGCCGATGCCGACCGCGACGGCATGCCCCGGCTGCGGATGATCCCGCTGGTCGATCCGGATCGCATCACCGAGGTCGTGGTGTTGCGCCTGCCGCGCGACCCGCGCGTGGACCGCTGAGGCCGTGGCACCGGTCACGCTTCTCCTCTTGGTGCTCCTGGGGGCGGCACTCCCCGACCTCATGCCGGATGCGCTCGGACTGTCCACGTGGCCGCCCGACCTGTTCGCGCTGCTCGCCCTGTACCTGGCCAGCCGTGCGCGCGCGTATGCGGCCGTCGGCTGGAGCATCACGCTGGGCGTGCTCAAGGACTGCCTGTCCCTCGACCCGCTTGGGACGCACGCGTTCGTCCTGGGCTTCGTTGCGTGGCTGCTCGCCGAGGGCGGGCGCGGCCGGGGGCGACTCGACGGCGTCGCGGGCCTCCTGATCATCTTCCTCGGCACGTGCCTCGCGGGCTGGGTGCATGCGCTGCGCGTGTTGCCCTACGCCAGCGTCGGCCCGTTGGGCCCCGCCTTCGGCGGCGCCGTCATGACGGCGCTCTGGACCACCGTGCTCGCCATCCCGCTCTCGGCGCTCCTCGACCGCACCCAGGCGCTGGAAGGCCTGCTCGGGAGGCGCCGTGCGCTTTCGGCGTAGGGTCGTCGTCCTCTACGTGGCCTTCCTGGTGGCGCTGGGCGTCATCCTCCTGCGCACGATCTGGATGCAGACCGTGGACCGCGCGGAGTGGGAGGACGCGGCGTGGCGCTTGCGCGCCCGGACCGAGATCCTCCAGGCCCCGCGCGGTCGCATCCTGGATCGCAGCGGTCGCCCCCTGGCCTACGACCAGGCCACGCTGCAGCTGGCCGTGCTGCCGTGGGAGCTGCTCGGCAACCGCAGCGGACGCTGCACCGAGTGCGGGCTCGTGCGTTCGTGGCGCCCGCAGCTCTACCCCGACGATCCCAAGCCCTCGCCTTCGCGCATCTGCGCCTGCCAGGTCGAGGCGTGCCGCGGCACCGGTCGCAAGCCCGAGCCCACCATCCTCGACCTCCCGCCACCCGACTACACGCCGCTCGACACGGCGCTCGGGCTCGAGCCCGGAACGCTGCTCGCCCGCGGCCAGCAGCGCATCCAGGAGATCTACCGCCTGACGGGTCTCTTCCGTCGGGCGCTCGAAGCGGACGGCATCGATCTCTTCCTCGACACACGCGAGCGCGCGTTCCTCGAGGACATGCTGCGACGACCCTACGTGCTGGAGACGGGGATCGGCGACGACGTCGCGCGCCTGCTCCTGACCGACGAGCAGGAGGCGTTCCGCGGCTTCCTCGTGCGCCACGACTTGCGCCGCCGTGCCGAGTTCGGCGAAGCGGCCCCTCACCTCGTCGGCTACGCCACCAAGGTCGTCGACGCCGAGGAGCTCGAGAAGTTGCGCATGACCGTGCGCGGCGCCGACGGGGACACGCGAATCGGGCGTACGGGCGTGGAGCGGGCGCTCGATGACGTGCTGCAAGGGCGCCCGGGGTACCAGGAGCTGCTCCGCGACGACGACGGCCACTTCACGCGCGTCCTGGACGAGGTGCGTCCGGTGCCCGGGCTCGACGTGACGCTGGCGCTGGATGTGGCGGCGTCGGAGAAGGCCCGGCAGGTGCTGGTGGACATCGCGACGCGCGACAAGTACCACCCGCATGCCCGGCCGTCGGGCGCGCTCGTCCTGCTCGACGCGGAGAGTGGTGAGATCCTCGTCTGGGCCGAGATCCCGGGCTTCGACCTGCAGAGCGACGTGAGCACGCTCTTCACGGACCTCTACCGCGATCGCGTGCCCGACCGCCAGCGACGCGAGTGGCTGCCGGTCCGGGCCCTGCCCGCGGGGCTCGACCTCGCGACGTGGCGCGACCGGCTGAGCGCTCCGATCGGCCCCGGTGTCAGCCGCGTGTCGCAGATCGCGATCGAACCGGGCAGTACGTTCAAGACCTTCGTGGCGTTGGGCCTGCTCGGCACGGGCTACCTGCGCCCCGAGTGGCACTTCGGCTGCAGCGCGCACGCCGGGGGGCCCGGCTGCCATGGCTGCGGCGATGTCGACCTGATCGGTGCCCTCGAGCACTCGTGCAACAAGTACTTCGCCCACTGGGTGCGTCACGGCGCCGACCCCTCGCAGACGAGCACGCGCCTGGCGGCGCTTGGTCGGTACCTGCCGCGCTTTGGCTTCGGCACCCATCCCGACCCCAGCTACCCCGAGTGGCATGCGGGCACGTGGCTCGCGGGGGGCTACGACTTTCCCCTGGCCAGCGTGGTCGCCGGCGCCCAGGACGATCTGCGTGCCGGGGGGGACGGGGACGCGGCCCGGCCCCTCGAGGTCGAGCTCGACTTCCAGCCGGATCGCAAGGCGCCCGGTACGGTGGGCGGAAGTCCGGCGCGAGCGCGGCTCCACCTGGCCGAGGCCGTGCGCGTCGTGCACCGGGCCAGCGGCGCCACGCGCGTTCGCGTCGGCGTCACGCGGGACGGGGACCGTGACCGCGACGTCACGCTGACCTTCGACGTGCGTGCCGCCACGCCGGCCCCGTGGACCGTGCTGCCCTCGCGTGGCACGGCCGCCGTTCCCGCCTCCTGGAGCGAGCTCGTCGCCAGCAACCGCGCAGGCGTGGTCGGCGATCCGGCCCGCGGCGGCCACGTCTGGTTCAAGCTGCGCTTCGCCAAGGACCTCGGCCGCACGACCCCCGAGGCGGCCGCGGCCATCCACGCCCACGACGCGTCGAACGTCGCCATCGGCCAGGGGCCGGTGCTGACGACGCCGCTGCAGATGGCGCGAGCCATGTGCGCCATCGCCAACGGTGGCTATCTGCCCGTGCCGCAGCCCGTGCATGCCGTCGACGGCCGGGTCCGCGAACCGCGCCGCGAGAACCTCCATCTCGACCCCGAACACCTGGCGATCGTGCGCGAGGGCATGCTCGCGGTCACCTCGGCGGATGGCACGGCGCGCAACGCCGGCTTCGAGAGCGTGCCCGGCATCGTGTACGGCAAGACCGGCACCGCGCAGCTGGGGCCCGAATGGCGCCCCTGGGAGTACGGCCTCGACGAGCGCGGCCGCCGCGAGGAAGAGGCATGGCACCACTGGTTTGCGGGCTTCGCGGAGGCCCCCGGCCGTCGCACGGTGGCCTTCGCCTGCGTGCTGCACGCGCGTGAAGAAGACGCCGCGGCCATGACGTCCGCCAAGGCGGTCGCCCAGTTCCTGTCCTGGTGGTTCGGCTCGTGAAGCAGGGAGGGCCTCCGTCGTGCGTGCGCTGAGCCTGGGCGATCGGCTGAAGCGCGCCAACTGGCTGCTGCTGGGCGTGGGCGTGCTGCTCGCTCTCGTGGGCGCCGCCACGGTCCACGTGGCCAGCCTCGGCCAAGCCGTCGACTACGGCGCGGCACAGGTGCGCTGGGTCGTGCTGGGCGTGGTCGCGTGCCTGCTCGTGCTCGCCGTGCCCTACCGGCGCATCGTGGACGCGCGCTGGTTCGTCTACGCGCTCGGCCTGCTCGCGCTCGTCGCGGTGCTGGTCGTGGGCCGCGGCAAGAGCGCCGGGCGCTGGATCCAGCTGGGCGGCTTCCGCGCCCAGCCGAGCGAGCTCATGAAGGTCGTGCTGGTCGTGATGCTGGCCGGCTACATCCGCTACGACCGCAGCCACCGCGAGCTGCGCGGTCTCCTGCGGCCGCTGGCGATCACCCTGGTGCCCGTGCTGCTGATCATGAAGCAGCCGGATCTCGGCACGGCGCTGCTGCTGCTGCCCCTCTTGCTCGTGATGCTCTATGTCGCGGGCGCCCGGCGCCAGCACTTGGGCCTCGTGATGGGGCTTGGCGTGCTCGCCGGGCTGGCGCTCTTCTTCCTGCCCGGGCTCATGAGCGGCTACCAGAAGGACCGCGTGCACGCCTTCCTGCTGCAGCACGCCGACGACACGATGCTGCAGCGCCACCAGCTGCACCACTTGCACCAGAGCAAGACCGTCGTCGGCACGGCAGGGTTCCTCGGGACCGGCCTCGGCGAGGACACGGCCGAGGCCGTGCGCTACCTGCCCGAGCGCCACTCGGACTTCATCTACCCCGTGTTCGTGATGGCCTTCGGCACGGGGGGCGCCGTCGTGCTGTTCCTGCTCTACGCCCTGCTCGTCGGGCTGGTCCTGCGCGTGGGCTCGAGCGTGCGAGAACCCAGCGGGCGGCTGCTCTGCGTCGGCGTCGGCGCGCTGTTCGCCTGCCAGGCGATCATCAACCTGATGATGACGGTGGGGCTCCTCCCCGTCGTCGGCATGCCCTTGGGCTTCATGAGCTACGGCGGCAGCAGCCTGCTCACGAGCTTCCTGGCCCTGGGCCTGGTCCTCAACGTGGGTGCCGATCACCCCTACGAGTTCGGACGCGGGGACTTCGACTGAGCCGCCTCCGCCCGGGGCCCAAGGCGTCCAGCGGGGAGGGGTTCCGGGGCGGGGACGGATGCGGGTAGGATCCGCACTCCTTGAGGCTGGACCCCCCGGAGAACCGCCATGATCCGCCGTTTGCTGCTCGCCTCGATCGCCTGCGTGGCCACACTGGGCAGCCTGGCCGGCTGCGGAAGCGACAGCGGCAAGGTCGTCGTCGGCGTCATCCTGCCGATGTCCGGACCCCAGGCCACCTACGGGGAAGAGTCCTGGAACGGCATGCAGCTGGCGCTCGAGGATCTCCAGACCGACGGGGCCAAGCTGCCGTTCGAGCTCGTCCTGCAGGACGAGAAGTCCGAGCCCACCGAGGCCGAGTCGCGCGCCAAGACCCTCATCGAGGTCAACGGCGCCCGCGCCCTCATCGGCTCCGTCGCCTCTTCCAACACCAAGAAGATCGGCACCGTGGTCAAGGCTTCGGGCGTTCCGTGCATCACGCCCGCGTCCACGAACGACCAGCTGACGCCCGGCAATCCCTACCTATCGCGCATCTGCTACAAGGACAGCTTCCAGGGCACGGTGCTGGCCAACTTCGCCCTCGAGAACGGCTGGAAGAAGGCCGCGGTCATCATCGACAAGGAGTCGGACTACAGCCTCGGCCTCTCGAGCAACTTCAAGACGCGCTTCGAGGCCCAGGGCGGTACCGCGCACGACGAGTTCTTCAAGGCCGGCAACCCCGACTTCTCCAACGTGATCCAGGGTGTGGCCGATTTCGCGCCCGACGTCGTCTTCTTCAGCGGCTACTACGAGGACGGCGGCGCGATGATCAAGCAGGCCCAGGGCCGCTGGGGGCAGCTCCCGGTCATCGGCGGTGACGGGATCGACTCGGACACCTTCATCCAGCTGGTGGCCAGCGCCTCCAACCCCATCTACTTCACCACGCACTTCGCGCCGGACGCGCCCGACGATCGGGTCCAGGCGTTCGCCAAGCGCTACGAGGAGAAGTTCGGGTCCGCGCCCGGCGCGATGGCGGCGCTGGGCTACGACGTGCTCTTCGTGATGTCCGATGCGGTCCAGCGCGCCGGGGAGGCACCTTCGGCAGAAGCCTTGGCCAAGGCGATCGCCGCCACGAAGGGCTTGAAGGGCATCACGGGCTCGATCTCGCTCGACAACGACGAGCGCACCCCGGTGAAGGACGTGGTGATCGTCCGCGTCGAAGCGGGCGCCAAGAAGTACCACGCGACCATCAACCCCTGATCCGCAACGCGTAGCGGACCCACCGCGTGCTCGCGAACATACTGCTCGACGGCTTGGGGCTGGGGGCGATCTACGCCTTCATCGCGCTGGGCTACACGATGGTCTACGGGATCATCCGCCTCATCAACTTCGCCCATGGCGAGTTCTTCATGGTGGGCGGGTTCGTCGGCCTGTTCGTGCTGCGTGACTCGCGGATCGAGGAGCTGCCGCTCCCGCAGCCGCTGCCGGTGTTGCTCGCCTTCTTCCTGGCGCTCGCGGCGGCCGGGTTGGCGGCCGGCCTCTTGGCCGTGGTGACCGAGCGTTTGGCGTATCGCCCCGTGCGGCACGCGGGCCGCATCGCCGCCCTGCTCACGGCCGTCGGCGTGTCGTTCTTCCTCCAGAACCTCGCCATCCAGGTGTGGGGCGCGGGGGCGCGTGCGTACCCGGAGCCCGGGATCTGGGTGAGCGTCGACGACGTGCCCTCGCCAGCGGACGCCAGCTATCGCCGCCGCGATGATCCCGCCGCGGTCATCAAGGCCGGCGAGCCGGTTACGGCCGCCCGACGTGCCGAGCTGAAAGCCGCCGGCGTGGAGCGTGTCGTCAAGTCGATGGGCATCACCAAGGAGGGCAAGCAGGGCTTCGTGCTCGCCCTGTTGGTGCTGTGCGCGCCCGTCCTCTGGTTCCTCGTCCAGCGCACGCGCATGGGCCGGGCGATGCGTGCCGTGTCCGAGGATCCAGATGCTGCGAAGCTGATGGGCATCAATCTCGACCGCGTCGTGGCGTGGACGTTCTTCCTGGGTGCGGTGCTCGCCGGGATCGGGGGTGTGGCGTTCTGCAGCACCTACGGAAGCGTCAGGCCGCTCACCGGCTGGATCCCGGGGTTGAAGGCATTCATCGCTGCCGTCATCGGTGGCATCGGCTCGATCCCGGGAGCCCTCGTCGGGGGCTTGGTGCTGGGCATGGCCGAGTTCGGGCTCCCCTGGCTGCTCGAGGAGGCGGGCTGGAGCGAGGCCAAGGCGTTCCAGGAAGCCTTGGCCTACGTGTTCCTGATCGTCGTGCTGGTCATCCGACCCACGGGCCTTCTCGGGCGACCGTTGCGGGAGAAGGTCTGATGGGCGGGCTCGGCGACCTGCCGTTGGCGATGATGCTGCATCTGTGGCTGCCCGACCAGCTGATCCAGATCTCCGTGCTCGTGTTGCTCGCGCTGTCCCTCAACCTGATCAACGGGTGGGGACGCATGTTCAGCTTGGGGCACCACGGCTTCTACTTCCTCGGGGCGTACGGCGCCGCCTGGATGACAGCCGAGCTCGATCCGGGCCTTCCGGGTGTGCTGGTGCTCCTCGTGAGCGTCCTCTTCGGCACGGCCCTGGCGGCCCTGGGCGGACTTGCCATCGGCGTCCCGTGCCTGCGTCTGCGTGGCGACTACCTGGCCATTGCGACCTTGGGCTTCGGCGAGGGCGTTCGGCAGGTCGTGACCGCCCTGGACAGTCGCGTGCCGCCGGGGATGGGCGTCCGCCACGTCCTGTTCGAGCTGAGTCCGTCGACTCAGCTCACGTACCGCCTGATCTACCTCGGCGTGCTGGTGGGTGTCGTGGTCCTCGTTGCCTTGGGCATCCGCAACTTCATCCGCAGCAGCAAGGGCCGGGTGATGCTCGCCGTGGCCCAGGACGAAGTAGCGGCCGGGTTGCTTGGCCTGCCACCGGCCCGCAGTCGCGTGTTCGTGTTCGTCGTGGGCTCGGGCATCGCCGGCTTGGCCGGCGCCCTCTTCGCCCACTACAGCGGCAGCGTGGCCACCAAGGACTTCGAGTTCGTCCGCATGGTCTACATCTTCCTCGTGGTCGTGCTCGGGGGGCTCGGCTCGCTCTCGGGCTGCATCGTGGCTGCCGTCGTGTTCTACGCCACGGAGCGTGCGCTCATCATGAGGGGCGGGATCATCGGTCAGTGGTCGCAGGTCATCTTCGCCCTGCTGCTGATCCTCATGATGATCTTCCGGCCCAAGGGGATCTTCGGGCCGCGGGAGCTCACCGACATCGTCCGGGAGTGGAAGGCCAAGCGGCGGGCTCGCACGGAGGGAGGGGCCGCGTGACCACGACTCTCTTCGAAGTGGAGCACGTCACGAAGTGCTACGGCGGCTTGACGGCTGTCAGCGACGTTTCCCTGTCGCTGGAGCAGGGCGAGCTCGTGGGGCTCATCGGCGCCAACGGCGCGGGCAAGACCACCCTGTTCAACCTCATCACGGGGGCCGACACCGTCACGTCGGGCGCCGTCCGCTGGCAGGGCCACGACATCGCCAAGCTGGCGCCCTGGGAGCGGGCGCGGCTGGGGATGGCGCGCACGTTCCAGAACATCCGCCTGTGGCAGGACATGACCGTGGCCGACAACGTGGCCGCCGTGCTGCCTGCACGACCCGGTACCGGGATCTGGGCGAGCGTGCTGCGGCTGCCGGCCTTTCGGCGCGCCGAGGCGTCGATCCGCGACGACGTCCTCGGGTTGCTGGACCGCCTCGGCCTCGCCGACGAAGCCGGGGATCGCGCGGGCGACCTGCCCTACGGCGACCAGCGCAAGCTCGAAATCTGCCGCGCCCTGGCGCTGGGCCCGCAGCTGTTGCTGCTCGACGAGCCCGCGGCCGGCATGAACCCCGCCGAGAAGGTGGACCTGATGAACACGGTGCGCCGGCTGCGCGACGACCTCGGGCTCGCCATCCTCCTGATCGAACACGACATGAAGTTCGTGATGGGCATCTGCGAACGCATCGTGGTGCTCGACCACGGCGAGCGCATCGCGCACGGGACGCCGGACGAAGTCCGTGCCGACCCCAGGGTGATCGAGGCCTACCTCGGGGGGGAGGCCTGATGCTGCAGGTCGAAGGGCTCGACGTCGCCTACGGGCGCATCCAGGCCCTGCACGGCGTCTCGCTGCGGGTCGACGAGGGGGAGATCGTCACGCTCATCGGCTGCAACGGCGCCGGCAAGACGACCACGCTCCGCGCGCTGTCGGGCCTGCACCGCCCGAGCCGTGGGTCGGTGCGTTTCGAGGGGAAGGCCATCGAGAACGCCTCCGCCGAGCGGATCGTCCGCTTGGGGATCGCCCACGCCCCCGAAGGGCGCCGGATCTTCACGCGCCTCACCGTGCTCGAGAACCTCGAGATGGGGGCCTACCTCGTCCGGGACCGCGGCGTCGTGGGCCAACGGCTGGAACAGGTGTTCGGACTGTTCCCGCGCTTGGAGGAGCGCAAGGACCAGAGCGGCGGAACGCTCTCGGGGGGCGAGCAGCAGATGCTGGCCATCGGCCGCGCGTTGATGGCCGGCCCCCGGCTGCTGCTCCTGGACGAGCCCAGCCTGGGCATCGCCCCCCTGCTCGTGCGCCAGATCTTCACGGAGATCGCCCGCGTCAACCGGGAGCTGGGCACCACCATCCTGCTGGTCGAACAGAACGCCCACTTGGCGCTGAAGACCGCCCACCGGGGCTACGTCCTCGAGACCGGTCGCGTCGTGCTCGAGGACACCGCCGAGCGCCTCCTCGTGGATCCGGAGGTGCGCAAGGCCTACCTGGGGTAGTCCCGCCGCAAGCGTTCACCCCCCTTGCACTCGGTGGTGCGGCTCGTCAGATGCTCGGTCCCGCACCAGCATCGGCTCCTCGAGGGAACAGACCACGAGTCGTCGCCGATGCTGGCGCGCTACCGTCGCCCTGACGACCCGATGCGCGGCGGCCGCGCTCAGATCCAAGCGGCGTCGGCGCACCCTGGGGGGGCGGCTCTCGGGTGAGGCAAGTGGGTGCCGTGCGTGGCAGGCGCTGCTCCGGCGCCCAGCCCAGGCCTGAACGCTTGGGTCCCGGAGGAGGGGGGTAGACTCCCGCCCCCTTCCCCTGGAGACGCCTCGTGCGGCTCGCCATCCTCTCCACGGCCCCCGGCTGCTACAGCACCCGTCGCCTGCGCCAGGCTGCGTTGCAGCGCGGCCACACGCCCAAGGTGCGCGACACGCTGCGCTTTGCCATCGAGCTGGAGCACGGCGAGCCCACTCTCTGGTACCGCAGCAAGCCCATGCGTCGCGTCGACGCGATCCTGCCGCGCATCGGGGCCTCCGTGACGTACTTCGGTACGGCCGTCGTCCGCCAGTTCGAGCAGATGGACGTGTACACGCCCAACACGGCGAACGGCATTGCCAACGCGCGCGACAAGCTGCGCTCGCTCCAGATCCTGTCCCGGCACGACATCGGCATCCCGCACACGACGTTCGTGCGCGATCGCGAGGACGTGCTCCCGGCCATCGAACGCCTGGGCGGCGCGCCCATCATCATCAAGATCCTCGAGGGCACGCAGGGAGTCGGCGTGATCCTGGCCGAGACCACCAAGGTCGCCGAGGCGATCATCGAGACCCTGCAGTCCGCCCGGCAGAACGTGCTCGTGCAGCGCTTCATCCGCGAGAGCCGGGGCACCGACCTCCGGGCGATCGTGGTCGGCGACCGCGTCGTGGCGGCCATGCGCCGCACCGCGCAGGGCGACGAGTTCCGCAGCAACGTCCACCGCGGCGGCACGGTGGGCGCGGTCCAGCTGGAGCCGGCCTTCGAGACGACGGCCGTGCGCGCCGCCCAGATCATGGGGCTCCGGGTGGCCGGCGTGGACCTGCTCGAGAGCGACGAGGGTCCGCTGGTCATGGAGGTCAACAGCTCGCCGGGGTTGGAAGGCATCGAGCACGCTACGGGGCTCGACGTCGCCGGCGCCATCGTCGACTACATCGCCGACCAGACGGACTTCCCCGAGATCGACCTGCGCCAGCGCCTCACCGTGACCCGCGGCTACGGGGTGGCCGAGATCTCGATTCCCGCCGCCCACGAGCTCGTCGGGCGGACCATCGAGACCTCGGGGCTGCGCGAGAAGGACATCGTCGTGCTGACGCTGCAGCGCGGCACGGGCGTGATCTCCAACCCCCGCGGGCACCGCGTGATCGAGGCCCACGACCGGATGCTGTGCTACGGCCGTCTCGAGTCCATGCGGGCCCTCTCGCCGACCCGCGGCAAGCGCAAGCGCAGGAAGATCGCTCCGCTCGATCCCGAACTCCTCGGTAGCCTCGACGGGCCGACCCCCGGGGAGCCGCCCGATCTCCCCGGTGCGTCGGCGGACCCGTCGGCCTGACGGCGGGCACCCCGACCGACTGCCGACGAAGGAGCGCGGATGCGACCGCTGACCGCTGCCGTCCTCAGCCTCTCGATCCTGCTGCTGTTCGCGGCGTTCGTCTTTGCCTCGCGGCGCGCTGGGGCCCGGGGCGGCGGCGCCGAGACCTGGTGGGACGAGCCGATGGCGCGCTTCGTGCGCGAGCAGGTGCAGGCCAGCTACGTCGACGAGCTCGATGGCGAGGCGGCGCGCGAGGCCTTCTACCGGGCGATGGACGCCTACGTCCATTTCGATCGCTACTGCGAGTTCATCCCGCCCGAGCGCTACCTCCGCTGGAAGGAAGACACGCAGGGCCGCTACGCGGGCCTGGGCGTCAAGATCGATGCGGTACCCGAGGGGCTGCACGTCGTGGGGGTGTGGCCCGACGGCCCCGCCGCGCGCGCCGGCATCGTGCCCGGCGAGACGATCACGGCCGTCCAGGGGCAGCGCCTGGAGGGCGTCGACATCGACACGGTGACCCGTTGGCTGAAGGGCACCGCAGGCAGCGTGGTGACGGTTGCCGTCGCTCCCGGCCCGCGACCGGAGGGCGGCGCGCTGCACGCCACGGCGCGGCGCGTGGACGTCACCCGCGACGTGATCCGGCCCCCGACCACCTTCACGCGGCGCGTCGGCCCCGGCGGGCGCATCGGCGTGCTGCGTCTGACCGATTTCACCGAGGAGACCGCGCACGAGATCGAGCAGGACCTCGCGGCCTTCTTCGCCCCCCCGCGCATCGAAGCGCTCGTCCTGGACCTGCGCCACAACGGCGGCGGGCTGCTCACCGTGGCCACCGACCTCGTGGACCGCTTCCTCGACCGCGGCGTGATCGTGCGCATGGAGGGTCGCGTGCGCGAGGGCAATCGCTCGATCAGCGCGCGGGCCGAGCCCTCCGACCTGTTGGGCCTGCCCATCGTGGTCCTCGTCGACGGCCGCAGCGCGAGTGCCAGCGAGGTCGTGGCGGGCGCCTTCCAGGACCACCGGCGTGCGGTCGTCGCGGGCACGCGCACCTACGGCAAGTTCCTCGTGCAGTCGATCGTTGAGATCCCGCGCCGCGGAGCGGGCCTGAAGCTGACGACGTCGCGCTACTACCTGCCCAGCGGGCGCTCGTTCCAAGCCCCGGGCGACGCGGCCGGGGAAGGCGTCTCGGGCAACCACGAGCCCGCGGGGCTGCTGCCCGACGTGGTCGTCGAGCTCACGGCCGAGCAGGAGCTGCGCCTCCTGCAGCAGTGGGGCAACGAAGAGGGCGTCCCGTGGGGCGAGGCGCCGCGCTATCCGGACGTCCCCGCCGACGAGCTCGATCCCCAGCTGGCCGAAGCGGTTCGCCTGCTCGGCCGGTAGCTACCCTGCCGCGTCGTCCCCGGTCGCGCACACCTCAAGATCCAGGCTGGAGCGAACGCCCTGCTCCAACAGCGCATGGCCGCGCAGCGCGATCATGGCGCCGTTGTCCACGCAGAGCGTGGGCGAGGGGGCGTAGAGCGGCACGTCGCGCGGCAGCCGCTCGGCCAGCACGCGTCGCAGCGTGCGATTGGCCGCCACGCCGCCGCCGATCGCGACGCGTCGCACGCCCGTGGCGGCGACCGCCTCGCACGTGCGCGTCGCGAGCACGTCGACCACGGCCATCTCGAAGGACGCAGCCACGTCGGCGGGTGACGTCTCGAGGTCGGGTCGGTCAGGCGCGTCGCGCTTTCCGCCCGGGCCCTTGAGGTGGTAGAGCACGGCCGTCTTGAGCCCCGAGAACGAGAAGCCCATCGGGTCGGCGCCCGGGCGCGAACGGGGGAAGCGCACCGCCTGCGGATTGCCCGCCTCGGCCAGCCGCGAGACGTGCGGGCCTCCGGGCTGGGGGAGGTCGAGCAGCACGGCGACCTTGTCGAAGCTCTCGCCCGCGGCGTCGTCCACGGTGGCGCCGAGGCAGTGGATCGTGGCCAGGTCCTCGGCGAGGTACAGCGCGGTGTGGCCGCCGGAGGCCACGAGGGATACGAACGGCGGCTCCAGCTGGGGGTGGTCGGCCAGTGCGGAGAGCACGTGCGCCTCGATGTGGTGGACGCCGACCAGCGGCAGGTCCCAGGCCCAGGCCAGGGTCTTGGCCGCGGCCACGCCGACGAGCAAGGAGCCGACCAAGCCGGGGCGGTTCGTGACGGCGATGGCGTCCAGCGACGCCGGCGTCGCCCCGGCCTCCGCGAGCGCCGTGGCGATCACGGCACTGATCCGCTCCGCATGCGCGCGGCTGGCGATCTCGGGCACGACGCCGCCGAACGCGGCGTGGAGGTCGTGCTGCGACGCCACGACGTTGCTGAGCACCGTGCGCGGGCCGTCCAGGACGGCGGCGGCGGTGTCGTCGCAGCTCGTGTCGATGCCCAGCACGCGCATGGTCGAGGTCGGCTCCTGCGTTCGAAGGGGCCCCGAGCGTAGTGTGGGGCCGTGTCCCCGTCCCCGCCCGGCCACCTTGTCCGCCTCTTCGCCCTGCTGGGCCTCGTGGCCACGATCGTCGCCAGCGCGGCGCCGGCGCGCGGAGGCGACGAGGCCGGCAGCCCCGCCTGCGTCCACGGGGCCGTGATCGAACGCGGCGACGCCGGCGCCCAGGCGCTGTACGAGGGCATCCGCCTGGGGCTCGAGCGTGCCCGCTGGCAGCGCGTCTGCGAGGAGCTTCCGCCACCGGACCAGGGCCCGGAGGCGCTCGTGCGTCGTTGGCGCGAGCGCTTCGAGGCCGCGCGCGCGCGCGGCGACGTCGAGCCCTGGCTCTTCGTCGTGGGCGAGGCCCTGCCGCCCGTCGAGCTGGCGGCGCTGGCGGCGCTGCCGCACGTGGTGGCGCGCACGGGCTACGCCATTGCCGGCGAGCCGCTGGACGCGGCCGTGCCCGCGGCTCCGCGGCGCGGTGTCGTGCGGGGCCTGGCGGAGGCGGCGTGGGTGGGGGAGCGCCTGCGCGCGTGGTGCGGACGCGAGCGACCGCGCGTGCTCTGGCGCGGCGCGGGCGCCGAGGCCACGGTCACGCGGTTCCTCGCGGCGGCCGAGGTGGACGTCGTCGGGGAACGCACACCCGGTCGCGAAGGCGAAGGCGTGGTGTTCGATGCGGTCCTGCACCTCAGGCTGGATGCGGCGCCGCGCGCGCCCTTCGACCAGGCCCTTGCGGCGGCGCGTGCCGGTGGCGCTCCGCTGGTCAGCGACGACCGCGGACGCTTCGGCGACGGGGCGGCGCTCGTGCTCGTGCCGGACCACGACCTGATCGGGCGCGTGACAGCCGACGTGGCGCGGCGCTTGGCGCTGGCCGAAGAGGACGCGCCCCGGGAGCGCGCGGTGTCCGCGATGCGGACGTGGATCGACCTCGAAGCGTGCGACCGCCAGGGGCTGGACGTGCCATGGGGGCTGTTGGCCTCGACCGACCGCCTGCGCCGCGGGCGACCCTCGGAGCGCCCGCGGTGACGCGCTCGCTGGTGACGCTGACGCTGCTGGTCGTGGGCGGCGTGGTCCTGGTGGGCGGCGCGCTGCTCGTGGCCTGGGTCGCGGCGGCAGACCGCGAAGCCGCACGCGCGCAGGCTCGCGAGGAACAGGAAGCGGCCGGCGCGGCCCTGCGCGCGCTGGCGGCGGACCTCGTGGACCAGTCCGAGGTTCTCGCGATCGGCCTTTCGGAGTCCGCGCAGCGCCGCCTGCGCACGTGGCTCGAGCAGGAGCCCCTGGCGCTCTACCGGGCCGCCGAGGATCCCACCCGCGTGGACGTCGACGCGCTGGGCCGCGACCTCGTGGCACGCGTTCGCGCCTCGGGCCGCGAGGAAAGCGATCGGATCCATGTCCTGGCCGAGCGGTTGGCGCAAGACGGCGAACGCCGCATCGCCGCCGCGCTGGAGCGCATGGCCGAGCGCTCGGCGGCCCGCAGCGAGGCCGGCGTCGACACGCGGCAGCGACGCCTCCTGCTGCATCTGGGCCTCCTGCTGCTGGCCTTGGCCGGTCTCGTGGCGCTCGTTCTCGTCTGGTTGGTCGTCCGTCCGCTGCGCGAGACGCAGGCGGCCGTGGACCGCATCGCGCGCGGCGACCTCCGGCGGCCGGTGACGGCCCCGCGTCGCGCACCGCGCGAGATCTCGCGCCTGGCCGAGGATGTCGAACGCATGCGGACGCGGATCGCGCAGCTCACCGCGGGCCTCGAGCAGGAGGTCGCGCAGAAGACCACGAAGCTGCAGGCGACGTTGGCCGAGCGCACCGCCGCGCTCGACGAGCTGCGCCGCACGCGGGATCGGCTCGTGCAGTCGGCGAAAATGGCCGGGCTCGGCACGCTGGCCGGGGGCGTCGCGCACGAGTTCAACAACTTGCTCGGCGGCATCCTCGGGTGCTTGGAGAGTGCGAAGAGCGAGGTCGGCGAGGGCCGTGCCCGGGAGGACCTCGCGGTGGCCGAGCGCACGGCCCGGCGCGCCTCGGCGCTCGTGCGTGCGCTGCTCGACGTGGCCCGGCCCGGCGAGCGCGCGTTCGCCGCGGTGGACCTGGACGAGCTGGCGGACGACGTCGCGCGCGCAGCCGAGCCGTTCGCACGCCGCGAGGGCGTGGACCTCGTCCGGCACCGTGGCGAGGTGCCGGCCGTCCTGGGCGATGCCGGCCAGCTGCACCAGGTGGTGCTCAACCTCGTCACGAACGCGCTGCAGGCCGCGGGCCGCGGCGGCCACGTGCAGCTCGCCACGGCGCGCGCGCAAGGGCGTGTCGAGCTGGTCGTCGAGGACGACGGTCCGGGGGTGCCTCCCGAGCTCGTCGACCGCATCTTCGAGCCCTTCTACACCACACGGGATGGTGGGACGGGCTTGGGGCTCTTCATCTCGTACGGCATCGTCGAGCGGCACGGCGGCACGTTGGCCGTCGACCGCGGCCCGCTCGGCGGCGCACGCTTCCGCCTCTCGCTACCGTCCGCCGCCTGAGCGGCCCGCCGCTTGCGTCTTCCGGGCCGGAGGCTCCCATGGACGACGCATCCGCGGCCCTCGGCCATGTGCTCGTGATCGACGACGAGGAGTCGATGCGCCATGCGTTGGAGCGTGGGCTGGAGCGCGCGGGCTTCCGGTGCACCTCGGTCGGGACGGGCAAGGAGGGCGTGGAGCGCTTCGTCCGCGGCGGCTTCGACGCGGTCCTGACCGACGTGCGCCTGCCCGACTTCTCCGGGCTCGACGTGGTGGCCGTGCTCACGGAGATGGACCCGGGCGTGCCTGTCGTGGTGATGACGGGCTACGGCACGATGGACACGGCGCTCGAGTCGATGCGTCGGGGCGCCCGCGACTATGTCGGCAAGCCGTTCGTCGTGCAGGACGTCGTCCGCACGCTGACCCGGGCCATCGAAGAGCGCCGCATGAGCTTGGAAAACAGGCGCCTGAGGGCCCTCGTCGAGCGTCGGCTCGACCCGGAGGGCTTCGAGGCCGTCGAGGCCGAGCTCAAGACGCGCCAGGGCGCGCCGGCCGCGGAGGCCCCCGAGGGCCCGCCCCCGCCGGCGCGCGCGGCGCTCGTGGCCGTGCTGGGTGAGCACCCCGACGGCACCCCGCTGTCCTTGCGGGAAGCCGTCCAGCGCTTCGAGGTCGCCTACGTCCGCGACCTCCTCGCCCGCACGGGCGGCAACGTCGCCGCCGCCGCCCGCCTGGCGGGGATCTCGCGCCCCAACTTCCACAAGAAGCTCCGCGTGCTGGATGTGGACGCGGAGCGCTTCAAGCAGGCGGCGCGGCGGGGCAAGCTGCGCGACCTCTGACCCACCTTCGGCGAAGCGTCGTGGTCAGGAGGCTACGTCGTTACCCGCAGGATACGTTCTCGATCTTCCAGGAGTCCAAGATGCGTGCCATTCCCCTCGTGCTCGGGATCCTGATCGTGGCGGCCGTCGTGTGGCTCGCCGTGTCGATGCGCGGCGGCCCGGAGCCCGACGTGGTCCTCTACTGCGGCGTCGACCCCGACCAGAGCCAGAGGCTGGTCGATGACTTCCGGGAGGCGAGTGGTCTGGTCGTGGACTACCACGGCGAGACCGAGGCGTTCCGCAGCATTGGGCTCCCGCAGCGCATCGAGGCGGAGCGCGACCGGCCGCGCGGGGACGTCTGGTGGTCGAACGAGATCATGCACATGGTCGACCTCGCTTCGAAGGGCCTGATCGACAAGCTGCCCGAAGGCATGGCCGGGAAGTTCCCGCAGGCGTGGCGGGATCCCGGTGGTCGCTACATCCAGTTCGGTGCGCGAGCGCGCGTGCTGCTCGTCAACACGGTGCTCGTGCCGGATCCCGCGGATCACCCCAAGTCGGTCAGGGACCTGCTCGACCCCAAGTGGGCCCAGCGCGACCTGCTCACGACGATGGCCGTGCCCTTGACCGGCACGACGTACACGCACGCCGTGGCGTGGCTCACGCGCGACGAGACGGACGGCTGGGCGTTCTTCGAAGCCGTGCGCAAGGCGGCGGATGCGGGCCACATGAAGCTCGTCAAGTCCAACGGGCAGGTGATGAGCGCCGTCGCCGACACATCGCGTCGCGTCGCGTTCGGGCTCACGGACACGGACGACGCGTGGATCGCGATCAACGAGCTGAAGGCGCCCGTCACCATCATCTACCCGGACCAGGGCCCCGATGAGCCGGGCGCGCTGCTCATTCCCAACACGGCTGGCCTCATCACGGGCCGCCCGCATCCGGAGGCGGCCGTGAAGCTGCTCGAATGGCTCGCGAGCCCCGAGCTGGAACAGGCCCTCGCCTTCAGCCGCTCGGCGCAGATCCCCGTGCGGCCGGGCGTGGGCGTCCCGCCCGATGGCCACGTCAAGCGGCCTGGCCTCGAGTTCCGCGCCGAGGAGGTCGACTGGACGAAGGTGGGGGCCAACCGCGATCGCTGGCGAGACCGCTTGGCCGCACTCCTCCAACGCGGGGACTGAGCCCCGGGTAGGCCCGTCGGCGGGCAGGACGCCGAGGCCGTGGTAAGGAAGTGCCTCGATCGTCGCGCCCCCATCGTCCAGTGGCCTAGGACGCCGGCCTTTCAAGCCGGTAACACGGGTTCGAATCCCGTTGGGGGTACTCCTTCCATTCGAGCACGCCTCTAGGTGTTTTGGGGCGGCTCGCCGAGTGCTCGGCGGCAGCGGCGCCATCGGCTCCTCGAGTGAACAGACCACGAGTCGTCGCCGATGGCTTGCTGGCGCCTTCGCCCTGACGACCCGATGTGTGGTGAAGGCTGTTCAGAAGGCAAGAAGAGAAGGCAGCGAGAGAGGGCAGGAAGGCAAGGGGAGAAGGCGGGGGGCTAGCGGAGGAGGGCGAGGAGGTCGGCGGCTTCGGCGGCGGCTTGGGTGCCGGGGTGGGCTTGGGCCATGCGCTGGAGGTGTTCGCGCGCGATGGGGGTGCTTTGCCAGCGGCCGGCGCGGCGGGCTTCGTCCAGGGCGTGCGATGCGCGCGCTTCGCGGGCGCGGGTCGGATCGGCGAGGACGCGCTCGCGTGCGGCACGCGCATCTCGCTCCACGGCCGCACCCGCGTACGCAGCCTCGAGCTCCTCGTACGTGCGTACGGCCGAGCCCCACCGCCCCGCTTGCTCGTCGGCACTCGCGCCGGCGAGGGAGACCTCGGCGAACCACTCGATCCACGCCAGGGTGTCGAGCACGTAGCGGCACGCGAGCGAGTCCAGGCGTTCGCAACGTCGGTGCCGCTCCAAGGCCTGCGCAACGGCCGCGTAGCGCCCCGCCCGGCGCTCGGCGTCGACGAGGGCGAACTGCGCGGGTGCCGCGGGCGCGGTACGCACGCGCGCGACGTACGCCTCGAGCACGCGGTCCGTCATCCGGTCGAGCGGCCCCTGCCAAAGAACCCGTCCCTCCGGCCCGACCAGGACGCCGTGGGGGTACGTCGTCACGCCGTACCAGCGGAGTGCGTCCATCGGCACGAGGGCCACCTCGTGGCGCACGCCCTCGCCTTGGACGAAGCGCGCCAGCTCGGCGCCGCTGTCGGGCGTGACGCCCAGGACGTCCACGCCGAGCGGCGCCCCGCGTGCCGCGAGCTCGTTCAAGCGCGGCACGGCCCGCCGGCAATGCGGACAGGCGGTGCCGAAGAACGACAGGAGGACCGTCCGGCCCAGGCGGTCCGACAGGCGGATCGGGGCCGCCCCGTCGGCCGTTCGTGCGTCGAGCGGCGCCGCCCGCATGCCACGCGCGATCCGCGCTTCGGCGAGTGGCCCCGAGGCGCCGACAAGCCCGGCGACCGCGAGCAGCCAGCCCAGGCGCCGTGCCCCTACCACGACAGCAGTCCTGGCTTGAAGACCAAGGCGAGCCCGAGCGCGATCATGACCACTCCACTGACCAGCTTGAGCCAACGGCCACCCGTCTCCTGGAGGCGTGTGCGGGACAGGGTGAAGATGGCGATCGACAGCATGGCCATGTCGTCGAGCATGTAGAACACCTGGTACAGGGCGATGTAGCCGTAGTACTGCGCCCGCGGCAGCTCGTGCTGCGCCAGCACGTTCGTGTAGATGGCCGGAAGCCCCGCCGTGCACAACAGCTCGACCACGTTCACCATGAAGGCGAGGACGACCACCGTGACGAGGGCCGCCTTCATGTTCTCCGCCTTCAGGATGCGGTTGACGCGCGCATAGATGCCGGGCTTCGCGCTTTCCGGGATGCTGAAGGTCAAGCCCTTGTGGAAGGCGAAGAAGTCCTTGGCATGGACCGCACCGATGAACACGGCGACCGCGCCCAGGATCACCTGGATCGCCCGCGCCTTGCCGATCACGTCGAAGAAGGTGAACCACGCGGCCATGAACGCGAAGTAGACGAGGCCCGAGACGAGCACGAACGTGCCGGCGATCGCGAACATGCGCGAGCGGCTGTTCAGGTGGACAAGCAGCGAGAGCAGGAACAGCAGCACCCACATGGCACACGGGTTGAACCCATCCACGAGGCCCAACA
The DNA here is from genome assembly GCA_050248855.1 of Planctomycetota bacterium. GTDB lineage: Bacteria > Planctomycetota > PLA2 > PLA2 > JAEUHO01 > JACKGW01. Next base: position 150,018 of record JBFWRP010000004.1, on the reverse strand, counting down.
CGACCGTGAAGACGGGGAGGCCGAGGTCCCGCGGCTTCACGGACCCGAAGAGGGGCAGGTCGATCGCCTGGTCCCGCGGGTCGACGCAGGGGGGCTGCGCCTCGCCCGGGGCCCTGGAGAGGTCGACGACGCAGCCCGCTCCGCCTCGTTCCTCGGGGGAGGTCTCGAGGCCTTCGAGGATGTCCTCGATCAGGCGTCCCGTCGTCACGGGGCTCGTCCAGCCGATGATCAGCTTGCCCTGCACGAGGAACGCCGGCGTCGAGGCAGCCTGTACGCCCGCTTGCTCCACGAGCCCGGCGAAGCGCTCGCGGGCCCCCTCGTCCTCCAGGATGTGCCGCGTGACGACGACCAGCTCGGGTCGGTCGGCCTGCAGCCCGGCGAGGTACTCCGCAGCGGCCTCGCAGTGTCGGCAGTCGCGGTTCGTGAAGAACTCGATGTCGGGCGGGAGGGTCTCGTCGTCGGCCCGCGCGCCCACGGGCCCCCAGGCGAGGACGAGCACGATGGCGAACACCAAGCGCGTGGCGAGAGCGGCCATGGGGTCATTGTCGATGAGGCGCGGCCCACTGCCCACGGAACTCGGCGCGACGCCGTGTCAGCGGGCAAGCGTGCGGACGGCCAGCTGGTCCGCTTCGCAGGAGCCGATGGCGGCGAGCGCCGAGCGCAGCGCGCGGCCGACGTCGCGCGCGGCAGGGACCGCATCGCCGCAGAGCAGCACCTTGTTCTCCCAGCGCTCGAGGTGCAGGACGACGGCGCGGGCGTAGGGCGCCGCGAGCGTTGCGAGCACGTCGCCGAGAGGGCGGCCCGGCACCGGCAGCACGTTGGTCACGGCCACGCCGCCGGGCTTGAGGCGGGCCCGGATGGCCATGGGCAGGGAGCCGAGGCTGACCGGTGGTTTGGTCACCTCGCCGTCCACCTGCGCCGAGAGGTCCTCCAGGATCAAGTCGAAGGGCCGCTTGCGCTTGCGCAGCCACGCACCCGCCTCGCCGCGTTCCACGCGGACGTCGCCGCACCAGGGCTCGGAGAGCTCGCGGAAGGGCGGCACGAGGGAGACGTCCAGGTCCACGGCCTCGATCGGGTGGCCGAAGCCCAGGGCGCGCAGGGGGGCCACGATCCCGCCCATGGCGAACCCCAGGACTGCCACGCGATGGCCAGGAACCTGCGTGGAGATCGCAGCCGCCAGCACGTCGAACAGGGAGTGCGTGGGACCGGGGTCACGGCGCACCTCGCTCAGGACGAGGCCCCCTTGCTCCACGCGCGCGCCGTGGCGGGTGCGGACGATCCTCATCGCGACTCCCAGGTCCTGCGGGCGTAGGCGTCGCGCACGGGCAGGCCCACGTCGCGCCGCCACGCATCTTCGGCCTCGTACCAAGCGCTCGCGGCCATCCCGAGGCGCATGCGAACGGCGCCGGGGTCGGGCACGTCGCCCGTGACGAGTGGATCGAGACGATCCAGGTAGTCCTCGAGCAGCGGGCGATGGGCTGCCGGCACGACCTCGGCCGCCCGCTGCCGCAGGGCGCTTCGGCTGCGGTCGAGGCGGTTGCGGGCCGACGACGTCGCGCGCGGCCCATCCAAGAGCACCGCGCGCGCGTCCAGCTCGAGCTGCCGCAGCTGCTTCCAGACGGCTCCGGCTTCGGGGGCGGTGGCCTCGGCCTGGACGCGCTGCACTTGCAGGAACGCCGCCACGCCCAGCACCGCCACCGAGAGCGTGAGGAGCACGCGTCCGGCTCCACCCGAAGCGACCGCGGCGCGCCAGGGTCGCAGCAGCGCGCCCGCGGCGAAGCCCACCCCCGTGGCGGCGAGCATGGCGTGGTCGCCGACGTCGGCGACGAGTCCTGCGCCCGCGCGCAGCGGCCACGTGAGTCCCACGTGCAGCACGGCCAGGAACACCAAGGTGGACACGGCCCCCCGCCGCACCGCAACGCGGGCCGGGTGGCTGCCGGCGAGGAGGCCGAAGGCGAGGCTCCCGCCCGTCAGGGCCAGGACGCCGGAGAACCAACCTAGCGCCAACGCCTGGCGCGATCCCTCGCGCACCCAGGTATCGGTTGCGACGGCCGAGGCGCCGCCCAGGAGCAGGAACGCGAGCGTTGCCCCCGCACCGAACAGCGCGCCGCCTCGCGCCAGGGAGCTGCGAAGGAAGAGCACGCCGAGCACCACGTCGAGGAGGGTCTGCGACGTGAACAGGTCCAACACGAGGCGTTGGACCTCGCCCTGGGCGACGCGCCACGGCAACGCGGCTCCGAACGTCGCGAGCACGCTGCCTTCGACGAGCCCGAAACCGAGCGGGCCGACCCGCGGGTCGTTCCACGGTCGGGCGCTGGCCAAGCGCTCGCCGACGTACACGCCGATCACGGCGAGCGGGACGAGGGCGGCGAGCCAGCGCGTGGCGCGGCTGCCCCGCCCGCCGGGGCCGCTCACGAGGCCGCTCCGCGGGCGCGCGGGTGGGCACGCTCGTACACGGCACGGACGTGGTCCAACGTGAGGTGCGTGTAGATCTGGGTGCTGCTCACGTCGCGGTGCCCCAACAGCTCCTGCACTTCGCGCAGGTTGGCCCCCGCTTCCAGCATGTGCGTGGCGAAGCTGTGGCGCAAGGTGTGCGGTGTGACGCGGCCCTCGAGGCCCACGGCGCGCGCGTGGCGCTCCACCGCCAGGGCCATGCCGCGCGTCGTCAGCCGCCAGCCCCGGTGGTTGACGAACAGCGGGCGCGGGTCGCGCCGCACGCGGGCTCGCGCGAGTGCAGCGAGATACGCTTCGATCGCTTCCAGACACGGGTTGCCGAGACCGGCCAAGCGTTCCCGGCGTCCTTTGCCCTGCAAGAGGGCCGTGCCCCCGACCAGGTCCACGTGGGCGACGTCCAGGGCACTCATCTCGCCGACGCGACCGCCCGTGCTGTAGAGCGTCTCGAGCAGGGCAGCGTCGCGCAGCGCGCGCCAGTCCTCGCTGCCCGGTGCCGCCAGCAAGCGCTCGACCTCGCCGCGGTCGAGCACGTCGGGCAGCGCGCGCCGCCGCCGCGGAGATCGCAAGCCGCGCGCCGGGTCGTGGTCCCTGCCGGCCTCGGCCGCATGCCAGCGGAAGAACGCCCGGATCGCGCTGATCTTGCGTGCGATGGAGCGCTGCCCGAGGCCGCGGTCGGCCAGCCCGACGAGATGGCGGCGTAGCACGAGCAAGTCCACGGCATCGGCGCGGTCGATGCCGCGCCCGGCCAGCGACGTGACGAGCTCGTCGAGGTCGCCGCCGTAGGCGCGCAGGGTGTGCGGCGACAGGTTGCGCGCCGCCTCCATGTGCACGAGGAAGCGCTCGACGAGGGGCATGAGCCGCGCGCTCACGTCGGGTCCTCGCGGCCCGCGAGCGCGGCGAACAGGCCGCGGCCCTTCGTGATCGTCTCCTCCCACTCGGCCACGGGATCGCTGCCCAGCGTGATGCCTCCGCCCACCCGATAGGCGACGCGGTTGCCGTGCCTCACGATCGTCCGGATGGCCACGGCGAGGTCCATGTCGCCCCGGTCGTCCAGCCATCCGAGCGCGCCGCAGTAGGGTCCGCGCGCTTCGCCTTCGATCTCGTCGAGGATCTCCATGGCCCGCACCTTGGGGGCGCCCGTCACGCTGCCGGGTGGGAAGGCGGCAGCGAGCGCTTCGAGGCGGTCGACGCCCGGGCGAAGCGTGCCGCGCACGATGCCGATGGCCTGATGGACGCGGGCGAAGCGCACGAGCCGGCGCGGCGTGACCACGCGCACGCTTCCCGCGCGGCACGAGCGCGCCAGGTCGTTGCGGGCCAGGTCGACGATCATGGCCAGCTCGGCGCGGTCCTTGACGCTGCCGAGGAGCTCCTCGCGCAGCGCCGCGTCGGCCTCGCGCGTTGCTCCGCGCGGACGCGTGCCCTTCATCGGCTCGGTCTCCACCGTGCGGCCACGCAGGCGGAGGAAGCGCTCGGGGCTCGCCGAGAGCGCGGCGCGCTCGCTGCCGAGGTCCAGGAAGGTCATGTAGGGCGCGGGCTGGGCCGCGGCCAGGCGGGCAAACCATGCGACCGACGGCCCCGCCACGCGAGCGTCGATGCGCTGGCTCACGTTGGTCTGGAAGATGTCGCCCCGCAAGATCGCCGCGCGGGCCGCGCGGACCGCCGCCAAGAAGCGCGCGCGCGGCCACGCCGGCTGCGGGGCGCCGCTCGTGGCCACGTCGGAGTCCGTGGGGACGGCGGCGAGCGCACCGCGGGCCTCGCTGGCCAGCGCGCGTGCCGCCCGCTCTGCGTGGCGCGTGTCGCGCCCCGCGGCGACCGCCCAGGCACGGCCCTTGGCGTGGTCGAAGGCCACGAGGCGCTCGTAGCGGCCGAACCACACCACGGGGAACCCCAGCGGCGGGCGGCGTGCCGCGGGCGTGACTTCCACGCCGCTTCGCGCCTCGTACCCGAGCATGCCGAGCCAGCCCCCCGCGAACGGCGGGAGCCCTGCGCCGCGCGGAGGCTCGGCGGGGGCGGCCAGCGGCGCGAGCACGTCCGCGAGCCGTCGACCCCGCGGCCAGCGCTGGACGTCCAGCACGTCGACGGGGTCGCACGCCACGTAGGACCACGGCGTCCCGCGGTGCCCCCGCCCGCCCACGACGCGAGCGGCCAGGTGCCGGCGTCCGGCCCAGGCCGCCATGAGCTGGACCGGGCCGCCGGGCGCTGCCAGCGGCGCGAGGGCCACGACGCGGGCGGCGCGGCGCGCGGTGGCTGCGGCTGCAGGGGGGCGCCCGGTCACGCGCGGATTGTAGGGGCCCAGTGGCAGGGCCTTTGCACAGACCTCGGTACGAGGTCGCGGAACACGCTCCCGAGCGCTCCGCGTCCCCTGACCAGGACGCTCGGCGTCCTCGACCCGCCACGGGTAGGCCGTGCTTGCCGTAGGATGGAGCCGCCCCTGGTCCGTTCCGGAGACCGAACCATGACCGAATGCTCCCTCCCGTCCCGCCCGTGGCGCCTCGGCGCCGCGCTCCTCTTCTGCGCCGCGAGCGGCCTGCTCGTTGGGGTCCCTGGTCGTTCGGCCCTGGCGGAAGGCCCGGAGGCAGCTCCGGAGGCGCCGGCCGCCGAGATGCCGGAGGCCCTGGCGGACCTCGAGAAGCTCGAGGACGCGCTGAAGAACAGGAAGTCCATCAACGACGAGATCATCCAGTACCTCGACCTCGTCGGTGGTCACTTCCGCGCCATCAAGGCCCCCGAGAAGCCCGCCGACGACGCTCCCCAAGAGGAGAAGGACAAGTACGAACAGGACCTGAAGAAGTTCGAGAAGGACTTCGCCGACTACCGGAAGAAGGCCGAGAAGGCGATCTTCAAGGCCCTCGGGTTGACCAAGCTGTCTCGCGAGACCAACGAGCGCAACGAGGTCAACATGAAGGCTGCGCAGGTGATCGGCGCGATGGGCGCGGCGTTCCCCGGAAGCCCTGCAAAGGTCAAGGAGGATCCGGTCGTCAAGGAGAACGTCGACGCGCGCGAGGACCTCGCCAAGAAGCTGATGAAGGAGATCGAGGGCCTCCACAAGGCCAAGTACGACCTCTCCAGCGACGTGCTCCAGGCGGCGTTCGGCGCGCTCGGCGACCTCAACACGTTCAACAGCGTCGCGTGGATGCTCGAGAACTACAGCCACGCCAAGAACAACGAGGTGATGTGGCTCGTCGCGGCGCACAAGGCCCTGATCAAGTTCTCCGACGTGCCGGGCAGCCTGCGCTACGACCTCGTCGAGCAGTTCGTTCGCACGTACGTGGGCGTCGAGAGCGCGGCGAACAACAGCAGCACCGACCCCAAGGACCAGGCCAAGAAGCGGTTCTGGGACGACATCCGCACCTTCACGGTGCCCGTCGTCGCGTACTACGCCGGCAACCCGGTCAACCCCGATACCAACGAGGCGCTGTCCACGATGGCGCAGTTCGATGAGTGGTTCCGCGATCACAAGAACAAGCGCAAGGCGCCTTGGGTGGACCCGGACGAGTAGGCGCATCGGCGCCTAGAGGGCCCACCCTCCCGAGGCCAGGTGCAGCCGACCCGACCCGACTGGACGCCTGCCGTGGTCATGACGGCGCTCTTTGCCGTCGCCATGGCGGGCGTCGTCTGGTTTTTGGGCCCCCTCAGGTCCAGCGACGACGACGTCGGTCCCGGTCACGAGCGGCGCCTGCCGCCTGCCGGTGTCAGCGTGTGGGTCGGCGACCTCGCGGACGAGCTGCGCGGGGTGCTGGCGCCGGTCATGGGCGACCCGGGCCCGGACGAGCTGCACGCCGAACAGTGGAACGAGCACCTGGACTGGGGTGACGGCCCGCAGCTGGGCTTTGCCCGATTGGTCGTGGCCAACGCCGGAAGCACCCCGCGGACCCTGGACGTGGGGGACGGAACCGTGCGCGTCCGCCTGCCCGGGGGCCGGACCTCGTCCACCTTGGACTTGTCCCGCCGTGTGGCGGAGGGCAGCTGGTCGCCGCCTGAGGGCTTCGCCTTCGTGCTGCGCGTCCTCGGCCCGCTCCAGGACCGCGTCGAGGTCCCCGCGGGGGGAACCGTCTCGCTCCTCGTACCCTTCGACCAAGCCGTCGACCTGACCCGGGCCGAGGGTGTCAGCGCGGCGGACGGAGCGCCCTGGTCGCCGCGTCAGAGGACGCAGGACGAGCTCCGGCGGTTGGTCGTCAGTCGGGAGGCGTCCGACGTGGAGGAGCTGTTGCGATGAGCGCGACGTCGGACCCCACGCCGCTGCCTCCCGAGGACGACGAGCGTCCGCAGAAGTCCGGCGGCATGCAGTGGGTCGTGCAGGCGAGCGGCGGCAGCTTGGGGGAGCGGGACGAGCCCCGGCTCTCCCGCGGCGCGCCGGGCGACCTCGTGCAGGCGTTCCGCCTCAACGCGGAGGCGCTGCATCGCCTCGAGGCGTTGCAGGGCGAGCTGGCCCGCGCCGTCCAGCGCAGCGACCGCAGCGAGCTCGTCTTGCAGTCCACGCAGGCCCTCAACGAGACGTTCCGCGGCCTGGCCACGATCCAGCGCTCCTTGCTCGAGCGCCTCGAGGCGGCGCCGGCCGCCAAGCGCTCGCGCTTGGTGCCGCTGGCCGTGCTTGGCCTGCTGCTGGTGTTGGTCGGCGGCATCGTCGCCCTCACGGAAGCCATCCGCCGCAACGGCGAGGTGGGTCGCATCAACACCACCGAGATCGCCCGCGAGGTTCGCAGCAGCTTCGAGGCGGGCCACGCCGAAGGCCGTGCGGCCCGCGAGCGCGACATCGAGCGTCTCGAAGCGGAAGCCGACGTCGCGCGCAAGCGGTCGCAGGAAGCGGGCGCCCTCCTGGACGAGAAGCTCGACGAGCTCGCGCTCGCGCAGCGCGCCCGTCGCGTGCTCGAGGGCGAGAACGAAGACCTGGCACAGCGCGTCGCGCGCGGGCAGGAGGCGGCCGTCGCCCGCGAGCTCCTGGCCCGTGAGGTCGAGCGCCTGGAGCGCGAGCGCATGGCGCACGACACGGTCGTGCAGCGCCTCGAGAAGGAGATCTCCGAGCTGCGCAACACCACGCTCGACTTGCGCACGCGGCTGGGGGATCGAGCGCTGGGCATATCCAGCGGCGACGATGACGACGACGGCTCGCGGCCGGCTGGCGTCCCGAACGTCATCGTCGCCGATCCCGGCCCGCCCCAGCCCGACACCGCGGACGGGACGGCGCCTGGAGCCGACGAGGGCGCGACCGAGGTGCCGCCGCCCGAACAGCCGGTCTTGACGGGCGACGACCCCTGGGCCGTGCGTGACCTGGGGCCCCTGCCGAGCGAACCCAAGGAGGACGCCCCGCTGCTCGTGCCGCCGGGCACCCCCTCCGCCCCCGAAGTCCGCCCGGCCCCCCCCCCGGCGCCGCCGCCGACCTCGGACATGCCGCCGCCCATCGTTCGTCGTCGTGACGGCGGTGACGAGGACGTTTCCCTGGACGGGCCCCGCGCCGTGCCGCCAGCCGGCTCCGCGCCCGTCGTGCCGGAAGTGGCTGCTCCCCGCGACGCGCCCCCGTCCTCGATCCTCGTGACGCAGGGGGCGCGCAACGGCATCAACGGTTTGCTGCAGCGCGCTCGCGGTCCCGGGCGCGGCTGGTTCCAGGTGACGGGCGTCGACCGTGTCGACGGCGGAGCCGTGTCCGGCCTGACGCTCGTGCGCTACGACACCCAGGGCAACGCCGACGACATCTTCCGCGCGCGCGATGCCCGCGTGGTCGTGGACCGGGCGTCGGGCGAAGTGGGCCTGGTGCTGCGCGACGGGATCCGCCACGGCGCGCGCACCGGCACGCAGGACTTGCCTCCGCAGGGCTTGCGGATCGTCGTGGCGCGGGCCCCGGACCTCGTCGATGCCTGGGCCGCGAGCGGCTGGAGCTTCGTCGCCGTTCGATGATCGGCGTCCTTGCCGTAGGCGATGTCGTGGGTCGACCGGGCCGCAGGGCCCTGGCGTGGCACCTGCCTCGGCTGCGGGCCGAGCGCGCGATCGACTTCGTCGTCGTGAACGCCGAGAACGCCGCGTCCGGCAGCGGGATCACGCCCAGGGTGCTTCGCGAGGTCCGCGCCCCGGGCGTGGACGTGGTCACGATGGGCGACCACGCCTTCAAGCGTCGCGAGGGTCTGGCGCTCTTCGACGAGGATCCGACGCTGCTCCGCCCGGCGAACTGGCCGGGCGCCGCCCCGGGTCGCGGGCGCGCGGTGGTCACCCTGGCATCCGGCGTACGCGTCGGCGTCGTGCACCTGCAGGGACGCGTCTTCATGGGCCCCGCCGACGACCTGCTCGAGGCCGCCGACCGCGAGGTCGAGGCCTGTCGGGCGGAGGCCGACGTCGTCGTGGTGGACATCCACGCCGAGGCCACGAGCGAGAAGATCGCCCTCTCATGGCACCTGGACGGCCGTGTGGCGCTCCTCTTCGGGACCCACACGCACGTGCCCACGGCCGACGCCACGATCCGACCGCAGGGCCTTGGCTACATCACCGACTGCGGCATGACGGGCCCCTACGAGGGCGTGATCGGGCGCAGCGCAACCGCCGTGCTCGCCAAGATGAGGACTGGCGTGCACCATCCCTTCGAGGTGGCCTCGGGCGACGTCCGCCTGGGCGCCGTGTGGGCCGAGATCGACCCCGCGCGCGGGGCCACGACCAGGATCGAGGGGCTGTGGCTTGCGGTCCCCGACGACGCGGAGAACGAAGGAGGAGCGTGACGCCTGACGAGCCCTTCACCGTCAGCACGCTCACGAACGAGCTGCGCGGCGTGCTCGGGGCCACGTTCGACGACGTGGTCGTGCGCGGCGAGGTCTCGCAAGCACGTCGCGTGGCCAGCGGGCACGTCTACCTCACGCTCAAGGACGCCGGTGCCGTCTTGCCCGCCGTCATCTGGCGCTCGGCCGCGGCCCGGCTGCGCGTGGCCCCCGAGGACGGCTTGGAGGTGCTGGCCCGTGGCGGCATCGACGTGTACCCGCCGCACGGGCGCTACCAGCTGATCGTCCGCCAGCTGGAAGCCGTGGGCGCGGGCGCCCTGCAACGCGCCTTCGAGATGCTGCGTGCGCGCTTGGAGGCCGAAGGCCTCTTCGCCCCCGAGCGCAAGAAGCCCTTGCCCGTGCTGCCCCGCACGGTCGCCCTGGTCACCAGTCGTACGGGAGCCGCCGTGCGCGACCTCGTTCGCGTGCTGCACCAGCGGCACCCGGGACTTCGCCTCGTGCTCGTGCCGACGCGCGTGCAAGGCGGCGGTGCCGCGCAGGAGATCGCGCTGGCCCTGCACATGGCCGACACCCTGGCCAACGCGGACGTGATCGTGCTTGCGCGCGGTGGAGGTTCGCTCGAGGACCTGTGGTGCTTCAACGAGGAAGTCGTGGCGCGCGCGATCGCCGCATGCAACGTGCCGGTCGTGAGCGCCGTCGGGCACGAGACCGACGTCACGATCGCCGACCTCGTGGCCGACGTGCGGGCAGCGACGCCGTCGCATGCCGGCGAGCTGGTCGCACCGATGCGCGAGGACCTGCTGCGCGCGCTCGACCGCGAGGGCCAGCGACTCGGCCGGCGCCTGCGCGCACGCGTCGATGCGGCGTGGCAGCGTGTCGAGGCCTTGGGCGAGCGTCCCGTGCTCAAGAGCCCACGGGCGCTCCTGGCCCGTTGGCGTGCCCGCCTGGGCCAAGACGCCGTGCGCCTGCGTGCGGCCGCACCGGCGCACCGCCTGGCGCGCTGGCGTCAGCAAAGCGAAGACCTGTCGAGGCGGCTCGGCGCGGCGGCGCCTCGCGCGGTCGCGACGCGTCGCGGTCGCTTGGACGTGCTCGGGGGACGGCTCCGGGCCCTCTCGCCCTTGGCCGTCATGGCCCGCGGCTGGTCGCTCGTCACGGACGAGAGCGGGCGTCTCGTGCGGACCACCGAGGGCATCGTCCCCGGCGCACGGCTCGTCACGCGCTTCGGCGACGGCGGCCACGTGGAGAGCCGCGTCGACGTCGTGCGACCGCCAACGGGCGAGCAGGCGTCGTGAACGCCGTGTGGCGCCTCGGGGCCTGCACCACGCCGGCGGCGCGGGCGGCCGCCGAGCGGGTCGTCGAGCGCTTGGCGGGCGCGTGGTGCCTCGCCTGGGTCGAGCCCGCCGACGCGCACTGCCCCGACGCTCGTCGCACGTGCTTGATCGAGGCCCTCGCCGAGGACCGCGTGGACGTCGTGGTAATGCCGCTCGTCGACGTGCCCGCGCCGCCTCCTGCACGCGTGCACGTGGCCTGCGTGCCGCGACGTGCGCCGCCGGCGGACGCATGGTTCGTGCGCAGCCAGGCGTCCGATCGCGACATCCCGGCGGCTGCGCATGTCGCCACCGACCACGCGTGGCGCGTCTCGGGGCTACGCGCGCTGCCCCAGCCGCCGACGGCCGTCACGACGCATCGGGATGCCGCGGCGGCTCTCGCCGCGGTCGTGGAGGGCGAGGCCGACGTCGCGCTCCTGGCCGCCGACGCGGCCGAAGGGCTGGCCCTCTCCGTGCGGGCCGTACCGGCGGGCGAGGCGTTCCTGCCGCGCGCGGGCCAGGGCGCCCAGGCGCTGCTCGTGCGGGTCGACGACGCCCGGGCCGCCGAGGCCGTCGAGTCGTGCGGCGACGTCGAGACGGCGGCCTCCGTCACGGCCGAGCGTGCCGTGCTGGAGCGCCTGGGGCTGACGCCGGCAGCTGCCGTCGGGGCTCGCGCCACGCTCGCCCATGGCGTGCTGCGTCTCGACGTGGGGTACGACCCTGGCGACGGGGCGCCCCCTCGGCGCGTGCGGGTGGAGGGTGCGTTGACGGCGGCGGCGGCGTTGGGCGCCCGCGCCGCCGAGGCCCTGCGCGCGTAGCGGCCGCGCGCTACACGCGCCACGCAGGTCGCTCGACCAGCTCCACGCCGGCGCCCGCGAGAGCGCGCAAGGGCTCGAGCAGCCGCGCGCGGCGTCCGGGCCAGGGGGCACGCACGTCGCCGGCCCGGCGCTGCACTTCGACGAAGTGCGGACGCACGCGCCGGCCCAGGACCAGCGCCAGGTCGGCCAGCACGCGACGGACCAGCTTCCCCTCGGGCTCGCCCGCCGCGTGCGGGTCGTGCGCCCCGCCGAGCCAGGCCACCGCGCAAGCGCCGGTGTCGGGCACGGCGGAGACGTCCAACGCGGCGGGAAACAGCACGCCGCGCACGCGCAGGCGGCTGCGACCGCGCACCGCCGCCACGTAGGGAGGTGTTGCGGGCCCGTCTTCCCCATGCGTCCACGCGATCACCACGCGCACGCCGTCCACCCCCCGCTCCCCGGCCAGCTGGTCGGCCAGCGCGGGCGCGGCGCGGCGCAGCAGGCGCACCTGCTCGTCGTGCGGCACCGCCAGCGTGACCGTGCCCGGGGCACTCGTCGCTCCCGCTTCGTCGACCACGCGTGCGGACGAGGGATCGCCGCCCGGCACCACCTCCACGACGCGACACGCCGTCTGCACGCATGCACCGAGGTCAGCTCGCAGTCGCTCCACGAGCGCCGCCAGGCCACCTGCCGAGGTCCAGCCCAGGGGCGCCCGCCCGTCGAGTGCCGCGAACGTCTGCACACCCACACGTCCGTGCCGTGCCTCGCGCGCGAGCCATGCCGGAAGGGCATCGGCGATGCCCACGCGCTCGGGGCCGAAGCCCGTGAGCAGCTGGGCCACGGGCCGCACCACGTCCTCCGTGGTGGCGGGGCCGAAGCGGCGGCGGGCGAAGCTCTCGAGCGACTCGTTCGCGGCGCTCGAGGCCACGGCGCGGGGGCGCGGGGCAAGCCCGTCGCGGAGCGCGGCGCGCCGACGCCGAGCGGGCGTCCAGAGCGGCGTCAGCCCGCGTGGGCCAGCCTGCGCCACGCGGCCAAGGAGGGGCCGCAGGCCCAGGCGCCCGGCGGCGGCCAGGGAGAGCCCCTGCGCGGGCGCGGCGCCGGGCAGGAACCAAGCGCCGTGCTCGACGCGCCACCCGTCGCGCACCGCGGTCCGCGTCTCGCCGCCCACGTGCTCGGCGGCCTCGTGGACCACGACGTCCTCGCCGGCCGCCCGGGCACGCCACGCCACGAGGAGTCCGCCGAGCCCCGCGCCCACGACGTGCCGAACCGTGCCCAGGGTCGTCTACCTCCCGGCGGCCCTCGCGTACGGGCCCGCGGCCCCGAGGCTATGCCCGGGCCCGCGGTTGGTGGACGACCGGGCGGGGCGTAGGTTCACGGCATGGTGCCGCCGTCACGCCGTCCTGCTTCGCCGAAGGCCACGACGCCGACGTTCGAGGAGCGGCTGGCGGCGCTGGAAGAGGTCGTGGACGCCTTGGAGGCCGAGGACCTCGGCCTCGAGGAGAGCCTCGCGCGCTATCGCGAGGGCGTGGCCCATCTCGAAGCCTGCCGCGCGCTGCTCGACGAGGCCGAAGCACGGCTCGTCGAGCTGACCCAGGGCCCGGACGGCCGTCCCGTGGAGCGACCGCTCCAGGTGGGGGAGGGCGGGCTCGAGGACGCGGTGGAAGAGGAATGAAGCCCCTCGTCGTCCTCGCGGGCGTGCTCTTCGTCGGGCTTGCGATCTACATCGGGTACATGCTCTCCCAGCCGTATCTGCCCGCGCGCCACATCGATCCCGAGGGGAGCCGGTTGGTGCGCGTGGACACGAACACGTCGCGCTTGGTGCTGCGCGTCCTGCACGTCGGGCTCGAGGCCACGATCGACGTCGAGGTCGAGCCCGCGCTCGAAGGCCCGTGGAGCGTGAACGTGCTGGCGCGGCCCCGCAAGCCCGACGAGCCCGAGCACGACGGCACGGTCACCGTCGAGCGCCAGCTCCCCGCCGTGGACGCCGTCCTCGTGTTCGACCGACGCTGGGCGCATCCGAAGGAGCATCCGGAAGGCCTGCGGCTGGATGCCACGGCCGCAGGCGCGTGAGCCTCGCGACCGATCCCGACACCCCGCCGCGCTGGCGACGGCGCGCGCTCGAGGTGTTCGACACGCCCGCGTACCGCCGCTACTTCGCCGGCTTGGTGTGCGTGATGAGCGGCTTCTGGGTGCGCATCGCCGCGCTGCCCTGGCTCGTCTACGAGATGACGGGCTCCAAGCACGCGCTGGGCGAGATCGCCGCCGCAAGCCTGCTGCCCTGGATCGTGATCTCGCCCTTCAGCGGCGTGCTGGCCGACCGGGTGGACCCGAGGCGCCTGCTGCAGGTCGTGTACGCCGCCGTGGTGGTGGCCAACGTCGGCTTGGGCGTGGCGCTGCTCGCGGGCCACGTGGCCTACCCCTGGCTGCTCACCTGGACGATCGCGACGGGCGTCCTGCGCGGGGTGGAGAACCCGACGCGCCACCTGCTCGTGCGCCACGTGGTGGGCCTGGAGCGCTTGCCCAACGCCATCGGCATGAACGCCGCGGGCTTCCACCTGACCAACGCCGCGGGGTTTGCGCTGGCCGGCTGGCTCTATGCCGCGCTGGGACCCGCCGGCTGCTTCTTCGTGGTCGCGGCCCTCACCGTGCCGATGGTCGCGATCGCCGGCACGATGCCGCACGTGGCCCGCGATCCCGACGCGCCCCCGCGCCGTAGCGCGTGGTCCGAGCTGCGCGAGGGCTTCGCCTACGTCGTCCACGAGCCCGTGCTGCGCCGGGTCCTCGCCAGCACGTTCACCCTCGTGATGATCGTCTTGTCGTGGCGGACGGTGGCGCCCGCCTTGATCAAGGACGACCTCGGCTTGGACGAGCGGGGCTACGGCCTCGTCATGGCCATGGCGGGCGTGGGCTCGCTGCTGGCCGCGCTGTGGGTGGCCGGTCATGCGGGCGATCGCGCCGGTCGCGCGCGTCGCCTCGGTCGCTTGGCCCTCGTCACGGGCCTCGCCGTGCTCGGGCTCTCGTTCTCGCGCTGGCCGGCGCTGACCGCCGCCGCCGTGCTGGTCGCCGGCTTCTGCCAGGTCGGCTACATGGCCACGGCCAACACGGTGGTCCAGGAGACGGTGCCCGACGCCCTGCGCGGCCGGGTCATGGGCATCTGGGCGCTGATGTTCGGAGCGGCCTATCCGATCGGCGGCTGGCTGCTCGCAGCGCTCGCCGAGCGGACGTCCACGTCGCGGGCGCTCCAGGCGTTCGGCATCGCCGGTGTCGTGGGGGCCTTGCTCGCGGCTGCTTACGCCTTCCGCGTGCGTCGTCGTCAGGCCGGGCGCTCGACGGCGTAGCGCGCCAGCGCGGCGAGGCGTTCGTCGTCGCCCACGGCGGACAGCGCCGCCAGGGCCTCGGCCACCGCGTCCGCAGCCAGCCGTCGCGCTCCGTCCAGACCGGCCAGGGCGACGTAGGTCATCTTGGCGTCCGCACGGTCCTTGCCCGGTGTCTTGCCCAGCTGCTCGGCCGTGGCCGTCTCGTCGAGCACGTCGTCGGCGATCTGGAAAGCCAAGCCGACGGCCGCGCCGTAGCGCTCCAGGGCCTCGACGGCTGCCGTGTCGGCGCCGCCGGCCAGGGCGCCGCCCACCACCGAGGCGGCGATCAGGGCCCCGGTCTTGGCGCGGTGGATCCTCTGCAGACGCTCGAGGGACGGCGCCATGCCATCGGCCGCGAGGTCGTCGACCTGGCCGCCCACCATGCCCTTGCTGCCGGCGGCGTCGGCGAGTCGGCGTGCTTGCGCCACGAGGACGTCCGCGGACAGCGGCGCGTCGAGCAAGCAACGGAAGGCCTCCGTGTGCAGCGCGTCGCCCGCCAGGATGGCGAGCGCCTCGCCGAAGACCTTGTGGCTCGTCGGACGCCCCCGGCGCAGGTCGTCGTCGTCCATCGCGGGCAGGTCGTCGTGGATGAGGCTGTAGGTGTGCAGCATCTCCACGGCCGCCGCGAAGGGCAGGGCGTCCTCTTCACGTCCCCCGACGGCCAGCGCGCCGGCGAGGGCCAACGCGGGCCGTAGTCGCTTGCCGCCCGCGCCGACGCTGTAGCGCATCGCGTCGGCAAGGCGCTGCGGAGCCTCTCCGCCCTTGGGCAGCCAACGCTCGAGGTGCTCCTCCACGCGCGACCGGGCGTGCGCGAGGAAGGCCCCGAGCTCGCGGGGCGCGGAGGCGGACGACGGTAGGCTCACGACGGCATCTTGGGGTCCAGGGTGCCGCGCGGCGAGGGCCGTCCGGGCGCTGGGGCCGGTCGCGGGGCGGTCCCCGCGGGGGCCCCGGTCGGCGCACGGGTATCCTCGTGCACCATGTCCGTCTTCGATCGCGTCCGTTCGCCGCAGGACTTGAAGGCCCTCGCCCCCGACGAGGTGGCGGCCTACTGCGCCGAGCTGCGCGCGTTCCTCATCCGCGCGGTCACCGCGACGGGTGGGCACCTGGGCAGCAACCTGGGTGTGGTGGAGCTCACGGTGGCCCTCCACCGGGTCTTCGACTTCAAGACCGACCGCCTGGTGCTGGACACCAGCCACCAGGTCTACCCGCACAAGGTCATCACGGGCCGCGGCGACCGCTTCCCCACCTTGCGCCGCACCGACGGCCTCTCGGGCTTCATGCACCGCGGCGAGAGCCCCTACGACACGTTCACGTCGGGCCACGCCGGGACGGCCGTCTCGGCGGCGGCGGGCCTGGCCCTGGCCGACAAGCTGCGCGGCATCGACGACCGCCGCGTCGTGGCCATCGTGGGCGACGCGGCCGCGGCCAGCGGCGTGACCTTCGAGGCCTTGAACGACGTAGGCCAGGGCGACACCAACCTCCTGGTGATCCTCAACGACAACCAGTGGTCGATCAGCCGCACCGTCGGGGCGCTGCGCAAGTACCTCAATCGCATCCGCACGCTCCCGGCCTACCGCGAAGGCAAGGGCGAGCTGCACGAGGCGCTGGGCTCCGTGCCCTTCTTCGGCGACCGCTTGAGCCGCTGGGTGGGCAACGTCAAGGAGGCGTTCGCCAACGCCATCAGCCCCGGCCACCTGTTCCGCGAGCTGGGCTGGACCTACTTCGGACCCGAGAACGGCCACGACGTCCACCGCATGGAGCAGCTGCTCCACGACCTCAAGCGCGTCAAGGGCCCCGTGCTGCTCCACGTGGTCACCGAGAAGGGCCGCGGCGCTCCGGACAAGGGCCACGAGGCGGCGCACGCCGTGAGCGAGCCCAAGCTGCCACGTCCCGCGGGCGAGCCCCAGCCGCTGCGCTCCAGCGAGCCGGTCGCGCCCGTCGTCAAGTACCAGGACGTTTTCGCCCACACGATGAAGGCGGTGATGGACCACGACCCGCGCGTCGTCGCCATCACCGCGGCCATGCCCAGCGGCACCAGCCTGGACAAGGTTGCCCCCGAGCACGCCGAGCGCGTGATCGACGTGGGCATCTGCGAGCAGCACGGCGTGGCGCTGGCGGGCGGCTTGGCCGACGCGGGCATGAAGCCCGTCGTGGCGATCTACAGCACGTTCCTGCAGCGCGGCTACGACCAGATCTGGCAGGAAGTCGTCGTGCAGGGCTTGCCCGTCGTGTTTGCCATGGACCGGGCCGGCATCGTGGGCGGCGACGGTGTCACGCACCAGGGGCTCTACGACATCGCCTACCTGCGCACGTTTCCCGACATCGTCCTCATGGCGCCCGCGGACCCGCCGGAGCTGGAGCGCATGCTGCGGCACGCGTTGTCGCTCGGCAAGCCGTCCGCGGTCCGCTACCCGCGCGGCGGCCACGCCAACGCGCCGCTCGCCGGCAACGACACGCCGCTGCGCACGGGGCGCGGCGAGCTCCTGCGCGACGGCAAGGACATGGTCTTCCTCGCCTACGGCAACCTCGTGCGCGAAGCCCTGGCCGCGGCCGACGAGCTGGCCGAGGTCGGTATCGAGGCCGCCGTGTTCAACGCCCGCTTCGCGCGCCCGCTGGACACGCGCGCCATCGACCGCTTCCTCGACAGCCACCGCCTGGTGATGACGGTCGAGGAGCACGCCATCGCCGGGGGTTTCGGCAGCGCCGTGCTCGAGCACGTCGCCACGCTCCCCACGCCGCCCGCCGCCGTCGTCCGCGTGCTCGGCGTGCCCGACCAGCTGGTCTGGCACGGCGAGGCCGCCGACTGGCGCGAGCGCTTCGGCCTGGACGCCCGCGGCCTCGCCGCCCGCGCTCGCCGCGAGCTCACGGCGCTCGCGACCCGCCCCTCCGAAGATCCCTCGCGCTCCGCGCTCTGAGCGCGCCTAGTACCTGTAGTGCGCGGGCTTGTAGGGCCCGGCGACGGGCACGCCGATGTACTCGGCCTGTTCGGGGGTGAGCTTGGTGAGCTTGACGCCGAGCTTGCCGAGGTGAAGGCGTGCGACTTCTTCGTCGAGCGACTTGGGCAGCACGTGGACGCCGAGCGCGTAGGGCTCCTTGGCGGTCCAGAGGGCGATCTGGGCCAGGACCTGGTTCGAGAAGCTGTTGGACATCACGAACGAGGGATGGCCGGTGGCGCAGCCGAGGTTCACGAGGCGACCGCGTGCCAGCAGGATCAGGCGCTTGCCGTCGGGGAGCGTGAACCGGTCGACCTGGGCCTTGATCTCCTCTTCGCGGATCTCGGGGTGCTTCTCGAGCCACGCCACGTCGATCTCGTGGTCGAAGTGGCCGATGTTGCAGAGGATCACGTTGTCCTTCATGGCGACCATGTGCTCGCCGGTGACCACCTTGCAGCAGCCGGTGGCCGTCACGAAGATGTCGCCCTCGGGGGCGGCCTCTTCCATGGTCGTGACCTCGAAGCCCTCCATCGCCGCCTGCAGCGCGCAGATGGGGTCGATCTCGGTGACCAGCACGCGGGCGCCGAGGCCGCGCATGGACTGGGCGCAGCCCTTGCCCACGTCCCCGTAGCCCGCGATGACCACGACCTTGCCGGCGACCATCACGCCGGTGGCGCGCTTCAAGCCGTCGGCCAGCGACTCGCGGCAGCCGTAGAGGTTGTCGAACTTGGACTTGGTGACCGAGTCGTTGACGTTGATCGCCGGCACCTTGAGCGTGCCCTCCTCGAGCGCGCGGTACAAACGCGCGACACCCGTGGTGGTCTCCTCGGACAAGCCGCGGATCTCGGCGAGCAGCTCGGGGTGGCGCTGGTGGACGATCCACGTGAGGTCACCGCCGTCGTCGAGGATCAGGTTGGGCCCCGAGCCGTCGGGCCAGCGCAGCGTCTGCTCGATGCACCACTCGTACTCCTCCTCCGTCTCGCCCTTCCAGGCGAAGACGGGGACACCCGCCGCCGCGACGGCTGCCGCGGCGTGGTCCTCGGTGGAGTAGATGTTGCAGGACGACCAGCGGACCTCGGCGCCGAGCGCCGTCAGGGTCTCGATCAGGATGGCCGTCTCGACCGTCATGTGGAGGCAGCCGGCGATCCGTGCGCCCTTCAAGGGCTGGCTCTCGCCGTAGCGCTCGCGGAGCGCCATGAGGCCCGGCATCTCCGGCTCGGAGATCTCGATGTCCTTGCGGCCCTCGGCGGCCAAGCGGATGTCCTTGACCTTGTAGTCCTGGGTGGGGCGCACGGTGGTCGTCATGGGGGCTCCTTGCAAGGGGCCATGAGGGTAGCCGGGCCACCCCCGCTCGTCGTGCCACGGGCAGACTCCCCGACCGCCCCGTCCGGGCCCCGGGTAGGCTCCGTGCATGACGAGCGCGCGCCGCCGTGTCTTGATCGTGGGGGACCGCAGGCGGCCCGGGGTGGCCGAGGGCGTGCGGCTGCATCGCTCGCGCTTGGCCGAGCGCGTCGAGCTGGTCGGCGAGGACCTCGACGAGCGCATCGACCTCGCCACGGCCGAGGCCGACCTGGTGCTCGTGTTCGGCGGCGACGGCTCGATCTTGCACGTCGCGCGGCGCCTTGGCACCAACCCGATTCCCGTCCTGGGCGTCAACTACGGTCGCTTCGGCTTCCTGGCCGACCTCGCACCCGAGCAGCTGGACGAGGGCATCGACCGCTGGCTCCAGGGCGCGGCCGAGCTGCACCGCCGGACGCGCCTGGACGTGACGTGGTTGCGCGGGGAGCGCCTCGGCGGACGCTGGCTTGCGCTCAACGACGTGGTCGTCGGTCGCAGCGAGCTCGGCCGCATGGTGGACGTGGACGTGGGCATCGACGGCCGCCACGCGATCCGTTTCAGCGGCGACGGCCTGATCTTGGCCTCGCCGACCGGATCGAGCGCCCACGCCGTGGCGGCGGGCGGCCCGCTGCTCGATCCCACGATCGAGGCCATCGTGATGGTGCCGATCGCGGCGCACTCGCTGAGCACGCGCCCGCTCGTGTTGTCGGGGCGCCATGTGTTCCGCCTCACCGTGGCCGAGAGCCGCACGCCGGCAACCTTCACGGTGGACGGCGCCGATGCCATGCACCTCGCGCCGGATGACGCCATCGAAGTCGCCAAGTCGGCGTCGCCGCTGACCCTGGTCCGCGTCTTCGGCGGCCCCTTCTACGAGACCCTGCGCCGCAAGCTCGGCTGGCGCGGTCGGCCCTACTACCCGACCGACCCCGAACCGCCGGTCGAGGACGAGGCGTGAACGCGCGCCGCGCGTCGGGCACGCGGTCCACACCGCGTCGGGACGTCGGCGCCGGAGCGCTCGACCCGGAGCTGTTCCCGGCCTCCTTCCTGCGCCTCTTGTCGCTGGTTCCCGCGGCGGTGCCGAGGCTCCACGCAGGCGTGGCCGACGGACGCCGGGCGGTGCGCGGGGAAGGCGGTCGCTTCCTGTTCCGCGGCCATCGCGCCTACCGCCCCGGCGACGACCTGAAGCGCGTCGACTGGAACGTCGCCGCGCGCCTGGGCCGCGTCGTCGTGCGCCAGCTGGATCCCGAGCGCGACCTGGTCACCGAGGTCTGGCTCGACGGTAGTGCGTCCATGGGGCTGCATGGCGTGCGCGTGGCGTCGGCACGGCTGGCGGCGCTCGCGTTCGCGATCGCCGTGGCGGGTCGCGGTGTGGCGCGGCTGGGCATCCTGCAAGGGGGCGAGGCGCGTCCCTTGGCCGAGGGGCGCGAGCCGGGCGAGGTACGGGCCGCGTTGGAGCGGCTCTCGGCCACACCCCCGACGGGGCGTGCGGAGCTGGCGCAGACGCTCCCGCGCGTCGTGCGTCGCCTCGCGCGTGGCACGCGCTTCTTGCTGGTCTCGGACCTGCTGACCCGCACCGACCCCGGGGTGCTGCATGGGCTCGCGGGCCGCGCCGTCCGCGGCGCCCTCGTGCACGTGCGTGCACCCGAGGTGCATGCCCCCGAGCCGCTCGGGGCCATCGTCGCGCAGGACGCGGAGACCGGCGAGTCGCGGCGCTTGCTCGTGGACGCCCGCGTGGCCGCGGAAGTCGCCGCGCGCGCGCAGCGCCATGCCGACCTGTGGGCCCATCACGCACGTAGCGTGGGCTTGCGCTACCTGCCGTTCGCGCCGTCGGAGCGCAGCGAGGACGTGCTGCGTCGCCTCGTCCTGGAAGTCCCGTGAGCTTCGCCGCGCCGCTGGGCCTGCTCGGGCTCCTGGCGCTGCCGGGGATCTGGTGGTTGCACCGCCGGAGCCGGGCGCCACGCGCCGTGACCGTGGCGTCGCTGCTGTTCTTCACCGATCTCCCGTCCGGCTCGGCCACCCGTCGCGCGCGTCGGTTCGATCCGGTGCTCGCCCTGCTGCTGCTCGGCGCCGCAGCGGCGGCGTTCGCCGCGGCCGGGCCACAGGTCGGGCGGGGCGCCTCGCGCCGCATGGCGCGCGTCGTCGTCGAGAGCGGCTGGCTTCGCGGTGCCCGCGGCTACGAGGCCGCCGTCGAGAGCGCCCTGGCCGGGATTCGCGCCGAGCTGCCCGGAGATGTCGAGCTCGATGTCGTGACCGTCACGCCCACGGCATCCTCGCCCGCGTACCTCGAGACGCTGGCCCGGCTCGGAGCGGCCTGGCAGCGCTACGTGATCGCGCGCGTCCTGCCGGCGGCGCCACGCCCCGGCGTGCGCTGGTGGCCGTTGGACCTGGAGGCCACCTGGGACCTGCCGCCCGGGCCTGCCAACGTCGGCATCGTGGCGGTCGGGGTCGTACCCACCGACACGGGGGGCTTGCGCGTCCAGACCACCCTGGAGGCATCGCGGGAGGGCCGAGGAGCCGCCGACGTGACCGTGGTCGTGACCGGGCCCGGCTCGGACGGCGAGCGCCTGGTGGCGGGCACGACGACCCTGCAGCCTGGCGGCGCCGCGGGGCTCGCGCTGGAGCTGACGGCCGAGCAGAGGACGGCCGTGGATGCCCACGCCCCGGGTCGTGGTCTGCTTCGGGTGGCCCTCGGGCGCGAGGATGTCCTCCCCGCGGACGACACGGTGGACCTGGAGGCCGGCGCCGAGACGGCGGCGCTGTTGCTGGACCCCGGTCTGGAAAGCGAGGTCGCAAGCGCGCTGCGGGCCGCGGCGGAAGCCGGTGGGCGCATGCGGCTGGGGGACGCGGCCCGGGGGCCGTGGATCCACGTGATCCGCCTCGGGGAGACGCCTCCGGAGGCTGCTGGTGTCCAGGCCTTGGTCGTGCCCGCCCCGAGCGGGCATCGCGGCGTGGCCGTGCCCGCTCGCGCTGCTCCCGTCCGCTCCTCCTCGCCGCTCGTTCGCGATCTCGCCGCGGAGGCGGGGAGCGTGCGGCTGTCGCCGGCCGCGCTCGATGCGGCCCGCGGCGGCACGATGCTGCTGGGGTGGCGCGACGGCGACCAGACCTGGCCACTGCTGGTCGAGCTGCCGGGCGGCGTCCTGCTCACGGCCTCGCTCCTGGACGGGCGGCCCCCGCTGCGCACCACGCCGTTCCTGCCCCTGCTGCTCGACAACCTCGTCGACGACGTGGTCGGGCCCGACATCGGAGCCGGCTGGCGCGCGCATCGCCTACGCCCGCCGAGCCTGACCCGGCTGGTACGGACCGGCGGCGGCCCGCGCGGCGTGGCCACGGCCGAAGCGGCGCCCGCCAGCTTGCCTGCGCACCGCCTGCGCCAGCCGTTGTTGGGCCTCGCGGCGCTCGCGCTCCTCGGCGCGTGGCTGGTGCCGGTGGCGGGAGCGTTGACCGGACGCGCACGCGGACTTGCGGCAGCGCGCCGGTAGCCTCCGCCTCGTCGTGCGCTTCCTCCTCGCTCTCCACATGGCCCTCCGGGCCCTGCTGCGCCGTCCGCTGCGCACCTTCCTGCTGGCCCAGGGCACGGCCTGGGGCGTGGCCGTGGCGATCCTGCCGGCGGCCGTGCTGGAGGGGACCCGTGTGGCGGCTCGCGAGCAGGCAGCCGCCTTGGGCGCGGACCGCATCGCGCTCGTCCGCGACCCGACTGCGCCCGGTGACGCGCTCGCCCTGGCGGACCTCGAGGCCGTGCGCGCAGCGCTCCCCGACGACGTGCTCCATGCCGGCGCGCTGCGTGTCCTGGCCCGGGGTGACGTGGCCGCCCCCGGCGTGCTGCCCGACCCCGACGCGGGGGCGCCGACACCGCATGCGCCCACGTGGATCGCGACGACGCCGGAGACCGGCGCGGCCCGGGGCTTCCGCCTCGCGCAGGGTCGCTGGCTGGAGGAGGGAGATCCTCCCGACGTCTGCGTCATCGAAGCGGGTGTGGCGGCCCGGCTGGGCTTGGACGCGCTGCGCCTGGGCGACGCGATCCGTGGGCCCGACGAGCGGCTCCATCGCATCGTCGGCATCACGGCGCCACGCCCGGACCTGGCGCGGGCAACGGACGAAGCGGGCTTCGACACGCGCCACGAGATGTACAGACGCGTGGCGCTGCCCCTGCTCGGCGCCCTCGGCGTGCCCGTCTCGCTGGCGCACTGGAAGCACGTGGACGAGAGCGTGCACATCCCGTGGTCGGCGGCCCCGCCGGACGCGGCGGTCGACGAGATCGTCGTGCGCGTGCGACACGCCGCCCTCGTGCGGGAAGCGGGCGTGTCGCTGCGCGGGCTCGAGCGCTTCGCCGACCGGCCCGTGGTCGCGCGGCACGCCCTCGTGCTGCCTTCGCTCCTCGACCCGCGGCTGGACCGCTTCCGGCCCGTGGCCTGGGCCATGTTCCTGGCCTGCCTGGCGATGGGTGCGGTCGTCATCGCCAACCTCGGCCTGGTCACCGCGATGGCCCGCCAAGGCGAGATCGCGCTGCACCGCGTCGAGGGGGCCACGCGCAAGGACGTGGGTCGGCAGGTGCTGTTCGAGGGCCTCCTGCTCGGCGCGGTGGGGGGGGTGCTCGGGTTCGCGCTGGGTGCGGGCCTCGCCGAGCTTCGCGTGCGCTTGGAGCCGGTGAGCGGCTTCACCTGGATCTTCCCCTGGTCGCGCGCGCTCCTGGCGTTGCTCGTCTCCGTCGTCGTCGGCTGCCTGGCCGCTTGGCTGCCGGCACGCCGCGTGGCGGCAGCCGACCCGGCGCGATCGCTGGAGGTCGAGTGAGCGGCCGCGCCGCACGCCACGTGGGCCAAGCGCTTCGCTCGCTGGCCCACCATCCCCTGCGCACGCTGCTCGCGGCCGTCACGAGCGCGGCCGCCGTGGCCGTCGTCGCCAACGTGATCTCGCTCTCGCAGGGCTTCGACCGCGACATCCGCGACGACGTCGCGCAGTTCGGCGCGCGCACGGTCGACCTGGTACGCGCGCCCGTCTTGGGACTGCGCCCCGGCCGCGAGCGATTCGGCCGTACGTACGTCGAGGCCGTGCGCGAGGACTTGGGCTCTCTTGCCTTGGCGATCGTGCCCCGCGCGCACCGCGTGCGCGACGTGGCGCTGCCCGTCGGCGCGGGGGCGCGTGTCCTCGGTGGCGTCACGGTGGTCGAGGCGCCGACGGGGCTGGCCGCCACGGTGGACGTGGAGCTGGTCGCGGGCCGCTGGTGGCGCGAGGACGAGGTCGCTCCGCGCGACCAGGCCCGCGTGGCCGTGGTCGACGAAGCGATCGCGCGCGAGCTCCTGGCCGGCCTCCACGGTGACCGCGAAGTGCAGGAGCCGGGCGACCTCGTGGGTCGCGAGCTGCGCGTCGGAGCAGCCGACGACGCCCCGACGGTCGAGGTGATCGGCGTGCTCCGCGACCCCATGCGCTACCGCGCCCTCTTCGAGGAAATGGACGCCGGTCGCAGCACGCGCCTGCTGGGGAGCAGCCTGCTCGCCTTCCGCTGCGTCTACCTGCCGGCCGACCCCGAGCGCGAGGACCTGGACCTCACGGGCATCAGCGTCGTGGCCCGCAGTCCGACGGACGTCCCGGCCGTCGCCGAGCGGCTGGAGCAGGTGATCGCCACGGTGCACGACCCGGCGACGCGTCCCGCACTCGGCGTGATCGTGCGTCGACTGTGGATGGAGGCGCTGGGGGGCGCCACGCAAGCCGGCGCCTTCGTGGGCAACCTCGTGTGGATGCTCGTGGCGCTCGTGGCCGCCGTCTTGCTCGCCACCATGAACCTCGTCACGGTGCGCGAGCGCTTCGACGAGCTGGCGATCCGTCGCGTCGAGGGCGCACGGCGGCGTGACGTGGCGACGCAGGTCACGTTCGAGAGCATGGGTACGGCGCTCGTCGGAGGACTGCTCGGGCTGCCCCTGGGCGCGCTGGCCGCGCGCGTGCTGGCCCGCATCGTGGAGTTCCCGTTCCGCTTCGACATGCGGTACGCGGGGGTGGCCGTGGCCGTCGCCGTCGGCATCGGGGCGTTGGCGGCCCTGCTGCCCGCGTGGCGCGCCGCATCCATCGACCCGGCACGGGTCCTGGCAAGGAGACTGCGGTGACCGACGAGCCCCTGATCCGCTTGGAGGGCGCCGCCCGCACCTATCCCGGGCCGGTGCCCGTGCATGCGCTCCGGCCCACCGACCTGGTGGTCGAGGCGGGCGACTACCTCGCCATCATGGGCCCCTCGGGCAGTGGCAAGTCGACGTTCCTGCACGTCGTGGGATGCCTGGACCGGCCCACGGGGGGGCGCTACGTGTTCGCGGGGACGGACGTGGCCACGTTGGACGACGCCGCACTCGCCGCGCTCCGCGGCCGCACCATCGGCTTCGTGTTCCAGCGCTTCCACCTGCTGCGCGACGAACCCGCCTGGCGCAACGTCGCCCTGCCGCTGCTCTACCAAGGCGTGGGACGCGCCGAACGGGCGCGGCGCGCCGACGAGGCCCTGGACCGCGTGGGCCTCTTGGCGCGTCGCGACCACGACCCGGGCCGGCTGTCCGGTGGCGAGCAGCAGCGCGTCGCGCTCGCTCGCGCGCTGGTGAAGCGGCCGCGCTTGCTGCTCTGCGACGAGCCCACGGGCAACCTCGACAGCGGCTCCGGGGCCCGCGTGCTGGACCTGATCCGCGAGCAGCACGCGGCCGGCACCACCGTCCTCTTGATCACGCACGATCCCCGTGTGGCCGAGCAGGCCCGTCACGAGCTGTTCTTGAGCGACGGCGTCCTCGCTCCGGCGCCGGGCGCGTAGACTGGCGGGGATGGAGCTGGTCTTGGCCCTGGTCGCGCTTCTGGTTGCCGGCGGCACCGTCGTGCTCGCGTGGCACAGCCACCGTGTGAGCCGCAACCTCGCGCTGGAGATGGTGCAGCTCAGGTCGCGCTTGGCGACGCTCGAGAAGCAGCTGCGCGAGACCGTCCGGCGGCTGGACGCCCAGGCGGAGCGACCCGGCCCCTCGCAGGATCTCGGTCAGCACCTGGGCACGCTGGGCCGCCGCCTCGAAGACCTCGAAGCGCAGGTCGCACACGCCGTCGAGCAGGCCGAGGCGCTGGCCTTGACGGGCCCCGACGCGCTTCCGGCCCACGAGGACCGGGATCCCGACGTGCGTGACCTCGTGCGTCGGGGCTTGCGCCAGCAGGGCTATCGCCGCGTGTACGTCCTCGAAGTGACGGCCGAGGGCAAGGCCCTCGTCGAGGCCGAGCGGGGCGGGATCACGGCGAAGGGCTTGGCCTGGGTCGAGCCCGATGGGCAAGTCGTCATGCGCTCGCAGCTCTCGCACCGCGCTTTCCCCTGATCGTCTACGCACTTGGGTGCGCGGGGGCGGCTCGCCAGATGCTCGGTCGCGCACCAGCATCGGCTCCTCGAGTGAACAGACCACGAGTCGTCGCCGATGCTGGCACGCTACCGTCGCCCTGGCGACCCGATGCGCGCCGCACACGGCTTGGACCTGGATGGGCCCGAGCTGCCTCCTGCGCCTCCGAGCAGCGGGAGCCCAGGAAGGGGACGGCGCGTGGGCGCCGCCATCAGGCGAGCCATGAACAGCCACCTGGGGGGGAAATGCCAGAATCTGGGTGAGGATGGGGGGGACGGGCTGCGCGGCGGCGCGCGTCCAAGGGCCTTCGAGACGGACGGAGCGACGGCGTGGATCGCGAAGGCTGGCTGTACGTCCTGGCGTTCCTGGCCATCGTCGGGGCCGGCGCCTGGTTCGTCGTGCCCCGCCTGGGCAGCCCCGCTGGGGACGGGCCGACACACGTCACGGCCGCTCCGCCCGCGGTGCCTGCCGACCGTCCCGAGGTCCCCGTCCGGCCCGAGGACGGCGTCCCCGAGCCGCCTCCCCCCCGGCGCGTGCGCGTCGAGGTCCGAGCCGCCGGGGGCGGCCGCCTGCGTGGCCCCTTGCGCGATGTCGTCGGGGCGCGAACGGAAGTGATCGAGGCCTCCGTGGCCGGCGGCCCCGCCGCGCTCGTCGTCGAGCCGGAGTCGGCGCGCGTCGCGTTCGGGGCCATCGGCCACCGCTGGGTGGAGGTCGGCACGGAGTCGCTGGAGGACGGGACCGTCATCGAGCTCCTTCCCGCGGCGACGCCTCTCGTGGTCCGCGTTCGCGAGCCGGACGGTCGTCCCGCAGCAGGCGTGCCCGTGTCCGTGACGCCCGCCGTGCCCGGGCCCATGCTGCGCACCGACGGCGGCGGCACCGTCGTGCTCGACCACCTGCCGGAGGGCCTCGTCGTCGTCGACCTGGGCTCGGCGGAGCGCAGTGGGCCCGTGCGGCGCTTCGTGGCGGGCACGGACGCCGACGTCACGCTCGTGCTCGATCCGCCGCTCGAGGTCGTCGGCCGGGCCATCGACGGCGCCGGTCGTCCTCTCCCCGGCACCATCGTGGAAGGGTTCGGCCCCGTCGACATCGGCGTGGCGATGCCCGCGGACTCCCAGGGCCGTTTCCTGTGGCGCGGACCTGCCGTGGCGCGCCTCGCGTTGCGCGTGCGCGCGCACGGCAAGAGCCCCCGCCGCGTCGCCGTCACGCCGCCCGCGACGGGTCCGTTGCGCGTCGACGTGGGCGACGTGCTGCTCGACGCGGCAGGGGTCACCGTGCGCGGCCACGTGGACGCGCCCTACGTGGCGCAGGGTGCCCAGGTCGACGTCGAACCCGAGGTGGCGGCGGTGGTGCGTGAGCTGTTCGGCGCCGGCCAGGCCCTGGACCGTCCGCGCAGCGTGCCGCTGGCCGCGGACGGCACGTTCGAGCTCCGCGACGTCGAGGCCGACTTGCCGCTTCGCGTGGGCGTACGGGGTGCGGGTGTCGACCTCGACCAGCGCGTCGTGGCCTCGCCGGGCGACGAGGTCGTGGTCCACCTCGCGCCGCCTGCCGGGTGGGCGCTGCACGGCCGCCTGCTGGCGCCCGATGGGTCGCCCCGCCCCGGCGTGGGCCTGCTCGTGTCGCCGCTTCCGCGCGACGGGGACCGCGAACAGCCCGGCGACCGCCGCGTGGAGACCGGGGCGGACGGCCGCTTCGTCTTGCGCGGATGGGGGCTGCCGCAGGCGTTCGTGCGCGCCTACGTGCCCGGCTACCGCAGCGTGCTCCAGCGCATCGAGCTGCCGCTCGCGCAGCCGATCGAGCTCATGTTGGAGCCGGCCTTGCTGGACGCGACCCGCCGGGTCCACGGCGTCGTGCAGGACGAGCGCGGACGCGGGCTCGTGGGCGTCACGCTTCGCGCGGCCGGCATCGAAGCCATCACCGGCGAGGACGGCGCCTTCGTGCTCGACGGGGTCGAGAGCCTCGCGCCTACCGTCGACCTCGTCTACGGCTACGAGGCGGGTCGTCCCGGCGACGCATTGGCCCCGCTGGCGCGCGTGCTGCCGCGGCGCGAGGTCGTGACGCCCGGTGGGGCGCCGCTTCGACTGTTGCTGCCCGCTTCGGGAAGCGTCACCTTGGCGCCCCGCGACGGCCTCGCCGACCAGCCGCTCTCGTTCGTCCAGGTGTTCGCGCGATCCTTGCGCGACGGACGCGTCGTCGTGGACCGCGGCTTCGCGCTGCACGATGGCCGTCTCCGGCTCCACGACCTGCCGGCCGAGGGCCTCGACGTGGCCCTGTTCGCACCGGGCTTGCGCTGGACGGGCACGATGGTGATTCCCCACGGCGCCGAGCGTGACCACGGCGTCGTGCTGCTGCACCGCGGAGCGCGGGTGACGGGTCGCGTGGCCGACGAGCGCGACCGTCCGATCGCCGGCGCGCGCATCGGCCTTTTCGATCGGGGCTGGCAGAGCCGCGGGGCCGACCCCGTGGTCGAGCGCGAGCAGCTCTTCCGTTCGGCCACGACGGACGCGGACGGGCGCTTCGTGCTCGACGGCTTGGGGGCGCCGCGCCCGCATCCGCTGCGCGCCTACAAGGAGTCGGTCGACCTCGCCATCGGCGCCGCGAACCGTGCGCCGACGACCGTCC
This sequence comes from Planctomycetota bacterium, assembly GCA_050248855.1. Classification (GTDB taxonomy): domain Bacteria; phylum Planctomycetota; class PLA2; order PLA2; family JAEUHO01; genus JACKGW01. Next base: position 121,179 of record JBFWRP010000004.1, on the reverse strand, counting down.
GCGTGGACCTCGGGAAGACCCCCGGCCCCGAGGCGACCGAGCAGCACGAGGTGCTGGTCACGCTGGAGGAGGGCGCGTTCCTGGGGCTGGATCTCACGGAGCGCGTGGCCAACCCCATGGCGGCCGTCGGCGCCCCCGTGTTCGGGGCCATCGTCGACCTCGAGTCCGGGACCGACGGCAGCAACTGGCTCGATCTCGTGCAGTGGGGGACGCTCGGCGGCCCCGTGGCCGACGACGAAGCGTGGCGGCGGGCCAGCAGCAATCTCCTGCTCGAGGCCCGCAGCGACGACGGCTACCTCGTCGGCCCGGTCAAGCCCGGGCCGTACGAGCTGATCGTGAGCCGTCCCGGCTACGCCCCCTTCCGCCAGAAGCTGACGATCGTCGGCGACGGGGCGGTCCTGTACCGCGACCTCACCTCCGGGGCCGAGCGGCGCTTCGAGGGGCGTCGCAGCTACTTCCGCTTCGCGCTGCGCGCCCTGGAGTGACGCGAGCGAGGGGCTGCCCCGTTTCGTACGCTGGGCGCCTTGCCAAGGAGGGGCGCATGGGTTCGGCGGACACGCGGCGGGACAGGTGGACGCGGTGGCCGCAAGCGCGTGGCGCACGGCGGCTGGCCCTCTTCCTCGTTGCGCTCCTCCTCGGGGCCCCGGCGGCCCACGCCGATCGCGACCAGCTGGTCGAAGGGCGCAAGCTGTCGCGCTCGAAGGACCTGGCCGAGCGCCTGCAGGGCGTGCGCCTGCTGGCCGAGTCCGACGACCCGGGCGCCGTCCAGCCGCTGGAGGACGCGATCCGCGCCTGCTCGCGGGACATGGACCGCTTGGCGAAGGATCTCGACAAGCTGGACGAGGACTACACCGAGGCCGCGGGGTACTGGAGCCAGGCCCGCGTCAGCAACAGCGCCGAGTTCTACGACCTCGCCAAGCGCTACTACGAGCTGGTCCAGCGCGCGTGGCAGGCCAAGGCCGTGGACCTGATCCTGGCCCTGGAGATCATGAAGACGGCCGGGGAGTCCTTCTCCAGGTTCCGCGACCCCGCCGCGGTCGCCGCCATCACGCGCGGCGCACGGACCGAGTCCTCGCCGCTCGTGCGCCAGTGGTACATCCGTGCGCTGGGGGCCTTGGGCGACGACGAGGCGATCGAGGCCCTGATCGCCTTGTTGGACCACGCCGATCCGCTGACCCGCGCGGCGTCCGTGCGGGCGCTCCAGCCCGCCGTCCTGCGTCGCAGCGTCTACGACGCGCTCGTGCGCGCGGCGGGCGACGACCTCTGGCAGGTTCGGGTGGGTGCCTGGAACGGCTTGGCGCGCGCCCCGCTCGACATGGCGGTTCCGCCGCTGGTCGCGGCCGCGGCCCGCGAGGACGGCGACATGGCGCAGCGCGTCGATGCGTTGCTCGGCAGCCTCCTGGGCGTCCGCTTCACCGACAACCCCGCCGAGTGGGAGAGGTTCTGGAAGGAGAACGAGGAGGCGGTGCGCGACGGGACCTACAAGCCGCCCACGCGCTCCTCCGGGCGTGCCCACACCGTGGAGACCTTCTTCAGCCTGCCGCTCGACTCCACGAACGTGCTGTTCCTGGTGGACCTCAGCTCGTCGATGGAAGAGGAGCTCGAGCTCGACGACGCCCGCAACCGCGAGGTGCGCGACGAGCTCGGCCTGCCCGCGACGAGGCTTGGCGTGGTGCAGGCCGAGGTCGCGCGTGCGCTGCGCGGCCTGCCGGACGGAGCCCTGTTCCAGATCGTCGTGTACTCGGACGCGGCCGAACGTTTCCGCAGCGGCCCGACGAAGGTCAACGATGCTTCGCGTCGCTCGGCCATCAGCTGGCTCCTGCGCCAGAAGTCGGGCTGGCTGACCAACATCTGGGCGGGGCTCCACGAGGCGTTCGACGATGCCCTGGGCAGCGGCGCCGCGGCGGGTCGCTTCAAGAAGCTGCCCGACACCATCGTGTTCCTGACCGATGGGACGCCCACGCGAGGCCGCTTCCAGAGCACGCGTTCCCTCCTGCGTCTCGTCGAGCTCTGGAACCTGTCCGTCGACGCCGTCCTCTTGACGGTGGGCGTGGGGGAGGACCACGACGAGGAGCTGCTCCGCGGCTGTGCGACCCGCTCGGGCGGTCTCTACATGGACCTCCGGCGCCGGGGGCGCGCACCGCCGCTCGTGCGGCCCGGTGTCCCGGAAGCCGAGCGGGTACCGCCGACCACGCAGTGGCTGGCCAAGGCGCGTGCCGAGCTCGACGAGTGGAACGCGACCGACGACCGCCTGGCCGCCGTGAAGCGGCTGCCCGATCTCCTCGAGTGGGTGCCCGAGGCCCTGCGGCTGCTCCTGGACCAGCTCGACGCCGGCCAGCCCGAGGTGCGCGATGCCGCGGGCGCGGTGATCGCGACGCTGGGCCCCGCGTGGCGACCGCGGGTGGTCCAGGCGTTGGGGCGCCACCTCGAGGACGGGCTCGAGGGCATCGGCCGCGGCACGGACGCCGCGCTTCGCGTGCTCGCCGCCTACGGCGAGGACGCGGCGCCGGCCGTGGATGCGATCGCCCGCCTCGTGGCGTGCGAGCGTTCCGCCCATCGCCTGGAGGCCGCCGCGGCGCTCGGTGCGCTGGGCGCGCCAGCCCAAGCCGCTCGACCCACGCTGGAGGCGGCACGGGCGAGCGCCGACGGCGAGCTGGCGGACGCGATCGACGCGGCGCTCGAGCGGATCAAGTAGCCGTCACACGCGCGCGGCGCGGCTTCGCTCGGACTCGATGTTCTCGAGCACCGCGGGGGTGACGTCCCCCGTGGGGTAGTCGCCATCCATGCACGCGCGGCAGAAGGACGTGACGCGCGTGGTGGGGCCGCGCACGGCCTCGACCATCTCCTCGATGGGGACGTACACGATCGCGTCGGCCGCGAGGGCCTTGGCGATGCCCTCGTCGGTCGTCTCGCGCCGTGCGAGGAACTCGTCCTTGGTCTGCATGTCGATGCCGTACACGCAGGGGTGCTTGATCTTGGGTGAGGCGACGCCGACGTAGACCTCGGTGGCGCCCGCCTTGCGCACCATCTCGACGACGGCGCGCGTCGTCGTGCCGCGGACGACGCTGTCGTCGACCAGCAGGACCTTCTTGCCCTCGAGCTCCATGGGCAAGGGCGTCAGCTTGGCGAGCACGTTCTTCGCCCGGTTGCCCTGGCCCGCCATGATGAAGGTGCGGCCGACGTAGCGGTTCTTGAGCAGGCCCTCGCGGTACAGCACGCCCAGCTCGCGCGCGCACTCGAGCGCCGCCGGGCGCGCCGAGTCCGGCACGGGCACGACCACGTCGGGCAGGATGCCGCGCCGCTTGACGTGCTCGGCCAGCACCGAGCCCAGGCGCAGCCGCGCCTTGTAGACGCTGATCTCGTCCATGATGCTGTCGGGGCGCGCGAAGTAGATGAACTCGAAGACGCATGGGCGGTGGTGGACGTGCGCACGCGGTACGACGACCTCGTGCTGGAGCCCGCCCTCGGGGTCGATCAGCAGGACTTCGCCGGCGTCGAGGTCCCGCACGATGTCGAAGCCCAGCACCGTCAGGGCGGCGCTCTCGCTGGCCACGCACCACCAGGTCTGCGTGCCCTCGACGCGCTTGCCGAGCACCGCCGGCTTGATGCCGTAGGGGTCCCGGAATGCGACGAGACCGCGTCCGCCGACGATGGCGACGCCGCTGTACGAGCCGCGCACACGGGCGAACACCTCGCGCATGGCCGCGAAGGCCATCTCCGGCCACGGCGTGCCCCTCTGCTGGCCGAGCAGCGCGGCGGCGAACGCGTTGAGGATGGCTTCGACGTCGCAGCTCGTGGCGAGCCGCCGACCGTCCTTCTCGCAGAGCTCGGCTTTGAGCTCGGGGAAGTTGGTCACGTTGCCGTTGTGTGCCATCGCGATGCCGAACGGCGAGTTCGTGTAGAGCGGCTGGGCGTCGTCCGCCGTGCCGCTCCCCACGGTGGGGTAGCGCGTGTGGCCGATGGCGATCGGGCCGGCCAGGGCCTTGAGGCCGTCGGGCCGGAAGATCTCGCGCACCATCCCCGCACCCCGGTGGGTGTGGAACTGGTCACCGTCGAAGGTGGTGATGCCCGCGGCGTCCTGGCCGCGGTGTTGCAGCACCAGGAGCGCCTCGGCCAGGGGACCGGCCGCGTGGTCGGGGCCGACGAGTCCGATGAATCCGCACATGCGGCAGCGTGGCTCCTCGCGTCCGCCCACCGGGCGGAAGGCGGAGTCTACGGCTCGTTCCCCCCGTCCCCCCCTGCGGGCCGGGGCGTGCGTTCACGACGCGGGTGGCGTCGCGACCTCGGCGGCTTCCAGGCGGGCTTCGGCCGGCGGCAGGCTCGCGTCCGTGCGCACCTCGAGGTCCTCCAGACGCGCGGCGGCCACGATGGCCTCGCGCACCCGTTCGAAGCGCGGGGCCACCTCGGCGCCCAAGGCCAGACGCGCGCCGACCAGCGGCTTGCCGGCGCCCACCTTGCGTTCCGTGCGCCAGCGGCGGACGGCCGTGAGAGCGGCCACGGCGGCCTCGCCGTCGGCCTCGGCCGCCTCGGCATCGGCGGGGGGCATCGGCGTGGGCCAGGGGGCCACCGTCACGGAGACTACGCCCTCGCGGTCGCGGAACAGCTCCTGCCAGATCACCTCGCAGACGTGGGGCACGTAGGGCGAGAGCAGGCGCAGCACGGCGGACAGCACGTCGTACAGACCGGCCTGCGCCGACCGACGGGCCGCCTTCGCCTCGGGGCTCTCGCCGCCGTGGAGGCGCGTCTTGATCATCTCCAGGTAGTTGTCGCAGAGCTCGCCCCAGAAGAACCGCTCCACGTCGCCCTTGGCCAAGCCGAACTCGTAGCGCTCGAGGTGGTCGGTGGCGATGCGCACCGTCTCGGCGAGTCGCCCGCGCACCCATGCGTCGATCGGCGTGTCTTCGGGCCGCTCGGCGCGCGGGTCGAAGTCGGCCAGGTGCTGGCGCGCCAGGCGCGAGGCGTTCCACAGCTTGACGCCGAGGCGACGCCCCTGCTTCAGGTCGTCCTCGCTGTACTGGTAGTCGCTGCCGAGCGTCGCCGACAGGGCCCAGTAGCGCACGGCGTCGGCGCCGTGGGCGCCGATCATCTCGCGCGGGTCGGTAGGCGCGTTGGACTTGCTCTTGCTGATCTTCTCGCGCTTGGCCGTCTGCACGTGGCCCGACACCATCACGTCGCGCCAGGGGACGTCCGCGAAGTGGGCCCACGACTTGACGATCGTGTAGAAGGCCCACGTACGGATGATGTCGTGGGCCTGCGGTCGGAGCGCCATGGGGAGCGGCGCGCGTCGCTCGTCCCCGCCTTCGCCCCAGCGGTGGTTGATGGACGGCGTCTCGCTGGACGTCGCCCAGGTGTCCATCACGTCGCGTTCGGGCTCCCACGTGGTGCCGCCGCACGAAGGGCAGGTCTCCTCGACGCGGTGGTTGTCGTGGTCGAGCACCGGCAGCCAGGACTCCGGCGCCCGGAACACGTGGCCGCAGTCGGCGCAGAACCAGACCGGGAAGGGCACCCCGAAGAACCGCTGGCGCGAGATGCACCAGTCCCACTCCAGGCCTTCCACCCAGTTGCGGTAACGCTTGCCCATGTGGTCGGGGAACCAGCGGATGCGGGCGCCCAGCTCGACGAGCGCGTCCTTCTTGTCGAGCACCTTGACGAACCACTGGCGCGTGGGGAGGAACTCGATCTCGCGGCCCGTGCGCTCGGACACCTTGACCACGTTCTCGATCGCCTCCTGGGCCACCACGTGGCCGGCGGCCGCCAAGCGCTCCAGGACGGCGCGCCGGGCCTGCTTCACGAACAGGCCTTCCTCGGGGCCGGCGAGCGCCGTCATGCGGCCGTCGCGCCCGATGGCCTGACGCAGCTCCAGACCGTGCTTCTGGAACCACTCCACGTCGGTCTTGTCGCCGAACGTGCAGCACATCACGATGCCGGTGCCCTTCTCCGGGTCCACCTTGTCGTCGGCGCGGATCAGCACCTCGTGGCCGAACAGCGGCACGCGCGCCCTCTGGCCGATCAGCTCCTTCGCGCGGGCATGGCTCGGATGCACGAACATCGCCACACAGGCCGCGAGCAGCTCGGGCCGCGTGGTGGCGATCTCGACCGCGCCGCCGTCCACGAGGTCGAAGCGCAGGCGGTTCATCGTGGTCTGCTGCGGCTTGTCGTCGAGCTCGGCCTGGGCCACGGCCGTCTGCGTCTCGGTGTCCCAGAGCGTCGGGCTCGTCTTGAGGTAGGCCTGGTCCTTGTCGAGCAGGTCGAGGAAGCCGCGTTGGCTGATGCGGATGCAGCGCTCGTCGATGGTGCCGTAGCGCAGCGACCAGTCGGCGGAGATGCCGAGGCTTCGCCAGAGCGCTTCGAACTCGGCCTCGTAGCGGGCCGCCGTCTCCCGGCAGAGGCGCACGAACTCCTCGCGCGGCAGCTCGCGGCCGAGCACGCCGTGTTCCTTCTCCGCCAGACGCTCCGTGGGCAGGCCGTTGTCGTCGAAGCCGAACGGGTAGAACACGTTGCGGCCGCGCATGCGCTGGAAGCGGACGATGCACTCGGCCTGCGTGTAGGAGAACACGTGGCCCACGTGGAGGGAGCCCGACACGGTGGGCGGCGGCGTGTCGACGCCGAACACCTCGCCCGGGGCCTCGGGGTCGAAGCGGTAGACGCCTTCGCGGTCCCAGAGATCCTGGGCGAAGGCGTCGATCGTCTTGGGTTCGTAGGGCTCGTCGAGCATCGGAGATTCCTCGGGGGCGCATCCTACGCGCCGCCCGCCGAGGGCCGAGCCTGGGCCCGACGGCTCGCTACCGCACGGGGGGCTCGCGCGTCACGCCCGGGGCGTCGAGATCGGGCAGCTTGCCCTGACGCAGCAGGTCCGCACGGATCGTGTCCAGCTTGAGCGCGTCCTCGATGCGCTTCGTGTAGGACTCGACCGTGTCCGCGTCTTCGTGGTCGACGCCGAGCATCTCCCCGATCTGCTTCATGAGCCGGGGGTCGTCGCCGAGCCGGTAGCGCTGCCGGACCATCAGGTAGCCGAGGATGTCGAGGAAGATCTTCCGCGCGAAGTACGAGCAGATGTAGTGCATCGCCGCCGTGATCACGAACATCGCGCCGATGGCGATGGCGAGGTACGTGCTGATGTGGGCGAGCGCCGCCTGGGGGTTGCTGGCTCCGGTGGCGCGCTGGTGATGGCGCACGACCACGTAGAGGTGGATGGCCACGCCGATCAGCACGAACGTGAAGCCGACCATGCGCTCCAAGCGCTGGACGAAGAAGTCGCGGAAGCGCCTGACCTTGTCGAGCGGAAGGCCGAGCAGCTCGCGCATCTGGCCGCGGTCGCGTCGGCTCACGGCGCTCTTGGCCATGAAGTACGAGCCCACGAGGATGCACAGCCAGGCGATGATCTGCCGCTCGGCTTGGTCCATGGGCCCAAACCTACCGTGACCTGGCCACGGGGGCCTCGACGTGGGTCGCCGTTTCGTCACCACGCCGGGAGGCGGTTGGCCCCGGGGTAGGCTGACCGGCCTTCCGACCCCGGGAACCCAGCGCGTGGCCTCGCCCCTCACGTCCCAGCTTGGCCGCCTCGGACGCGGCATGGCGCTGCGCCGCGGCAGCCGACGTCAGCGGGTCGTGCATCTCCTCGTGCTGGTGGCGGCTTGCGTGCTGGCCTTCACGAACCGCGCGCTGCGCCCCTTGCCGCTGCTCTCGTCGCTCGAAGGCCACGTCGTGCCCACGTTGGCCGTCGCCGCGGGTCTGCTGCTGCTCGCGTGGCCCCTGCGCCTGCTGGCGTTGGGCGCCGGGCGGCGCGACCTCGCCGCCCTCGCGCGACGGCTGGACGACCAGCTGGACCTGAAGGACCAGGCGTCGACCGCCCTGGACGTGGACCCACCGCGCACCCGCGTGGACCGCGCGCTCGGGAGCCAGGCCGCGAGCCTGCTCGCGGCGGCGGCGCCTCCTGGCGCGAACGGTCGGGGGCCCGACCGCATGCGCTGGCCGCGGCGGCTGCTGGCCCTGCTCTTCGCGTTCCTGCTGCTGGCGCCCGGTGTGGACGGCCTGTTCGGCGAGCGCGGGATCGGTCGCGGCGACGAGACGGGTCTGGCCGCCCCCGACGGCGATCCCACCACGGGCCGCGGTCGCTTCGACACCGAGCTTTGGCTCCGCTGGTTCGCGGTCGACCCGCTGCCCGTCGAGGCCCTGCCTGCGGACGATGCCCCGCGGAGCGTGCCGCGGTGAGGCGCCGTCGATGGACGCGGCTCGTCGTGCTGGTCGCCCTGCTCGGCGCGTGGCCCGGCGCACCCACGGAGGTCCGCGCCGAGGACGATGCGGCGTCCCCGCGCACCGACGGCGTCGCCTGGTTCGCCCAGGTGGAGCATGCGCTCGCCGCGGCACGCGACGCCGGTCGTCCCCTCTGGATCGCGCTGCACGCCCGTCCGGCGACGGGCGAGGCCACATGGCCCCATGCGCTGGGCCCGTGGCTCGACCTCTACCGCCATCCCGAGGTCGTCGCGGCCAGCCGTCTCTTCGCGTGCGCGCTCACGCTCAAGTTCCTGCCCACGGAGGCCGTGCTGGCCGAGAGCCCCACGCATGTCGTGATCGACCCGCAGGGGCGTGTCCTGGCGCAAGCGGTGGGCTGGACCGCAGCGCCGGGGCGCGCCTCGCGCGAGGCCCTCGTGGACCTGTTGGCGCGCGGCGCCGCGGCGTACGGTCCCATCGCGCAGGACGCACCGGTGCTGGACGCGGACGCCGTCAGCCGTCGCACGCCGCGCCTGGACCCGGCGACGCCGCTCCGCCTCGGCGTGGACGCGCCGGGCGTGCGCATGCGACTGCGGTTCCCCTTCGTCGTGCCGGACCTGGGCGTGCGCGACCGCAGCGGCCGCCCGGCTCCCGTCTCGGCGCGCCTCGCGATGACGTGGGACGAGGCCGGCCCCTTCGTGCTCCAAGACGTGCTCCTGCAGCCCGGCCGTGCGCTGGACCTGCCGTTGGACGTCCGCTTCGACGACGTGCCCGGCCTGCGCGAGCGCGTCACCCCGGGCAAGCACCGCTTGGACCTCTTCGTCGAGCCCGTGCCGGGCGCACCGCGCTTCGTCGCCAACCCGGTGCTCGTGGGCCGCGCATGGATCGAGGTGCACGAGGGCGCAGGCGGGGGCGGAGGGGGCGCCGACGAGCCGCCGCCCGAGCCGCCTCCGGAACCCCCGCCGCCGGAACCGACGCCCGAGACGGGCGAGGAGCCGCCGCCGCCTCCCGAGCCCAAGCCTCCGTCGCGCATCGAGGTCGTGGAGCCGTTCACCGCGGACGCCGAGGCCATGCAGAAGGAGGACGCCGTGGTCGCGGTGCGCGATCCGGACGCCGGTACGCAAGCGCCGCAGTATCGACCCTTGGACCAGGCCTTGCCCGAGCTGGAGCGCTCCGCCGAGGAAGCGCTGGCGCGCGAGCGGCTCGCGCCGGACGAGCGCGCCTTCCTCGTGCGCTACTTCGATGCGCTCCGTAGGCGGCTGCGTCGCAGCGAGGCGGGGCGGTGACGGCGCCGGCTCCGCTGTTCACCGACGCCGAGCGCCGGCGGCTGGAGAACTTGCGGTTGAAGCCTGCCAAGCCCCATGGCGTACCGCTGGCCGGGGATTGGCAGAGCCGTCGCTTCGGAGCGAGCGGCCTGTTCGCCGACCACCGCGACTACGCGCCGGGCGACGACTTGCGCTACGTCGACTGGAACGTCTATGCGCGCCTGGGCGACCTCGTGGTCAAGCGCTTCGAAGCCGAGGAGGCGATGGAGCTCCTGGTCGCCCTGGATCGCAGCCCGTCCATGGAGGGGCCCAAGTCGTTCGCCGCACGGCGCCTGGCGGGCGCGCTCGGCTACGTGACGCTCGCGCAGCTGGACCGGGTACGTCTCGCCTGGCTGCCCGCCACGGCGGACGGCGCCACGGCGTTGTTCCCCGGCCGCGGTGCGGCGGGGCGCTGGCTCGACGAGGTGGCGACGGCGCCGCTCGGCGGCCGCACGGACCTGGCCGGGGACTTGGCGCGCGCGCTCGTGGGACGGCGGCGTCGGACGCTCTCGGTCGTGCTCTCCGACTTCCACGACGCGCGGGCCGGCGTGGACGGCATCGCGCTGTTGCGCGCCCGCGGCCTGGATGTCGTGGTCGTGCACGTCGTGGACGCGGCCGACGTCGACTTGCCGCTGGGGCAGGCGCTGCTCTGCGAAGACGCCGAGACGGGGGCCACGCGCAAGGTGGACGTGACCGAGGAGCTCCAGGCCTCCGTGCGGTCGGCGTGGCGGCGTCGGGCGCGGCGTCTCGAGGCGTGGTGCGTGGGCCGCGGCGTGCGCTACCTGCGCGTCGATGCGCGCACGCCGGTCTGGGAGGTCTTGCCGCGCTTGCTGGGCGTGGGCTGGGGCAGGCCGGCCCGATGAGCACCGACGCCCTCGCCCCGCTGGCCGCGTGGACGGTGGGGGAGCCGCGCGCCCTCTTCGCGCTGCTCCTGGCGGTTCCGCTCGTGGTGCTCCACCTGCACCTCAAGCGGCGCCGCCGCATGCGTGTCGCCTCGCTGCGCCTCGTGCTCGAGGGCCTGGCCCCCGTCGACAAGAGTGCGCGCTTCCGTCGCGTGCGAGACCGACTGGCCCTCGCGGCGCGGCTCGGTGCCTTGGCCGCCTGGACCGCGGCCCTGGCCGGGCTCGCGCCGGCCGGGCCAAGCGCCGCAGGCCGCACCACGCTGTTCGTCGTGGATGCCGACCGCACGACGAGCGCCGTCGAGCCCGACGGACGGACGCGCGCGGCCCACGCGGACACGGCGCTCCGCGCCTGGCTGCGGTCCCTGGCGTACGGCGCGGACGGACTCCTCGCGCCGGCGGCCGTCTGGCGCGCCGCGCGCACCGTGGAGGTGCTGGCGCCCTTCACCACCGACCCGGTGGCCCTGCTCGAGGGCGTCCGAGGTGGTGCGGCGGGCCCCTCGGCAGCCCTCGTGGACCTCGACGTCGTCGTGGCGCGCGCGGCTGCGGCCGTGCACGAGCGTGGGGGGGGCCGCGTCGTCGTGATCTCTGCGCGCGCGAGCGGCAGCGTGGAGGTCCCGCCCGACGTCGCGGTCGTGCGGCACGGCCTCGGGGGCACGCGCGCCGACCAGGGCGTCGTGGACCTGCAACTGGTCGACGCGGACGACGGCGCCGTGGACGCGACGGTCGTCCTCGCGAGCGTCGACGTCGTGCCCACGCGTCGCACGCTGCGTCTGCGCGTCGGCAGCCTCGTGGTGCACGAGCGGGAGGTCGCCCTGGCGGCCCGCTCCACGGCGACGGTCTCCGCGCGCTTCCCGCAGCCCCGGTCGAGCAGCCTCGTGGTGGCCGAGCTGCTCGGGCAGGACGCGTGGGGCGCCAACGACGAGCTGCGCGCCGTGCTGGCGTCCGCGCCCAAGCCCTCGGTCCTCCTCGTCCACGGCGGCCGCGTGCGCCCCTACACGCAAGCCGTCGTCGACGCGCTCGGACCCGACGTCGACGTCGAGGCCAGCGGCATCGTCGCCGTGCGCGACCTCGCCCGCGTCTTCGGCGGCGAGGAGGGGCCGCCGCGCCACGACGTCGTGCTGGTGGACGGCGTGGCCTTGCCCGAGGGCGTCCTGCAGAGCGGCGCGTGGATCTTCCTCGGGCCGCTCGCAGGCGACTTGCCGTTCGAGCTCGGGCCCGAGCTGGTCGAGCCGCTCGTCTGGCGCACGGTGTCGGGTCATCCTCTCGTGCCCGAGCGCGCCTTCGGCGCAGCCCGCGCCTTGACCGGGCGCGCGCTGCGGGGCGAGGGACTCGTTCCCTTGGCCTTTGCCGGCGGTCATGCGGTGCTGGCCGAGGGCGTGCGCGGTCGCGTGCGTTACGTGGCGCTGGGCCTGGACCCCGAGCGCAGCGCCTTGCCGCTGCAGGCCGACCTGCCCCTGCTCGTGCGCGCGGCCGTAGAGCGCCTCGTGGTGGCGCCCGCGCGACCGTTCCCGCCCCTGGTCCGGGCCGGCGCCCCGCTCCGTCCGTCGGCACCGTTGGCAGCGGGCGGGCCGTTCGAGCTGGCGTGGTCGGGCTTTGCGCGCGATGCCGTCCTGGAACCGCTCTCGGCGGGCGTGACGCGTGGCCCCCGCGTGGCCCCGGAGGGCACCACGTTGAACGTGCCCCGGGAGGCGGCGGGCCTCCTCGAGCTGCGCGCCGCGGGCGAGGACGCCGGCGCGTGGCGCGTGGGCGTCCTGCCGGACGACGCGGGTCGCTCGATCGCACCGGGCGTGCCCCTCGGCGCCCTGCCCCCACCCGCCGCGCGCACGACGCCCCCCGTCGAACGCTGGCGCACGCGGTTCCTGGCATTGGGTGCGCTGCTGTTGGTGCTGGACCTCGCCCTCTCCCGCGGCGTGTCACGGCGCCGGTCCGACGCCTGATCCAAGCCTCCCGCGGGCACCACTGCCCGCCTGCCTTGGGGACGTCGGGGCGGGGCTGTACAAGGTGCCATGGAACACCGCATCCTCGCGACGGCGCTCACGTTCGACGACGTCCTCCTTGTTCCCCGGCACAGCGTGATCACGCCCGACGCCGTGTCCGTGCGGTCGCGCTTCTCGCGTCGCGTCACGCTCAACATCCCCGTGGTCAGCGCGGCGATGGACACCGTGACCGAGAGCGAGATGGCCATCGGCCTCGCCCGCCTGGGCGGCCTCGGCATCCTGCACAAGAACCTCGACCCGCGCGCGCAAGCCCGTCACGTGACGCGCGTCAAGCGCAGCGTCAACGGCGTGATCGCCGATCCCGTCACGTTGCCGCCCGACGCACCGATCGAGCGCGCGCGCGAGCTCATGCAGGTGCACCGCATTTCCGGCATCCCCATCGTGGAGGGCGGGCACGGCAGTCGCGTGATCGGCATCCTGACCAGCCGCGATCTCAAGTTCGTGGAGGGCGGGGGCACGGTGGACGAGGTCATGACGCGCGATGGGCTCGTCACGGCGCCCCCGGACACGGACCTCGAACGGGCCCGCGAGATCCTCCACGAGGCGAAGGTCGAGAAGCTGCTGCTCGTCGACGAGCGGCGCCACTTGCACGGCCTCATCACGATTCGCGACCTCGACAACCTCAAGCGCTTCCCGGACGCCAACCTCGACCCCAAGGGTCGTCTCGTCGCGGGGGCCGCGGTGGGGGTGTTCGACGACGAGCGCGTCGCCTGCCTCGTCGACGCCCACGTCGACGTGCTCGTCGTCGACACGGCGCATGGGCACAGCGACAACGTGATGTCGGCCGTCAAGCGCTACAAGGCCGCGCATCCGAACGTCGACGTCGTCGCCGGCAACGTGGCCACCGGCGAGGCGACCCGGGCCTTGGTCGAGGCGGGCGCCGATGGCGTGAAGGTGGGCATCGGGCCCGGCTCGATCTGCACGACGCGCGTCGTGGCCGGCGTGGGCGTACCGCAGCTGAGCGCCATCGACGCCGCCGCACGGGCTGCCGCCGAGGCCGACGTGCCGATCATCGCCGATGGCGGCATCCGCTTCAGCGGCGACGCCGTGAAGGCGCTGGCGTGCGGCGCCTCCAGCGTGATGCTCGGCGGCCTGTTGGCCGGCACGGACGAGAGCCCCGGCGAGGTGATCTACTTCCAGGGCCGCACGTTCAAGAGCGTGCGCGGCATGGGCAGCCTCGGCGCCATGATGGCCGGTAGCGGAGATCGCTACCAGCAGGCGGGTGCGCGCCCGCGCGAGAAGTTCGTGCCCGAGGGCGTCGAGGGCCGCGTGCCCTACAAGGGCGCGCTGTCCCACTTCATCTACCAGTTCGTGGGGGGCATCCGCAGCGGCATGGGCTACTGCGGATGTGCGACCGTCGCGGAGCTGGGGCGCGACGCACGCTTCGTGCGGATCACGGCCGCGGGCGTGCGGGAGAGCCACCCGCACGACATCCAGATCACGCGCGAGGCCCCGAACTACCTGCCGGAGCATGCCGGATGAGCGAGCGCTTCTTCGTGGTCGACTTCGGCGGGCAGACGATGCAGCTCATCGCCCGCCGCGTGCGTGAGCTCGGCTGCTATGCCGAGGTCGTCCTGCCGCAGGACCTGGAGGCGCGCCTCGCCGAGGCCAAGGGCGTGATCCTCTCGGGTGGGCCTTACAGCGTCTACGAGAAGGGTGCGCCGACGCTCTCGCCGGACGTGCTCGACGGCCGCGTACCGGTCCTCGGCATCTGCTACGGCATGCAGCTGATGGCCCACCTGCTCGGCGGGCAGGTGGCGCCGGCCGCGCACCGCGAGTACGGGCCCGCCACCTTGGAGATCCTGGAGGGCGAGGACCCGCTGGTGCACGGCCTGGGCCCGAGCCTCGAGGTCTGGATGAGCCACGGCGATCGCGTGGAGCGGCTTCCCGACGGCTTCTTGGCGCTCGGCCGCTCGGCGGGCGCACCGCAGGCCATCGTCCGCCACGCGGAGCGCCCGATCTACGGCGTGCAGTTCCATCCGGAGGTCACGCACACGCCGCGCGGCAAGGAGCTGCTGAAGAGCTTCCTCTTCGACGTCTGCGGAGCCGCCGGCGACTGGTCGATGGCCTCGTACGTGGAGGAGGCCACGGCCGCCATCCGCGAGCAGGTCGGCCCCGAGGACCGCGTCCTCTGCGGGCTCTCGGGCGGTGTCGACTCCACGGTCGCGGCCGTGCTCATCCACCGTGCGATCGGCGATCGCCTGCAGTGCATCTTCGTGGACAACGGGTTGCTCAGGAAGGGCGAGGCCGAGCAAGTCGAGGATGCGTTCCGCAACCGGTTCCACATCCCGCTGCGCGTGGCGCATGCCGGCGACCGGTTCCTGGCCGCGCTGCGCGGCGTGACGGACCCCGAAGTCAAGCGCAAGCGCATCGGCCACGAGTTCGTCGAGGTGTTCAAGGAGGAAGCCAAGACCGTCGAGCGCGCCCGCTGGCTGGCCCAGGGCACGCTCTACCCCGACGTCATCGAGAGCCAGAGCGCCTTCGGGGGAGCCAGCGCCACGATCAAGACGCACCACAACGTGGGCGGCCTGCCCGAGGAGCTGGGGTTCAGCCTGCTCGAGCCGTTCCGCCTGCTGTTCAAGGACGAGGTGCGAGCCATCGGTCGCGAGCTGGGCGTGCCCGCCAGCTTCGTCGAGCGTCAGCCGTTCCCGGGCCCGGGCCTCGCCGTGCGCATCGCCGGGGAGGTCACGGACGAGGGTCTGCAGACGCTGCGCGAAGCCGACGCCATCGTGCGCGAGGAGATCGAGGCCGCCGGCGCCCACAAGGACCTCTGGCAGTGGTTCGCCGTGCTCGTGCCCGTCAAGACCGTCGGCGTCATGGGCGACGGGCGCACGTACGAACACGTGATCGCCGTGCGCGCCGTGGAGAGCACGGACGCGATGACCGCCGACTGGGCCGACTTGCCCCGGCCCGTCCTGGCACGCCTCTCGGGCCGCATCATCAACGAGGTGCGCGGCGTCAACCGCGTCGTCTACGACATCAGCACGAAGCCGCCGTCCACCATCGAATGGGAGTAGTCACGGACCGCCTTCCGGAGCCGGGCCCCGCGGTGCCGACGGGTGCCGACCTGGAGGCAGCGCGGGCACGCATCGCGGGCCGCGTCCACGTGACGCCCCTGTTCACCTCGCGGACGCTCGACGAAGCGCTGGGCTGCCGCGTCGTCCTGAAGTGCGAGAACCTCCAGAAGGTGGGGGCCTTCAAGGCGCGCGGCGCCACGAACGCCGTCCGTGCGTTGTCCGACGAGGAGGCTGCGCGCGGTGTGCTCACGCACTCCTCGGGCAACCACGCCCAGGCGTTGGCGTTCGCGGCCCGCGAGCGCGGCATCCCGTGCTGGGTCGTGATGCCCCACGACGCGCCGCCCGTGAAGCGCGCGGCCGTCGAAGGGTACGGAGCCATGGTGATCGGCTGCGCGCCCACGGTCGCCGACCGCGAGGCGACGGCCGCCCACGTCGCCGACGCCACGGGTGCGACCTTCGTCCATCCGTACGACGACGTCCGGGTGATCGCGGGGCAGGCGAGCGTGGCCGCGGAGATCCTCGAGCAGGCGCCGGACGTGGAAGCGATCTACGTGCCGGTGGGGGGCGGTGGGCTGGCCAGTGGAACGTGCTTGGCCGTGGCCGCGGCGATGGCGACGGGCACGCGCGGACCCGTCGCCGTGTACGGCGCCGAGCCCGCGGGCGCCGACGATGCGGCCCGCTCGCTGGAGGCCGGTCGCTTGCTGGGCGTGGAGGCCTTGCCGGGCGGGCGGGCCGACACGATCGCCGACGGGCTTCGGACCTCCTTGTCCGCACGGACGTTCTCGATCTTGCGCAAGCACCTGGCCGGCATCCGTCGCGTCCCGGACGAGGACACGCTGAGGTGGATGCGGTTCCTCGCCGAACGCGTCAAGCTCGTGGTCGAGCCCTCCGGCGCCGTGTCGCTCGCGGCGCTGGCCGGCCACGCGGCCGACCACCTGGGGACGACCGTGGCCGTCGTGTTGTCGGGGGGCAACGTCACGCTGCCGCAGGGCTAGCGCCCGCGGAAGGCGAAGACGACGGCCAGCACCAGGAACACGCCGGACAGGGCGAAGTCCCAGCCCACGCGCTCCTTCAGGACCCACGCGGAGACCGGCACGAACACCGCCAGGCTGATCGCCTCTTGCAGCACCTTGAGCTGGACGATCGACATCGTCTGGTGCCCGAGGCGATTGGCGGGCACTTGCAGCATGTACTCGAAGAAGGCGATGCCCCAGGACGCGAGGGCGGCCAGGACCCAGGGCCAGGCCTTGAACCAGCGCAAGTGCCCGTACCAGGCAAGCGTCATGACGGTGTTCGACAGGGCCAACAGGATCGACGTACGGAAGATCGCACCCACGGGGAAGCTCCCGGCGCCGCCTGGCGCCGGGGCCACAACCTACGAGGCCGCCTTCCGGACACCCCGGATCTTGACCAGCTCGGGCACGAGGAACAGGGGCAGGGCAAGGCCCAGCGCCAGCAACCACGCCGACGCCGGGATCGGCACGGTGCCCAGTACGTGCTGGAGGGGTGGGGCGTACACGGCGAGCACCTGCAGGCCGAGGGCCCCGAGCAGCGCCACCAGCAGCCAGGGGTTGGCCCACCAGCCGACCTGGCTGACGGGCACGCGCAGCGTGCGCCACGCGAGCAGGTTGACCTGCTCCAGGATGACGAGCGCCGTGAAGGCGACCGTGCGCGCTTCGGCGAGCGATCCCCCGTGTCGGTCGAAGAGCCACCACGTGCCGAGGCCGATCCAGCCGCCGCTCAAGAGCACGCGCCCGATGTCGAAACGGTCCAGGAGAGGCCGGTGGCGTGGGTGGGGCGGGCGGCGCATCAGGTCGCGTTCGGCCGGTTCGAAGCCCAGGGCGATGGCCGTCAGCGCGTCCGTGACGACGTTGACCCAGAGGATCTGCGCCGGAAGCAACAGCAGGGGGCCACCCACCAGCAGGCCCAGGAGCAGGGCCACGACCTCGCCGACGTTGCTGCCGAGCAGGTAGCCGACGAACTTGCGGATGTTCTCCAGCTCGCGCCGCCCCTCTTCGACGGCGTGCACGAGCGTCGAGAAGTCGTCGTCGGCGAGCACGAGGTCACTGGCTTCCCGGGCCACATCCGTGCCGCGCCGGCCCATGGCCACGCCCACGTCGGCTTCCTTGAGCGCGGGCGCGTCGTTGACGCCGTCCCCGGTCATGGCGACGACCTCGCCGCGTGCTTCGAGGCAGCGCACCACGCGCAGCTTCTGCTCGGGCGTGGCCCGCGCCAGCACGACCGGGCCGCGCAGCTTGGCATCCAGCGTGGCGTCGTCCGCGGCCTCGACGTCGCGGCCGAGCAGGGCGTGCGTGGCGGGCAGGCCGACCTCGTGCGCGATGGCCAGTGCGGTCTCGGGGGCGTCGCCGGTCGCCATCAGCACCTGGATGCCCGCCTCGCCCGCTTCCCGCACGGCATCGGCCGCGCCGGCGCGCGGCGGGTCCTGGATGGCGACCAACCCCAGCAGTCGCAGGTCGCGCTCCAGCGCCGCCGGGTCCGCCGGCGCGTCGTCCGGGAGGATGCGGCGGGCCACGGCCAGCGTGCGCAAGCCCCGCCCGGCAAACGAGCGGTAGGCGCGGCGCGCGGCCTCGAGCGCGTCGTCGCCCGGTTCGGCTGCCACCAAGTCCAGGACGACCTCGGGGGCCCCCTTGAGCGAGAGCCGCCGCGTCGTGCCGTCGGCATGCAGCGCCGACGCGCGTCGACGCGCGGACGTGAAGGGCAGCTCGAGCAGCGGTGCGTCCTCGGGCGCCGTCAGGCCCAGCTTGCGCGCAGCGACGACGAGAGCCGCTTCCGTCGGCTCGCCGACGGCCTGCCAGGTCCCGTCCACGTGCTGCAGCGTCGCGCGGCTGCTGCGCTCGGCCGCATCGAGGAGCGCCACGAGGTCCGGCGCCGTCTCGGCCGTCACGGGCTCACGCCCCGCGTCGCCCGCGAGCTCGCGCTGCCACGTACCGGTGGGCGCGTAGCCCAAGCCCTCGACGTGGTAGATCGCCGCGGGCGTCCACACGGTGCGCACCGTCATCTCGCCGGCCGTCAACGTGCCCGTCTTGTCGGTGACGATGGCCGTGGCCGAGCCCAGCGTCTCGATGGCGGCCAGGCGGCGCGGCAGCGCGCCGCGCGCCGCCATGCGACGCACGCCGAGGGCCAAGGTGATCGTGACCACCGCGGGCAGTCCCTCGGGCACGACGGCCACGGCCAGCGCCAGTCCGGTCATGAGGATGGTCGTGGCGCCCTCGCCATGCAGGAGCCCCAGCACCACGACGACCGCCGCTGCGGCAAGGCCCAGCAGGCCGAGCAGGCGACCCAGCGAGGCCATGCGTGCTTCGAGCACCGTGCCCCCGGTCTGGACGGTGCTGGTCAGCGCGGCGATGCGACCGAACTGCGTCGCCATGCCCGTGGCGATGACGACGCCCTCGCCGTGCCCGTTCACGATCGTGGTGCCCGACCACACGCACGAAGACTGCACGGCGAGGTCCGCGTCCTTTGCGACCGGCTCCACCTGCTTGGCGACCGACGCCGACTCGCCGGTGAGCGCTGCCTCGTCGGCCCGCAGCTCCGTACCGTGGAGGACGCGCAGGTCCGCAGGCACGCGGTCGCCGGTCTCGACGCGCACGATGTCGCCGGGCACCAGCTCGGCGGCGGGGAGGCTCCGCACCCGGCCTTCGCGACGGACGCTGGCGGTCGGCGCCAACAGGCTGGCCAGCGCGCGGATCGCCGCCTCGGCGCGGCGCTCCTGCAGGAAGCCGAGCAGCGCGTTCACGAGGAGGATGCCCAGGATGACGGCGCCGTCGAGCGGCTCCCCGAGGACGAAGGCGAGCACGGCGGCGACGGCGAGGATGCCCACGAGCACGCTCTTCAGTTGACGCACGAGACCCGTCCACCAGGGCGGAGGCGGGGCCTCGACCAGGCGGTTGGGGCCCTGCTCCGCGTGCCGGGCCGCGGCCTCCTGCTCGGAGAGACCGCGCTCGGGGTCCACGCGGAGACGCGTGCAGGCGGTCTCGGCCGGAAGCGCGTGCCACGTCATGCCACCATCCTGCCTTCGCCTTGGGTGGGGCCCACTCCCTGGCCGATAGGGGCTCGTGCGCTCGCGTCGTGAGCCCCCTGCCTGGACCCCGAAGCGCCACGACCGCGTGGGGCTCGAGCGTCCCGTCACCTACGGCATGCGCGTCCTGCCCCAGGCCGAGCTCGACAAGCTGCACCAGCAGAACGTCGCACAAGAGGCGCGCTGGGCCTGGAACGCCCCGCATCGTCTGCGGCGCGTGCGACTGAACGTGATCGGCGCGGTGATCGGCATGATCCTCTTCAACGGCCTCGTGATCCCGTCCGGCATCGCGTGGACGTGGTGGCAGGTGCCCGTGTACGCCGCATACGGACTCGTGGTCGCGCTGCGCCGACCGGGCGTGGCCGAGGCCTCGCTCTCGACCGTCGCTGCCGGGTTGGTCCTCGTGGCCCTCGCCGGACGCGGCGTCGCGGCCCCCTACGCGCTGCTCGCGTGCGTCGTCTGGGGCGCGCTCGGCGCCATCGTGGGCGCGGACCAGGAAGGCAAGCGCATGATGGGCCCCGAAAGCTGACGAAGGCGGTCGGAATGCGGGCCCCGCGCATCGCGCGGCGGCATGGAAGCGCGGTTGCCGCCCGCGAGACGGAGCGTGCGGCATCGCACACCTGGGATCGCAGGCACGGACATGTGCTGGAAGGGTCCCCACGCATCGCAAGCGGGTACGCACGCGCGAACTCGATGGCGGGCCTTTCGCGTGCTTGCGACGGGTGGTGTGAACCTGCTTGCCACCTGTGCGCCTGCATGTCGCGCAGCTCGTGAACGCACGTCGCAACCGCGCCTCCGCAGGTGGAATCGTGGTTGTCGCGACGTTGGCCCCAAGGCTGCCAAAACGCTGCAATCCGGGCTCTCGCCAGCCTGCGCACGGTGCGACAAAGAGCGTGTCGCCTGGGGCGGAGCACGCACATGTCGAGCATCGAGGAACCAGTCGCAGGGGGACGCCGCGCCGCGCGCCGCGTCGCGCGCGGCTTGCTTGCGTACGCCGGCTTGGCCCTGCTTGCAGCGTGTGGTGGCGAGATCGCTCCGAGCATCATCGAGCAGCCGCGCGTCCTGCCCGGCCCGATGCCCCACGCCGCGGAAGTGGACCTGCCGGTCACCGACCCGCAAACCGTCGAGCACATCACCTTCCGCGTGCGGTCCGCTCCGGGCGCCCGCGCACGCGACGTGGTCGTCCGCTTCGAGCGCTCCTGGCTGGAGCGCCACGGTGCGTTCACGCGCCTTGCCGGGCACGCCGTGATCCCCGTGTTCGGACTGTACGCCTCGGCCATGAACGACGTCGAGATCGACATCGGCATCGTGGGGCAGGGCACCACCTCGACGTCGCTCGTCATCGAGACGCCCGCGGAGGTGCCAGGCATCCTCCCGTGGGTCGTGGACCAGGCCGACCCGGACCTGACGCTGGACTACTTCGCGGCCCAGGGTGCGACGCCTCCGATCGTCGTCGACACGGACGGTGCGGTGCGCTGGTGTGCGCCCGACTTCGGCGAGCCCGTGTTCCCCTTCCTCGTTACGGCGGACGGCCTCGTCGTCGGCTCGCTGTTCAGCAACGCGTTCCACCAGGTCGACTGGATCGGCAACCGCGTCAACGGCCAGATGCAGGATGCCCGCTGCCTGCTCTCCCATCACAACCTCGAGCCGGGCAAGCACGGCATCCTCAACACGGTGACCTGGGACGACGGCATCTACATGCGCCCCGAGTCCGTCATCGCCGAGATGACGCGCGAGGGCGAGCTGCTGCGGGTGTGGGACTTCGACCACATCGTCGCGGGCGCCATCATCGCGGAGGGCGAGGATCCCACGCCGTTCGTGCAACCCGGTGTCGACTGGTTCCACATGAACAGCGCCGTGTACGACGCGTCGGACGACAGCGTGATCGCCTCGAGCCGCGAGAACTTCGTCATCAAGGTCGACTACGCGACGGGCGCCATCCGCTGGATCTTGGGCAACCCGGACAAGCTCTGGTTCCAGGGCTTCCCGAACAGCCTGGCGCCCTTGGCCCTGACCGTCAACGGCCTGCCCCCGATCGGGCAGCACGCCCTGTCCATCTCCGACGACGGGTCCCGCCTCATGTGCTTCGACAACGGGCGCGGCCACATCATCCTGCCCGACATCGGCGACACGCGCGTCGTGAGCCGCGTGGTCGAGTACGTGATCGACCCCGTCGCCCGTACGGCGACGGAGGACTGGGTGTTCGAGCTGGACCTCGAGGACTACTCGGCGTTCTGTTCGAGCGCCTACCGCACGCGAGCCCACGATGTGCTGGTCGCGTCGTCGGGTCCCGTGGACGGTGGCTCCGCGCACGTCCTGCTCGTGCGCGACAACGGCACGGTGGCCTTCCGGGCTTCGCCCACGGGACGCTGCGACTCCGCCTACCGGGCCATCGAGATGCCCTGGACCGACCTCGTCCTGGAGTAGACGTCGGCCCGGGCCAAGGGCCCGTCCGTCAACAACTCTCACTTTCGCATCCCATTCTCACGCCATCTTCGGCGGCTCCTCCGTCGCGAATTCCTCAACGCAAACAGACTGCGCCTGCGGATTCGCTCGGTCGTCGCCGGCGAATCTGACGCAAGCCTGGGCGCGAAACTTGAGACTTGTTTCCGGACGGGCCCTAACCCTGTTCGCCGGCGACCAGCGCCCACTGCCGGGCAATGCCCTCCTCGAGATCGACGCGCGGGTCGTACCCGAGCAGCGCCCGGGCCCGCTCGATGACGCCGGCCGTGACGCGCACGTCGCCGTCCTGGCGCGGCCCGTAGCGGACCTCGAGGTCGCGACCCGTGACGCTCCGGATCACGCCGAGCACGTCCGCGAGGGGCCGCGTGGCACCGCGCGCCAGGTTGAACACGGCCCCGTCCGGCCTGCGCTCGAGCGCACGCACGAGGCCGTCGACCACGTCGCCGACGTACGTGAAGTCGCGTAGCTGCGAGCCGTCGCCATGCACGGTGATCGGCTGCCCGTCGCGGGCCGCCGTGAGGAAGATCTGGATCGCCTTGTCCGGGCGTTCGCGCGGGCCGTAGCACGAGAAGATGCGGGCCGCGGCCGCGGGGATGCCGAAGACCGCCCGGTAGGTGAACGCCAGCCTCTCCGCCGCCCACTTGGTGAGACCGTAGGGGCTGTGCGGGGTGCCGACGTAGCTCTCGTCCACGGGCTCGAGCGCCTCGTCGCCGTAGACGCTGGCGCTGCCGCCGTAGAGGAAGAGGCCGACGGGGTGGCGGCGGCAGGCTTCGAGCAAGCGCTGGGTGGTCCGCACGTTCGCGTCGAGGTAGCTGTCGAAGCTCGTTCCCCACGACCCGCGCACGCCGGCCTTGGCGGCGAGGTGCACCACGCGGTCGACGCCGCGCAGCACGTCGTCCAGGTCTGCCCGGTTGATGTCGGCTTCGACGAAGCGGAACCCGCGCTGCGCGCGGGCGCCTTCCAGGTTGCGCTCCTTGAGCGCGCGGTCGTAGTAGGGATCGAAGTCGTCGATCCCCGTGACCGCGGCGCCCTCGGCCAGCAGCCGATCCGTCAGGTGCGATCCGATGAACCCGGCGGCGCCGGTGACGAGAACGTGCATGGGGCCCGGTCAGTCTCCTCGGGACCGGCCATCATCGCCCGGGAGCGCCGCGAGCCGAAGGGCGACCTCGTGTGCGTCCGGGCGCTCGGCCACGAGGACGGCAGGACGACCCGCGGCCGCCTCGACCTCGGCGATCCGCTCGGCGCGGGCGAGGACGATCCACGCACCTGGGTGTCCGTCCCAGGGCACGTCGCGGGGGTCGGGCACGCACGCGGCCTGCTCGGCCGCGTGGAAGATCGTCTCGGGTGTCGTGCCGTGCACCGTGACGACGCGGTCGCCCTCGGTGCGGGCGGCCCGGATCGCCTCGACCAGCTGCTCCTTGTCGGTCGTGAACCAGCGCGACCTGAGGGCCAGGCCGGCCACGAGGAACAAGGTGACGCCGACAGCCAGTCCGGCACGGGCCACGACGTCGGGTGCGAGGGCGCCTCGGCGCAGCGCGGCGAGGCTCGCCGCCGCGAACAGCAGCAGGGCCGCGGCGGGCACGACCACGGGAGCGCCGTGGCCGTAGCGCGCCTGCGTGCCCCACGTCATCAGGAGCGGCGCGACCAGCAGCAGGGCCACCGTGCCGACCCAGGCCAAGCGTTTCCACATGAGGAGCCCACGCTCGCCGCGCCACGCCAGCAGCGCGGAGGCCAGGCCCAGCGCGCCGAACGGAACCAGGGGGGCGAGGTAGCGCACGTGCTTGGTCGGCACCAGCGCGAACAGCAGCACACCGACGAGGAACAGGCGCGCCGGACCGGCGCCTTGGCCGAGCAGGCGCCGACCCCGCGGCGTGAAGGCGAAGAGGCCCAGCGCCAGGTAGGCCACGCCGAACGGGCCCATGCCCTCCGCGATGGCGCCGAGGTAGTAGAGCGCGCCGTGCGTGTGCGTGCTCTCGCCGGCGAGGCGGTCCGCGGCCTGGCCGACGAGCAAGGGCTGTCCGTAGGCCTGCCAGCCGGCCTGGAGGACGGCGGGCACGAACCAGAGGAGCGCCACGGCCACGGCGACGGGCAGCACGATCCACGGCCGGCTCGTCCGCCAGCGTGCCCGCACGGGCTGGCCCGGGAAGGGCAGGCACGCCGCGAGAACCGGCGCCAGCAGGAGCGGCGGCCCCTTGACGAGCAGCGCAAGACCCAGCAGGAGCCCTGCGACCCATGGGGTGCGCCGCGTGCCGCGCCCGCTGGCCGCGAGGTCGACCTGCCAAGCGCCCACCACGGCGAGTCCGCTCCCGAGCATGTCGAGCCGGCCCTCCCGGCCCAGCCACAGCACCGACGGCGTGGCCAGTGCGAGCAGCGCGGCGAAGCGCGCGGCCTTCGCTGACCCGAGGCGCAGGCGTCCCCACGCCGCGGTGCCCAGCACCAACAGGACCAGGCCGATCGCGCTGGGGAGGCGCACGAAGAACGGCGTGACCTCGCCGAGCAGTGCCGACGGGGCGGCGACCAGCCACAGGTAGAGCGGCGGCTTGTTCACGTAGAGCTCGCCGTAGCGGTGGGGGACGAGCCACTCGCCGCCCTGCACCATCTCGCGGGCGAGGAGGCCCCAGCGCGCGGTGTCATGGACGTGGAGGCTGCGACTGCCCAGGTCGTAGAGCGCGACGCCCACGACGAAGGCAACGAACAGGAGCGTGCTGCGCCGCCCGTAGCCCCATCCGTCGAGCGGGTCGAGCAGGCCCTCGGGAGATGTCATGCGTCCGAGGCCCCGGAGGCGCGCTTGGCCCGGTGCATCAGCATCAGGTTGCGGACGTAGGGAATCGGGTTCAGGACCATGGCGAACATCATGACCCAGTCGATCTGGTGCACGGCGTAGGCGAACAGGCCGACCGACCCGACCAGGCTCAGCCAGAAGAAGGACGCCGGCAGGTGGCTGCGTCCCCGGCGCTCGCTCAAGATCCACTGCACGACGAAGCGGCTGCTCCAGATCGCCTGGAAGAGGAAGCCGAAGGCGAGCCAGAAGGGATCCGTGTCGAAGGCCAGCTTGTCGCGAGCCGCCGCGGCCAGGATGGCGAAGCCCACGAGGCCCAGCACCAGCGGCGGCCATGGGCTGCGGCCCTTCGGCGCGACCTTGCCCTCGCGCGACAGCAAGATCAGGTTGCGGACGTAGATCGCCAGGTTCACGAGGAAGCCTGCCAGGAACACCGGGTCCTTGCGGTGCCACTGGTAGACGAGCAGCAATGCCGTCGCCTGCAGCGACAGCGTCCAGAACAGCCGGGGGACGACGCTGGCCTTGGCCTTCTCGCTGGCCCACCACTGCACGACCATGCGCAGCACGAACAGGCCCTGGCCGAGCCAGCCGATCGCGTCGAAGACCTGGAACGCGACGACGGGAGCGAGGAAGCCGCTCACGACCGGGAACGGGTCCGATCGGTGACGTGCCGTTCGGTACCCGTGCGTGGCAGGTGGTTGGCCCACATCCAGCGCACGACCTTCACGTCACGCAGGCCCTTCCAGAGACGGTTCCAGATGCCGAAGTGGCTGCGGCCCCCGGCCCGCGGGCGGTGGGCCACCGGCACCTCCGTGATGCGGTAGCCCTCCATGCGGGCCAGCGTCGGGAAGAAGCGGTGCATGCCGTTGAACAGCTTGACGTGCTGGAGGATCTCCGCGCGGAACACCTTGAGCCCGCAGCCCACGTCATGGACCTGCTCGAACGTGCGGCGGTTGCGGTAGGCGTTGGCGATGCGGCTCTGCATCTTGCGCAGCCACGAGTCGTGGCGGTCGCGCCGCCAGCCGATGGCCATGTCGTGGCCGGGCAAGGCCGCCAGCAGCTTGGCGATCTCGGCGGGGGGGTTCTGCATGTCGGCGTCGAGCATGCCGATCACGTCCCCGCGGGCGCAGCGGAATCCGGTGTTCAACGCCGCGGTCAGACCCAGGTTCCGGGGGTGGTCGATGACGCGGACGCGCTCGTCGGCCTGCATCAGCCCGTCGAGGAGCGCGCTGCTGCCGTCGGCGCTCCCGTCGTTGACGAAGACGACCTCGGCGGGAAGGTCCAGGCCCTCGAGCAGCGCCTCGATCTCGGCCCAGAGCGGACCGAGGTTCTCCTCCTCGTCGTGCACGGGCACCACGAGCGAGAGCAGGCGCGGGGTCGGCTCGGTGGGGGCGTCGTCCACCCGCGACAACCTAGCCCGCGCCCGCCACCCTCAAAGGGGGATCTGGATGCCCCGGCTGCACGGCGGGCCGCACCACGGCCCGAACCGTGACCGCGCGGGCGCCGCGGTCGTGGCCCGTTGGTAGCCTCGCGCGCCACCGCGGGGCACGGCCCCCGGGATGGTCCCTGCGGTGTCCCCTGGAACCCCGATGCCCAAGAGCCCCGACCACCTCGTCTGGATCGACCTGGAGATGACCGGCCTGGACCCGGACCAGTGCCACATCCTCGAGATCGCCACCCTCGTGACCGACGCGGATCTTGAGGTCCTCGCGGAGGGTCCGGTCCTGGTGGTCCACAACGACGAGCGCCAGCTGGCCACGTTGAGCGACTGGAGCCGCGAGCACTTCACGGCCAACGGCCTGCTGGATCGCGTGCGGGCCAGCCGCGTGGACGCCCGGGAGGCCGAGGCGCGGACGCTTGCCTTCCTGGAGGACTGGACCCTGCCGCGCCAGAGCCCGCTCTGCGGCAACTCGATCCACACGGACCGCCACTTCCTGTGGCGGCACATGCGCCGCCTGCATGACCACTTGCACTACCGCAACGTGGACGTGAGCACCATCAAGGAAGTGCTGCGCCGCTGGTACCCGCGCAAGGTCGACCCGCCGCCGAAGGCCGGCTTGCATGAGGCACTGGCCGACATCCGCGAGTCGATCGAGGAGCTCAGGTACTACCGCGACGCCTTCATCGCCCCACGGTGAAGAGTGCGCTCACGCCCCGAGGTGCGCGGGTGCGCGGTGACCCAGGCACTCACTCCTCGTCGCCGCCGCCCATGCCGCCGGCCCCCTGTCCGCCTGCGACCTTCCAGTCGAAGAGGGGCTTGAAGCCGGCGTCCTCGCGGCCTTCGCGGGCGATGTCCTGCAGCGGGTTGCCTTCGCCCATGCCCAGGATGAACTGCACGCCGCCCTCGACCTCGGACAGCGCGCCCTCTTCGCCCTCGCACGCCTTCTTGACGTTGCGGTAGAAGCGCTTGGTGCGCCCGATCCACTGGTTCTGCACGTGCTCCAGCGGGTCGAGCATGCGGTCCTGCACGAACTCCGCGGACTTCGGGTCGGCGATCGACGCGAGCACCCACATGTAGATGCTGCGCTTGGAGAAGCCCTGGCCGCCGCCGCGCCGACCGAAGGACGGAGGACCGAGCTTGGCCGCGAGCTTCTCGACGCCGCGGGCGGCCTTGGCATCGCCCTTGAAGTAGGCCAGCCCGATGATGGGGCCGAACGTCTCGATCTCGTCCTTGGTGTCGCCCGCGGCCTTCAGCAGGCTCGAACGCACCTTCGAGTCGGCGACGCCGCAGCGGCCCAAGGCGCGCCACATGTGGCTCGCCGTGACCGCGTCCTTCTCGCGCTTGACCTGCTTGGCCAGGGCGTCGACCGAGTCCGGGCAGCCGATGTACTCCAGGCTGACCGCCGCGTTGGCACGAACGAGCTGCTCCTTGTGCCCGAGGTGCTCGGCGATGCCCGGGGCGGCCTTGACGAGACCGGGGCGACCCAGCCCGCGGACGAGGTCCACGACCAAGCTCGTGTTCTTCCCGCTCTCGGGCTCGGCGAGCATCGCGATCAGGGGGTCGATCGTGTCGCCTTCCTGGTCGTGCACCATCAGCGTGCGGATGGCCTCGACGCGCCGCGGCGTGGGGCCCGCGCGCACGATGGCCAGAAGCCCATCGATCCATGCCTTGCGCTCGGCTTCGCCCGCCGGCGCCGCGCCGCCGGCCGCATCGGCTCCGGGCGCTGCGCCGCCCTCCGGCGCACCGGGCGCACCGCCGTCGGGCGTGCCGCTGGTGGGGGGCGGTGTCCCTCCCTCGGCCCGCCAGCGCTCGGCGGCCTTGTCCATGAGCGCGATCAGCTCGTCCACGGCCTTCTGGTCCTTGCCGTAGGGCCAGTACTCCAGGCGCACGAGCGGGTCCCCGCCCTGGTGGTCCGGACGCGCGAAGATGTGCTGCGGGGAGACGATGTAGCCGTCCATGCCGAAGAGCACCTTGAGCTCGCCGAAGTCGTCTCCGCTCGAGGTGGCGCCCAGGAAAACGCACACGAAGTCACGCGAGCGACCCACGATGCGCGGGTCCTTGTAGACGACCTCGCGCAAGCCCTCGGCCGCCGGCTCCTTGCGGCCCCCGTCGACCCGCGTGCTGTTGATGCAGATCATCACCATGCGGTTCTTCTCGCGAGCCATCTCGAAGGCCTTCGCCACGCCCTCGACCCACGTGATCGTGTCGCCTTGCTGCGCAGCGGGCGGAGCCTCCTCGGCGCGCGCGGACGGGGCGGACAAGCCGAGCGCGGCGAGCCCTACCACGGCCGCCAGGACGGCATCGAGGCGGCGGGGCCGCGGGGCAGGGGACGGGCGCATGGGCTCCATGGGATCCTCCAGCGGGCCATGTTCGCACGGGCCCGGCTCCGTGCATGGGACGCGGGCCGAGAGCCCCGGGGTTCCCCTCCCGGGCGCGCGGCTTCGCCGCCACAATCCTTGGGGAAGCCCTCCGGCGCGCGCCGGGTCCGGATGCCCAGGGAGCCCCGAGGTGGACGTCGACGAACGCCTGGTGCGCCACGTCGCAGGCTTGGCCCGGTTGGACCTGACCGACGCCGAGGTCGCGCGCCTGGTCCCGCAGATGGCCTCGATCCTGGCCTACGTGGAGCGCGTGGCGGCGCTCCCGGGCGCCGAGGAGGCCGCGCCGTCGGCCGACCTCGAGGCCCAGGCGATCGACTTGGAGGCGCTGCGGCCCGACGACCCGGAGCCGCCGCTCGACCTGCTCGCGCTCATCCGGCAGGCACCGGCGGGCGACGGGGCGTTCTACGTGGTCCCGCGGTTCCTCGGCGAGGACGAGACGCCGGATGGCGGAGACCCGTCGTGAGCCAGGCGCTCGACCTCCCCGTGGCCGAGCAGGCCGCGCGCGTGCGCGACCCGGCCGACCCGCTGACGGCGCGCGCCCTGGTCGACGCGAGCCTCGCCCGCATCGCCGCGCGGAACGAGTCGTTGAACGCCTTCCTCCACGTCGCACCGGAGCGCGCGCGGGCCGCCGCCGACCGCATCGACGCCGAGGTCGCCGCGGGACGCGAGCCCGGCCCGCTCGCGGGCGTCCCGTTGGCCGTGAAGGACAACCTCGACGTCGAGGGCCTGCCGCTTACCTGCGGCAGCCGCATCCTCGGCACGTGGAAGCCGCTCCGGACGGCCACCTGCGTGGCGCGCGCCGAAGCCGCCGGCGCCGTCGTCGTGGGGAAGACCAACCTCGACGAGTTCGCGATGGGCTCGTCCACGGAGAACAGCGCCTTCGGCCCGAGCCGCAACCCGTACGACCTCGAACGTGTTCCGGGCGGTTCGTCCGGCGGCAGCGCGGCCGCCGTGGCCGCCGGGCTCGTCCCGTTGGCGCTCGGCAGCGACACGGGGGGCAGCATCCGCCAGCCGGCCGCGTTCTGCGGCATCGTCGGCTTCAAGCCCACCTACGGCCGCGTCTCGCGCAGCGGCCTCGTGGCCTTCGCCTCCAGCTTGGACCAGGTCGGTCCGTTCGCGCGGTCGGTGGCCGACGCCCGTCGGCTCCAGGCCGTCCTCGAGGGCCCCGATCCGCTGGACGCCACCTCACGCGCGTTCCCGACGCCCGGCAGCGGGCCGGGGCCGACGCCGCGATCGCTCGCGGGCCTCCGCATCGGTCGCGTCGCGGAGATGACGACGGAGCGTCGCGTCGTCGGCACCGAGGGCGTGGATGCGGTGGAAGCGCTGCGTACGCAGCTCGGCGCATTGGGCACGACCACCGTCGACGTGGACCTGCCGGCGATCGCCGAGGCCATCGCCATCTACTACGTGATCGCGCCGGCCGAGGCGTCCAGCAACCTGGCGCGCTTTGACGGCGTGCGCTACGGCCACCGCGCCGAGGCCGACACGTTGGAGCGCCTCTACGCGAAGACCCGGGCCGAGGGCTTCGGCGCCGAGGTCAAGCGGCGCATCCTGCTCGGCACCTTCGCGCTCTCGGCGGGCTACGCCGATGCGTTCTACAAGCGTGCGCGCGGCGCGCAGGCGGCACTCGGGCATGCGTTCGCCGAGGCCTTCGAGCGCTGCGACGTGTTGATCTCCGCGACCACGCCCACGGCGGCGTTCCGCCTGGGCGAGAAGACCGGCGACCCGCTGGCCATGTACCGCTCCGACGTGCTCACGGTGGCGGCCAACCTCGCGGGGCTTCCGGCCGTCAGCATCCCGGCGGGCTTCAACGAGCAGGGACTGCCGCTGGGCCTGCAAGTGCAGGGGCCGGTGGGGGCCGACGCCTTGGTGCTCGACGTCGCGGAGGCGCTCGAGCGTCAGCTTGCCACGTGCCGCTACGTGGCGCCCGGGGAGGCGGCATGAGCGCCACCACCCCGCGCCTGCTGATCGGCATCGAGGTCCACCTCCAGCTGAAGACGCGCACCAAGTGCTTCTCGTCGAGCCCGGTGTCCTTCGGCGCCGACCCCAACACGCTGCTCGACCCGACGTCGGCGGGCTTGCCCGGGGCACTCCCCGTGCTCAACCGCGAGGCCGTCCGCCAAGGCATCCGTACGGGGCTGGCGCTGGGCTGCCGCATCGCCGCGATCACCAAGTGGGACCGCAAGAGCTACTTCTATCCCGACCTCCCGAAGGGCTACCAGATCAGCCAATACGACCAGCCGCTCTGCGTCGAGGGCGCCGTGGAGATCGAAGGGGACGACGGAGAGCCCAAGCGCGTGCGCATCCGCCGTGCGCACCTGGAAGAGGACACGGGCCGCAGCACGCACGACGTCGGGGGCTCCAAGAGCCGCGTGGACCTCAATCGCGCCGGCACGCCGCTGCTCGAGATCGTGAGCGAGCCGGACCTGGCCAGCGCCGAGGAGGCCGTGCGCTACCTGGAAGCCCTGCGCGAGATCGTCGCGTACGTGGGCACCAGCGACGGCAACATGCAGGAGGGGAACCTGCGCTGCGAGCCCAACGTGAACCTCGTCTACCCGAACGGCGACCGCACGCCGATCGTCGAGGTCAAGAACATCAACTCGGTGCAGGCCGTGCGCCTGGCCATCGAGTTCGAGGCCAGGCGCCAGGCCGAAGCCTACGAAGCGCGCGGCGAGACGGCCGACAACACACCACGCAGCACGCGGGGCTTCGACGACGTGCGCCAGGTCACGGTGCACCAGCGCTCCAAGGAGTCGGCCGACGACTACCGCTACTTCCCCGAGCCCGACCTGCCGCCGCTCCGCATCCCCGTCAGCTACGTCGAGGACCTGCGCGCCACCCTTCCCGAGCTGCCGCGCGTGAAGCGCGCCCGCTACGTCGACGAGCTGGGCCTCTCGGCCTACGACGCCGGCGTGCTCACCGCCGACCCGGCGCTCGCCACGTGGTACGAGGCGGCGCTCGCGGGACCGAAGGGCCAGCGTGATGCCAAGGCCGTCGCCACGTGGGTCAGCACGGAGCTCTTGCGCCATGTCAACGACGAGCGCGTGGCGCTTGGCGACGTCGCGCTGACGCCCGAGGGGCTCGGTGAGCTCGTGGACCTGCTCGACGACGGCACCATCACCCGCCGCACCGCCCAGGAGCTGTTCCGCGAGGTCGTGAAGAGCGGCGCGTCGCCTGCGGCCCTAGTCGCCGAGCGGGGCCTGGCCCGCGTGCAGGACACGGGTGCGGTCGAGGCAGCCGCGGCGGCCGCGATCCAGGCCAACGCGGCCGCCTGGGCCGACTGGGTCGGCGGCAACGAGAAGGCCAAGGGCCGCCTCTTCGGCGCCGTCATGAAGGCGCTAGCCGGCCAAGGCGACCCCGCCGTCGTCGCAGCAGTCCTCGAGCGCTTGGTGGCCGACGCGCGCGCTGGCTGACACCGCTCGCTACCCCTGCTCGCCCAACGCCCGCTCCAGCGCCAGCTGGCCGCAGGCGGCGGCGATGTCCTCGCCGCGCTGGGTGCGGAGGGTCACGCTGACGTTGCGCTCGGCGAGGCGGCGGGCGAAGCCGGTGGCGGCAAGCCCCGACGGCGGAGCGAGGTCGGGCCGATGGCCGACGGGGTTGAAGGGGATCAGGTTGACGTGGATCGGGAGGCCCTCGAGCAGGTCGGCCAACGCTTCCGCGTGCCGAGGCTGGTCGTTGAGCTTGTCGATGAGCACGTACTCGACCGTGGCGTCGCGGCGCGTGGTGGTGGCGAAGCGGGCCGCGGCCTCGACCAGCGCCTTCACGCGGCCGACTGGCGAGCCCGGGACGAGCTCGGCCCGCGTGGCGTCGTCGGGAGCGTGCAGCGAAACGGCGAGGTTCACGCCGAGGTCGGCCGCGGCGAGCGCGTCGATGCGCTGGGGGGTGAGCGCCGTGGACACCGTGATGCGCCGTGGGCTCATGGCCATGCCATCGGGGTGCGTCCAGATGCGGATGGCCTGCACGACGGCGTCGAGGTTGAGGAGCGGCTCGCCCATGCCCATGAGGACGATGTGCGTCGGGCGCTTGCCGAGCCGCGCGCGGGCGTGGATCAGCGGCTCGACGATCTCGGCGGGCTCGAGGTTGCGCAGCAGGCCGCGCACACCCGACGCGCAGAAGATGCAGCGGATTGGGCATCCGACTTGGGTGGAGACACACACCGTGACGCGGTCGTTCTCCGGGATCAGCACCGCCTCCACGGCGCGCCCGTCGGAAAGGCCCAGCAACAGCTTGGTGGTGCCGTCGGCGGCCTCCTGGACCTCCTTCAGCGTGGTCGCGGGCGGCGCCTCGCAGGCCAGACGCTCCCGCAAGGCGGCGGGCAGCGGGGTGATCGACCGCGGGTCGAGACGGCCCTCGGCGTGGAACGCGCGGAACAGCTGGCGCGCACGGTAGGGGGGCTCGCCCAGGGCGGCCAGCCGCTCGGCAAGCACCTCGGGCAGGTCGCCCGTGAGGGGGCGCTCGGGCGCGGCGGCCCGCTCGGCCATCAAGACCCCGTCTTGCGTCGCTTGGCCAGCTTGCGCAGCGGCTCTTGGCCCTCGACGGCGCCGCGCGTGACGCGGAAGCGCGTGCCGCGCGGCGCGTCGGGCAGCTCGAACATCGTGTCGAGCAGCAGGTCCTCGAGGATGGAGCGCAAGGCGCGCACGCCCGTGTCGCGCTTCTTCGCCTTGTCGGCGATGGCGAGCAGGGCGTCTTCCTCGAACTCGAGCTCGGCGTCCTCGTAGGCGAAGATCTGCTGGTACTGGCGCGTGAGCGCGTTCTTGGGCTCGGTCAGCACGCGGATCATGTCGGCGCGCGTCAGCGGGTCGAGCGTGGCCAGGACGGGCAGGCGCCCGACGAACTCCGGGATCATCCCGAACTCGACCAGGTCGTGGGGCTCGACGCTCTGCAGCAGGCGGGCGCGGGCGCGCTCCTCGGCGTCGACGTCGTCGGTGGCCGAGCGCGGGCCCATCGTGCCCGCCGAGCCGAAGCCGATGCGCGTGCTGCCGACGCGCCGGGCGACGATGTCTTCCAGCCCCGTGAACGTCCCGCCGCAGATGAACAGGATGTTCGTGGTGTCGAGGTGGATGTACTGCTGCTCGGGGTGCTTGCGGCCGCCCTGCGGGGGCACGTTGGCGACCGTGCCCTCCATGATCTTGAGCAAGGCCTGCTGTACGCCCTCGCCGCTGACATCCCGCGTGATCGAGGTGTTCTGCGTGGTGCGGTTGATCTTGTCGATCTCGTCGATGTAGATGATCCCGTACTCGGCGCGCTCGCGGTTGAAGTCGGCCGCCTGCAGCAGCTTGAGCAGGATGTTCTCGACGTCCTCGCCCACGTAGCCGGCCTCGGTCAGGGTCGTGGCGTCGGCGATGGCGAACGGCACGTCCAGCACGCGTGCGAGCGTGCGGGCGAGCAAGGTCTTGCCGCTGCCCGTGGGGCCGACGAGCAGGATGTTGCTCTTGTCGATCTCGACGTCGCCACGGTTCTTCTGGGCGCGGCGGTAGTGGTTGTAGACGGCGACGCTCAAGGCACGCTTGGCCCGGCTCTGGCCGATCACGTAGCCGTCGAGGTGCTCCTGGATCTCGCGCGGCGTCTTGAGGCCCACGCCGTCGGTGCCGGGTAGCCCCGTGGGGGCCTCGCTGCGGCCGCTGCCGCCGCGTCCGTGACGGCGCTGCTCTTCGACGAGGATCGTGTTGCAGAGCTCGACGCATTCGTTGCAGATGTTGATGCCCGGCGGACCGGCAATGAGGCTCTCGACCGTGTGCCGGCTCTTGCCGCAGAAGGTGCACTTCTCGACCGGTCCGCGCCGCGATGCCATGCGTGTCGGTCCTCCGTGGCCCCGTCTCGGCTGGCGCCCCATCCCCCCGCGCCCGGCTCAGCATACGCCGGGCCGTGGGATGCGTCGGGCCGTCAGGCTGATGCGGGGGCCGGCTCCTTCTTGGACTCCACGACCTCGTCCACGAGGCCGTACGCCCGGGCCTCCTCGGCCGAGAGGAACTTGTCGCGGTCGGTGTCGCGCTCCACGTCCTTCACGGGGCGGCCCGTGTGGCGGGAGAGGATGTCGTTCAGCACCTTGCGCGCGTGGAGGATTTCCTCGGCCTGGATCTCGATGTCGGCCGCGGTGCCCTGGGCCCCGCCCCAGGGCTGGTGGATCATGACGCGGGCGTTGGGCAGCGCGTAGCGCTTGCCCGGCGTGCCGGCGGCCAAGAGGATCGCGGCCATGCTGGCGGCGCTGCCGATGCAGACCGTCTCCACGGGGCAGGCGATGTACTGCATCGTGTCGTACACGGCCAGCCCTGCGGAGATGCTGCCGCCGGGGCTGTTGATGTAGAGGTGCACGTCGCGCTGTCGGTCGCTCTTCTCCAAGACCAGGAGCTGGCCGATCAGCAGGTTGGCGACCGTGTCGTTGATGGGGGTGCCGAGGTACACGATGCGGTCCTCGAGCAGGCGGCTCCACACGTCGTAGTGCCGCTCGCCGCGCCCCGTCCGCTCGATGATGACGGGATTGGGGATGTAGGCGTTGGGGCCTTCCAGGCGAGAACCTGCAGAGGCATCGAAGCCAAGGCCGGCGGGGACGTCGGACACGGGCGTGCTCCTCGGGGGCGTTTCGGGGTCGGCCCCATCATGCCCCGGGGGAGAGGCAGTGGGGCCGCCGCGGGTCGATCGACGGCGTCGCGGGGGTCAGGCTTCGACGATCGTGGCCTCGCGACGGATCAGGTCGCGGACCTTGCGGTGCCGGACCTGCGCAGCGAGCTCCCGCAGGCGCCCGCCGTCGCGGTAGCTGGCAAGCACCTGTTCGACCGGGTGACCGTAGGCCTGGGCGATCTCGTGGAGCGCCGCGGAAAGGTCGCTCTCGGTGACCTGGATGTCTTCGGCGTCGGCGATGCGATCGAGCAGGAACTGGGTGCGCAAGTCCTTCTCGACGGCGGCCTTGGCCTCGCCCTCTTCGGCGGCGACCTGGCGGGCGATCTCGTCTTCCTCGACCTTGTCCATCTCCAGCGCCATGCGCTTGCGGCGGGCCCAGGAGGCCAGCTCCCGCTCGACGAAGGGCTGGGGCAGCGACATCTCGATGCCGCCGACCAGCTGCTCGACGAGCATCTCCTCGGCCTCGCGCTCGCGCAGGCGCGCCTTGGCCCGGCGGATGCCCTTCCCGATCTCCTCGCGCATCTCCGCCTCGTCGTCGAAGTCGTGCTTGGCCAGGAACCCGGCGTCCACCTCGGGCAGCAGA
This sequence comes from Planctomycetota bacterium, assembly GCA_050248855.1. Taxonomy (GTDB): domain Bacteria; phylum Planctomycetota; class PLA2; order PLA2; family JAEUHO01; genus JACKGW01. The sequence goes on along the minus strand of JBFWRP010000004.1, from coordinate 85,447 downwards.
TAGCGCTGGACTTCGGTGACCTCGACCTCGAGGGCCAGCGTCTTGCCGCGCAGGTCCTCGCGCGGGTCGTCGGGCGCCACCTTGACCTCGGCCGTGGCCTTCGCCCCGACCTTGCCGCCTCGCAGCTGCTCGTCCAGCTCGGACGTCACGAAGCCCGCCAGGACGCCGCGACCGAACGGGTAGTACGTGCCCTCGTCGCGGGCGGCCACGCTGTCGCCGTCCATGGCCTTCCAGTCGACCACGAGGATGTCGGCGTCCGTGATGACGGCGTCGGCGACGGGCTCGAGTCGGGCGCTGCGACGGCGCAGGCGGTCGAGGCCGGCTTGGATCTCCTCGTCGCCCACCTCGATGGCCGGGAGGGTGACATCGAGGCCCTTGTAGGTGGGGGTCTCGAACTCGGGCCGCGTCAGGATCTCGAACTCGAGCGCCAGCGGGCTGTCGGGCTTGACCTCGAGGGCCTCCACGTCGATCTCGGGCGGAGCCAAGAGCGTGACCTTCTGCTCGCTCTCCAGGGCCTCGAAGATGGCCTTCAGCAGATCGCGACGCACCTCCTCGGCCAGGTGCTTGCCGAAACGCTGTTCCAGGAGCTTGCGCGGGGCGTGGCCCTTGCGGAAGCCCGGGAGGACGATCTGGTCGTTGACCTCCTTCGTCTTCTCGGCGAAGGCCTCGCGGACCCGCTCGGCGGGCACGGTCACGGCGACCTTCCGGTGGCAGGGAGCAAGCGTCTCGAGGCGGAAGTCCATGCGGTCTCCAAGGCAGCACCCGCTGGCCGCGGGACAAGCGGCAGAAGGTAGCCCGCCGGCCCCAGGGCCCCGGAGGTTTGCCGGGCCCCAGGTCCCCCGGCCGGCCGCCAGGCGCCCTTCGCACAAGACGGACTTGGCTGCCCCCGCGCCGGGGGGTAGGATCCGACCGGCAAGGTGGGACGCGGCGCGCGGGGTTCGCGCGCGCCCCACGCGATCTCCCGGCGGCCCGCCGGCCCCTCCCTGGCGAGGTGATCCGGGTCTTGACGGGAGGGGCACTTGCCCCGAGGTGGCTCGAACCACCTTCCTGCAGCCGCCTTCCGAACCCCTTGCTTCCTTGTCTTCTGTCGCGCCGCCCCTTCGCTGGGGCCGCGCCCGACCGATCCCACGGCCTCTCATGCACGGCATGGGGCCACGTGCGAGCCGACCCGCTTCGGGTCCGGTCGCTGGGGGGAATCCTCACCTTGCGTACCCGGAAGAACGTCCAACACCCTCGCCATCAGGGGGGCAACCAGCGTCGTCGACGCCGCGGTGGTCGCGGCCGGGGCCGCCCGGGGGCCGGGCCGAGCCCGTCGCCGGGTTCGGCGCCGATCATCGACGACAACGGGATCCCGTTCGCCTTCCTGGGCGAGACGCCTGCGCCTCCGGCGCCCGAGCCGGGGGTCGTGTTCGAGGCCCCCGACGACGCCGCGCTGCGCCACTTCGGGGTGCTCGACCTCTCGCGGGACGGCCATGGCTTCTTGCGCAGCCCCGACCGGGCCTACGAGCCCAGCGCCGAGGATCCGTACGTCAGCGTCGACCTCGTGCGCACCTACGGGCTGCGCGACGGCGACATCGTCGACGGCGAGATCGGCGAGCCCCGGCGCCGCGGGCAGAACCCGCCCTTGGTCTCCATCCGCTCGATCTGCGGCATGCCCCCGCACGAGTACCACAAGACCAAGAAGTGGGACGAGTGCACGGTCATCGACCCCGATCGCCGGCTCGAGCTGACCAAGAACCTCGACGAGATCACGCTGCGCATCATCGACCTCTTGGCCCCCATCGGCTTCGGCCAGCGGGGTCTCCTCGTGTCGCCGCCGCGGGCCGGCAAGACGCGCATCCTCCAGCAGCTGGCCCGCGCGGTGGAGATCAACCACCCCGAAGCCTACCTCATCGTGCTGTTGGTCGACGAGCGTCCCGAAGAGGCCACCGCCATGCAGCGGGCCACGGAAGGCGAGGTCGTCGTCAGCACCAACGACAGCACCCCCGAGAACCACACGCGCATCACGGAGATGGTGCTCAAAAAGGCCAAGCGTCTCGTGGAGACGGGTCGCGACGTCGTGATCCTCATGGACTCGCTGACGCGGTTGGGCCGCGCGTGGAACCTGCTTGCCCGCAGCGGCGGTCGCACGCTGTCCGGCGGCATGGACTCGAGGAGCCTCGAGCGTCCGAAGGCGTTCTTCGGAGCGGCCCGCAACCTGGAAGAGGGCGGCTCGCTCACGATCGTGGCCACCGCGCTCATCGAGACCAACTCGAAGATGGACACGGTGATCTTCGAGGAGTTCAAGGGCACCGGCAACATGGAGCTCGTGCTGGACCGCAAGCTTGCCGAGCAACGCGTGTGGCCGGCCATCGACATCTCGCTGTCGGGCACGCGCAAGGAAGAGAAGCTCCTGCCGCCCAACCAGCTCGAGCTGATCTACCGCCTGCGCCGCGTTCTCCAGAAGGTCCGGCCCATCGACGCGATCACGCTGCTGGTGGACCGCCTCGAGCAGTTCCCGGACAACGACAAGTTCCTGGGCAGCATCGACGGCGACGGGAAGCGTTCGCGGGGAGAGGGGCCCTTCGACCACGGCGTTTGAGGCCGCCCGTTCGACGGCGCGGAATCCCACCAACCTGGCGGCGCCCTCACGACGGCCTGGACGGGACCGGCGCGCACGTACACCCGGGCTGACGACCGCGTGCAGGGCTGCTACCTTGACCGGCCGCTCTCCGGCCTGGGGCCCCCGGGAGAGTCCGCTCGCACGGCCCCGCAAGGAACTGCCATGCCCCAGCGTCCTCTTCGGGCGGGCCGCGCCCGACGGCCCCTGCTCGCCTTCGTCGCCACGTTCGCGGCGGTCGCCCTCGTCGCGGCCGCTCCCCACCGCACGGCTCGCGCCGACGACAAGCCGGCCAAGGGGAAGGCCCCCGAGCCCACGCGGGGCTTGCGCTACCCCAGCCTCGCTCCCGACGGCAAGACCGTGGCGTTCACGTGGCGCGGCGACATCTGGACGGCGTCCATCGACTCGCCGCAGCTCGCCCAGCGCCTGACCATCCACGAAGCACAGGACACGATCCCGCGCATCAGCCCGGACGGCAAGCAGATCGCGTTCAGCTCGCAGCGCGCCGGGGGCTACGACCTCTACGTGATGCCGATCGAGGGCGGCGAGCCCACGCGCATCACGCAGCACAGCTCGGCCGCGATCCTCTGCGACTGGTCGCCGGACGGGAAGTTCCTGCTGTTCGCCAGCAACCGCGACCCCGGTCGCTACCAGCTCAACCTCTACGAGGTGCCGATCGCGGGGGGCACGCCGCGCGCCATCACCGTGGACGGCGGTCGCGACGGCAGCTACAGCCCGGATGGCAAGACGATCGTGTACGCGCGCGGGTTCAACACGATCTACCAGGACAACTACGAGGGCACGGGCAACTACGACCTCTACACCGTGGCCCGCGACGGCGGCATCCCGACCGCGCTCACCGCGACGCTCGGCAACGAGCGCAGCCCCTTCTTCTCGCCGGACGGCGCCACGGTCTGGTTCGTGGCCGAGGAGAAGGGCGTCGCCAGCTTCTACGCGATGCCTGCCGCGGGCGGCGAGCGTCGCCAAGTCAGCGCCTGGACGGGCCTCGACGTGCACCGCCCGGACCTGGCGTGGGATGGGAAGACCGCCGTGTTCGAGCGCGGCGCGCGCCTGCACGTCGCCGACCTCACGCAGGACAAGCCCACCGCCAAGCTCCTGCCCTTCGTCGTCCGCGGCGACGTCCGGCACAGCGGCGTGACGGAGCGGACGCTCACCAGCGGCGCCCAACACGTACACACCAGCGGCGATGCCAGCCGCCTCGTGTTCAGCGCGTTCGGCGACATCTGGACCATGCCGTCGGGCGGCGGCAAGGCCCAGCGGCTGACGGACGGCGCGGCGAAGGACGAGTGGCCGCGTCTCTCGCCGGACGGGCAGTGGATCGCGTTCCAGTCCGATCGCAGCGGCAACTCCGACCTGTGGGTCATGGACGTACGCGGCAACAACGTGAAGCGCCTGACCGACCACCCCAAGGACGACTTCTTCCACACGTGGTCGCCCGATGGGCGCTACGTGGCCTTCTCCAGCGAGCGCAGCGGGAACCGCGACATCTGGCGCCTGGACGTGCGGTCCGGCGAGCTCACGCAGCTCACCGACCACAAGGAGGCCGACGACGACCCGTGCTGGTCGCCCGATGGCCAGAAGATCGCGTTCGACAGCGGCCGCGAAGGCACGCAGGCCATCTACGTGATGGACGCCGACGGCAAGAACGTGCGGCGCATCTCCCGCGGGTCGGGGTTCTTCCAGGTGCCGACGTGGTCGCCCGACAGCGACATGATCGCCTTCGAGGCGTTCAACCCGGCGGCTGGCGAGTCCGGGGGGATCTTCGTGACCAGCTCGCAGGGCGGCGAGTCGATGCAGATCTCGCGCGATGGCTCGGGTGCGTGTTGGAGCCCGCGCGGTGACTCGATCCTGTTCTCGGTCGGTACGGACGGCGCCGAGCAGATCTACCGCGTGCCCGCACCCACGAGCATCGAGAACCGCACGCGCGTGCCCTTCCTCGCCGAGATCGAGGTGGACCAGCGCAAGGAGCTCGAGCAGCTGTTCGACGAAGCGTGGACGAAGATGCGCGACGGGTTCTACGACCCCAAGATGCACGGCGTGGACTGGAACGCCATGCGGGCCAAGTACCGCGACGTCGCGATCGAGGCCGAAGACAAGGGCGAGTTCCAGAACGTCATCAGCCAGATGCTGGCCGAGCTCAATGCCAGCCACCTGGGCATCTACGGGGGCAGCCGCCCCAGCAACGCCGTGCCCGAGCGGGCCGTACCCTCCGGCTACCTGGGTGCGGACTTCGCCCAGAAGTCCGGTCCCCACGGTGGGCGCGTCATCACGTCCATCTTGGCCAATGGGCCCGCGGCCCAGGCGCGCTTGCGCGTAGGCGACGAGATCGTGGCCATCGGCCAGGTCTCGCTCTCCAAGGGCAGTCTCGACGAGGCCCTGTCGGGTCAGGTCGGCAAGAAGGTCGTGATCACCTACCGGCCCATCACCGGCGACGGCGTGGGCGAGGAGACGAAGACCGAGATCACGCCGACGGATGCCCGCTCGATCGCCGAGCTCCTCCACCGCGACTGGATCTCCGGCAACGTGAAGAAGGTGCGCGAGGAGGGCAAGGGCGCCCTGGCGTACATCCACCTGGATGCGATGAACCCGGCCAACCTCAGCCGCTTCCAGGCCACGATCGGCCAGCTCAACCTCAGCAAGCGCATCCAGGGCCTGGTGCTCGACGTGCGCGAGAACGGTGGCGGCAACATCCACAACCAGCTGATGGAGATCCTCACGGCGCGGCCGTACGCCCAGGTGCAGCCCCGTGGGGCGCCGCGCAAGATCACGCAGCCGGCGCTCTTCTGGGACAAGCCCGTCGTCGTGCTGATCAACGAGCGCTCGTTCTCCGACGCCGAGGTGTTCCCGTACTGCTTCCAGGCGCTCGGGCGCGGCAAGATCGTGGGTGTCCCCACGCCGGGCGGCGTGATCGGCACCAACGACATCCAGCTCAGCGACGGCAGCACGTTCCGCATCCCGCGCGTGGGCTACTACGGCATGGACGGCACCAACCTCGAGGGCTACGGGGTGAAGCCCGACATCGTCGTCGTGGAGACCCCCGAAGACCGCGTGAAGGGTCGTGACCCGCAGCTGGCGAAGGCGATCGAGGTCGTGCTGGCCGAGATCGCCGAGGCCAACGCGGCGAGCAAGCCGCCCACGCCTGCGACCGGACCCAAGACCGACAAGCCCGAGCCGGACACGACCACGCCAGGCCCCAAGCCGGCCACGCCGGACGACGCACCGGCCGGCGCGCGCACGCCAGGCCCGCTCGACACGTTGGCCGACGCGGTGAAGGGCGAGTGGGCCCGCTACCGCCTGCGTCCCCCGGGTGGGCAGGAGGACACCGTCCTCAAGCTCGAGGTGACCGATGTGAACGACGACGAGGTCTCGCTCGTGGGCGAAGTCGAGAGCGGTCCGGCCTTCCCGCTGCCGCTTCCTGATCGCCTGCCCAACCGCGACTTGCTCACGGCGATCCGCGTGATGGGCGAGGTGGCCTCGCACGAGGTCGGTCGCGCGAAGGTGGGCGCCGCGGAGGCCGACGTGGCCTCGGTGTCGCTGGCGGCCATGGGGACGCGCCTCACGCTGCGCTTCAGCAACGCCGTGGCCGGATGGGGTCTCGTCGATGCGCGCCTGGGCGACACCGTCGTCATGGAGGCGATCGAGTGGGGGAGCCCCGAGGTCGTCGAGGCCCCGCCCCAGCCGCAGCCGGTTCCCGAGCCCGAGCCCACGCCGGAACCCACGCCCGAGCCGACGCCGACGCCCGAGCCGACGCCGACGCCCGAGCCGCAGCCCGTGCCCGAGCCGGCGCCCGACAGCGACCCCGTACCCTCGCGCGCGAGCCCGCGCTTGGCAGGCGACGAGCAGGACGTGCCCGACATGGTGAACCCGCTGGCCGACGCGGTCGTGGGGGAGTGGGCCCGCTGGCGCCAGGTGATCCAGGGCCAGGAGACGATCGTCGAGCAGCGGGTCGTCGAGGTGCACGAGGACACCGTCGTGCTCGAGTCGATCGTGAAGGTCGGCGACGAGGAAGTCCGGGGGGCGCGCATGGAGCGTCCGCGCACGGCCAACCCGCTGCGCCTTGGCGGCCGCGGTGGCGGCGCGATCGAGATCGGCGAGGGCACCATCGAGGCCGCTGGCCGGACCTGGGACTGCGTGATCGTCACGCGGACCATGCGTCGTGGTCGCGTGATGAAGCGCTGGATCGCCAAGGACGCGCCCGTCACGGGTGTCGTGCGCGAGGAGCGCGATGGCGAGGTCGTCCGCGAGCTCGTGGCCGCCGGCACCTGCCCCGGCGGCGCCTGATCGCCGAAGAGCGTCGCCGAGCTGCCGCCTCTTCGCGTAGCATCGCCCGCGAGGGACGATGGGCGAGGTCGAAGCGTTCGAGGCGGCGTACTGGTACCTGGACGGCGACGACGTGCACGGGCCCCTCTCCCGTGCGCAGTACGACGCCCTCGTCGCCGACGGCACGATCGACGACGGCACCGTGTGGTGGTCGGACGATCCGGAGGACGTGCCGTCGCCGCAGCCGGAGGAGCGCTCGTCCGCGGGAGGCCGTGGGGCGGCAGCCGGCCCACCGCTGGCCGTCTGGGTCGTCGTCCTGCTCGCCCTGCTCGAGGGCATCTACCGGCTCTACATCGTGCCGTTCGGGCTGCACGCGGCCGCGGGCCGCTGGTCCCTCGTGGCGCCTGCGCTCGCCCGCTTCGATCTCCCCGGGACCCTCCTGGGCCACGCCCAGCTGCAGCTCCTCGTCGGCGGCAGCCTCTCCCTCGTCCTCGCCGCGGCCCTCTTCAACCGGCAGCGATGGGCCTGGCTCGCACTCGCCCTGATGCTGGCCATCGAGGCGGTCCTCACGTCGACGGCGAAGTCGCCCCTCTGGCCCGTCGGCGCGTCGCGGATCGACTGGCCCTACCTGGGCCTCGTGCTTGCCCTGCTAGGCGCATTGTTGCTGCCGGGGAGTCGAGCGTGGTTTGCGATCGACCAGGGCGAGGACGGCGCGCGCGCCGACGCTGCTTCGCCGCCAGCGCACGAACTTCCACCCGCGCCCCTGGCCGTCTGGTTCCTGGTCCTGACGCTTACGTCAGCGGTCATCGGCTTGGGCGTCGTCGGTGCTCTCTCGGAGTGGGGCCCTGCGCCGTTCCAGCTGGTCCGCTTCGCCATCTCGATCGCGCTCGCCGTCGCGGCCTGGAAGCTCATGCAGGGCCTCCTGGCGGCGCGTGCGGGCGCGTTCTACGTGTGTCTGGGGCTCGCCGGCCTGAACGCGCTGTTCGCCGTTGGCGGGGGCCAAGCCGAGGGGCGGCTCACGGTCGACACGTCCCGCGTGGTGGCTTCGGCCGCATGGATGTGGGCCGTTTTCATGCCGTCCACGCGCGCATGGCTAGGCGACGTGCACGCCTCTCGCAAGCGCGACCGGCGTGCCAGGTCTGCGGGCGACGGCGCCCCCTGAGGCGCGCCTACTTCCCGCGCTTCTTCTTCTCGTCCTCGACTTCCTTGCGGATGGCCTCGGCGATGGACTGCGGGACGACGCGGTACTCGAAGGGCTCGAGCGTGTAGACACCACGACCCTGCGACAGGCCGCGGAGGACCTCGCTGTACTTGAACATCTCGGCGAGCGGCACGAAGCCGTAGATGCGCATGGCGTCACCGCTGCCGCGCTCGGTCTTCTCGATCTCGCCGCGGCGCTGGTTGAGGCTGCCGATCACGTCGCCGAGGTTGACCTCGGGAGCCGTGATCGCGATGCGCATCCAGGGCTCGAGGATGTTCACGCCCGCCCGCTCGGTGGCCTCGCGGAGCGCCAAGCGGCCCGCCTCGCGGAAGGCCATCTCCGAGCTGTCGACGTCGTGGTACTTGCCGTCGTAGAGGTTGGCGTGGAGCTTCACGAAGGGGAAGCCCAGCGGGTAGCCCTCCGCGTAGGCGTTGTCCAGGCCCGTGTCGACGGAGCTCCAGTACTCGCGCGGGACCGAGCCGCCGACCACGGTGCTCTCGAACGTGTTCTCGGTCTGGTCGTGCAGCGTGAACTTGACGCGCGCCACACCGAACTGGCCGCGACCGCCCGACTGCTTGACGTGGCGACCCTCGACCTCGATGTCCTTCTTGAGCGTCTGGCGGTAGGCCACCTTGGGCTTGCCAGTCACGCACTCGAGCTTGTACTCGTTGAACAGGCGGCTCACGAGCACGTCCAGGTGCAGCTCGCCCATGCCCGAGATGATCGTGTCGCCGGTCTCGTCGTCGGTGTAGGCGCGGAACGTGGGGTCCTCGCGCTGGAGGCGCTGCAAGGCCTCGCCCAGCTTGTCGCGGTCGCCGCGGCTCTTGGGCTGGATGGCCATCGAGATGACCGTCTCGGGGAAGGTCATGGGCTCGAGCAGGATGGGCTGCTCTTTCGTGCAGAGCGTGTCGCCCGTGTACGTGTCCTTGAAGCCCACGACCGCGCCGATCTGGCCGGCCTCGAGCTTGTCGACCAGCTCACGCTCGGCGGCGTGCATGATCATCAAGCGCCCCACGCGCTCGCGCTTGCCGCGCGTGGCGTTCCAGATCTGCGTGCCCTGCTCCAGCGTGCCGCTGTAGACGCGGACGAAGTACAGGTCGCCGTTCTTGTCGGCGACGGTCTTGAAGGCCAGCGCCGAGAGCGGCTCCGTCGGATCGGGATGACGGATGACCGGCGTGGTCTCGTCCATCTCCGTGCCGTGGATCTCCTTGATGTCCAGCGGGCAGGGGAGGAAGTAGCAGACGGCGTCGAGCAGGCGCTGCACGCCCTTGTTGCGGAGCGCCGAGCCGCAGAGCACGGGCACGAACGAGCCGCTCAGCACGCCCTTGCGGATGGCGACCAACAGGTCGTCGCGGTGCAGCTCCTCGCCGCCGAGGTACCGCTCGAGCAGCTCGTCGTCCTGCTCGGCGGCCGCCTCGACGAGCTCGCGGCGCAGGTCGTCGACCCGCTCGCGCAGCCCGGCCGGCACCGGCTCCTCGTGCCAGCGGCGGCCCTGGCTCTCCTCGTCGTACATGTAGGCGACGTTCTCGAGGACGTCGATGATGCCGCGGAAGTCCTGGGCCTGGCCGACCGGGTACTGGACGGGGAAGGCGCGGGCACCGAGCCGGTCGCGGATGGACTGCACGGCGGCGTCGAAGTCCGCGCCTGCCTTGTCCATCTTGTTCAGGAAGCAGAGACGCGGGACCTTGTAGCGGTTGGCTTGGCGCCAGACGGTCTCGGACTGCGGCTCGACGCCGGCCTGGGCGTCGAACACCGCGACGGCGCCGTCCAGCACGCGCAGCGAGCGCTCCACCTCGGCGGTGAAGTCCACGTGCCCCGGCGTGTCGATGATGTTGAGGCGCACGCCCTTCCAGAGCGTGTTGGTCGCGGCGCTGGTGATCGTGATGCCGCGCTCCTGCTCCTCCTTCATGTAGTCCATGGTCGCGGCGCCCTCGTGCACCTCGCCCGTGCGGTGGATGCGGCCGCTGTAGAAGAGGATGCGCTCGGTGACCGTGGTCTTGCCCGCATCGATGTGCGCCATGATGCCGAAGTTGCGCACGTCGCAGAGCCGGTTGCGCCGGCCGCCTTCCGGGACATCCCAGGGGATGCGGATCTCGTCCGGCGTGTTCGTCTTCGAGGTCATGTCCATGGTCGGCGCTCCGCGTCGCGAGATCGGCGTCGAAGCGCGGCAGTGTGGAGGGGGGTGGGGGCCGCGTCCACCTTCGCCGCCGCCTCCGGCGTGCCTTTCCCGTGCCTTGGTCACGGGTGCGTGGCGCGCTGGACTGTCCCCCCGGGGTGGGAACCTCCGGCCTGCGGGGCGGGAGGGCCTCCCGCGGAGGTGGCCAAGCGGTCATGTGGCACGACGCGGATCGCCGCCTGGCCAAGGCGGTCCAACGCTACGAGGAAGGCGACCACGCCGGGGCCCGGGCCATGCTTCGGAGCCTGGATCGGCGCGGGGTGATCAGCCCGCGGATCGACCTCTACCTCGGCCACTGCCACCTGGAAGACGACCAGGTCCCGGCGGCCCTGCGCCGCTATCGCCGCAGCGCGGCGTTGAGCCCGGGCAGCGCCGCGCCGTGGATGGGGCTGGGGCTGTGCTACGGGCGCCTCGGCCATCTGGACCGCGCCGTCCGCGCATTCGGCGAGGCCTTGGAGCGCGATCCGGACCTGGAGGAGGCGCACTGCAACCTCGCGCACTGCCACGCCCTGCGCGAGGACCTGGCCCGCGCCGAGCTCCACGCCGCGCGGGCGCTGGAGCTCGATCCGACGTGCCCGCACGTGCATCGCCATCTGGCGCTGGCCTACTTGATCGGCGGTCGTACCGACGACGCGCTTGCGGCGTGGCTGCGCGTGCGGGCGCTGGAGCCCCACCACCCCGAGCTGGACGTCGGGCTGGGGCGCACGCTGGCGGCCCAGGGCCGTCGGGCCGAGGCCCGGGGCGCCTTCCACCGCGCCCTGGCGGGCCCCCACGCCGCCGATGCCGCCTACGGCCTCGGGGACCTGGCCCGTGCGGAGGGGCGCTCGGCCGAGGCCATCGCCCACTACCGCAGCGCCGTGCGGCGCGAGCCGGACTTTGCGGAGGCCCGCCTGCGCTGGGCCGAGGCGGCGCTCGACGCCGGGCGCGTCCAGCGGGCGCTCGAGGTCCTGGAGCCCCTGCTCGGCGAGCCGGCACCGGAGGAGGAGGCCGTGCGCCTCGCGGCGACTGCCGAGCGCTTCCTGGGACGTCCCGGGGCTGGCGTGGCCCGCTACCGTGCGCGGCTGGCGCTGGAACCCGACCGCGGCGCGTGGTGGCAGGGCCTGGTCGAGCACCTGCTCGAGGCCGACCGGCCGCGGGCAGCCGCGCGGGTGGCGCGCGCGAGGCTCCGCTCGGCCCCGGCGGACGTGGGCACCTTGCGGCTCTACACGCGCGCCTTGGGGCGCGCGGGTCGTCGGCGCGAGGCCGTGCGCCGCTTGGCCCATGCCGTCCACGCCCGTCCCCGCGATCTCGAGCTGCACCTGGACCTGGCGGCGGCGCTCCTCGCGGCGGCCCGGGATGCCTCCGCCGAGAGGGCGCTGCTGCGCGCGCTCTCCCACTTGCCCGAGGCCCCTGATCTCTGGACGGGCCTGGCCGAGCTCGCGTTCGAGGGCGGGCGCCTGGACCTGGCCCTGGCCCGGACGCGGGCCGCCCTGAGGCGGGATCGCCGGCACCCCGGGGCCCTCGGCATCCTCGTCCGGGTCCACCACGCGCGCGGGACCCCTCGCAAGGCCGCCGCGGCCGGGAGAGCCGCCCAGCGCGTCCTGCCCCCCGACGACGCAGCCCGGCGGGACCATGGCCGGGCCCTGCTCGCACTCGGCCGGACCGCCCCGGCGCTCATCGAGCTGCGTCGCTACGTCCTTGCGGCGCCCCAGGACCCCGAGGGCTACCTCGCTCTGGCCGATGCCCTGGACGCCATCGGGGATCCCGACGGCGCGCGTCGCCAGCGCCACCTCGCGCGCGTCGTGCACCGCGTGGCCGTGCCCCGGCGTCACGGCGGCGCCGTCGGGCGCGCCTAGCGGCCGCGGCGGCCGTCCTGCGTCAGCGGGGGCCTTGGTCCTCCCGCGGACTGGCGCCCGTTGGTTCCGGGCCCTGATTCCCGACGTTTCGACCCGGGAGGTCGCGGGCCGGGCGGCGCGCCGCCGGGCACCGTGCGGAACCGCGCAGTGGAGCGCCGGCCCGCGCCGCCGGGCACGTATGGACGCCCCCAAACGGCTGATCCATGGGCCCCGGACGAGGATGGGCCTTGGTACGGGAGTTGCGCCCACCCACGCCGGACAAGGTCCACGGCATCCTCCGCGAGGAGGTGCCGCCCAGCTTCTTCTCCCGGCATCTTGGCGTTCCGGACGGGAACCGGCTCCTCGGAGCGGGATCCCACGGAATCCGACGATAGGGGAGTCGGTGTCCGAGGGTTCTCCGGGGTACATTCCCCCGGGTACGTTCGGGCTCGGTTGGGTCGGCGCTTCGCGGCGGGTAACGTGGACCGGCTTGGTACGCAGGACCTGCGTCCTCGGGCATTCGCGTCCTCCGACACCCAAGTCCTTCGAACTACATCGCGCCGCGCGCAAGCACGGCAAGCTCCTCGATGACGGGGGGCACTTCCTGGGAGCAAGATCCATGTTGAAGACAACGGCAGAGCGCGGCGCGCGGCGCCGGCACTCGATGGAGCCGCAGCCTGGTGGCTCGCGTGCGCGGACCTTCATGCGCCCGGGCGTGTTGGGCCTGGTGGTCCTCGCGGCGCTGATGGCACCGCTCGTGGCGTCGTGCGGCGGGGCCAAGGCCGGGTTCCCCGGTCGCGGTCTGTCGCTCGTTTCCTTCGAGCAGGACGGCCTCGACAACGTGGCCCTGAACGCGGTGCTCGCGTGGCACTTCAACGACGCGGTCGATCCCGCTTCGGTGACGCCCGCCTCGCTGCAGCTGCGTCGGGGTGACCAGTGGGGTCTGGACGTCGACGGCACGTTCCGCGTCGAGGGCGCCACGATCTACTTCGAGCCCCAGCTCCCGGGTCTTTGCGACTTCTCCGACGCCGGCTTCCGGGCCTCCACGCGCTACCGCGTGCAGCTCGTCGGCTCGCCCGAACAGTTCTGCCTCAAGAACACCCTCGGCGAGAAGTTGCTCTCGACCGTGAGCATGGAGTTCCAGACGCGCGCCGAGACGGACCCCGAGCGCTTCCTGGACCAGATCCCGGCCTTCGCGCCGACCGTCACCGCGATCACGCCCACGACCGGTTCCCAGGCCGTCGACGTGGACGACACGAACGCCGTCACGGTCACCGTCTCCGAGAACCTGGACCCGTGCACGGTCAACGGCAACACGGTCCAGCTCTGGATGTACGAGAAGGGCGACCCCGTGCTGGCCAACGCCCGCACGGCTCCCAACGGCAACGCGTCCGGCTTCTACATCGGCAGCAGCACGGCCGACGGCAACGCCAGCTCCGCCACATGGGGCGCCGACGTCTCGACGCCGTTCGCCCCCCCGCAGCGTGTGGTGGCGACCATCCAGCTGACGCAGAGCCTGGCCAGCACGCAGATCAAGCTGATCCCCCAGGGCGGCCGCTTCCCCGAGAACGCCATGCTCGTGTTCCGCATGCTGGGCGGCATCGAGGACTTCGGCGGTCTGCCGCTGGCGCCGGTCACCACCTCCTTCACGACCGAGAACCTGCCGCTGCAGGCGGGCAGCTACCAGATGCTCGTGCAGGGTGAGACCCCCTTCGACACGTCCAACAGCACGTCGGACATCAACACCGCCCGCTCCCCGGGCGTCGTCCAGGGCTACCTGCTCTTCTCCGGCGACGGTGACAACGGCCAGACGAGCGACATCCTGTTCCCCTCCGGTCCCGACCAGGCCCCGGGTTGCAGCGTCCCGCTCCAGGACAACGACGGCAGCAAGGACGACTTCGAGGCTTCGTCCGACATGACGTTCGACACGGGCGCCACGATCAACACCTGCCCGAACACGGTGGACGGCAGCACGGCGGTCGTCTGGGAGTTCGCCTCGTTCCGCGTGCAAAGCGGCGCCACGGTGCGCTTCAAGGGTGTCAACCCCGCGATCATCCTGGTGCAGGGTGACATCGTGATCGAGCAGGGCGGCCGCGTGGTCGTCCGCGGCGACAACATCGGTGGCACGCCCCAGGGGCGTGGCGCCGTGGGCTACAACTGGACGTACAACCCCACCGGCTTCGCGGCTGGCGGCAAGGGCGTGGCCGGCGGTGGCGAAGGCGGTACGGCCGTCGCCCACTCGGAAGCCGCCACGCACGGCAAGAACGGCTTCAGCGGCTACGGCAGCGACTCGGGCTACGGCGTCCAGGGCGGCATCGGCGCCGGCAAGGGCGGCGTTGGCCACCAGACCATCTACCCCGGCACCAGCTACGGGACCGCCCAGGGCGGCGGTGGCGGCGGCCACGGTGTGGACGGCGGCACCAGCACGAACCTGATGGGCAATGGCCATACCAACCTGGGTGCGGTCCAGGGTGAGGGCGGCGCGGCCTTCCCGGCGGACGACGCCATGTTCACCCCCTCCGCGGGCGGCGGTGGCGGCGCTGGCGGCCGCGAGCAGTGGGGTGGCTCGTACACCTACTACGGTACGGGTGGTGGCGGCGGTGGCGCGGGTGGTGGTTTCGTGGACTTCACCGCCTCCGGCAACATCACGGTGTTCGGCACCATCGATGCGGCTGGCAGCGTGGGTGGTGCTTCGGGCACGCCCTACTGCTGCGGCTGCGGCGCGGCCGCCGGTGGTGGCGGTGGCGCGGGTGGCGGCATCCGCCTGCTCACCTCGTCCCGCATCATCCTCGGCGCCTCCACGGTGCTGACGGCGGCGGGCGGTGCCGGCGGCGTCTCGAACCAGAGCGCCGGCTACGTCGGTCCGCAGAACGACGGCGCCCCCGGTGGGCACGGTCGCATCGTCCTCGAGGACGCCGACTCGGTGATCGAGGGTCTCGGCGCGGCCACCTGCACCCCGAACGAGGGTGACGACGGCTTCTACCGCGACATCTTCGACTCCTCGCGCTTCAAGGGCGGCGGCACGATGCCCTACGCCCAGACGCAGATCATCGCCATGGGTCCGCTCAACCCGGACTACACGACGCCCGGCGCGGCGGACTTCAAGGCGGGCATCCCGTCGATCGCCAGCAACGGCCCGGGGGCGACGAGCATCTTCATCGACGCTCGTGGCTACCAGATCCAGGCCAACGGCCAGCCGGACCTCGGTTCGGCAACGCCCTGGCGCACGGTCGGCTTCTTCCGCGACAGCGGTGTCGAGAACGATCCGCTCTGGGTCCCCAGCTCGAACCCGGCCGACGTCTCGGTTCCCGTGGGCAACGCGGGCGGGACGATCAACAGCCTGGACGGCTACGAGTTCATCCAGATCCGCATCACGTTCTACCTGCCCGGCACGGTCGGCCCGCTTGACCCGGGTCCGTACTTGGACGACTGGACGATCCGCTACTCGAGCGACCAGTAGCTCACGGCGGTAGAACCGCGAACCCCCGTCGAGGCCGGGAGGTCATGGCTCTTCGGAGCCCTGGCTTCCCGGCCTCGGCTCCTTTTTGTCCGCTATTCTCCTGGCGTGGACCGCATGCACCCGCCGCCGCGCGACGTGACCGAGGCCGAGTCGCGTCTGCTCCATGCTCTCGCCCGGTACGAGGGCGGTGCCGTCGTGGCCTTGAGTGGCGGCAGCGACAGCAGTCTCGTGCTCCATGCCGCCGTGGACGCCCTGGGCCGGGACCGGCTCGTCGCGGCCACCAGCCGTTCGGAGAGCTTGCCGGAGGAGGACCTCACCGAGTCCCTCGAGCTCTGTGCGGCTCTCGGCGTCGAGCACGTCGCCCTGTCCGGGAGCGAGGTCGACATCGAGGCCTTCCGCCGCAACGGACCGGACCGTTGCTTCCACTGCAAGCTGCACCTCTACGGCGAGATGCGTGACCTGGCCGCGCGCCGTGGGCTCGCCCACGTGCTGGACGGCACGAACGCCGACGATGGGGAGGGGCACCGGCCCGGCTTGGCCGCCGGCGAGCGACGTGGTGTGGGCAGCCCCCTCGCCGAGGCCGGGCTCTCCAAGGTCTGGGTGCGCGCCGTGGCACGGCACCGAGGGCTTGCCTCATGGGACAAGCCTGCCAATGCGTGCCTCGCGAGCCGCTTCCCGTACGGGACTGCGATCGACCGGGCAGACCTGTTGCGCGTGCAGCGCGCCGAGCGGGTGCTGCGGGATCTGGGCTTCCGCGACCTCCGCGTCCGCTTCCACGATCCCGTGGCGCGCATCGAGGTGCCCCTCGACCAGGTCGCTGCGCTGCTTGCGCCCGGCGTGCGGGAGCGCGTCGTCGAGGGCTTGCGCGCCGAGGGCTTCCACTGGGTTGCGGTCGACCTCGAGGGGCTCCGGCACGGGAGCCTGGACGAGCCGTTGCGTCGCGAAGCGGCCCACGACGGGGCCTGATCAGGGTTCGCGTCGCTGCTCGGGGCTGTGCTTGTCGCGCTTGCCCAGGCCCAGGAGCAGCCGGCCTTCCAAGTGGCCGCGGAGCGCCGCGTAGTAGGCGTGCAGGTATGCCTCGTCGTCGCCGCGGCCGCCCGAGGACCGAGGGTCGCCGATCTTCGCCGCGATCCGGCGGCGCACGCTCGCCATGGCCTCGCGACGTCCCGGGCCGCCCGCGCCCATGCGCAGCAGGTCTTCCAGCACCTGCAGCTCGTACGTGCCGTACACGGCCAGCTGGTCTGCGGTGAAGGTGTAGGTGGCGTCCGCGCTGGAGCGGCGTGTGCGCGCCGCGACGTCGCCAAGCAGGCGGGCGACCGGCTGCCGTACGACGCGTGTCCCTGCCACGAGGTCGCCCGCTCGCGTGCGCTCCTTGCCGATGAAGGGCAAGGCGACGACCGCGCCCAGCCAGCCGATGCTGGCGAGGCGCAGCACCCCCGGCGCGTTGGGCAACAGCGCCTCGGAGGCGAGCAGCGCCTGGACCGGCAGCCAGACTTCCACGTGCCGTACCAGATTGCGCGCCACGAGCGCTCGCGCCTGCAGGGTCTGTCCCTCGGCATCCACGACGCGCAGGCCCATGCGCCGCTTGCCGGGCGTGGTCCCGCGACCCGAGAGCTCGAACCACGTGGGACCGAACATGAGGAGGCCATAGACCCAGAGCAGGGCGAGGGCGTCGAGGAACCCGCCCCCGCCGCGTGCGCCGCCGACGCCCAGCCAGAGGACCGCTGGAAGCGCCAGCAGCCCGAGCGCGAGCTGGTCGACGATGAACGCGGCGAAGCGCTCACCCACTCCCGCCAGCTCGAAGCTGAGCGGCACGCCTTCGGGCGGCATGACCTCCAGGCGGCGTTCGCGGACGGCTGCGCGGGTCGTCATGCGCGCGCCCTCGCCAGGCGACCGCCCAGACCCAGCCACGCGGCCCAGAGGACGGCGGTCAGGAGCGCGAGCGCGACCCGTGTCGGCGTGTCCGTCACCAGCTGCCGGAAGAAGCCCTCGATCAACCCGGCGATGCCGAACATCGCCATGGCTCCCATGACCACGGGCGCCGCGCGGCGGCCCGCACCGGCCAGCGCCTGCCGGCGGCCCAGCGTGCCCGGGGCCACGAGCGCGCCCCCGATCGCCAAGCTGGCCGCTCCGCAGAGCAGGATCGCCAGGAGCTCGGTGACGCCGTGGGGGAGGACCCAGGCCCAGAAGTCGAGCGCAAGGCCGTGGCGCGCGAAGAGGGCGCTCATGGCGCCGAGCAGCAGGGCGTTGAAGAACAGCAGGATGAGCGCCGGAAGGCCAGCCAGGAAGCCCAGCGCAACCAGCAGCAGCCCGACGCCCGTGTTGTTGACGATCAGGTGGGACGCGAACATGGCCAACGCGCCGTGATGGTCCTCGATCCCGTAGAGGCCATCCCACAGCTCGCTGCGCGGCGTCGACGGGTTGCGTCCCTGGGCGTACGCCTCCGGCACGAACGCGTGATACATCTCCTCGTCCGCGGTCGTCATGGCGTGGCCGATCGCGATCCCGCCGAGCAACGTGAGCGTCGCCACGAAGAGCGGGAGGCCCAGGGCGCGGACGGAGGCGGGGAAGCCCACCATCAGCCACTCGCGCAGACGATCTCGCCACGACCGCGACGGGGCGTAGAACGCGCACCAGGCCCGCTGGGCGAGGCTGTCCAGGTGCTCGAGGAGGTTGCGGTCCAGCGAGATGGCCCGCGCCATGCCGAGCGAGCTCATCGTCGCGCGGTACACGGCCGGGAGCTCCGCCAGCTCGCGCGGCTCGAGCGCCCCCAGACCCCGACGCTCCACCCGCTGGACGAGCTGCTCCAAGCGCTCCCACGTGGGCTCGCGCTCGCGGCGGAACAGCGTGCTGCGCAGCAGCGCCGTGGAGCTCATACCCGCTCCCGGCGCTTGGCCTCGAGGTAGCGGCTGACCAAGGTCGGGCCCAGGCGCTCGGGGGTCGCGTCCAACACCAGCACGCCCAGGCGCACCATGCGCTCCAACACGGCCGCCCGTTCGTCGAGCAGCCGCTTGGACACCACGGCGCGCGAGAGCGAGATGGGGTCGGCCGGCGCGCTGTCGGCTGCGCTTCGCAGCTGGGGATCGGCCAACGTGACGAACAGGACCACGTGGCGGCGCACGAGGCGGGCCACGTTCTCCATGAGCAGCTCGGCGCCGATCGCGTCCACGACATCGGTCATGAGCACGATCAGCGTGCGACGAGGGAGCCGCTGGACCAAGTCGAGCAGGCCGAGCGTGAAGTTGCTCTCGCTGGAGCCGTACTCGAGCTCGGCCGTGCCGTGGCGCAAGGCGGCGAACGTGCCGCGGGCGCGGTCGGGCGGGACCCAGCTGCGGGGCAGGGCGTCGAAGGCGAACATCCCGACGCGGTCGCCCGTCCGCAAGGCGGTCCAGGCCAGGCGCAGGCCGGCGTGGATGGCGTGGTCCAGGCGCGTGGCTTCGCCCAGCCTCTCGCCCATCAGGCGCCCCGTGTCGAACGCGATCACGACGGGGTGGTTGCGCTCCGCCCGGAACTGGTGGCAGACCAGCCGCCGATGGCGGGCGGTGGCGCGCCAGCTGATGGACCGGGCGTCCAAGCCGGGCACGTACTCGCGCATCGCGTCGAACTCGCTGCCATCTCCGACGAAGCGCTCCACCTTGAGGCCGGCCTGGGCGTGGCGCGTGGCGTCCAGGGCCAGCGCGGCTTGGCGCGTTGCCGAGAGATCCGGCACGACGCGCGTCGAGGCGTCGGCGGGCAAACGCGCTACGCGCTCCAGCAGCCCGAAGGGGCCCTGCCAGCGCAGCCAGAGGGCATGCACCCCGAGGCGGCCGCGGCGGCGCGGTGTGAGCGGGAGCTCGATGCGACCGCCAGCCCGTCCATCGATCGCCGCGCGGGCTGGAGGTCCGAGCCCCAAGTCGGGGTCGCCCTCGGCCTCCGCCTCCACGGAGAGCGAGCCGCGGGTTCGCGGGGCGTCGAGCTCTACCGCCACGTGGCCCGGCAGGCCGACGGGAAGGGCCGGAGCCAACACGAGGCGCGGCGCGAGCGAGGCCAGTCGCGGGGCGAGGGCGCCGTCGAGTGCGCCGAGCGCGAGGACGCCCATCACGTAGCCGAGCCAGGCCGCCGCCAAGCCGGGCGCCAGCCACGCCGGCAGCGCGGCCAGGGCGGCGCCCGCCAGGAGCAGCAGCCACGCGAGCCGGGTCGGTCGCATCAACGGGGCGCCGCCACCGCCGCGACGATCTCGCCCAGGACGCTCTTGGCGTCCCGGCCCTCGATCTCCGCCGTGGCCGAGACGAGCAGGCGGTGCCCGAGACACGGCCCCAGCACGGCCTTCACGTCGTCCGGGACGACGAAGTCGCGCCCGGACAGCGAGGCCATGGAGCGCGCCGCGATGGCGAGCATGGCCGCGGAGCGGGGCGACGCGCCGCAGGCGAGGGCCGGATGCTCACGGGTCGCGCGTACCAAGTCCACGATGTAGCCCACCACCTCGTCCGCGAGCCGCGTGGCGGCCACGACCTCGCGCAGCGACTCGATGCGATCCAAGTCGGCCACCGCCGTGACACCGAGACGGTCGAGGTCGGGCATCCCGGCGCCTTGACCGTGCGACGTCACGATCAGCAGCTCGTCCTCGCGTGACGGGTAGCCGATGCGCGCGCGCACCAGGAAGCGGTCCAGCTGGGCCTCGGGCAGCGGGTACGTCCCTTCCTGCTCGATGGGGTTCTGCGTCGCCAGGACCATGAAGCCGGGGCCGAGGTCGTGGCTGGTGCCGTCGATCGTGACGCGCCGTTCCTGCATCGCCTCGAGCAGCGCCGCTTGCGTCTTCGGCGGCGTGCGGTTGATCTCGTCGGCGAGCAGCAGCTGGGTGAACACCGGTCCCTTCGTGAGCACGAAGCGGTTGGACTCGAAGTGGAACAGGTTCGTGCCCACGACGTCGCCGGGCATCAAGTCCGGCGTGAACTGGATGCGACGGAACTCGAGATCGAGCGCCCGCGCGAAGGCCCGGGCCAGCAGCGTCTTCGCGGTTCCCGGCAGACCTTCCAGGAGCACGTGACCGCGGGCCATCAGCGCAATCAGCATCAGGTCGATCGCCGCACCCTGACCGACCACGGCCTTGCGGACCTCGCTGCGTACGGCGGCACGCAGCTCCTGGACGTCAGACGGTCCCATCGAGCAGGGTCTCCTTCCAGTGGTAGACACGCTGGGCCAGCGCGACGGCGTTGCCACGCCGCCCGCGTCGGTCCTCGTCGATCGACGCGAAGCGATCGGAGAGCTCCCGCCGTTCCTCGCGCGCCGCAACCCACGCCAAGGCGGACGCGCGGTCGACGTCACGTGGGATGCGCAAGCCCGCCACCACGTCGTGCCAAGCGGCGCTCGTGTAGTGGTCCGCTGCGCCCCAGGTGTCCCCATGCCGCGCCAACAGGCCCGTGGCCTGTTCGAGCAGGGCGGTCGTGCCGCGCGCGGGGGGCTCGGGGGCCGGCAAGGGGGGGCGGCGCCGCACCCAGCTCGACAGCAGGACCACGCAGCCCAGGAGCAGTCCATGGAGCGTGAGCGTGAGCAGGGGCATGCGGAACAGCGCTCGCCACAGGCTCGGCTCCAGGGCGAAGCCGTGGAGCACTTCGTCGAGGATGACCGGGCCGCTGCCGCGTACGTGCTCGATCGTCCGCACCACGAGGGCCGCATTCCCTCCCAGCCCGAGCCCGCGGGGCGTGAGCACGTCGGGATCGGCGATCACGATGATGCGGTTCGTGGCGGAGCGGACTTCGCCGACCAACGTGCCTTCGGCGCGAGCGACCCAGGGGTCCACCCCGGGGCCCGTGATGAGCTGCGGGGAGTCCGCGAGCACCGGAGGTGGGCAGATGCCCTGCGTCGACCACCCCTCGGAAGGCGTGGGGGCCGCGAGACGCTGGACCTCCACATCCCCGACGCCCAGCGTGGCCAGCACGTCGAGTGCATTGCGCGTGGGCCTTGGCTCCAGACCGGCGACCCAGCCATCGTCCGGAACACGTCGCCGGACTTCCCACTTGGGCAGGGCGACGACGATCGTGCGCGCTTCCGTCAACGCGGCCGCCAGCTGCTCGCGATCCAGGAGGCCGCGATCGGTGTCCGGCCAGGGGTCCAGCAGCAGGAGCACGCCGTCCTCGCCGGCTCGACCCGCGCTCGCGTGGCGGGAGCGCTGGACGGGCAGGTCGAGCTCCCGCAGCACTTCGTACAGGGCATGGTGCCCGACGGCCGACGAGGACCACGACGTGGCTCCCGAGGACTCCACGGGGGCCCACTCGGGTCCGAGCACGAGCGCCACGAGGAACAGCACGAACGACGGCACGGCCACGGCCAGCACGACGATCGTCGTCCGCCGCGAGAAGGGCAGCCGCGTGCGCTCCGTCACGCGCGTCTCCCGGCGGCGGGCCGCGCCAGGGCCTGGAGCAGGGTTGCGTGTCGGTCCCGGCAGCGGAGCCAGGCGGACTCGTCGACGGGGCGGCCGCCGAAGAGGCTGCGCTCGACTTCGCCCACGAGGTCCGCGAGGGCTTCACGGGCCGCGTCCGGCATCGGGATGTCGCGCACGATCTCGCGGCTCGTCAGGGAGGCCGGCAAGCCGTGCGCCTCGGCCAGGACGCGCAGGCTGCGGAGAAGCAGCAGGTGGACGGCCTCGGCGTGACGGCCCTCGAGCGCCAGCTGCTCGGCTTCGTCCAGCGGACGCACCAAGTCCGGCTCGGGTGGCGCGGCGGCGGGAGGGGCGGCAGCGCGGGGCATGGGCCCGATGCTCCGCCGCTGCAGCACGGAGGCGACCACCACGCCGAGGACGAGGAGCCCGCCAAGCACGGCCACGGCGGTCAGGAAGCTCGCCCCCGAACCGGTGCCGGAGCCCCCCTGGCTGCCGCCGCCGCCTCGCGGCCCGCTCGGCGGGTCGGCCGGCGTGGGGAGCGCGGCCGGCGCGTCGTCGCCGCCGGGTCGCCCGCGGCGGGTCCGCGCGGTGGCGTCGTCCCCGGCGGAGGTCGTCGCGTCACCGTCGAAGGCTCGCCAACGGCGCCGACTCTCCAGCGCCTGCTGGTAGCGCCCGTCCTGCAGCACGCGCTGTGCGACGGCCTGTGCCGTCGCGGGGTCGGTACCCCCGAGCCACAGCGAGACCACGAGGGGGGCGATCCACGACGGTCCCACGGGCGGGATTCTACGCGTTCATCCCCCGGCGTGCGTGGGTGCGGCGCGCCGCGTGCCCCGCGGCGCCGGCCGCAGGGCCTACCTCTGGAAGATGGGCAGTCCTTCGTCGGGGATGCTGAGCGTGAGCACCGCGAAAGCGGTGCTGAGCAGCGGACCGTAGTCGTGGCGCCCCGATTCGGGCTCGAAGCTGCCGTCGGCCTCGAGCTGGCGCGCCATCATGTGCGGGTAGATCTCCTCCTGCCATGTGGCCCACTCGTTGCCGGGGCGGACCTCCCACGTGCCGCCGTCCCACTGGTACAGCGCCCACGCGGCGTAGAAGTGTCCGTAGTAGTACCAAGGCTGGTCGCCCTGCCCGCGGTCGATGGCCTTGCGCATGTACTTCAGGCCCCGGCTGATGCGGGCATCGGTCCCGTCCTCGTACCGGCCATAGAGGAAGAACGAGGAGAGGGCGGCGGCGGTCAGTGCGTACGTGGAGTTCTGCCGCGTGAGGCTGTAGTTGAACCCGCCCTCCTCGTTCTGGCTCTTCTCGAGGTACCGCAGGCCGTTGCGGATGACGCGGGCGTCCACGTGCAGGCCCGTGTCCCGCGCGGCGCGCAGGCCTTGCGCCACGCAGACCGTGACCGATCCCTCGTGGTCGTTGTCGGGACGCGGCTCGTAGCCGAACCCGCCGGTCGTGGCCTGGGCACGGACGATGCAGTCGATGGCGCCCACGAGGGCCTTGCGGATGCGGACGCTGCGGTCCTTCTCGGACGTGCCGAGCGCGCAGGCCAGGGCCAGCGTGGCGAAGCCGTGGCCGTGCATGCGCGAGGTCTGGTCCTGGCCGTCCACGATGTAGCCCGGCGGGTCCCGCTCGCTCTTCGGCGCCTCGGCGCGCGCCAACAGGAAGTCGATGCCCTTGCGCACCTGGTCCCGGTACGGACCGCGGTGGTCGCTGGAGCCGTTGGCCATCAGCGCCAGCACGCACAGCGACGTGATGGCGACCACGCCGTTCACGTCGCCGAAGGTGCCGCCGAGGTCCTCTTGGTTGCGGGCGATGTAGGCGCATCCGCGTGCGATCGCACGGCGGCGGCGCAGGCGCGACTCGAGGGGCTCGCGGCTGATGGCTCGCGGGGAGGTGTCACGGGCCTCGGCGACGCCACCGGGCCCACGGCCTCCAGGTACGACGCCCGCGGGGAGGGTCGGCGCCGCGAGCCCGGCCACGAGCATCCAAGCCACGAAGCGGGGACCCCGTGCCCGCCCGCAACGGGGGACACGGGGTGTCGACATCGTGCGCCGCGGGTGCGAAGCGTCTCGCATCAGCGGCCGCCGCTGCCCTCGGTCGCGCGCTGCTCTTGCAGCCAGCGGTAGTAGCGCTCGACGAGGTCGCGATAGCGGGGCGGAACGCGGTCCCACTGCCCGTTGGCCGCGGCATCACGGAGCTCGGCCGGCAGACGGACACGCCACGCCTCGCCGTCGCGCTCGGGCGGCGGGGTCCCGCCGTCGGGATCGCGTCGACCGGTGCGGTCGGGCTGCTCGTGGTTCTGCGGGTTGCCGCCCTCGGGCTCGTCCTTCGTGCCGTCGGGGCGCTGCCCGTCGGGCTGCTGGCCGGAGCGCATGTCATCGGGCCGACGCCCGTCGCGCATCTCCTGGCTGTCCTGCTGCTGGCCGTTCTGCTTGCCGGACTCCTGCTGCGGGGGCGAACCAAACTGGCCGCCGCAGGAGCTTCAGGTGGGGATCATCTCGACGAGGCGCTTGAGCTCGTCGGGGATCATGCCGCCGCCCGAGCCCTCCGAGGCCTTCTCGAGGTCCTCGAGGAGCCGCTCGATCTCCTTCGCGGCACCCTCGCCCCCGCCGCCGGCGGTACCGCCGGCGCCGCCGGAGGCTCCTTCACCGCCACTGCCACCGGCGCTGCCGCCCGAGCCGCCTGCGCCCCCCGAGCTGCCGTCCGGCGGAGGCAGCGTGACGTCGACCTCCTTCGGCTTGGCGTCCTTGCCCGTGCTGAGCTCGAAGAGCGCGCGCTCGTTGGCCTCCATCAGCTCGCGGATGTGCTGCATCTGCTTGCGGATCTGCTCCTCGAGGTCCGAGCCCGGCCCGTCCTCGGCACGCGCGGCGCCCGCGGTGCCCAGGACTGCGAACGCCAAGGCGGCCAGCCCCAACGCGAGAGGTCCAAGCCGGGTGATCCCCCTGGGCCTGGGTCGCAGGAACGTCGTATCGATCATGGTGGTCTCCTGACGGGAGCAGGGCCCGGTGCGGGGGCAACCGACCCTCTCCATCCTACCTGTCCTCGGAGCCGCCAGCGGCTCCCTCCGGGTCCCCGCCGTCGTCGCCGTCGCCGCCGGCAGCGGGGGCGTCGGGGTCGCCGTCGCCCAGCGTGCTGTCGATCAGCCGCTGCATCTCGGCCTTGAGCCGTCCCTGCTGGTGCGCCAAGCGCTCCAGGCGCTGCCGGACGGCGGGGTCGACCTCGCCCTTGGCCAGCTCGTCGGCATGGCGGCGCAGGAACCCGCGCATGCGCTGGTTCAAGTCCATCTGCAAGCGTCGCATCAGCTTGAGCTCGACGATGGGCGGGACGAGGGGCGGCTGTCCGCCGCCCGACGACGGAGGCGATTGCCCGCCTTGCGACTTCTGCTCGATGACGTCCTTGAAGCCGCCGATCAGGTCGTCCACGCGCCGCAGGATCCCGTCCTGCAGCCCGATGTTGACCGGGCCCACGTCCTGGTCGTCGAAGAGTGCGGCCACCTCGCCCATGTCGAGGTGCACCTCCTCCATCGCAGCGGCGAAGGCCGTCGAGTTCTCTTCCTGCACGGCGATCAACCGCTTGTGCAGGTCGGCCGCGAGCTTGCGCTCGTCCTCGCCGAGCTGCTTCATCTTGCGACGCGTGGCACGGTTGGGTCGTCCCGTGCGAGCGACGTCTTCGGCCAGCTCCAGCGTGCGTGCGCGGATGGCGCCTTGGTCGATCTTGAGCTGCTCGAGGTCGCGAACCAGCTGGTAGAGCAGCTCCTGCTGCTGCAGCGACTCGTAGCGACGCTCTTCCTCCTCCAGCTCGTCCTGCAGCTGTTCGAGGTAGCGCTCGGCATCCTCCGACTGCTCCGAGGCGCCCTGCGGCGAACCCCCTGACTGCATCTGGTCCTGGGTTCGCTGCATGGAGGACTGTGCCTTGCTTGCCGCGTCCTGCGCCCCCTCGGAGGCCTCGTCTTCGGCCAAGCGGTCACGCAGCTCCTTGAGCTGCTCCTCCAGCTTCCGCTGCTCGTCGAGCAGGTCCTTCATGGCCTGCTGGCTGGCTTCGTCCATGTCCAGGCGCTCTTCGGCGGCCCGTGCAAGAGCCTCTTCGGCGCGCTTCATGGCCGCGTCGGCCGTCTGGCGCGAGGAGCTTGCGGACGACGACTGGCCGCCCGCCTGTTGGCGCGACGCCTCCTGCATCGCCGACGCTGCCTGCTGCATGGCGGCCGCGGCAGCCTCGGCACCGGACTGGGCTTGCGCTTCCTGGGCCCGCAGGTCGCGCGCCTGTTCGGCGATCTCCTCGGCTTCCTTGGCCAAGCGCAGCTGCTCTTCGGCGAGAGCCTTCTCCTTGGCCGCGCGCTCCCGCTCGAGGGCAAGGCGCTCTTCGCGGAGCGCCTCGCGAGCCTGGTCGAGGCGCTCGAGGGCCTCGGCCTGGCGCGCCTCGGCGTCCGCCAGATCACCGTCGGCCAGCTGTTCGGCGGCTTGGCGCATGGCCTCGGCCGCCTCGCTCGCACCCTGCGGCGAGCTGCCGGCCAGCTGCTCGAGCGAGCGCGCCAGGTCCTGCTGCTCGCGGGCAAGGGCGCCCTGGCTGCCAGCGGCCCCCGACTGCCCGGCGGCCGCTTCGAGCGCTTCCGCAGCGGCGGTCTGGTCCTGCGCGGCACCCGCGTCGTCGCCCGCGGCGAGCTTCTCCGCGGCCGCGGCCATGCCGGCGCGGGCCTCGCGCGCTGCAGCGGCGGCCCGCTCGGCGCGCCGCCCCTCGTCGCTGGTCGCGCCTGCCTCCGCGGCGGCGGCTTCGGCCTGCTGGGCCAAGTCCTCGGCCAGCGCGGACGCCTGCTCGGCGCGCGCCCGCTCCTCGGCCGCGCGCTGCGCGTCGGAGGCACCCTGCGGCTGGGCGCCCTCGCTGCCCTGCGAACCCTGACTGCCCTGCGAGCCCTGGCCAGCACTGGCCCCGAGGGACTGCGCGGCCTCGGCGAGTGCACCTGCGGCACGTGCTGCCGCGTCGGCCGTTGCGCGGTCTCCTGCCGAGCCCTCGGCCGCCCCGGCCTCGCGGGCAGCCTCGCCCAGGGCACCGGCGGCCCGGTCGAAGGCGGCCGAGGCCTCCTCGGCGCCCTGCGGCAGGTGGTCGGAACCGGCGCTGGCGCCGGAGGCGGCCTGCTTCATCGCGTCGAGCGCACTCTTGGCGCTCTGCGCCGCCGCGCTCAAGCCCCGCGCTTCCTGGGCGTCGCTGGCGCGCTCGCCGCCCGGTGCTTGCGCGCCGCGCTCGCCTGCGCTGGTCGCGGCCGCGGCGCGGCTGTCCTTGGCCGCTTGCTCGAGCGCCGCGGCGGCCTCCGCGCGGGCGTCGGCGTCTCCGTCGCCCGCCGCCGTCGCGGCCTGCTTCGCGGCCTCGGCCAAGCGCTCGAGGGCTTCCCGTGCCGCCGACCCCGGGGCATCGGTCCCTTCGGGGCTCCCTGCGGTCGCTCGTGCCTCCTCGGCCACAGCGGCCGCTTCTCCGGCGCCCGTCGCGCGCTCCTCGGCGGAGTCCGAACGCAGCTTCTCCGCGGCGGCCTGGGCACGGCGACCCAGCTCCTCGGCGGCGGACTCCGCGGCCCGTGCAGACGCATCGGCTGCCAGCTCCCGTGCACGTTCGGCCATGGCACGGGCCTGCTGGCCCAGCTCCTGGGCCAGGGCCTCGCGGCGGCTGGCCTCCGCGGCGGCGCGCTCGGCGGCCGCGAGCTCCTTGGCGGCCTGCGCGGCGCGCGCTTGGGCCTCTGCCCGCTCGCGATCGGTCGAAGCGGCTTGGGCTTCCCGCTCGGCGCGCGTGCGCTCGAGGGCTGCCGCTTGCTCGTCGCGCAGCGTGTCGAGCGTCGCTTCGAGGGACTCGCGGTCCTCGGCCGCCGCCTCGGCCTCGGCGTCGAGCTTGGCCAGCTCGTCACGCAGCTCGCGCACGGCCTGCTGCAGCTCGGCCGCCGACTTCGCGGATTCGCTCTGGCTCGCGACATCCAAGTCGCGCAGCTGCTCCGTGATGCGCTGCTGCTCCTGGGCCAAGCGCGCCGCGTCTTCCTTGGCTTGGCGAGCGGCTTCCCGGCGCCGGTCGATCTCCTCCCGCGTCTGCGTGCGGTCGCGGTCTTCGAGAATCGCGAGCAGCTGTTGCAGCTGCTCCAACACGCTGCGGGCTCCGGCGATGGCCTCGTGCGAGACGAGGGAGCGGGGCGGCTCGTTGCGTCCTGCGGCAGCGGCCTCGCGCGCGCGGGCCTGCGCGGCCTCGAGGTCCTTGCGCATGCGGTCCAGCACCGTGCCCATGACGCCACGCAGGCCGGAGACGCTCACGTGCTCGATGGCGTGCTCGACGAGCTGGGCCTCGTAGTCGAAGCCCGTGCGGCGCAGCTCCTGGGCGAGGGCGCCCATGTTCAGCTCGAGCTGCTGGATCTTCCCCTGCACGTCCTCCTGCTGGCCGATGGCACGATCGAGGTCCCGTAGGCTGCGCTCGGCCTGCGGCTCGTCCTCCGCGCGCGCGGCACCCGGCACGACGACGAGCACGGGCGCGAGCACCAGCAGGCACCCGGCCCACCGAAGCGCACGGCGGAAGCTGGACACACGCTGCTCGGTGCGGGATCGGCTCATCGGTCGTCTCCAGGCCCTGCGGCTCCGGAAGCACCGTCATCCGATGCACCGGCAGCACGACGGGCTGCTTCCATTTCCTCGAGCAGGCGCACGAAGGCCTCCTGCTCCTGGGCGGCGGAGCGGACCTCCTCGGTCAGCTCGGCCAGGCTCTGCCAGCCCACCAGCGCGCGGTCGAGCCGCTCGAGCAAGGCCAGGACTTCGTCTTGGCGCGCGGCCAGCGTCTCGATCGCCGCGCGCTCTCCCTCGGCAGCGGCACCGGATGCGCGATGCGCCGCAGGCGCCACGCGGGCCGCGAGCTCCACCGCATCGGCCAGCACCGCGAGCATGCGGTCGAGCACGCCGTTGTCGAAGATCTCGCGAGCCCGCCAACCGGCCACGATGCGCTCCATGAGCGCGTACGGGAACACCGGGTCACCGGCCCACGTGCCTTCGCCGACCACGCTCGCGCGGCCGTACGTGGCGCGATGGTGCTGGTCGATCAGCGCCAGGATCCTGTCCATCGGCTGCTGGGCGCCGCCCAGACGGGCAAATACGTACGTGGTCAGGACGGCAATCATGTCCTGCGTGGCGCGATCGATGTCCTGGGCAATCCGCCCTTGGCGGAAGCGGATGCTGCGCAGCTCGTCCTTCTCGGAAGCGCCGATGGCGCCCTGCAGCAAGGCTGCGACTTCCTCGCGTCGGGCCAGCTGGTCGCGGCGCGCGCCGAGGAACGCGGCTCGCACGCTGCTGCGGCGGCCGGCGATGCTGCGTTCGACGGCGGCCTCCCCGAACACGTCGATCGGAGTCCACTCGCCTTCGCGGACCTGGTCGCGCGCGTCCCGGGCGACGAAGCGCACGCTGATGCGCGGGGCCTCGCTGCCGAGCCCCTCCATGCCCTCCATGAGCGGAGCCAGGTCCAGGGGCACGTAGGCGCGGACCACGTCGCGGCCGAGGCGGCCGTCGAGCGCCAGGGGGTCGATGGCCGGCTGCTCGTCGTCGGCGCCGCGCGGTGCGTAGGGCTCGAGCGGGACCGACGCCAAGATGGCGTCGCCCACGCGCACGTCGAGCGCGATCTCGGCCACCGCGTGGTCGTCCTCGGCTTCGACCAAGAGCGAGACGCGGCCCCGCGCCGTCGTGTCCACGACGCCACGCGGCCAGATCCATCCCATGCGCGGCGCGCGGTCGGGCACCACCGTGACCCGCCAGGTCGCACTGGACGCGTCGTTGCGACGCCCTTCGGCCGTGCGGAACGCGATCCGGTAGGACGTGGACGTGTCGGCCTGCAGCGGGAAGCGGAACACCGTCCCGCCAGGGGCGCCCTCGACCTCGTCCACCGGCGTGGCCTCGATGCGGATCTCGTCGACGAGCGCGTAGGCTTCCACGGCGGGCGTGTCCGTGCGGAACGTGATGTCGAGCGTGGACCCCTCGGGGACGCGCACATTGCCGTCGTCGAGCGTGGTGGGGGCCTTGCCGAGGTAGGCGGGCGGCGTGACGCGCGTCCGCACGTCGAGCAGCCGCGGCGCCACGGTGATCGCGACGCGCCAGACGGGCTCGTCGTCTTCGTCATCCCCGCCGCGCAGCACGAACTCGAACGCGCGGCGCACGTCGCGCATCTCGAAGGCGAACAGATCCTCGTTCTCGGGAACGCGGAACATGCGCCGCGCCAAGGGCTCGCCTCCCTCCGTGCGGTCGAGCAGGAGCACGTCGTCCGGCACGCTGCCGAGGGCCCGCGCGTAGATCGTGAGGGGACGACCGACGGCCACCTCGTAGGGAACCGCGGGGTCGTGTTCGCGGAGGGTTCCGTCCGCGTCCCGATCGACGGCGATCAGCGTCGTGGAGCGCGGCCAGGCGACGGCCTCGAGCGCCAGCGACCGACGCAGGAACAGACCCATGTCCGACGGCCATAGCAGCGCGCAGAGCCCCAACGCACCGAGGCCCGCGGCCCCGACCAGCAACCCGCGGCGCAGCGGTTGCGCGGAGAACGTGCCGGACAGGTCCAGGCTCCGCGCCTGGGTCTCGGCCTCGTCGACGACGTGCGCCATGAGCGTCGGGCTCTCGCCGCGCGTAGGCGTGGTCAGCTCGCGCTCGAAGTCGAGCGCCGAGGCCAGTCGGTCGTGCAGCTCCGGGTGACGCCGTTCGACGGCCTGCGCGAGGTCGTCCGCGCCGAGCTTGACGCCCAGCGGCTGGAACACGCGCCAAGCCAGCCAAGCCACGACGCCGACCACGCCCCCGGCGAGGAACGCGAAGACCGACGCCGGCCCGCGGCGCCCCCGCGTGAGGCCCAGGGCGAAGAGGCTGCACACGGCGAGGGCCACGAGCCACACCGCGACCCCCATGCCGTCCGGTCGCTGGAGCAGGCCCAGGCGGACGAAGCGGCGCACGCCGAGCGGCAAGTCGAGCAGGCGGTCCGCGGCGAAGAAGCCCACCAGCAGGAGGCCGGCCACGCCCAGCAAACGGCCCACGCCGGCCGCCAGCAGACGTCCGCGCAGCGCGCGGCCCAGACCGGCCAGCCGCGAGCGGACGGCGTCGAGGTGGGCGGGGCGGGCGCTCATCGGGGGGCCTCCACGTCGATCGCCGGCGTCAGCCAGGGGGCTGCGCCGGACGGGCGGAACAGGGCCCTCAGACGGTACGCGGAGCCCGACGGCAGGGGCCCCGCGAACCGCAACGTGAAGCGCCGGACCTCGCCGGCGGGAAGCTCGCCTGCCTCACCGGCGAGCCAGCGGGCGACCACGTCGGGAGACGCGCTCGTGGCATGGCTCCGGAGGACGCCCTCGGCGACCACGTGGTCCGGCTCCAAGGGGACGCTGCGATCGACTTCCCCGTCGGCGTCGATCCACTCGATCCACGCCGGCGCGCCCGTCGCGGCGCCCAGGTGCGGCAGCTCGACGTCGGCGCCGACGTCGCCGCGGAGCTCGGCGTCCACGTCCAGCGCGCCCTCGGCGGTCCAGCGCGCGGCGCGCAGGAGGACCGCGGGGCGGGGATGCCACGTCGGAAGACCCGCCTCGGCGGCCTCCACACCTGCGACGCTCCACGCGTGACCCGCCTCGACGCGCGCGCCGGGACCGCTGGACGGCTGCACCTCGACGACGCCCCGATCGACCCGCACACGCAGCGTCCGGGCCGCGTCCACGTCCACCTCGAAGCGCGTGCCGACGACGCGCACGTCGCCGACCGGCGTGTGGATCACCAGCGGCACGGCCGAGGGGCCGGCCGGCGATTCGACCCACAGGCGCCCGCGCTCGAGGGTCACGCGGCCGCCATCTCCCAGCTCGATCGCCGTGTCGTAGGCCGCGACGAGGCGCGCGCGCCGCCCCGGGTCGCCGGGCCAGCTGACGTGGACCTGGCTCACCGCCGTGCCGGCCGACACCACACCGCCCACCCCCTCGGGGATCCAGGACCCTGCCCACGCGGCCTCGAGCCCAGGACCCGACGTGGGAGAGGTGTCCCAGGCCTGCCACGACACCAGGCCCACGGCGAGCAGGAGCAGCGCGGCCGCGGCGAGACGCGGCCAGGAGGCCGGCTCGCGGCGGGGCGCCCGGGCGCGGCGCGGGCCGTCCAGGGCGGCGAGAAGTCCGTCGACGGGAGGAGGCGGCGGAGCCGGCGGGAGGGCGTCGTAGCGGCGCAGGTGCCGGGTGATCGCATCGAGCTCGGCTACCAGGTCCGGGGAGGCGGAGACGGCCGCGCGGACGGCTCCCGCCTCGGGCTCGCCGAGTGCACCCAGGGCCAACGCCACCAGGTCCGCGCGCGTCGGCGTCGTGCCTGCGCCGGGATCGGAGCGATCGGAGCCACTGGACATGCGTGCCGGGTCCTCGGGGCGGAGGCGCCGCCCTCTACCCCCGAGAACCACGGTGACGCGGGGAGGTTCGGTCGCTGCTTGCGATCCACGTGCGGAGCTTGGCCTCGGCGGCCGCCAAGCGGCTTTTCACCGTGCCCACGGGGATCCCGGCGGCATCGGCCGCCTCGGCGAGCGAGCTGCCGTGGAGCCTCACGAGCACGAAGACGAAGCGCAGGGGCGGCGACAGCCTGGCCAAGGCGGCCCGGACCTCCGCCACGTCGTCGGCCCGGGCGAGCGCGTCCGGCGCCGGGCTGGCCTCGGGGTCCGCCGCGTGCACGTCGACGGCCAGGCCCGTGCGACGGAGCGCGCGGCGCCGGCGGCGGAACGCGCTGGCGTTCCAGCTGGCGCGGCGAGCGATGGCGAGCAGCCACGCGCCCACGGGCGCGTCGGGGCGCCAGCGGGGGGCGGCGCGCCAGGCCTTCAGGAACACCTCCTGCAACGCGTCCTCGGCGCGCTGGCGCGTCCCGCACAGATGGAGGAGCACGCCGAAGAGGCGAGGGGCTTCGAGTCGGTACAGCTCGGCGAACGCATCGCGGTCGCCGTCGCGCACGCGCTCCATCAGCTGCCGCCCCTGCCCGCCCTCCGGAGGCTGCGCCGGGGGCTCGCCAGGGCTCGGGGTCATCGCTGGTGGATGGGCAGGTGATCGAGCGGGAACTGCAGGATCAGCAGCGCCGTGGCCGTGGCGTAGGCGTTGGTGCTGTCGACGTTGCTGACCCACCATCCGACGTCGCGTCCCGTCTCCGGATGGCGCTTGACGATCTGGTGGCGCAAGAGGTCGTCGCGGACGCGCGCGTACCACGCAGCCCACAGGCGCGGTTCCCGACCGCCCATCTGGTAGAGGGCCTGCGCCGCGTAGTAGTTGCCGTAGAAGAAGTAGTAGTGCCGGGGCCAGTCGCGAGCCGTGTCGATGTACTGGTCGTTGAGGTACTTGATCGAGCGGCGCAGGCTGGGCACCCGCAGCGGGTCCAAGCCGTGCGACGCCGCATAGGCATGCAGCGCCTCGTCGTCGTAGATGCCCGCCTGGAAGATGGTCGTGAGCGCCGCTGCGCAGAGGGCGAAGCTGTCGCGGTTGAACCGCTCGGGGTCGTCGGGCTGGTACCAGAACGAGCCGATCGGCTCACCGCGGATCACGACGGCGCTCTCGATCACGTACTGGAGCGCCCTGCGGATCACCCGGCTCGGCACGCGGATCCCGACGTTTTGCGCGGCGCGCAGGGCGACGACCTGGCACACGGTGACGCTCATGTCGGAGTCGGGGGAGAGCGGCACGTAGCGCCAGCCGCCCGTGGGGTTCTGCGAGCCCGCCGTGAACTCCGCCGCGCGCTCGAGCTTGCCGCGGATGCGGTCGTTGCGCGTGGCGCCGTAGGTCTCGGCGAGGGCCAGCACGGCGAGCGCGTGGCTGTACATGCGCGTGCCGTTCGCCGTGATGAACCCGTTGTCCTGCACCTTCTCGAGCAGGAAGTCGATCCCGCGCTCCATGCTGGCCCCGAAGGGACCACGACCGGGGAGATGGCCGCCGGACAGCAGGGCCAGGACGGCCAGTGCCGTCACGCCGACGTGCGGGACGGCGCGCGACGTGTCGATGGGGGGGAACAGCACGTAGCCGTCGTTGACCTTCTTGCCCGAGTCGCTGGGCCATGAGCCGTCCGGCAGCTGGAGCGCGATCAGGTACTCCATCCCGCGGTCGATCGCCGTGCGCGTGCGGGCATCGACCAGGTCGATCCCGGCAGGAACCGGAGCACTGCCGACCGCGCGATCGGCCCACGCCGCCTGCGGCGTGGGGGCGCCCGCCGCCACGAGCGCCGCGAGGAGCAGGGCGACGGCGCGCGGACCTGCCGTCCGACGGCGAGCGGTCAGGGAGCGGCGCGGCGAGGTCGACATGGCCGGGGCAGGCTACCACCTCCAGCGGGCCCGGCCGCCGGTGGTGGCGTCCCCTGCCCAAGACGCCAAGGGCCGCCTACCGCAGGATGCTCGCGTCGCGGCGGCCGACCACGAGGAAGGCGCCGTGGACCTGGAGGACGGTCGGGTGGCGTCCTCCTTGGGCCAGCTCGGAGAGCTCGACGCGTTGTGCAACCGTCCCGTCCGGATCGACGACCACGAGCTCGGCCGTGACGTCTTGGCGGGCTCCGCGCAGCACGAACGCCCAGACCTGCTCGCCCGTCGCACCCAGGGCCGCGGTCCCGACGAACCCCTCGGGCGTCAGCGGGTGCTCCCACAGCAGCTTGCCGGTGTGGCGGTCGTAGGCGAGCAGCGTCGCGCCGCGGGAGCGCAGCCCGGGCAGCAAGACGAGGCGGTCCTGCTGGACCAGCAGCGACGTGCCGTAGAAGGGTCGGACGGCCGTGTTCTCGCCCACGAAGATGCCGGTCTCGTGGACGACGCGCCCGCTGGCCGGTTCCAGCTCGCGTACCCGGCCCTCGCCCGTGAGCACGACGAGGCGTCCTTCCGGCGACGTCGCCAGCGCCGTCGGGGCCTCGCCGGGCAGGTCCAGACGCCACGCCGACGTGCCGGCGTCCAGGTCGTAGGCCAGCAGCTGGGGCGGTTCGGTGCGCGCCTGGCTGCCTGCGGCCACGAGGTAGGTGCCGTCGGACCAGGGCTCGCCCAGAGGAAACGCGGGCAGGGGCAGCTCGTGCAGGACGCGCCCGTCGGCGATGTCCAGCACCACGGCGTCCTGGTACGTCGCGGTGGTGGCGTACCGCGTGCGCCGCAACCAGACGTGGTCCGCGTCGGCCACGAGGGGACCCGGGTCCGCGCGTCCGAGCAACGTGCTCCACAGCGGGCTGCCCGTCATGGCGTCGAAGGCCCGGAGGCGCAGCATCCCGTCGTCGCGATTGAGGTCCCGGTGCGCCGTCACCAGCACGCCGCCGTGGACGGCGACATGGCGCGTGGCCAGCCCGAGATCGTGCTCCCAGGCCGTCGCGCCGGTCGCCGCATCCAGCGCCAGCAGCGTCTCGCCGCGGTCGGCGAGCACGATCACCCGTCCGGGCGTGAGGGCCGCGCGGGTGACGCCGCTGGCCTCCACCGTGAAGGCCCTCGTCCCCTGCGCCAGGTCCAGGGCCACCAGGGCGTCGCCGCGGTGCACCAAGGCGAGCGAGCCGCGCGGCCACGCCTCGTCGACGACCGTGTCCACCGCCTGCAGCCAGCTCTCGTCGGCGGCCCGCTCGTGGTGCACTTCGCGCAAGGGGGAGGCCAGGGCGGGCTCGGGGACGAGGGGCACGGCGGGGCGTGGGACCTCGAAGGCCCAGCTGGCGCCCGTGACACGCCGCCCGTCGACATCGAAGCCCACGTCGGCGTACAGCCGACGGAGCGTGGCCCGTGCGGCGCGGGCCGCGCCAAGCGCCCCGCGCTGGGCCTCCAGCTGGACGAGCTCGGCCAGGGCCGCGGCGCGGGCCGTGGGCTCCCGCGCCGTCGAGCCGAGGGTGCGCAGGTCCTCGCTGGCCTCGGCGAGGCGGCCTGCCTTGCGCCGTAGCGCTGCTCGCCGACGCAGGGCGTCCTCGCGCGCCAGGCTGTTCGGGAACCAAGCGAGCACGCGATCGACGTCGCGCTCCGTCGTGGCGTCCGCGAGAAGGCGCCGCGCGGCCTCTTCGTGCTTCGCGTAGGGGGCGCGCCCGCTTGCCGCCAGCGTCTCCTCGATGCGGCCCTGCGCAGCACGGCCCGCCACGAGCCCGAGCACGTCGGCCTCGGGGTCTTCGCGCACGACGAGCTGCCAGAGGTCGATCGCGCGCTCGGTCTCCCCGCGTGCGGCGGCGGCCTCGGCCAGCTCCAGACGCGCCCAGGGACGGAGCAGCACGGGTGCGCGATCGGGGTCGGGCCAGGCCTCCAGGTCGCCGTCTTCCCGCACGAGCGCTTCGAGGTGCTCGCGCCACCTGCGTTCGCCCCGCGGGAGCAGGGCCAGCGACCGCATGCGCGCCTCGATGCGGTCGGCGCCCTGCTGCGCCAAGCGCGCCGCTTCCTCGTACGCCTGCAGGGCCTCCGCCTCGCGCGCGCCGGCCTCGAGCAAGCGACCCTGGTGCAGCCACGTGGCCACGCGTCCGCGTCGTGCCGCTTCGACCGCGGCACCCCCCGTCCGCGCTGCGACGTCTTCGGCGGCCTGGAACATCTCGCGTGCGCGCCCCAGCTCGCCCCCGCGCAGGTACAGGTCTCCGGCCTCGACGAGCAGCCACGGGTCGTCCGGGCGCTCCCTCCGCTGCCGCTCGATCTGCGCCGCGATGCGGTTCCAGTCGTAGAAGCCGCTCACGCTCTCGCGGCCCGCGACGAGGAACACGTCGTCGCCCACCACGAGGTTGCCGGGCTCCACGCTCCCCGGCCACTGCGTCGAGCCGCGGAAGCTGCCCTCGCGCGGGATGCTGAAACGCTGCAGGCCCTGTCGGGTGGGCAGCAGCACTTCCTCGCCGGCGATCACGCCTTCCCCGACGACGTCGCTCGGACGTGGGTCCGGGAACCCGACCCAGCGGACCTCGCCCGTTGCCAGGTCGAGCGCGGACACGTGTCCGGCCGTGACGATGACGCACGCGTCGGCGCCTTCCCCCGTCACGCCGATCAGGTGGGCGACGGTCGAGCGGGGCAGGCGATCGGCCACGGGCATGCGCCAACGCAGCCGGCCCGTGCTGCGCTCGTAGGCAGCCACGTGCTCGGCATCGCCGGGCGCGACGACGATGACGTCGTCGGCAACGATCACGCGCGACGGCCCGAAGCGCGGACGCCTGAGCGGCGCCTCGTACCACGTGATCACGGGCTCGATGGGCAGCGGGGTGTACGAGGCGACCCAGCGCGCGCGCCCGGCCAGCACGTCGACGGAGGCCACGAGGCCCAGGCCCGTCGAGACGTAGGCATGCCCGTCGGCGATGGCCACGGCGCTGCCGGCGAGCTCGCGGAGCGGGTTGCCGAACAGGTTCGTCTCTCGCGCGCCGTAGCCGAGGCGGCAACGCCACAGCACGCGTCCCGTCGCGAGATCGAACCCGACGACGGAGACGTTGTGCATTTGCAGGAACTCGTCCACCAAGGCCACGACGACGCCCTCGGCCACGCCCACGGGCGCCACGACGGAGGCCTCGCGCAGCCACGGCGGGGCCTCGGCCTCGCCGCCGGCCATCCAGGCCACCTCGCCGGACGAGCGGTCGATCGCCACCACGCGACGGCGCGGTAGGTACGTCGACAGCGGCATGCCGCTCAGGTGCTCGGTGTAGAAGACGTGCGGGACCTCGACCGTGGCGACCACCAGCGGTCCGGCCACGACAGGCGCGAATGCCCGGTCCAGCGCCGTGCGTCCGTCGGGCTCCCGGTCGATGCGCATGAGACGCGCGTCCTTCGAGTGGTCGTAGCGCCACAGCGGCCGCCCGCTGGAGAGGTCCAGGGCGCGCACCGAGCGACCGTCCGCCACGTACGCGGTCCGCCCGTCGATGACCGGTACGACCGCCCGTGCCGTCTCCAACAACACCTCGAAGTGGTCGGGCGTGGGCTCGGGGCGCCCGCCCGAGAAGGCCGTGGGGTCCAAGCTGCGGTCGGCACGCGGCAGGGGTGCCGTCCAGCGCACCGGGGGCACCGCCGCGGGGAGCGCGGGCCCGCCCCCGCGTCGGCTCATGTCGCCGCCCCAGCCATGCGGGAGCGAAAAGGAGCGCAGTCCTTGCAGGCGCGCGAGGGCGGCGCGGCGCAGGCCGAGCAGCGTCTCGCGATCGGCGCCCAGGCTCTCCGGCAGGTCCAGGCGTTCGAGGGCGGCCCGGTCGTCGGCGATCGAGAGGCCTTGCAGCCGCACGCGCCACAGCCCCACGTCGTCGCGCGCGAAGCGCAGGCCCTCGGCCGCCAGACGCGCCGCTTCGCGGCCACGACCGGCTTCGAGCGCCATCTCCGCCAGCACGCGCGTGGCCCGTGCGCCGTAGCGCGACGCGCCGTAGCGCCGTGCGATGTCCTCCAGGGCCTGCAGGTCGCCTGCGCGCAGCGCCGCGTCCATCGCGGGCTCGGCCGCCGGCTGGACGAGGTGGTCGTAGGCCGCCGCTTGCTCCGGCGTGAGACGCGCCAGGCGCTCGGCGGCCACCTCCGCGGCGCTGCGCCACAACAGGGCTTCGGGCCGCGCGGCCTCGGGGACGCGCGCATAGTCGTCGGTCATCCCGTCGAGCACGCGTTGCAGGGCCTTCAGGGCCGCCAGGGTCTCGCCGCGCGCGAAGGCGGCGTCGGCCTCCTGCAGGGCGTTGCGCGCGGCGACCGTGTCGGGAACCTGGAACATCTTCGCCGCTTCGAACGGGTCCTCGTCGCTCGGAGCGGCGTACGACGACGTGGCGAGCCCGGCAGCCAGCATCGTGCACGCCAACGCGAGAGCCCGGCGCAGGCGGCGCACGGACACGGTCACACCAAGTGCCAGCGCTTGCGGAGGGCCCATTCGGCGGCCAAGAGCCCGACCACGAGGAGGAGGATGGACAGGCGATCCCACTGCGGGACTTCGCGCCGCTCCAGGACCCGTTCGCGCGGGCGCGCCGGCATGGCGGCGATCGCCTCGGCCACCTCGTCGATCGCCAGGACCCGCGCACTCGCGGCACGGCCCGGGTTGGTGGTGACGGCGATGTCGAGGAGCGCGCGGTGGTCGGGTACGCGCAGCACGTCCTCCTTCGCCCGGAAGTTGACGGGGAAGCGCTTCTCGGCGCGTTCGGTCGTCCGCCGGCCGCCCGAGACCTCTTCGCGGTCGATGGTGATGCGGACCGTGCCCGGCTTGGTCAGGGGCAGGGAGAGCCGGTACATGCCCGGGGCCCCTTCGTCCCGCAGGCTGACCGGGCGCTGGTCGCCCTCGAGCATCACCTCGGCGCTCTCCTCGTTCTCGCCAAGGACTTCCACGCGGACGCCGTCGAGCCACGGATCCGTCAACGGCTCGAAGCGCGGGTCCAACGCGCGGATCGTGATCGTCGCCGTCTGGCCGACGAAGTACTCGTCTTCGTCCGTGAAGATCTTGTAGCGCTTGTTGCCGCCCAGGAGCCGGTAGGTCGCCAGGTCCCGCAGGATCTGCTCCCAGAACGGACCGAACACCGCGTCCCGCAGCCCCCGGCGCAGGCGCGCCGTGTTGTCGAGCGAGCTCCAGAACACGCGGCCACGCCCGAACGGCATCGTCGCGAACACGACGAGCGGCTGGCCGCGGCGGTCCTTCAGGTCCGCACGCCCCTCGGCCTGGACCCGTGCCAGGGCCGTGGCTCCGGGGCGCAGGCCTCCTGTCGCGCGATACATCCACCACCACGTCCAGTCCGACGACAAGCGGTCGTCGCCGGCCCAGATGGTGGCAACCTCCTCGGGCGTCGGAACGCCCCCGTCGCGTCCGGGCACCACACCGAAGGCGGGATAGGCGATGCCCGCGGGCGTGAGCTGGATGCGGAACTCCTCGTGGACGGTCTGGGAGGCACGGCGGTCCTGGGGACTCGCGTTGACGGGCAGCAGGGGGGCCAGCGGCGTCTCCAGCAGCTGCAGCGGGTTCTGGTAGTCCACGCCCGCCTGCAGCACGAGGCCGCCGCCCTCCGCGACGAACGCGGCGAGCTGCTCGAGCAGCTCGGGGCTTTCGCGCCGCATCGCGTCCACGTCGATGTCGCCGAGGATGACCACGTCGTAGCCGAAGAGCTCGGCGCGCGTGCGCGGCACGGCCTTGAGCGGCACCTCGCCCACGCTGGCCGGCTGGGGGTAGCTCGGGTCGGCCGTCTGGAGCAGCACGTGCACCTGGAAGCGGCTGCGGGCCTCCTCGCGTCCGCGGGCCAAGCGGGCGTCCGGCTCGCGCGTCAAGTAGCTCGACAGGAAGCGCCAGTCGTGGCGCGGCTCGTTGTCGATGTAGAGCACGCGGATGCGCTGGTCGACCACGCGGATCTCGTGCGTGCGCACGTCGTCGTCGGGCACGTTGTCGTCCGCGCGGTCGGCGGGATCGGAGAGGCGGACGCGCAGCTTGACCTGGAACGTGCCCGCGTCATCGAAGGGCAGGCGCAGGCGCACGGGGGCGCCCGCCTCGTCCTCCGGCGGGAGCCGGTCGACGTGCGTCGAGAGCGACGCATCCCAGCCCCGGCGCAGCTCGTAGGGGCGGGGCTCGACCGGCTGGCCCTCGCCATCGGCGATCTGCAGGATCTCGACGTCGACATCGGCCGGTCGCC
Organism: Planctomycetota bacterium; assembly: GCA_050248855.1. GTDB lineage: Bacteria > Planctomycetota > PLA2 > PLA2 > JAEUHO01 > JACKGW01. The sequence goes on along the minus strand of JBFWRP010000004.1, from coordinate 45,070 downwards.
CCTCGAACCCCGTGTGGCGCACGGCCGTCTCGAACAGCACCTCGTCGCGCACGAGGACGACGTCGCCCGCCCGCACACGCTCGAGCCACGCGTTGCGACCCGTCGCGGGGTTGCCCAGCCCGACGGGGACGACCTGCAGGTCGCCCTCGAGGCCGTCCAAGCTCGCCAGCGCCTGCTGCGGCGGGTCGTCCTCGCTGGTGTCGCGCCCGTCGCTGAACAGCACGACGCCGGCCAGGTCCTGGTCCTGGCGACGCGCGAACTCGTGGGCAACGCGGCGGAGCACGGCGCCCAGACGCGTGCGCCCCCCGTCCGCCGCCAACGCGCGCACGCCCTCGACGATGGCAGGGATCTGGTCCTCGCCGGTCCGGGTGGTGCCCAGCGAGCGCCAGTCCGCATCGAAGGCATACACGTCCACGACGAAGCGGTCGGCCCAGGCGGCGAGGAGCGCGCCGTCTTCCGCCGTGAGCAGGCCCTGGACGAGCTCGGCACGCGTGGGCTGGGCGGGATCCGCGGCGCCGCGTGCGTACGGCGTCAAGCGCTCGGCCATCGCGGCCGGATAGCCGTCGCGGACCTGCATGCTCGCGCTGCTGTCGAGCAACACGACCAGATGGGCCTTCTCCTCGGCCGTCGTCGTGCTCTCGCGGTAGGGCGCGGCGAGCACGAGCAGGAGCGCCACGAGGCTCGCCGTGCGCAAGAGCCCCAGCAGCAGACGCCCCCCGGGCGGCGGACGACCCCGCTCCCGCGCGTAGAGGGCCCTCGAGCCTGCGCCGATCAGCACGACCAGCACGACGAGCAACCACGCCGGCGGCAAGGACTCGAAGCGCAGCGGGCCTTCCGTCGTCCGCGTTGCGGCCGCCAGCACGACGGGTGCGATGGGCATCGACATCACGCGACCTCCGGGGAGGCCGTCGCGTCGGCCGTTGCGTCCGTGGGCTGGTCGCTGGTCGGCGCGGCGGCCCGCGCACGTCCGAACATCACGGCCAGCAGGCTCTCGATCACGAGCAGCGCCAGCAAGGCCCACAGGAGGGCGCGCGTGATCTCGCCGCGGCGCACGTCGTCGACCGCCGCCTCGCTGGCCGACACCGCATCGAGCACCTCGATGTCGAGGCCCTCCGGCAGCGCCTGGGGCAGCACGTCGTGTCGCAGGCCGCCGAGCGCACCCTCGCGCGCGGCGGGCACGACCGCGAACGGTTCCTGGGCGTTCACGATCTCGCCGTCGGGCCCGCGTGTCTCGTACGTCAGCGTCCAGACGCCCGTCGCGCCGAGCGCATCGTGCACGACGTCGGCCTGCAGCTCGTTGCCCTCGATGTCGCGGAGCGTGGGCGTGACCTGGCGCCCGCCCGGGATCGTGAGACGGACCTGCGTGGCCAGGCGCGGAACACGCGCTCGCAGCCGGCCGCCCACCTCGAGCACACGCGACGGAGCGCGGGACGCCGTGAGCCAGCGTCCCGCTTCCTCGAGCAGGATCGGCCGGAAGAACACCGCCTCGCCGAGCCAGCCGTTGTCCAGGCTCGTGCCTACCCAGAGGGTGCGTCCCTCACCCAGCCCGCCGGCCACGACGGCCGCCGCACCGTCTGCGTAGCGCAGCACGACCGGGTCCGCGCCCGGACGGCCCGCCGCGGCATCGGAGGGCTCCCGCGGCGTCGTCGGGCCACCGTCGGGGGACGGCTCCTGACGGAACACCATGCGACCCCAGATGCGCGGCGGCACCGCCGCGAGCCAGCCCTCGGCGGAGGGATCGACGAAGGCCCGGGCGACGGGATGGGCACCCTCGCGCGGCTCCAGGTCGAGGTCGAAGGCCATCGCACCGTCCTGCGTGCGGTCTCGCTCTTCGATCGTGCCGACGGGGAAGGGGAGCAGACGCTCGGACGGGTCGGTACCGAAGAACGGCTCGTTCCAGGCGGCCGGGTCCGACACCTGGTCGCCCAGGAACACGAGCAACCCGCCCCCTGCGCTGACGAAGTCGCGCAGCTCCTTCAACGTGCGCGGGTCGCGCGGGGCCGCGTTCGCCAAGACCACCAGGTCGAGCGGGTCGTTGCCGCGGTCGCGCAGCGCGCGCAGCAGCTCGCTCTCGGCGCGCACGCCGCGGTAGGTGAAGAACCACGGCAGGTCCGGCTCGAGCCCCGGCGACGTCGTGCCGCTCGGCATCTCGCCTTCGAAGACGCCGCGCAAGTAGTCCTCGGCGGACTCGCTGATCTCCGTGCGGCTGGTCTCCGTCCACGCCAGCACGCGGATCTGCGGTCGCACGTGCACGATCGCGGCGCGCTCGCTGTCCAAGCCCAAGGCGTCCACGCCGGGGTCGTCCGCGGGCGGCAGGATGGTGGCCTTCAGGCTGCGCCAGCCAGCCTGCTGCAGCAGCAGGGCCGGCAGATCCACGTAGACGGTCTGTCGACCCGGCACCGGACGGTCGGCGGCCACGCTGGCGGCGGGGATCTCCGGCACGCGGACGGCGCGACGTGAGGCCTCGCCGTCGGGCGCGATCTCCACGGTCGCGCCCGTGACGGCGGTGGCACCGTGGTTGGCGACGACGACCTCCAGCCGCAGCGGGCGGCCCGCGAAGGCGTCTTCGCCCCCGCTCACGGCCACCGACTCCACGGTGAGGTTGCGTCGGTCGCTGCCTCCGACGTCCACGATGCGCACCCGGGCCTGGTCGCGCAGCACGTCCTCCAGGGCCGCCAGCAACGGGGCGCGGCCGCGCGCGGAGCCCTCATCGGACCTGCTGCCCGCGGAGGCACCGGGAGCCCAGTCCAAGGCCTGGAAGTCGGTCAACACCCAGATCTCGCGCTCGGGATCCTCGGGAGCCAGCTGCTCGCGAACACGCTCGAACGTGGCGGGCCAGGGCGCCGGGGCCGGACGCGGATGCAGCGCGGCGAGCGCTTGGCGTGCGCGTGCGACCGCCTCGCCCCCGACGGAGCGCGGGCGCAGCACGAACGGCGCGACGCCGGCGTCGTCGGCTTCATCGGGGTCGTTGGTGACCACGACCGCCAGGGCGTCCTCGGGGCCGAGCCCGTCGAGAAGCCGTCCCGCTTCCTGCTGGATGCGCTCTGCCACGGAACGCGCGTCCACCTTGGCGAGCGTGCTGTACGACGTGTCCACGACGAGCACGACGCTGCGTCGGGCGCCCACGAGGCCGGCCAGGGCCGAGTCCGTGAGCACGGGGCGCGCCCAGGCAAGACCGAGCAACGCCACGGCGGCCATGCGGAGCAGCAGCATGAGCCAGTGCTCGAGCCGCAGGCGGCGCTGATGGCGCTTCATCGCGGCGAGCAGCCACGTCATCGCTGCCCAGTCGCGGCGCCGCACGCGCCGCCGGTTGAGCAGGTGGATGATCAGCGGGATGGAGGCCAGCCCGAGGCCCGTCCAGAGCAACGTCGGGTTGATCAGGAACCCGGGCGGCAGCAGGAGACCGGCGGGCGTCGCGCTCATCGTCGCTCCCCGCGCCGCGCCTCGCGCTGGGCGAGGTAGGCCGCGAGCACGACGCCGAGCTCTTGCTGGGTGTCGAGCTCCACGAGGTCGATGCGGTTGGCGACGCAGACGCGACGCAACCGATGGCGGAAGGCGCGCACCTCCTCCAGGTACGCCGCGCGCAACGCGACGGGGTCGGCGATGCGGTCGGGGAGACCCTCGAGGCCCTCGAAGCGCGTGAGGCGCTGGAACGGGAACGTGACCTCGTCGTGCGCCAGCACGTGGAACAGGAGCACCTCGTGGCCGCGGTGGCGCAAGTGCTTGAGGCCGGCGAGCGCCTCGTCCTCGTCGCCGAGCAGGTCGGAGAACAGCACGATCAAGCCGCGGCGACGAACGGCTTCGGCCACCTCGCGAAGCGCCCGCCCGAAGCCCGTGGCGCCGCTGGGGCGCGCGGCCTCGAGCTCGCGCAAGACGCTGCGCAGATGGGCCTCGTTGGACTGCGCGGGCAGCGTGAGCCGGATGCGGTCGTCGAACAGCACGAGCCCCGCCGCGTCACGCTGGCGTGCAATCAGCCAGGCCAGCGCGGCGGCGCCCCACGTGCTGTACGCCAGCTTGCTCGGGAGCTTGCCCTCGCGGTCGTCGTAGGCCATCGAGCCGCTGATGTCGACGACCATCCACGCCTCGAGGTTGGTCTCCTCCTCGTAGCGCTTGATGTAGAGGCGATCGGTCTTGCCGAACACCTTCCAGTCGAGGAAGCGGACGTCGTCGCCGGGGACGTACTCACGGTGCTCCGCGAACTCGACCGAGAAACCGCGAAACGGGCTCCGATGGAGACCGCTGACGTAGCCTTCGACGATGTGGCGCGCCTTGAGCTCGAGGCCGGCGATCCGATCGACGACCTCAGGTCTCAAGGACGTTCGGGAGTCGGTCGTCACGCAACGCCTCGCTGTCGTTGGCCGGGGTGGTCGCCAGAAGCTCGTCGATGAGTCGGTCGCTCGTCCAGCCTTCCGCCTGGGCGCCGTAGTTGAGCAGCACGCGGTGACGCAGGACCGGCTTGGCGACGGCCTTGACGTCTTCCGTCGAAACGTGCGCGCGTCCCCTCAGCAGCGCACGGGTCTTGGCCGCCAGGATCATGAACTGGCTGGCGCGCGGACCCGCACCCCACGAGACACGCTGGCGCACCAGCTCGGGCGCATCGGCCTCGGCGTGGCGCGTGCTGCGCACCAGGCGCAGCACGTAGCGCACGACGTGGTCCGCGATGGGAACCTCGCGAACGGCGTCCTGGATCGCGAGGATGTCCTCGCCGGACAGCACGCCCTCGACCTGCGCGCTCATCGGGCGCGTCGTCATCTCGACGATCTGCTGCTCCTCCTCGAGCGAAGGGTAGTCCACGCGCACGAGGAACATGAAGCGGTCCAGCTGCGCCTCGGGCAGGGGGTAGGTGCCCTCCTGCTCGATCGGGTTCTGCGTGGCGAGCACGAAGAACGGCGGGTCGAGCGGGTGCTTGGTGCCGCCCACCGTGACCTGACGCTCCTGCATGGCCTCCAGCAGCGCGGCCTGCGTCTTGGGCGGCGTGCGGTTGATCTCGTCGGCCAGGATCACGTTGGCGAAGATCGGGCCGCGGATGAACTTGAAGGCCCGCTGACCGGTGGTGCGGTCCTCCTGGATGACCTCCGTACCGGTGATGTCGGCCGGCATCAGGTCGGGCGTGAACTGGATGCGGTTGAACGACAGGTGCAGCGAGCGGGCGACCGTGCTGATGAGCAGCGTCTTGGCCAGGCCGGGCACGCCGACGAGCAGGCAGTGGCCGCGGGCGAAGATGGAGATCAGCAGCTGCTCGATCACGTCGTCCAGGCCCACGATGACCTTGGACAGCTCCTTGCGGACGCGGTCGTAGGCGGCCCGCACGTCCCCGACCTCCAGCCGTCCGCCGGCCGGGCCTCCGGCGCCCGCGGGCGTCGCTTGCGGGTTCGGGTCGTTCATGGACGCGGTCTCCGGGCGGGGTCGAGGGCGCATTGAAGCATGGCGCCAGGGCCCCACGACCCCCTGCGCGATGGGGGTCTTGCCCCGGCGCGGTCGGCTGTCGCCTAGCGTTCCGGCCGCCAGCACGACACCGTGGTCGCGCTGACCGCCAGGAGGCCGCCGCCGGGCAGCGGGACGAGGTTGCCGTAGGGCAGCGGCGGATCGCCCGCCGCTGCGGGCTCGTCCAGGTCGTGGCGGTCCTCCAGGGCCAGCAGCCTGCCGTCATCGCGGGCGAACCGCACGATCCCCTCGCGCGTCGGCACCAGGACCTCGGACGCGGTCAGGAGCGCCGTGCCGTAGGGCTGGGTCAGCGTGGCGAGGCCCGGGTGCCCCTGCCACACGACGCGCCCGGACACGAGGTCGCGGGCGATGGCCAGCGGGCCGGGGACCTCGCCCGTGTCCAGGCCTTGGCCCACGCTGACCAGCCACGGGGCGGCTTTCGGGCCCGGGCCGGCGACGAGGCCGAGCACGGACTCCGGATGGAAGTCCACGTGGTCGCGGCGGCGGTCGATGGCCAGCGACAGGAGCTCGCGGTCCGGGCCGATGGGGCGGTCGAAGAACACGAGCAGGTCGCGCCCGTCGGTCGGCGCGAGCGCGCACCGTTCCAGCGCCAACCGCGGCGGTTCGGCAAGGAACCCGATGCTGCGCGGCTCGAGCGTGTCGGTGCGACGGCGACCGCGCGCCGCGCGGTCGACCTCCACGTCGCGGTCGTAGCGGTAGGCCCAGGCGACGCGGCCATCGCGAGCGGACACCGCGGCCACGAGCCCGAGAGCGGTCCCGTACACGATGCGCCCCGCCGCCCCGGCAGGCGCCGTGGGCATGACCTCGTCCTCGCGGCCCGGCCGCACCGGCGTGCCGGAGCCCACGTGCGTGCGGTTGACGACCGCGCCCGTGTCGGGGTCGAGGGCGACCAGCCACGACTCGACGCGGTCCCGGCTGGCCTTCGAGGGCAACGACCCGGCGACCCACACCAAGCCGCGGTAGAGCAGCGGGGAGCTGTAGAGACGCAGGTACGGGTCGAGACCGGTGGGGGACGTGTCGCCGAGACCTCCCCCGACCTGCCAGAGCGGCTCCATGGCGCTACCGTCGAAGAAGAACGCTTCCATGTGGTCGAGGCGTTCTTCCCGCTCGTCGCCGAGCGCCGACCACGGGCGCCCGTCCGGGACGGCCGCCACCACGAGCCAGCCCTCGCGGCCGTCGGGGTGCGTGCGCGGCCAAGCCGCCAGGGCGTGGCCCTCGATCCAGCCGGCGCGGGCCCGGCGGTCGATGGGCGTGTCGTCCACCGCCGCGTCGCGGCGCGTGATGTCGAGGTAGCTGAACGCGAAGGGCTCGCGCACGCGCTCCCGCCCCGTCGCCAGGTCGAAACCGTGCAGCTGCAGGCCGTCGGACACGAGGGCGAGGTCACCGACGACGACGGCGCGCGGGGGCAGGAACGAGCTGGGCCGCCGCGGCCCCGGGGCCTCGGGGTCGCGCCCGTCGGCCAGCGGGCGCTCGACCTCGCCGGGCCGCAGGCACCATGCCAGGCGCAGCTTGGGCCCGACGTCCGGCGCCGGTGCGGCCCGCGTGGCGTCGCCGCCCGCCTGCATCCAGACGCGGGGAGCGGGCGACGTCGCCACCCGCTCGAGCGGCAGGGCCAGCAGCCCCCGGTCGGGTGCCGTACGGCGCGCGGCGCGCAGGGTCAGGGCCGCCTCGAGCGGCTCGAGGTCGGCCCGTGTCGCCGCCAGGGCCCGGGCATGCCGCACGATGCGCGCGCGGCGCCAGGGCGCCACGCGTTCCTCGGGCTCGGCCGAGACCGCCTCGAGGTCTTCCAGGGCCTGGCACCATTCCAGGGCTTCGTCGCGGTCCGCGCGTTCCAAGGCGAGGTCGGCGAGCAGCAGGGCGGCCCGGCGTCCTTCCCCGAGCGGGAGGAAGCGCCAGGCCACATCGGCGAGGCCCTCGCGGTCCTGCGCGGCGACCGCGCGCGCCAGGAGCCTGGCGGCGGTGGCGCCATGCTCGGAGGCCAGCGCGTCGAGGACGGGCGGGCCGCCGCGGGCCTGGGCGTGGCGCGCCACGATCCACGCACCTTCGTACGACGCGGTGCCGTGCACGGGCAGCACGTACGGCGCGGCGCCGCCGTCGCCGTCGGGGCCCGTCGTGGCCTCGACGACCGTCTGCAGCAGACGCGCCGTCTCCGCGTGGCGCCCGGCGACCGACGCACGCTCGGCCTCGCGGAAAGCACGCAGGACCCACTCCTCGGTGGCGTGGACGTCGCTGAAGTTCTGCTGCGGCGCCGGGCCGGCAGGCTCGCGCGCCCCCGACCCGTCGCCAGCCGCAAGGCGTGGGCTGCCGAGCAGCACCAACGCGCCCAGCCCGAGGGCGATGCCCCACGGTCGCGAGAGCCGGCTCGGCGGCGACGGGTTGGCGGGGGTGGGCATGGGGGGATTCTGGCATGGGGGACCAGCGCGGCGGTCCTCCCCCGTGCGAGGCCCGGCTCCTACACTCCGACCGGCCGCCCGGGGGGCGGAGCGTGGGAGCCGTCCGTCATGCCGTCCGACCGCCGCATCGCGAGCGTCGAGGCCCTCGAGGTGCTCGACAGCCGCGGCAACCCGACCGTGGAAGTCGTCGTCACCCTCGTCGGGGGCGCCCAGGGTCGAGCCCTCGTCCCCAGCGGGGCGAGCACCGGCGCCCACGAGGCCCTGGAGCTGCGCGACCGCGACGCACGCTACGGTGGGCGCGGCGTGCGCCGGGCCGTGGCCAACGCGCAAGGCCCCCTGGCCGCTGCCGTCACGGGGCTCGACGCCGGGGACACGCCTGCCGTCGACGCCGCGATGCGCGCGGCGGATGGCGCGCCCAACCTGGGGACGCTGGGAGCCAACGCCGTCCTGGGCATCTCGTTGGCAGCGGCGCGCGCGGCGGCCGCGGCTTCCCGCGTGCCGCTCTGGCAGCACGTAGGCGCCTTGGCCGGCGAGGGCGCTCCGCGGCTGCCCGTACCGCTGCTCAACGTGCTCAACGGGGGCGTCCACGCCGACAACGGGCTCGACGTCCAGGAGTTCATGATCGCGCCGCTCGGCTTCCCGTCGTTCGCCGAGGGCCTGAGGGCCGGCGTCGAGACGTACCACGCCCTCAAGAAGCTGCTCGTGGAACGCGGTCTCGGCATCGCGGTGGGGGACGAGGGTGGCTTCGCACCCCGCGTCAAGGACAACGACGAGGCGCTCGCCTGCGTGGCGGAGGCCATCGAGCGGGCCGGCTACGAGCCGGGCCGCCAGGTGGCCCTGGCCCTGGACGTCGCCGCCACGGAGCTGGTCGTCGAGGGCGGGTACCGCTTCGAAGGGCAGGTCGTGTCCGCCGACGCCCTGATCGAACGGTACGCAAGGTGGGCGGCTCGCTTTCCGATCCACAGCATCGAGGACGGCCTCGGCGAGGACGACTGGGAGGGCTGGCGGCGGTTGACCGACGCGCTGGGCGCTCGCATGCAGCTCGTCGGCGACGACCTCTTCGTGACCGACCCGGCCCGACTCGCTCGCGGGATCGGGGCCGGCGTGGCCAATGCCGTGCTCGTCAAGCCGAACCAGATCGGGACCCTGGCCGACACGCTGACCTGCGTGCGCGACGCGCACCGTGCCGGCTACGCCTCCGTCATGAGCCATCGCTCCGGCGAGACCGAGGACGACACGATCGCGGACCTCGCGGTGGCGCTCGGCACCGGCCAGATCAAGACGGGCGCGCCCTGCCGCGGCGAGCGGACCGCCAAGTACAACCGCCTGCTGCGCATCGAGGCCGACGCGTCCGCGCGCGGGTCGGCGCTGCCGTACGGCCTGCGCCCGCGAGGCGCCTGACGCGGCGTGCGCGCCCAGCGCTCGCTGCCCGAGCTCCAGCCGTCGCGGCCGCCGTCCCTGCCGCTCGGCCGGGCCGTGCCGACGCTCGCGGTCCTGGGCCTGTTCGTGCTCCTGTTCTGCACGCTGCCGGCCATCGCCGAACACCGTCGCCTGCTCGACGACCACGCCCGTCTGCAGCGCGAGACGCGAGCCGTCGAGGAGCGCCTGGCCCGTTGGCGCCGCGAGACGCGCGACGCCTGGACGCTCGGCTACTTGCGCATGCTCGAAGCCAAGCGCCTCGCCTGGAACGGGCAGCGCTACCTCGAGACCCGCGACGCGGAGCTCGCCGCGGCCGAGGCCGCGCGCGCCAAGCGTCCCTGACGCCCTCCGCGGACGTAGCATCACGTCCATGGCCCCGCTTCGCCCACTGCCCCGGCGCCGCCCGCTGACGACGATCCACGTCCTGCCGACGCTCGTCACGGCCGGAAACCTCATCGCGGGCGTCTTGGCGCTGGCCTACCTCGCCCAGCTGGATCGCGCCGACCCGCTGGGCGACCCGCTGTTCACGAAGGCCGCGTGGATGCTCTTCATCGGCATGTTCTGCGACGCGGCCGATGGACGCATCGCGCGGCTCACGCGCACGGCGTCGCCCTTCGGCGCCCAGCTCGACAGCCTGGCGGACATCGTCACGTTCGGCGTCGCCCCCGCCCTGCTGGGCAAGACGGTGCTCGACGCGGCCTTCCCGGGCATTCCCGGCCGGCTGCTGTTCGCGGTCAGCGTGGTCTACGTCGTGGGCGCCGCGCTGCGCCTGGCCCGCTACAACGTCGAGGCGGGTCGTCCCGAAGGCTCGCATGCCACGCGCACGTTCACGGGCTTGCCGTCGCCCGCAGCCGCAGGGGTCGTCGCCAGCCTCGTGCTGGTGCACCAGGAGCTGGGCGAGCGGGTCGCCGCCTTCGCGTTCCTGGGCGTGCTGCCGCTGCTCGGCTTCCTCATGATCAGCCGCCTGCCGTACACGCACGTCCTCAACCGCTACCTCGATGGACGGCGCCCCCTGGCGACCGTCGTCGTGCTCGTCCTCGTCGTGTTCTGCGCCATCGTCTTCTTCGAGGAAACGGTGGCCGTCGGGTTCCTGGCCTACGCCCTGTCGGGGGTCGTGATGGGTCTCGTGTTGCGTCTGAGCGGGCGGCGCGAGTGGGAAGGCGACGAGACCGACCACCTCGAGGCCGACTCCGACCCGACGATGGAGATGCGCGGGCCGGACGGCGGGGAGGAGCCGGGCGAGGACGAGCGCGCCTGGAGCGCGCCGTGAGGAAGCGGGCCCGGGCCTTCGTCGGCCTGGGCGCAAACGAGGCGGAGCCCCTGGATCGCCTCGCGGACGCCCTGGCAGCGCTGGACCGGCTGCCCGGGACGCGCGTCGCGGCCATGTCGCGCCCGCGCCGGACGCCCTACGTACACGCCGCCGGCCGCGCCGCGGAGCGCGTGGCCCCTGTGACGAACGCCGTCGCCGAGCTGTCGACGCGTCTCGAGCCCGAGGAGCTGCTCCAGCTCCTGCACGACGTGGAGCGCGGGGCCGGCCGGGTCCGCGATGGCCGGGCCACCCGCGCCCTGGACCTCGACCTGCTGGCCGTCGACGACGAGAAGCGCCGTGGTGCGCTCGAGCTTCCCCACCCGCGCGCGCTGCACCGCGCGTTCGTGCTGGCGCCGTGGGCCGAGATCGCTCCCCTGTTCGCGGCGTGCGCCGACGACGGGAGCACGATCCCGATCGCGACCGCCTGGGCGCGTCTGCAGGCGGCAGACCCGGCGTGCGCCGCCGACCACCATGTGCTGGACCCGCTGCCGTTTCCACGGCGCGAGCGGCCCTTTGCGGTGTTGCGCACGCACGCGGAGCTCGAGGCCTGGCGATCGCGCCTCGTCGGCGACGTGGGCTTGGTGCCGACGATGGGGGCCCTGCACGAGGGGCACGCGACGTTGGTGCAGCGCGCTGCGGCATGCACGGACCACGTCCTGGCCACGCTGTTCGTGAACCCGTTGCAGTTCGGGGCGGGGGAGGACCTGGACCGCTACCCGCGCACGTTCGAGGCCGACGTGGAGCTGCTGTGCCACCACGGGGCCGCGGCCGTGTACGTACCGGCGGCGGACGACCTGTACGGCCCCGGGTTCGGAACCTACGTCGTGCCCGAGACGCTGGCCGACCTGCACGAGGGCGCGGTCCGGCCAGGCCACTTCCGAGGCGTGCTCACCGTCGTGCTCAAGCTGTGGATGCGCAGCCGACCCGCGCAGGCGTTCTTCGCGTGGAAGGACGCGCAGCAGCTGGCGCTCGTGCGACGCATGGTGGAGGACCTCGACCTGCCTGGGCACCTCGTGGCGTGTCCCACGCGTCATGCCGCCGACGGCTTGGCCCTTTCGTCGCGCAATCGCTACCTGGACGCGAGCGCGCGCGCTCGCGCGGCACGCTTCCCCCTGGCGCTGGAGGCGACGGCTGCTCGCATGGCCGCGGGCACCGGCCGCGACGAGGCCCTCGAGGACCTCGAGCGGCGGCTCCACGACGACGGCTTGGCACCCGACTACGTCGACCTCGTCCACCCCACGCGCTTCCTGCCCGTGGAGCCCTCCCCGGAACCGGCCCTGCTCGTGGCGGCCGTGCGCGTGGACGGCGTACGTCTGCTGGACAACCGCTTCGTGGCGGATGGCACGCACGTCCCCGCCCGCGGGGGCACGACGTGACCCTGCCCCGGCTCGTCCTCGTCAGCGCCCTCGTCCTCGGCGCGATCCTGGCCTCACCGGGGCCCGCCGGAGCCGGGCCGGAGGCCGCTGCCGAGCAGCGCTTCCTGGCCGATCGGGACGCCCGCGCCCTGGACCAGGTGCTCGCCGCAGCCGGCGAGCCTGCCACGTCGCCTCGTCGCATCCTCGCGCGCCTCGCGTTCGCCGGCGCCGACGAGCAGGTGCGCCAGGCGCTCGCCGATCCCGCGGCGGGCAGCCCCGTGGCGCGAGGTGTGGCGGCGCTCCATGACCTGGACTTGCGGGGTGCGTGCGCCGCCGTGCGTTGCCAGGAGGCCAACACGCGGGACGTGGACGTCGCGTGGTTCGGCGCGCTGGTGCTGGCGCGTCGCGGGGACGACAGCGGAGCCATCGGTCGGCTGCTCGGACCCGTCGAGGTGCGGACGGCCGCGGACCGCTTCGCCCTGGCCCTGTTGTCGGCAGCCTTGCCCCCGACCGAGCGCGCCATGCTGGCGAGCGCCGCCGAGCGCGCGCTGCAGCGCGCGTCGGCGCGAGGTCGCGTGGCCGCGTTCGACGGCCTCGTCGAGGGCGCCCTGGCCGTCGCGCCCGAGCGGATGGCCTCGATCGGGCTCCAGGCCGTCCGGGCGTGGCGCCGCGCGGGCCGCCGGGAAGGCGCGTACGCGTGGCTCGCCCGCCTGCCGCGCGGCGATGCGGGACTGGACCTGGAGCGCGTGCTGCTCGCGCCGTCCGGCACGGTGACGCCCGCGCTACCCGTCGCGCATGCCGACGCGCCGGCGCTCGGGCCGGTCCTGGAGGCGCTTCGCCAGCGCGGTCCGCCGCCAGCGGCCTGGGTCTCCCGCGAGCCCCTGCCGCACGCCGTCGGCGCGCGCCACGACGCGCTGCTGCTCGCCCGGCTGGCGCGCCGCCATGGCATCGCCGCGACGGCCGATGGCGTGCTGCGCGCGGCCGAGCGCGATGGCGCCCCGGCCTCGCGGGCGGCGTGGGGATCGGCGTGGCTCGCCTCGCACGATCTCGTCGTGCTGCACGGCGCCGACGATGCCGAGCTCCCGCGCACCCTCGTCGATCGTGGCATTCCGTTCCTGGCGTGGCGTGTGGACCGCGTCGGCGCGTCATACCGCGAGCGCTGCGTGCTGGTCCTCGGTCGTGATCCCGCAAGCGGAACGTGGTGGGTGGACGAGCCCGACCTCACGCGCCCCGATGTGCTGCCGCCGGATGCGTTGGCCAAGGCGCGCTTCGTTGCCGTGCTCCCGCGCGCCAGGGCAGCCGCCTTCGAGGCGTGGCGCGCGCGCCCGGGCGCCGCCCTGGGCGCACGGCTGGAGGCCGCGCGCGCGCGGGCCGAGGCTGCCGACTGGGCTGGCGCCGCGAGCCTGCTGGCCGAGGCCGGCCCCTCCCCCGTGGAGGCGCTCGCACGCGCGCTGGCGCGCTACGACGAAGCCCTTGCCGCGCCGACGCGCGAGGGCTGGCTGGAAGCCGAGGCGGCCGCGCGCGGGGCGCTCGAGGTGCCGCCGCGCCTGGGCTTCGAAGCGTTCCTGACCGCGCAGGCTGCCGCCGTGCGTGGCGACCCCCAGGCCGCCTTGGCCGCGTTGGCGGACGTCGAGGCGTGCGAGGGGCCCAGCGCCTCCGTGGAGCTGGTGCGCCACGCCGCCTTCGAAGCTGCCGGGCGCCGCGACGAAGCGCTGCGTGCGCTCGATGCCGCGGCGGCCATCGACCCGCTCGATGCGCGCCCGCTGCTGTACCGCGGGACGGCGCGTGGCGTCGACCCGGGTGCCGCGCTGGCGGACCTGATGCGCGCGTTCGACCGCACGCCCGACGACGCGCGCATTGCCGTGGCGCTGGCCGGGGCGTTGGCGCGACAGGAGCGCGGCGCGGAGGCGCTCGAGGTGCTACGCGTGGCGCGTCGGCATGCGCGGGGCGAGGCCGACGTGCGCGTGCTCGACGGCGCACGACAGCACGTGGAGCTGCGCCTGATCCAGGACGCGGCGTCGGGGGACGACCTCACGGGCTTCGAGCGCAGCAACGACCCGGAGACGCGGCGGCGTGCCGCCTTCCAGCTGGCGGACCTGGGAACCCCGGAAGCGGAGGCGCAGCTGCGCGGTCTGCTGCTGGATGCGTCCGCGGACCTCCGGCTGACCGTCTTGCGCCTCTACCTGCGGCCTCGACTGCGCGCCCACGTGGCGGCCGACCCCGTTCTCGGGCGGCGCGTCGTCGCCCTGCTGGAGGCCGATCCCGACGACGCGGTCCGTGCGGCGGCGGCACGTCTCCTGGGCCACGTCGACGAGGCCTTTGCACGTCGGGCGCTGGCCGATCGGCTGCGTGGCCGGGCCGCGGATGCCGATGCGTCCGTCCGCGCTGCCGCCGCCCTGGCGCTCCGAGGACGCGAGGACGCAGGTTCGCGCGCGGCGCTCGTCGATGCCCTCGCCGACGCCGAGGCGTCCGTGCGCCGCGTCGCCGGCGACATGCTCTTCGAGCAGGCGGCCACGCGGCTGGGCTTCGACGCCGAGGGACCCGCCCTCGAGCGCGCCGAGGCGATTCGCGCGTGGCGGGACTGGCTCCGTCAGGAGACGACCGACCGCTGACCCGTGCCCACTGCGCACGCGTTCGTCGCCTGCCCCGCCGCTCGTACCATGGCCGGGATGCTCCGCCAGATGCTCCTCGGAAAGCTCCACCGCGTCCGCGTCACGCAGACCGACCTCAACTACATCGGTAGCGTCACGATCGACGCCGACCTGCTCCATGCAGCCGGCATCCTGCCGTCCGAGAAGGTGCTCGTCATCAACTTGGAGAGCGGCGCGCGCCTGGAGAGCTACGCGCTGGAAGGCCGCGCGGGCTCGGGGGTCATCGGCATGAACGGCGGGACGGCGCGCAGCTGTCACGTCGGAGACCGCGTGCTCATCTGCACGTTCGGCTGGATGGAAGAGCAGGAAGCGCGCCAGCACAAGCCGCGCGTCGTCTTCGTGGACGAAGCGAACCGCCCCGCCCGGCCCGGGTCCGTGGCGCAGCGCGCGACGTGACCGGCAAGCCGCGGCTTGCGCCGGCCAAGCTGAACCTCGTGCTGCGGGTGCTGGGGCGCCGCGCCGACGGATACCACGAGATCGAGTCCGTCGTGGTGACGCTGCCGTGGGGCGACGACGTGGACGTGCGTGTCGTGCCTGCGTCCCGCACCTCGCTCCACCTGCGTGTGCGGGGCGACGCGGCGGGCGTGCCTCGGGACGAAGGCAACCTGGCGCTGCGTGCTGCCCAGGCGCTCGTGGACCACCGCCCCGGGGGACCGCCCCTCGACATCGGCATCGACCTTCGGAAGCGCGTCCCTGCGGGAGCCGGCCTCGGCGGGGGCAGCAGCGATGCGGCGGCGGTGATCGCGTTGCTCGGCGATGCCCTCCAGGTCCCGCCCGCCGTGCAGGGCGAGATCGCCGCGGGCCTGGGCAGCGACATCCCGTACCTCCTGCGCGGTGGTGCCGCCGTCGTGCGCGGCCGAGGCGAACGGGTGGATCCCTTGCCCGCGACCCGCGTGCCGGCGGTCGTGCTGGTGATGCCGCCGTTTGGCTGCTCCACGGCGGCCGTCTATGCGCGGTGCGCGGAGCGCGTGCGCGACGTCCCCGCTTCGGCCGTTCCCGCGGCGATCGCGGCGTTGGCCTCCGGCTCGCCCGCTGCCTGGCGCGAGGCGCACGGCAACGACCTCGCGTTCGCGGCCATGCGCGTCGAGCCACGCCTCAAGGATCTCGCGCGCGAGATGGAGGTACGGCTCGGGCGTCCGCCCTGCTTGTCGGGGAGTGGGTCGACGCTCTACGACGTGCCCGATGTCGGTGAGGAGCAGGCCGTGCTCGAGGCGCTGGCGAGGTTGCCGGCTCGCGTGCTGCTGGTGCGGGGATGAGGACGCCGCGCGACGTGCTGGGCGGCGGGCACGCCGTGCGGCTGCACGTCGCCGTGGCCGCCCCGCCCGCCGTGCGCGTGCCTGGCGACCTAAGCGGCCTGGCGCCGGAGGCCGACGTCCTCGAGCTGCGCTTGGACCTGCTGGGCCTCGCCGACTCGCACGCGGATCTCGAGCCGTGGATCGCGCTCGCCGGCCGGCCCGTGCTGGCCACGATCCGCTCGCGCGCGCAGGGCGGGCGCTTCGGGGGAACGCCCGGACAAGCCGCTGCCCGTCTGCTGGAGGCCGCACGCGCGGGCGCCACGTGGCTCGACGCGGAAGCGGAGGTGCTGCCGTTGCTGGACGGTCGACCGCCAGGCGTGTTCGTCCTGGCCTCGGCGCATGACGGACGACGGCTCGGCACGGGACGCGCCGACGCGCGCAAGGTGGCTCGATGCTGCGCGCGTGCGTCGGAGCTGGAGGCGCTCGTGGCCGAGGCCGCCGCGGCGCGTGCGACGCCGGTGCCCTACGGGCCCCTGGGCCCGTTGCGGGAAGGCCTCGTCGCGGTGGGCTGGTTGTTCGGGGCCGCTGGCGCAGCGGGCGTCGTCGTGGGCCAGCCCCGACTGGCGGACATGCTGACGGAGGGACGCGTGGGGGAGGTCTCGCCCGCGGCGCGGCGCTTCGCGCTCCTGGGGACCCCCCCGTCGCGCTCGCCGTCGCCGGCCCTGCACGATGCCGCTTTCCGCCAGGCGGGCGTGGACGCCTTCTACGTGGCCCTGCCGGACACGGGCCTGGACGAGGCCCTGCAGCTGGGCCTGGACGGTTTCAGCATCACGGCGCCCCTCAAGGGCGCGGCGGCCGACCGCGCGGACGAGCCGGACGCGATCGTGCAGCACGTGCGCGCCGCCAACACGCTGCTGCGGACGTCGCGTGGCTGGGCCGCGTACAACACCGACGTCGGCGCGATCGCGACGTGCTTGCCCGCGCCCCGGCCCGGCGCGGACGCGGCGATCGTGCATGGGTCGGGCGGGTACGCGGCTGCGGCGCTGGCCGCCCTGACGGGGCACGGCTACCGCGCGCGCCTCGTGGCGCGCGATGCGGCGCGGGGCCGCGCCCTCGCCGCGCGCTACGGCGACGTCGAGCTGTCCTGTACGGTCGCACCGCGCGACGACGAGCGCGTCTACGTGAACGCGACCGCGGCGGCCGTGGAGCGACCGCAGGGACTTGCGGTGGGGGACCTCGCCGGCCGCGTCGTGGTGGACGGACCGTACGCGCAACCCGGCGGACGAACCGCGGTCGGGCGCGCGGCCGAGGCCGACGGGGCCCTGCTCGTCGTCGACGGGCGGCAGCTGCTGCTCGAGCAGGCCGTGCTGCAGGCGGGGTTGTTCCTGGGCGAGACGCGCGCACCAGAGGCACAGGTCCTCGCCGAGCGTCGTCTGGCGCTCGGGCTGGCGCTGGACCCGCCGCCGCCGCTCGTCCTCGTCGGACATCGCGGTGCCGGCAAGACCACCGTGGGCCGTGCCCTCGCGCGGCAGCTCGGGCGACCGTTCCTGGACCTGGACGGCGAGATCGAGCGCATGGCGGGCCAACGCGTCGGCGCCGTGCTCGATGCGCTCGGCGACGAGGCGTTCCGGCAGGTCGAAGCCGAGCTCCTCGTCCGTGCCGTGGCGCGTCGCGGCGCGGTCGTGGCCACGGGGGGTGGAACGGTGATCGCTCCGGGTGCGGTCGAGCACTTGCGCCGGGAGGCGTTCGTCGTGGCCTTGGTCGCGCCCCGCGAGCTGCGGCTCGATCGCCTGCGCCACGACGAGGCCACGTATCGCCCGCTGGCTCCAGGCCGGGCCTCTGCCGAGGAGGACGCACGGTGGCGCGAACAGCCCCGCGAGGCGCGACTGGCCGACGTGGTCGATGCGACCGTGGATGCCAGCGGGACCGTGGAGGACGTCGTGGTCGCCGTGCGCCGCGTTGCGTGGAGTGGACGCGTCTACCGACCGATCCACTCGTCTTGACGGTGCCTGGGGGACTCGTAGACTCCGCCTGCTTGCCTCTGTCGGGGCCGCAACGAGGAACCTGCTGCCCGTGACGCCCCCGTCCCAGCCCGTCCAGAGCACCCGGGACGAGCGGGGGTCGCGCCGCCAGGAGCTGCGCGCCGTCCTGCTCGGTGCCGCCGTGTTGGCGGCGGGCTTGGCCCTGCCGGGATCGGGTCCCTGGCTCGCGCCGCCGGCGCTCGCTGCTCCCGACAGCGTCGGCGAGGTGGGGGACCGCATCCGGGAGTCCCTCCGGACGGCGACCTCGCGCGGGCAGTGGGAGGGGGCGCTCCGGGCCCTGACCCAGAGCAGCGCCGACGACCGCCCCACGCTCTACCGCTCGGTCGTGCTCGGCTTGCTCGACGAGGCCCGGCAACCGGATCGCCCGCCGCGCATGGCCGAGCTGGCCGCCTACCTGGTGCGGCACGTGCTCGAGGACCTGCCGCGCGACGAACGCGTGGGAGCCGCGCTGCGCCGGGACCTGGAGACCTGCGTGCTGATGCTGGTCGGCAGCGACGACCTCGTCGCCGAGCGCCTCGAGGCCGAGCTGCTGACGGATCCGACGGACGGCAGCCGTCCGGGTCACGACCGGCTGCTCGAGGTCTCGCGGCAGCGGCTCGAGGACCCCGCATCGACGCGCGAGGACGTGGAGAGCGCCGTGCACTCGCTCGCTCGCGAGGGGCGTGGACCCGGAGGCCGCCGCGTGCCCGATGTCGTCGCCCTGCTGGCGCGGCGCTGGCGCACGCCGGTCGGGCCCATGCCGGACCCGGCGGTGTGGCAGGAGGCCTTCTCCCGACTGCTCGACGTCCCGTTTCCGGACGCCGAGTCCGTGGGAGCCTTCTTCGCCGGCGAGGGCGCGACCGCCGACCTGATGCGGCGCCTGGACTCGTTCCAGGGCTGGGATGGCTGGACCGACGAGGAGCGGATGCTGCTCGACCGGGACCTCCGCGCCATGGCCGCCTGGCAGGCCTCCGAGCGACCGACGGCGGGCTGCCTGCCCGACGAGACGTGGGAGCTGGCCGTGGGCTGGGCCACGGAGCTCATCAACAAGGCCAGCTCCCCCGAGGCGCTGTTGCCCTTCTGGAGCGCGTCCACCGCGGGGCTGCCGCGGCACGAGGTCCTGCAGCGTCTGGCGGCCGATCGCGCGAAGCGGCTGGTCACCAACGGCCCGGCGCCCATGGGCAAGGACGTCGAGAAGGCCTGGGACAAGGCCTTCGCGGCGGCCGTGCTCCATGTCGTCGACCCGCCCGCCATCGAGCGGATCCTCGGCCTGGTGGCCACGCTCAAGCCGAGCGCCCCGGAGAACGGCGCCGCGGAGACGGGGCCGTGGCCGCAGCTGGCGGACGCGCTCGTCGTCCGCTTCGGCAAGCGGGCCGCGCCCGACACCAACGCGCTGCGCCGCCAGCTGATCAACCTCGTGCCCACGTTCGGGGGCCCGAAGCACGGCTTGGACATGGTGGCCGCAGCGCGCAAGGCCCATGAGGCCGCGCAGGGCGACGAGGGCCGACGTGCGGAGACCCGCGGGCTGCTCACGTTCGCCATCGAGGTCCTGCCCCGCTTCCCCACCATGGACGTCGCCAACCTCGAAGCGCTCCTGGCGGGCGCGGAGACCCAGGTCCGCGTCGCCGTCGCCACGGCGTTGGGCAGGGACGGCATCAGCAGGGGCCCGCACGCGGACCGTTCGTTCCAGCTGCTGCGCGCCCTGGTGTTGGGGCCTCCTGCCGGTGGCGCCGACGGCCTGCCGGCGATTCCCCTGCCCGATCCCGAGCATGCCGTGCGCGTGGCCGCCCTGCGGAGCCTCGACGCCTACTCCGCCGCGCGAAGCAGCGCGGCCCTGGCGGCCGCCGTGCTCACCCCGCCGGCGGACGAGGCCAGCGGTCGCGCCGACGAGGCGCTCCTGGCCGTGGACCTGCTCGGGCGCAAGGTCCGCTTGGGCGACCCGGGGCCCGATCGCAAGCCGGCCGCGGAGCAGCTGATCCAGGTGTTGGGTGCGCCGGACGAGACCGGCTTTGCCAAGGCCGTGCGCCTGCCGGTCGTCGCGGTGTTCGTCGAGAGCCTGGCGCAGCTGGACGGCGCCCAGCGGGACGCCCTCGCCCAGGGGTTGATCCGCCTCCTCGGCTCGACGCCCGACGACGCCACGGAGCTGCTCGCTGCCGTCGGGGGTCTGGCCTCCAAGCTGGGACGCCTGGACGTGTGCACGGCGCTGTTTGCCCGGGCCGGCTTGGCGGGGGAGACCTCGGCGACGTGGCTTGGGTGGACGGCGGCGGCGCTGGGCGCCTTCGCCGAGGAGGCGCCCGAGGGCCAGCGCGCAGCCCGTGACGGCGACATCGCTGCGTTCGTCCAGGGCCTCTCCAGCACCGACGAGACCCGGCTGCGCCTGCTTCGCGCGCTGGGCGCGTCGCGAGGCGCGGCGACCTGGACGCTCACCTCGACGGTGGCCGTGAGGATGACGCGGGCGGACCCCGTCCCGGCGCTGGAGCGCCGCTTGGCCCTGCTGAAGGAAGCGCTGCAGGCGGAGGAGGCGATTCCCGCCCCGGCCGCCGCGAACCGTGCACGCGAACGCGCCGCCTTGCGCCTGCAGGCCGCGGGACTTGCGGCGGAGGCCGTGGACGACGCCGAAGAGGCCAAGCAGCTGCGCTTGGCGCTCGGGGACGCACTTCAGGCCAAGGATGCGACGCTCGCGCAGAGCCTGGCCCCGCGCATGGAGCGGCTGGCCAAGCTGATGCCGCCCGAAGAGTTCGCCAAGCTCGCCGGCGACCTCGAAGCCTTGAAGGCCCTGGCTAGCAGCTAGCTCGCGCGGACGCTGCTAGCGATTGTCCGCCGCCGGTCCGCCACCGTTGGTGAAGGACGGGAAGGCGATCGAGCCGCCCGTGGCGCGCTTCAGGAAGAGCAGCGCGAAGCACGTGTCGAGCACGTCCTTGGGCTTGTGCGTGCTGTCCGTGTCCCAGTGACCGTCGTCGTACTGGCGGTTGAGCAGCTCCTGGCCCATCTCGCTGTACCAGTTGTGCGTGTCGATCTGGCGCAGGCCGAACAGGTCCATCGCGCGCTCGATCGCGTACAGGTAGTAGATGTGGTAGCCGCCCTGGTCGTGGCCCATGCCCGGCTGCGGGTTGGCGAACGCGCTCCAGTTGGCGTTGATCCACGCCAAGCCGTCGTAGAGGGCGGACTGCACGTCGGCGGCATCGGGCCTCTTGTCCCAGCCCTCGCGGCCGCCCTTGCCGCTGCGCAGGACGTAACGCGCCATCTCGATGTTGGCCAGCGCACACGCGGTCATCGAGCCGCTCGGCAGGTTGTGCTTCGCTTCCGTGTCGGACTTGATGTAGCTGAAGCCGCGGCTGCGCGCCTTGTACTTCTGGCTGCGGTTCTCCGGGTCCAGGATCTCGACCTCGGGGCCGTCCGCAGCCTGCTGCGCCATCGAGAAGGCCAGGATGTCTTCCCACGTGTCCTTGTCGGCGCGGATCGCTGCGCGGTTGGCCGCGAACAGCGCCAACGCTGCCAGCTGCGTGCTGGAGAGGTCTTCGGGACCACCCGGCGCGGGCGTGTCGTTGATGTGGTAGCGCCAGCCCTTGGCGCCCGCGAAGCGCTGCTCCTCCAAGTGCTTGACCAGCTTGGTGGCCCAGCTCTTGTAGTTGCCCTTCATCTTGATGCGGTCGTCGGCTTCGGCCTTGTTGGAGGCCTTCGAGGTCTTGTAGGGGTCGGCTGTCGCCGTCAGCGCGAGCAGCAGCATGGACGTCTCGTAGGCACCGCGAGGTTCGTCGTGCCGGTTGTCCTTGATGAACTTGAAGCCGTTCTTCACGCTCTCGTGCTTCTCCGGGATCTTGCACTTGAGCAGCGTGTAGATCGCCAGCGCGGTGGCGCCCGCGGGGTGGCCGTAGCCGCGACGCTGACCGTCGTCCTCGCCGCCGCCGTAGAACGCGTCGCCCTCGATCTCGCCCCAGCTGCCGTCACGGCCCTGCTTCTTCATGAGCCAGGACAGGCCCTTCTTGATGGCCGTGTCGACCTGGGCCGGCGTGAACGTGGTCTCGCCGCCGAACACGTCGGCGACGTCGCCGTCGTCGCCGCCCGCGTCGCCGTTGCCGCCGTTCTCACCGTCCTCGGCCAGGGCCTGGGTGGTGGTGCCGCCGGGCAGCGCGACGCCGAGCACGGTGGCGAGCAGTGCGCAGAAGAGGAGCTTGGGAAACCACGAGGTGGACGTCTTCATGGCCCCAAGATAGCAGGTCGGGCCCCGCGACGGGCACCAGGCGGGTCGCGGAACCGGGCCCGCGACCGGGCCCGGGGCCCCGGGAGACCAGCATGAGCGGCGACGAGACGGGCGCGGGGCGCCCTCCCCACGAGGACGGGCTGGTCCAGCTCCTGGGCATCGAGGAGGAGCGGCTGGAGGCCGGGACGGTGCGCTGCCGCCTGCGTGCCCAGGACGCCCACCGCAACATCCAGGGGGTGGTCCACGGCTCCGTGACCATGGCCCTGCTCGACACCGCCATGGGGCACGCGGTCGACAGTCTCCTGGACCCGGGCGGGTGGTGCAGCACCACGCAGATCTCCTTCCAGTTCCACCGGGCGGTGCGATCCGGGGAGGACCTCGAGGCCGTGGGCCACGTCACCCACCGCGGACGCCGGATCGCCTACGTCGAGGGCACGTGCCGGAACGCCCGCGGAGAGATCGTCGCCATCGGGCAGGGGGCGTGGTATCTCGGTACGCCGCGGCCGTGACCCGGACCGCGGCCCCCGCGGGCGTGCAACCGCCTCGTGGGCGGGTTTCCATCAGGATCCTGCATTTCCTCTGAAGGAGGGAGACCATGAAGAAGGCACTTCTCGTCGCGGTCGCGCTGCTCGGCCTCGGCTTCGCTGGCTGCTGTGGCTGCGGCCCGTCGCTTCCCGAGCTTCCGAGCCTCGGCTGCGGCTGCAACGACTGCGGCTGCGACACGGGCTGCAACCCCTGCGACCCCTGCGGCTGCTGATCCCCAGCTAGACGCTGGTCTTCAGCTTGCCAAGAGGCCCCCTTGGGGGGCCGCGACGCCGCTCCGGAGAGCTCCGGAGCGGCGTCGTTCGTTCCGGGTGCACCAGCGGACCCGTTGACCCGGTGGGGGGGTGGTAGCGGGAGTCGGACTTGAACCGACGACCCCAGGCTTATGAAGCCTGTGCTCTAACCGACTGAGCTATCCCGCCAGGATCGACAGCAAGGGGGGAACGGTAGGGGCGCCCGCACAGCGGGTCAAGCCGCCCACACCCCGATCGGAGCCTGCTAGGAGGCCTTGCCGTGGGCCCGCTTGGGCGCGGGAACGTCCAGCAGGACGTCGCCCCGCGAGCGGCTCGCGGGTGCCGGCGGCGTGCGCGTGTTCTCGACGTGGTCCATCACGATGCTGCGGACGACATCGTCGGGTCGGCGTGCCCGGAGCTTGGTGATCGTCCCCAGGCCGTCGGTGACGTGGAACGCCCCGACCACGAAGAGCACCCGGTGTTCCGGATGCCGGGCCCGGAAGTCGGCCAGGGCCTCGGCCATCGCGTCGTCCCAGAGCGACTGGGCGCGGAAGAAGGTGGGCCCGCGCTGCGGCCCCATGAACGCGACGAACTTGGCGCGGTAGGCGTCGTCGAGCAGCTCGCAGCTGCGGGGCAGCGTGGCGCGCTCCTCGGGCTCGAGCGTCTCGAGCCACGCGGCGTAGGCCTCGTCGGCCTTGCGGAAGCGGGTCACGAGCAGCCGCGGTGCGTTGGCGGCGACCACGGGGAGGCCGTGCTCCTTGGCGAACCGCATCAGCGGCCCGTGGGTGGTGGCGTAGGCCGATCCCTGGCGAGCCGCCTTCACGAACGCGTCGTCGTCCATCTCGCCCGCAAGCCAGGCGTCCACGGCCGGTTGCACGTCCCGCTCCAGGAACTCCATGGCCAAGGCGACCGGGCGCTCGCCGGCGGCGAGTCCCTCGAGCAGCCCCAGCTCCCAGGCGGCGCCCACCTCGTGCCCGTGCAGCTCCCCGAACACGACGATGTCGGCGTCGTCGGCGAGGAAGCGGGCCACGGTGGCGTCCAGCGTGGTCGGCGAGCCGTCGGCGTTCCAAGCGGCCTCGGCGGGCAGGGGGGCCTGCGGGGTCGGCGGCTCGCTGACCACGGCGGGTGCGACGGGCACCCCGGGAGGGGCCGCCGGCGGGCGCCAGGAGCGCGCGCAACAACGACTGCGTGCGCATCCTGCCAGCAAGCAGGCGGCCACGGCCACCAGGACGAGGGCGGGGCGAACAAGGGGCTGCATGGCCCGGAGGATGGCAGGCGGGGCCCCCGGCCCGCCCCGAAATCGGATCGCCCGGTTCCTGCGCGCGGGGTAACGTCCCGGGTTCACTTGGAGGACGTCATGCCGAAGGCCCAGAAGCACACCCGCGGCGGCAGCCGCAAGGGGAAGGTGAAGCCCGGCCGGCGCGGCAATGGCATGCGCCACACGATGACGCGCATGTCCAAGCGCCAGGACACGCGTCGCGACTAGCCCGTTCCTGCCGCAGCCCGGCCGCGCCCGGGACGCGTAGATCCCCTCGCCGTGTCACGCTCCGCCCCCTCCTCGCCCGACGTGCCTGACCTGGGTCGGCTGCGCATCGACCGCGGGCCCGTGGGTCGCCGCGCCCGAGCCCGCGGCATCCCGTGGCTGCGCGTGATGCTCCTGCTCGGCGTGGCGGGAGTCCTCTGGCTTGCGCGCGGGCCGCTGCTCGGCTGGCTCGACGAGTCCGGCCCCCGGACGGTCCAGGTCGGTCGCGCGGAGCGGACCACCGGCCAGGGTCCGGGCCCGGGCGACGTGACCGCCAACGGCTACGTGGTGGCCGATCGCATGGCGTCGCTTGCCACGCCGCTCAGCGGCCGTCTCGTGCACTTGGCGGCGGACGTGGGCGATGAGGTCGAGGCCGAGTCCGTCGTGGCCCGCATCTTCGCCGAGGACCTCGAGGCCCTGCGCGACGAGGCCCGTGCCGGACACGCCACGGCCGAGGCCGCGGCCGCGCAGGCCGCCTCGACCACCGCCACGAGCCGGAGCGCCGCCGCGCAGGCCGAGGCCGAGCTCCTCGCCGTCCGCGCCCAAGGGGCCCGCCTGCGGGCCGCCTGGGACGCGGACGTGGCCGAGGTCGTGCGCCGGGAGGAGGCTGCCGGCCGGGCCCAGCGCGAGGTCGAGCGGCAGCGGCCGCTGTTCGAGGCCGGGCGCCTGGACGGCTCGGCGTTCGACGCCCTGGTCACGCAGGCGCGCGAAGCCGAAGCGGCCGTCGCGGCCGCGCGTCACGCCGCCGAGGCGCGCGAAGCCGAGCTCCACGTCTGGGAGCAGGATGTCGCGGCACGCGAGGCCGCAGTGACCACGGCGCGCGCCCGCGTGGCCGAAGCCGAGGCCGCCGCCCTGGTGGCGACCCGCGAGGCCGAGCGCGCGGCCCGTGCCCTGGCCACGGCCACGGTCCAGCTCGACAAGGCCAACATCCGCGCGCCGTTCACGGGGCTGGTGATCCGCAAGGACGCGGAGGTCGGCGAGGTGCTGGCGCCCATGGGCGCGGGCAACTCGCGCGGCAGCGTCTTCACGATCGTGGATCCCGAGTCCTTCTGCATCCAGGTGGAGCTCAGCGAGCGCCGCATCCTCTCCGTGCGCGACGAAGCCCGCGTCAGCATCTTCCTGGACGCAGAGCCCGATCGGGGCTGGCCCGGTCACGTCCGCCAGGTCTGGCCGCGGGCCGACCGCAGCAAGGGGACCATCGAGGTGCGCGTGGCCTTCGACGAACGCCCCTCGTACGTGCGCCCCGACATGGCGGCCCGCGTCGTCTTCCACGCCGAGGCCGCCGCGCCCGACGTCGAGGCGCCCTTCCTGGGCGTGCCCGCGGACGCGCTGTTCGGCCGCGGCGCCGACACCTCCGTCTGGGTGGTGGTCGACGGTCGCCTGGAGCGGCGTCGCGTGGAGACGGGGCGGCGTAGCGGCGCGCGCGTCGAGATCACGAAGGGCCTGGACGAGGGCGACGTCGTCGTGCGTCATCCGGCGCCCGACCTGGCTCCCGGCCAAGCCGTCAACACGGGGAGCGGAGACGAGCGCTGATGGCGAGGCCCCAACGCGGTGCGCCGATGGTCGTCCTGGACGGCGTCACGAAGATCTACACGAAGGGCGGCATCGAGCTGGTCGTGCTGGACCGGCTCGACCTCGAGGTCGCGGCCGGTTCGTTCGTGGCGCTGATGGGCCCCTCGGGCAGCGGCAAGTCCACGATCCTCAATCTCGTGGGCGGGCTCGACGTGCCCGACGAGGGCACGGTGACGGTGGGCGGCGTCGACGTCGGCGCGCTCTCCCCGGACGAGCTCTCGGCGTGGCGCGCGGCGAACGTGGCCTACGTGTTCCAGGCCTTCAACCTGCTGCCCGTGCTCACCGCCGAGGAGAACGTGGAGCTGCCGCTCTTGCTGACGCCGCTCTCGCGCGCGCAGCGCCGGGAGCAGGCGCGCTTCGCGCTCGAGATCGTGGGCCTCGCCGATCGCATGGACCACCGCCCCAAGCAGCTGAGCGGTGGGCAAGAGCAGCGCGTGGCCATCGCCCGCGCCCTGGCCATGGACCCCGAGGTGATGCTCTGCGACGAGCCAACCGGTGACCTCGACAGGGGCAGTGCCGACCAGGTGCTGGGGCTGCTCCGGCGCCTCGTCGACGAGCACGGCAAGACCATCCTCATGGTGACGCACGACGCGCAGGCGGGCCAGGTGGCCGATCGCATCGTGAAGCTCGACAAGGGCACGGTGCTCGTGGAAGGGTCGGGCGCGTGAGCCTGGGCTCGCTTGCGTGGCGGCACGCCTGGAGCCACCCCGTCCGCTCGCTCTTGACGGTGGGGGCGGTCGCCGTGGCCGTCTTCCTCGTCTGCTTCCTGCGCTCCATCGTGACCAGCCTCGATGCAGCCGTCACGGCGTCGGCCAGCAACCGCATCGTGGTGGGCAGCGCCGTCAGCCTGTTCCAGTCCTTGCCCATCGCGTACCGGACCACGGTCAGCGAGATGGAAGGCGTCGAAGACGTCTGCAGCTACACGTGGTTCGGTGGCCGGTACCAGTCCGAGTCCAACTTCTTCGCGCAGTTCGGCACGGATCCCGAGGCCATGATGCGCATGTGGCCGGAGGTCGTGCTGCCCGACGAGCAGAAGCGGGCGTTCATCGAGGACCGCCAGGGCTGCATCGTCGGCGCGGCGCTTGCGGACCGGTTCGGCTGGAAGATCGGCGACACGGTGCCCCTGATCGGCACGATCTACCGTCGGTACGATGGTGCGGAGTGGGCCTTCAACGTGCGCGGCATCTATCGCAGCACGAAGGCCAACGTCGACGAGGTCACGCTCTTCTTCCATTGGGACTACCTGGACGAGGTCCTCGAGCGCGGCGATGCCGACGGCCCGCGCGGCACGAGCGTGCTCATGGTCAAGATCGCTCCGGGCTACACGCCGGAGGACGTGTCCACGCGCATCGACGACCACTACGCGGCAGGTCCGCAGCGCACGCGGACCCAGCCCGAGGCCGCTTTCCAGGCGTCGTTCATCTCCATGCTGGGCAACCTACCCGTGTTCCTGGGGTCGATCGGCGGGGCCGTGCTCGTGGCGCTCTTCTTCGGCGTCGTGAACACGATGACGATGGCGGCCCGGGAGCGGACGCGCAGCATGGGCATCCTCGGCGCGCTCGGCTTCGGTCGCGACGCACCGTTGCGCCTCTATCTGCTGGAGGCCGCGCTGCTCGTCGGCATCGGCGCGGGCGTGGGCCTGCTGCTCGCCTGGGTCTCGCAGGAGGCGTTCCGGCGCCTGCTCGGCACCCAGATCCCCATGTACCACGTGGCCACGGACACGATGGTCGGGGCGGGCGTCGTGGCCCTCGTCATCGCGTTCCTCGCCGGGGGCATCCCGGCCTTCCAGGCCGCACGCCTGCGCGCGGCGGAAGCGCTGCGACGGGGGGCGTGAGCATGCGCCTGCGCCTGGTCCCTTGGTCCTACCCGTGGCGCAACCTGCTCGTGCGCTGGCAGGCCTCCCTCTTCAGCGCGCTGGGCATCGCCATGACGGTCGCCGTGCTCTGCGGCGTGTTCGCGCTGCGCAACGGCTTCCAGACGTTCCTGTCCACGACGGGGCGCGAGGACGTGCTCATCTACCTCCGGCCCGGCGCCACGAGCGAGGGCGAGAGCGGCGTCACGCTGGAGAAGGTCGAGCAGTACAAGAAGGAGCGTCCGGAGATCCTGCTCGATGAAGGCGGGCGGCCCATGGCGGCCGGCGAGATCTACCTCGCGCTGTTCCTCGACAAGGCCGACGGCGTCGGCCAGGTCAACGTCCCCATCCGCGGCATCGAGGAGACCTCGATCCCCATCCACGGCAAGGCGTGGAGGCTCGTGGACGGCCGGCTTCCGACCTTCGGAGCCGACGAGATCCTCGTCGGCGTGCCGCTCGTGGAACGGATCGCCAACTGCCGCCTCGGCGACACGTTGGTCGTCAACCTGACGCCGTTCAAGGTCGTCGGGCTCTTCGACCACGACGGCGCCTACCGCTCCGAGATCTGGGGCGACGTGGACCGCATCGCCGCGGCCCTCGACCGCCCCGTGCGCCAACGCGTCGTGGCCCGCATCAAGCCCGGCGTGGACGTGGCCGCCATTGCCGCGGAGCTGGCCGCGGACAAGCAGCTGCCAAGCAAGGTCATGACCGAGGCCGCCTACTTCGCGTCGCAGACCAACGTGCTGGGCGGCGTGCTCACCGTGCTCGGCGTGCTGCTCACGACGATCCTCGGGATCGCCGGCGTCCTGGGCGCGGCCAACACGATGATCGCCGCCGTGGGTGCGCGGACCCGGGAGATCGGCGTGCTGCGCAGCGTGGGCTACGGCACGCAGGGCATCCTGATCGCCTTCCTCGTGGAGGCGGGCCTGATCGGCCTCGTGGGCGGCTTCCTCGGCGTGCTGCTCGTGCTGCCGCTCGACGGCCTGCAGACCGGGACGATGAACTGGAACACGTTCACCGAACAGACGTTCGCGTTCCGCCTGGACGCAACGCTGCTCCTGCAAGCCGTCGCGATCGCCGTCGCACTCGGCCTGCTCGGCGGTCTCGTTCCCGCTTGGCGCGCCGCCCACCTCCGTCCCGTGGAGGCGCTCCGACGGGCCTGAAGGCCTCCCTGGCCTACTGGAACAGCATCTGGTGGTACGTGGGATAGGGCCAGAGGCCCTCGTCCGTGCGTCGCTCCAGGGTGTCGGCCGCGGTGCGCAGCTTCTCCATGGCGGGACGCATCGTGTCCACCTTGTAGCGGGCGGCGGCCAGCGCTTCGTGCTCCTCGTCGGGGCCGTCGCGCAGCGCGGCACGTACTTCGTTGAGCGCGTCGATCGTGGCGGCGACGGCCTTCATGTAGGCCTGCATCTCGCCCTGCTGGGCCACGGCAACGCCTCCGAACTTGGTGGCTGCGTCGTAGGCGGCCCCCATGTCCGCCTGCTGGCGGTAGGCCGCCGGCAGCACGCCCGTCTTGACCATGCGGATCTGCTGCACGGCCTCGATCTGGATCATGCGGTTGAAGCGCTCGAGCAGGATGCGGTAGCGCGCGTCCAGCTCGTGGCCCTGCAACACGTGGTAGCGCCGGAACAGCTCCTTCACGTCGTCGCGCTCGAGCACGCCGAGCGCGGCCGGCGTGTCGGCGAGGTTGGGCAGCCCGCGACGGGCGGCCTCCTCGACCCAGTCCTGGCCGTAGTTGTTGCCGTTGAACACGATGGCCTTGGACTCGCCATAGGCCTCGCGGACGACGGCGAGGATGGCCGCGTTGCGGTCCTCGCCGCCGTCGAGGCGCTTGGCGAGGCGGTCGCACAGGTCGTCGACGGCCTCGGTCACGGCGACGTTCAGGAACGCCATGGGGATGGACGTCGACTGGCTGGAGCCGACGGCGCGGAACTCGAACTTGTTGCCAGTGAACGCGAAGGGGCTCGTGCGGTTGCGGTCGGTGTTGTCGCGGCGGACCTCGGGCAGCGTGGCCAGACCCGTTTCGACGAAGGCCTTGGCCTCCGGACCGGTCGGACGGCTCTCGAGCAAGGCCTCGAGGATCTCCGTGAGGTGCTGGCCGAGGAACACGCTGACGATGGCCGGCGGCGCCTCGTTGGCGCCCAGGCGATGGTCGTTGGCGGCACTCGCCACGCCGGCGCGGAGGAGGTCGCCGCGGCGGTGGACGGCCTTGAGGACGGCGGCCAGGAAGAACAGGAACTCGACGTTGCGGTCGGGCTCCTTGCCGGGCTCGAGCAGGTTGCGCCCGCGCTCGTCCTGCATGGACCAGTTGTTGTGCTTGCCCGAGCCGTTCACGCCGGCGAAGGGCTTCTCGTGGAGCAGCACCGCCAGACCGCGCCGGCGCGCGACCTTGCGCAAGATGTCCATGAGCAGCTGGTTCTGGTCGGCGGCGACGTTGATCGGCTGGTAGATCGGGGCCGCCTCGTATTGGTGCGGAGCCACCTCGTTGTGACGCGTCTTGAGCGGGATGCCCAGACGCCACGCGGTCTGCTCGACCTCGCCCATGAAGCCCAGCGCGCGGGCGTCGATCGTGCCGAAGTAGTTGTCTTCGAGCTGCTGGCCCTTGGGCGGGGCGCTACCGAGCACCGTGCGTCCCGTGACCTCGAGGTCGGGGCGGGCCTCGTACCACTCGCGGTCGATGAGGAAGTACTCCTGCTCGCAGCCGAGCGTGCTGTCGACCCGACGCGCATCGCGGCCCATGAGGCGGAGGGCATGCGTCGCGGCACGCGACAGCTCGCGCATGGTGCGCAGCAGCGGCGTCTTCGTGTCCAGCGCCTCGCCCGTGTAGGAGACGAACACGGAGGGGATCGTGAGCGTGGAACCGTGCTCGCTCTCGATCAGGAAGGCGGGCGAGGTCGGGTCCCACGCGGTGTAGCCGCGCGCCTCGAAGGTGCTGCGCATGCCGCCCGAGGGGAAGCTGCTGGCATCGGGCTCGGCCTGGATCAGCTGGCGGCCGCCGAAGTGGGCGATGGCGCGACCGTCGTCGAGCGAGAGGAAGCTGTCGTGCTTCTCGGCCGTGGCGCCGGTCAGCGGCTGGAACCAGTGCGTGTAGTGCGTGGCGCCGCGCTCGAGCGCCCACTCCTTCATGGCCTCGGCGACCGCGTCGGCCGAGCCCATGTCCAGCTTCTCGCCCGAGCGGATCGTGGACTGGATGGCCTCGAAGACCGGCCGCGGCAAACGCCGCTGCATCTCGGTCAGGCCGAAGCAGTCGGCCCCGAACATGTGGGCCATGGACTCCTGGGGGGTGCGAGCCTCGTCTCGCGTCCCGCTGCGCGTCGCCTGCGACATCGTCCCGACTCCCGTGCGCATGCCGTCCTCCTGCCCGCCGTCGACCTCGCTCGCGGACGGGACGCCCGGGGGGACCGGCGGTCCGATCGGGCGATGGGGGATTCTGCCTCCCCCGGGTGACGGCGCGATGCGAGGGCGGCTTATGCGCGCATCACGTCCCTTCGCGGGTCGGTCACGCGCTCGCGGCGCCGTCGCCGAAGAGGAGCAGGCCGCGCAAGCCCGTGAGGAGGGCGGTCACGTACAGACGCCCCCGGCCGGAGGCGAGGAGCTGGTCGCGGGACCGGCCCACCGTGCGCAGGGTCTGGAGGAGGTCGCGCAGCGCCCCCGGCTGCCGGGCGGCCAAGCGCAGGCAGTCGGCCAGCACGAGGCCGTGCAGCGTCGCGCCCTCGGCGCGCAGCCCCTCCACGAGGCGGTCCAGGGGAATGGGCAAGCGGTCGAGGGGCTCACCCTCGAGACCGAGGGCGAAGGCGATGCGTTCGCGCGACTCGTGCGCCTCGGGCCCCAGCTGGGCCCACAGCCGCTCCAAGGCGTTGCCCGCCGCGGCATCGCCCTCGCGATGGCGACTCACGATCGAGTCCACGACCCACGCTCCGAAGGCTGTCGGCTTCGGCTCGTCGCCGAGGAGGTAGGCGTCGATCAGGCGATCGAGAAGCGTCATGTCGCCGCCGGCCAGGAGCGCGCTGCCGAGCGTGGCTTGGTCGACCCGGGCGCGTGGGTCCGTGTGGACGTGGGGCCCCGCTGCGGCCAGGACGTTGGCCAGGCGCTCGCGACCTGCCTCGCCGCCGACCTTCGCGTACGCGATGCAGGCCAGATGCCAGGCCAGGGGGCGCTGGTCGTGCCACATGGCGTCGTCGATGACCTCCCGGAGGCGCTTGACCTCGTCGGGCGTGGCCGTGGCGGGCCCGGGCCGGGCGGCGCCCAGGGCGGCCACGGCCAGGGCGTCGGGCTCGGGCCGCCGCCGGAGGATCTCCCGACCTCGCTCGGAGGGTCGCGCCGTGGCGTCGCGCAGCGTCTCGAACCAGAAGGTGAAGATCGACTCGACGGGGTCCTGCGCGAGCCGGGTGTCCTGGATCCGCTCCGCGTAGTCGTCACGGGCCTCGATCAGGATCGTCAGGACCTGGTCCACGTTGGGCGTGGGTCGGGCCGCGTCGCCCCCTTCCCAGCCGACCCTGAGCAGCGCCTCGCGGGCGAAGCGACGCGCCGCGGCGGCGTCCGGCGCATGCGCCGGGTCGTCGAAGACCCGCTCGATGGCGCCGCCCAGGTCCTCCCAGGACAAGAGCAGGCGCGCCGCGAACCAGCGGTCCTCGGTGTTGGCGTAGCGGCTTTCGTACCGCTCGAGGGCGTGGCGTGCCGCCGCCGCGTCTCCCGCGCGGGCCAAGCGCACGATGCGGGCCCGCGCCAGCTCCCGCCCGGGTTCCTGGAACGTCCGCCACGCGATGGCGCCCAGCACGAGGGCGGAGACGAGCAGGGGCAGGGCGTGGCGCATGGCCGATCCAACGTAGGCGCAGGGCCCTGGATTCCGTCGGGACGCCGTGGCAGGACGGTCGGTTGCGGGGGCTGGGGTAGGATCCGGGCGGCCCTCCGGGGGGAGGCCGCGCGGAGGTCCTCATGCGCACTGCCCTGCTCGTCGTCACCGCTCTCGTGGCCGGGGCCCTCGCCTCGCCCCTCGTGGCCAAGGACACCCGCGACGTGGTGCCCAACCGCGGTGGGATCACCGTGGAGGGGCGCCTGCAGGCGCTCGAGGCCGAGGTGAAGCGTCTCGAGATGCGCGAGGCGGCCCTCACGCGCTACGTCCTGGCCAACGCCGAACGAGGCGACGCCCTGGTGCGCTTGGCCGACGAGCTGGTGCGTCTTGGGTTCACGGCGCGCGCCGTGCCCGCGGAGTCCCGCGAAGCGCTCGTGGGCGGCTTGCGCGCGATGGGCGCGTCGCTGCGCGAGGGCCTGCCGACCCCGACCCCGGCCGAGGCCACGCTCGCGGAGGCCGCGGGCGCCGCGCTCCGCGCGAACCCGCTGAAGTAGCGTTCGCCCGCCCCGCGCGGGCCGTCACGCCACCGTCTTGCGCCGCAGCCGCTCCGCGCGGTGCTCGAGCGCTGCACGCCCGCCGGCTTCGGCCGGTAGACGTTCCAGGGCCTCGTTGGTCCACGCCAGGGCCTCGCCGGGCCGGGCCAGGGCGTGCTCCAGCAGCTTGGCTACCTGCTCGTAGGCGTGGCGGTCGAAGCGGTCCAGGCCGCGCGCGACCGCCTGCCACTCGGCCAGCGCCTCTTCCGGTCGGCCCGTGCGTCGGAGCAGCGTGCCCAGGTCGCGGTGCAGGTCGAAGCGCTCCGGTCCCGTGGCCTCGTGCAAGCCCGCCCGCAAGCAGCACTCGGCCCGGTCGTAGGCCTCGAGCTCGACGAGCCAGCGCGCGGTGCCCAGCGCGTCGCCGGGATGCGTCGCCGGGCCCTCGGGGCGGCGGAACGCCTCGTCGACCCGTCCCAGCAGCGCCAGCAGCGTCACGACGTCGTGCAGGTTGTGGAGGCACGCTCGCGCCATGTCGGCGCCCCAGCCCGTGCGCAGGTAGTGGAACCACGCCGCCGGGATGCGCGCCCCCGACAGGTCCTCGCCGCGGTCCACACCCAACACGTGGCGCTCCAGGCTCGAAAGGCTGCGGCTGTGCAGCGTTCGCGCCCACAAGCGGCGCGCCGCGACCAGCAGGTCGAGGTGTGCGCGCGGCGTCGGGTCGTGCGGACCGCCGGGCACCGCCCCCCAGGCGGAGCGGTTGAGCCGCCAGCGCGTGACCAGCAGCGGCCAGTCGTAGCCGCGCCCGTTGAAGGTGACGAGCGGTCGGTCGCCGACGTCCTCGCGCACGGCGGCGAGCAGCGCCGCTTCCTCCGGGTAGTCGCGCATGAAGAGCTGGCGCACGCGGAAGCGATCGCCCTCGATCCAGCCCAGCCCCACCAGGAAGGCCACGGTGCCCGTGCCTCCGGCGAGCCCGGTGGTCTCGGTGTCGAGGAACACCGCGTCGCGCGCGTCCAGGCGCCCCGGGCCGGAAGCGGAGCGCTCGCCGGCCCGCAGCGGCAAGGAGGCCATCGCACCCGCGCGCAGCGGCGCGCGGCCGTGGAGCGCGTCCAGGGGCACGAGCCGGTCGACCTGCCAGCACGTGCCGCGCAAGGTCCGGCGCGCGCGCCCACCGAGCAGGCCCTCGAGCGAGAAGGCGTCGCGACCGTCGGGGGCCGCCTCGTCGGCGCCTCCTGCGGACAGCGCAGGCGCCGGAGGGGCCAGCGGCAGCCGCGGCGCACCTGCGTCGGTCTCGCCCGCCTCGGCGGGAGCGGCGAGCGTGGCGGGCGGGGCACGCTCCGCGCTCCGACTGCTCAGCCTGTCCAGCATGGCGAGTCGCTCGCGCAGCTCGTCCGAGACGCGGGGGCGCACCGTTGCGCGCGGGGGCTCCCCGCCCATGGCGTGGTCCGGCCCCGGCACCTGGCGGAGCACGGGCCCACGGGGGCGCGGCTCGGCCGCGGGGGGCAGGCCGTCGGAGAGGATGCGTCGGATGCGATCGCCGGGCGGGACGGTCACGCCCGGATCGTACAGGTCGCCTCCGTCACTACGGCCCCTCCCCCCTCGGCCGAGCCCGCCGTCGCGAGCCCCGCGCGCGCGAGCAGGTCATCGAGGAGGCGGACGGCCAGGCGCTTGGCCAGCGGGCCGACCTCCTGCTCGGGCCCCACGCACGACGGACACCCCCGCGCGCAGGCGCAGGCCCGCAGGCGGTCCCGCGCGCCGCCGAGCCAGGCCTCGAAGCGCGGGTGCAGCGCCTCCGCGAGCCCGATCCCGCCCGAGTACTGGTCGTAGAGGAAGATCGTGGGCTCGAAGCGGTCCGGCGGCGGCGCCGCCACCTCGCCGGGCATCGACGGGCGATGGAACCACTCGCGCGTGCGGTCGCCGATGACCACGCCCAGGTCGCGCCCGTCGCACATGAGCAGGAACGACGCCAGCCCATGCAGCAGGTTGGCCAAGCCCTGCAACGCGTCCACGAGGTCGCTCGTGGGCACGGCCAAGGCGGCGACGGAAGCCTGGGGCAGCGTCAGCCACGTGGCCTGCGTGTGGTAGATGTCCTCCGGCAGCAGGATCGAGCCCCACCCGAGGTTCTCCTGCGTGTGGAACTTGATCTTCTTGTAGCCGACGGCCTTGCGCACCACCTCGACCTCGCCGTACTCGGGGCCGAACGCGGCAGGCTCGCTGCCGTCCGTGTCGGGCGGAGGTGCCTCGTCCGCGCGCACCACCTCGCCCGTCCCCGTGGTCTCCACCTCGGGGGTGTGCGGGGCCGCGGCGGCCACGGGCCCCCGCAGCACGTGCAGGATCTTCACGCGCGCGTAGCTCAAGGCGTCCGTGTAGTACTCGCTCTCGACGCGGCGCACATAGGCCTTGCGCCGCTCCCAGTCGAGCTTGTCGACGTGGTACTCCACGCTCTGCACCATGTAGATGGCGCCCTCGTGCAGCGTGGTGAACGCCCAGGCGTAGTCGACCTCGGCGATCACCTGGTGGGGGGAGGTCGTGGTGTCGACCACGACGAAGTTGGTGCTGGTGACGCTGCGGAGCGACAGGTCGTTGGCCGGGTAGGCGTCCGCGGCCCAATGCCAGCGCCCGCCCGTGTGGCGGATGACGCCGCGCTCCTCGAGCCACGCGAGCACGGCGGGCACCTCTTCGTCCGCGGCGGGCCCGCGGCCGAAGCGCTCGCCGTCCTCGAGCGGCAGCTCGAAGGCCGCACACTTCAAGTGGCTCACGAGGATCTGCAGGTTGTCCGCGTTGATGTGCGCACTCTCCGGCGCACCGTCGAGCAGGAACTCGGGATGGTCGGCGAGGTATTGGTCGAGCGGGGCCGAGCGCAGCACGAGCACCGCGACGGAGGTGCCCTGGCGTCGTCCCGCGCGGCCGGCCTGCTGGCGCGTGCTGGCAATCGTGCCCGGGTAGCCGGCCAGCACGCAGGCGTCGAGCGACCCGATGTCCACGCCCAGCTCCAGCGCGTTGGTGCTGACCACGCCCAGGATGGAGCCCTCGCGCAAGCCGCGCTCGATGGCGCGCCGCTCCTTGGGCAGGTAGCCACCGCGGTAGCCCACGATGCGTGGCTTGTCGGCCACGCGGTCATGGAAGATCTCCTTCAGGTACTTGGCCATGACCTCCGTGACGGTGCGCGCTCCGCAGAACACGATCGTGTGGATGTGCTTGCGCAGGAAGCGCTCGGCCACGCGCTTGGCGGTGGTCAGGTACGAGGCGCGCAGCCCCATCGCCGGCTGCACGAGCGGCGGGTTCAGGAGGACGAGGTGGCGCTCGCCGAGCGGGGCTCCGTTCTCCTCGATGACCTCGACGGGGCGCTCGAGCAGGGTCTCCGCGAAGGACTTGGCGTTGGCGATGGTGGCGCTGGTGCAGACGAAGGTGGGGCGCGAGCCGTGGAAGCGGCAGATGCGCTCCAGCCGCCGGAGGACGTTGGCCAAGTGGCTGCCGAACACGCCGCGGTAGTGGTGCAGCTCGTCGATGACCACGTAGCGCAGGTTCTCGAACACGCGCATCCAGCGTGCGTGATGCGGGAGGATCGCCGTGTGCAACATGTCCGGGTTGGACAGGACCACGTGCGCCCGGTCGCGGATGCGCGTGCGCTCGGCAGGTGGCGTGTCGCCGTCGTACACGGCCGCCCCGAGCGCGGGGAGGCCCTCCGTGCCCGACTCGTCACCGCGCGTTCCCTCCAGCAGCGCCCCGAGCTCGGCCGCCTGGTCGCGAGCCAACGCCTTCGTCGGGAAGAGGTAGAGGGCGCGGGCGCCCGGGTCTTCCAGCAGCGTCTGCAGGATCGGCAGGTTGTAGCAAAGCGTCTTGCCGCTGGCCGTCGGCGTGACCACGACGACGTGGCGCCCGGCCCGGGCGTGGTCGTACGCCGCACGCTGGTGCGTGTAGAGGCTCGTGACGCCACGCGACGCCAGGGCCGGGACCACGGCG
Source organism: Planctomycetota bacterium (assembly GCA_050248855.1). Classification (GTDB taxonomy): domain Bacteria; phylum Planctomycetota; class PLA2; order PLA2; family JAEUHO01; genus JACKGW01. Next base: position 8,034 of record JBFWRP010000004.1, on the reverse strand, counting down.
GGCCGAAGGTCGGGCGGCAACGGGGCCGTCCGGGCCTTTGCGGCCGGCAGGACGCGGTGTGCGACGACGGTGCCGGGACCACGCTCGGCGAGGATCTCGTCGAGCACGCCCAGGATGGCTCGGCCCATGGGAGAGAGCCTACGGACCCCACCGACGGCGTCTCGCGCACCCGCCTCGGAAGGGCCGGCCACGGCACGGTGCGTGCTACAAACCCCGGCCCGCCTCGGAGCCCCGCCGTCCATGGTCCGCCGCCGTCGCAAGCCCGAACGCGCCGTCATCCTCACGCCCGAGGAGGTGGCCGGGATGCGTGTCGCGGGGCAGTTCGCAGCCGGCCTCCTGGACCACGTGGCGGGGATGATCGAGCCGGGGCTGACCACCGCGGCGATCGACGCCTACGTCGCCGAGGAGACCCGCCGCCGTGGCGGGCGCTCGGCGCCGCTCGGCTACCCAGCGGGCGGGCGCCACCCCTTTCCGCGCTCCTGCTGCACCTCGGTCAACCACGTCGTCTGCCACGGGATCCCGAGCGAGCACCAGGTCCTGCGCGAGGGCGACATCATCAACGTCGACGTGACGCCCGTGATCGAAGGCTTCCACGGGGACACGTCGCGCACCTTCATCGTGGGGGAAGCCGACCCCGAGGTGCGCCGCCTCGTCGAGGACACGTTCGAGGCGATGCGCCGGGGCATCGCGGCGGTCCGGCCCGGCGCCCACGCCGGCGACATCGGCCACGCGATCCAGAGCTTTGCCGAGGCCCGGGGCCACGGTGTCGTCCGCACCTACGCGGGCCACGGCATCGGCAAGGTGTTCCACGGCCCGCCCACGATCAGCCACGTCGGCGACCCCGGGACGGGCGAGATGTTCGTCCCCGGCATGACGTTCACGGTCGAGCCCATGATCAACATGGGCGACTGGCGCTGCGTCACCCTCTCGGACCACTGGACCGTCGTGACGGCGGATCGCTCCTTGAGTGCCCAGTTCGAGCACACCGTCTCCGTGACGGAGGACGGCGTGGAGATCCTCACCCTCTCGGCCGGGACCACGCTCGACCTGGGCGTGGGCTAGTCGGCCAGCGGGCCAGGGAGACGTCCATGGCGGAGAGCGGAGTCCCCACCGGAGGAGGCGGCCTCGAGGAGCAGCGGGCCGTGCGTCTCGCCAAGCTCGAGGCGCTCCAGGCCGAGGGCATCGTGCCGTTCGCGGACCGCTTCGCGCGTACGCATGACCTCGCCGGCGTGCGGCGGGCCGCCGAGGCGACGGAGGGAACGCCGGCCGCCGACGCTCCGTTGCTGCGCTCGGCGGGCCGCGTCATGACCGTGCGGCCCTTCGGTCGGCTCGTGTTCTTCCATCTCCAGGACGGCTCGGGCCGCTGCCAGGTCGCGCTCGACGAGAAGGACGTGGGCGCCGACGTGATCGCGCGCTTCAGCCGCTTCGTGGATCTCGGCGACCACATCGGCGTGGAGGGCCGCGTCGGGCGGACGAAGAAGGGCGAGCCGACGCTCTTCGCCACCTCGTGGACCTTCCTGTCCAAGGCACTGCGTCCGTTGCCCGAGAAGTGGAAGGGCCTGGGCGATCTCGAGGCCCGCCAGCGCGAGCGCTACCTCGATCTCGTGTCCAACCCGGACACCCGCGCCCGCTTCCGCCTCCGGACGCGCTTCGTGCGCGAGCTGCGCCGTTACCTCGACGACCACGGGTTCGAAGAAGTCGACACTCCCGTCCTGCAGACCAAGGCGTCGGGAGCCCTCGCCCGACCGTTCCACAGCCACCACAACGCACTCGACATGGCCGTGGTGCTGCGCATCGCGCCCGAAACCTGGCTCAAGCAGTGCGTGGCCGGAGGTCTGGACCGCGTCTACGAGATTGCCCGTTGCTTCCGCAACGAGGGCATGGATCCCTCGCACCTGCAGGACTTCACGCTGGTCGAGTGGTACGCGGCGTACTGGGACTACCGCGACAACATGGCGTTCACGGAGTCGCTGATCCTGCACCTGCTCGACGAGGTCGTGGGCTCGCGCATCATCGAGCATGGCGGGCGCCGCATCGACTTCACGACCCCCTGGCCCGTGCGCCCGATGCGCGACCTCATCCGGGACGACTGCGGCATCGACGTCGAAGCCCATCCCACGGCTGACGGGCTGCGTGCCGCCATCCGCGCGGCTGCGATCCGCCTCGAGCGCGACGACCTCGATGTCGTGGGGCGGGGCACGCTGATCGACCTGCTCTACAAGAAGGTCAGCCGCCCCAAGCTGATCGACCCCGTGTTCGTCACCGAGCACCCGATCGACCTCTCGCCGCTCGCGCGTCGCAGCGACAGCGCGCCGCTGCGCACCGATCGCTACCAGCTGGTCGTCAACACCTGGGAGGTGGTCAACGCCTACAGCGAGCTGGTCGACCCGATCGACCAGCGCCAGCGCTTCGAGGCCCAGGCCTCCGCGCGCGCCGGCGGCGACGACGAGGCGCTCGAGGTCGACGAGGACTACCTCAAGTGCATGGAGCACGGCATGCCGCCCATGAGCGGGTGGGGCATGGGCCTCGAGCGCTTCCTGGCCCTCGTCACGGACCAGGAGAACCTCCGCGAGGTCGTGCTGTTTCCCCTCATGCGCCCGCTGGCGCACGACGCCGGAGAAGCGGCGCCGGCCGCATCGGCGGAGCCGACGAACGAGACTTCGAGCATCGATGTCTCCGACATTGCGCGTGCAGCGGCCGACGACGTCGAGGACCTCGGCGTGGACGAGGCCACGGCGCGCGCTCTCTTCGACGAGTGGGTCACCACGCCGAGCCTGCGTCGCCAGATGGAGATGACCCGCGTGGTGATGGGCGCCCTCGCCCGCCACCGCGGCGCCAACGAGGAGGCGTGGCGCCTGGTCGGCCTGCTCCACAACCTCGACTACGACCGCGAGAAGGACCCGCGCCGCCACACGCTCGTGGCCGCGGAGGTCCTGCGCGACGCCGGGATGCACCCCGCGGCCCTCCACGCCATCTGCGCCCACAACGACAAGAACCTCGAGGGCACCGGGATCGTGTGCACCTCGGCCCTGGACCACGCGCTGTCCGCCAGCGAAGCCGTGGTCGGGCTGATCCACGCCGCCGCGCAGGTCCTCCCGACCCGGTCCATCTCCGATCTCGAGGTCAAGAGCGCCGTGAAGCGTCACCGCGACGCGAAGTTCGCCGCCACGGTGGAGCGCGACCTCATCGAGCGCAGCGGCGCGCTGGGCCTCTCGCTGGAGGCCTTCTACGAGCTCGCCATCGACGCGCTGAAGGCCGAGCCGGTAGACTAGCCCTCGCCGCCGGCTCGGCGGTCGGCGTGGAGGGCGCGATGGGACGTGAGCGGGATGACACGAGGGGCGAGGCAAGGGGCCCCGCACCGGTCCGGCGTCGGACGACCGCCCGCGTCGTCCAGCGCGGTCCCGTCAGCTTCCCGGTAGGCGATGTACTGGCCAAGACGTTCGCCATCTTCGGACGCTACCTGCCGCTCTGGCTCGTCCTGGGCGCGCTGGCCCAAGCGCCTTCGGTCCTGTACGAGCTGAGCCAGATCCGCGAGCTGGGGCCCGACCCCTCGGTCGCCCAGCTCGCGCAGGCCTTGGAGTCCACGAGCCGCGGCGGTGGCATTCCCGGCCTCATCAGCGTGATCCTGGGTTTGGCGGTCACGGCGTTCACGACCCACGTCGTGCTCCTGCACTTGGACGGACGTCGCGTCCAGCTCGGCGAGACCTTCGGCATCGCCATGGGCCGGCTGCCTGCCGTGCTCGGCACGTCGATCATCATGGGCTTGGCCATGGGCGCCGTCGCTTTCGTGGTGGCGATGCTCACCGTGGGCCTCAAGCTACCGCTGGTCCTCGCCGTCGTGCTCATGCTGCTGCCGGCCCTGCTCATGTACTTGGCGTGGTTCGTTGCCATCCCTGCGACGGTCGCCGAGCGCAAGGCGGGCGCCGGGGCCCTGCAGCGCAGCGGCCAGCTCACGCGGGGTGCCCGGTGGCAGATCCTGGGCGCCCTCAGCTTGTTCGTCGTGTTGGGCCTCCTCGGCGGATTCGTCCTCGGTGCCGTCTTCGGTCCCAAGGAAGGGACGATGGAGGTCGTTGACGCCGCGCTCCAACGTCGCCTCCTGTGGCTCCAGCTGCCGCTGACGATCGTCGTGTCAGCGCTCATGGCGATCCTCTCGGCGGTCGCGTACCGCGAGCTGCGTGTCACCAAGGAGGGTGTCAGCTCGAAGGAGCTTGCGGACGTCTTCGCCTGAACGCGGTCGCGGCCGGCGAAACACGACGGAGTCCATGGACGCAGGTCAACCGCCGGCGCGAGGCGGATGCCTTGGCGCAGGTCTTCGACTGATCGGCTGGCGGCCCGCGGGCGTGCTGCAGGGCCCGGTTCGGGCTATCGTGGCGGCCGCACGTCCCCGGCGGGGTTCGTGCGTGGGAGGGCGTGGAGTATGGACCGTGGCCAGGATGCTGCCGACGAGCCCGGGGAAGGCCGGGCGCCCGTTGCCCGCCGCGCGGTGCGCGCCCGCGTGCAGTTCTCCATCGGGACCGCGCTGTCGCGATCGTTCTCGATCTTCGCGCGCTACCTGCCGCTGTGGTTGTTGATCGGCGTCGTCGCGTACGCGCCCGTCCACTTCTACGCACTGCACAAGTTCGCGGACCTGCCCGTGGACGCCAGCCAAGGCCAGCTGGAGGCCTTCCGTAAGGACATGCAGGTGACGCAGCTCGTCATCGCGGCGCTCGGGTTCGTGTTGGGGTTGCTCGTCCAGGTGTTCACGACCCACGCCACCCTCGTCCACATGGAGGGGGGGCGCGTCCGGATCGCCGACTCGCTGGCCGCGTCGTTCGCCCGCCTGCCCGTCGCCTTGGGGACCGTGCTGCTCATGCTCTTGGTCTTCGTCGGGCTGGGCGCGGTCGCGGTGCTCGCGTTCAAGGGCGCTCCCTTCCTGCTGCTGATCTTGTTCATCCCCGCCGTCATGCTGTGGTTCGCGTGGTTCCTCGGGCCCCAGGTGGCCGTGGCCGAGAGGACCAGCCCAGGGCGATCGCTTGGCCGCAGCGCGCTGCTGACGAAGGGACAACGCCTCTCGCTGTTCGCGGGGTTGCTCCTGCTTGGGCTCTTGGCCGGCATCGTCCGTGCGGTGGTCGGCTTCGTCGCTGGAGGTGACCTCGAGAGCATGGTGGTCAGCGATCTCTCGCCTGCGCGCAACCTGCTGTGGATCCAGGCCCCGGTCGACATCGCGAGCACGGCCTTGATGGCCATCTTCGCTGCCGTCGCCTACCACGACCTCCGCGTCAGCAAGGACGGGGTCAGCTCGAAGGATCTCGCCGACATCTTTGCTTGATGTCGAGCGCATGCAGACGAGGGACGACGGAGCCAAGGACCCGCCGCTTCGCCCGCCGCGCATCAGGACGTGGTTCGGCGCGACGTGGCTGGCGATGCTTCGTTGCGCCTCCGTGTGGCTGCCCTTCGGCTTGGCGCTCAAGTCGATCGAGGTCCTGTGGGAGCGGTACGGACCGGGCTCGTGGACGCTTCGCCTGGGCGAGGACACGGGCACGTACTCCTGGGTGACGCTGGACCCCAGCTGGATCACGACCGCGTGGCTCTTGGCCGCGGCGGCGGTGACCGCGCGGCGTGCACTCGCCGACGTGCGTCCGCCGATCGGTGCCAGTGCTCTCGGCGCGACGCGCGCGCTGCCCCGCTGCTTCCTGACGTCGGCAACGCACGGCATCGCCATCGGGGCCCCGCTCCTTGCCGTGGGCGCCCTCCCGCTCGCGGGCAACCTGCGCACCGTGGCCATGATCGGAGCGGGTGTCGTGGCCCTCTGGCTGTATGCCGTGCTCCTCGTGGGACCGGTGGCGGCCGTGCGTCAGGACCTGGGCCCCTTGCGAGCCGCCTTGGAGAGCGCACGGCTCACGCGAGGCGTGCGCTGGGCCATCGCGGGGCAGGTCCTGACCTGGCTCGTCTTCGCCGTTGCGGTCTCGGCCGTCGGGCAGTGGGTCCTCCACGACGTGCGCGAGGACCGCGGGCTGGCGAACGACCTGCTCGTCGCGTGGGCGGACCTGCCGATCGATGTCGTCCTGGCCTACATCGCGGTCGTGATCTGGGAGGACCGCCGAGGGCGCCTCGCGCCACCCGATGCCGACGACCTGGCGGAAGTCTTCGACTGATGGGTTGACCGCCTGCGGGCGGTCGGCGGCGGACGTTCGGGCTATGCTCGCCGTGCCCCGGGGGGGGCCCGGAGACCCGCTTGCCCCACCTGGTCCGCCGTCGCCTGCCCCTGGCGGTCTTCGCCCTCCTCGGCCTCCCCGTGGTGCTCCTGGCCTGCGGCGGCGGGGGAGGCGGGGGCACGCCGCCGCCTGCGGGCCCGCCCTTCGGCCTCGAGCAACGCGTCCCGCTGGCCGCCTTGGGCTTCCCCGATGGCCTCCCGCAGCCAGGCCCGGTGGACCTCGTCCGCGCGTACCCCGCGCTCTCCTTCACGCGGCCCGTCCACGTCGGGGTGGCGCCCGCGCCGGACGGCACGTGGTGGATGATCGTGCTCGAGCAGGACGGTCGGGTGCTTGCTTTCCGCAACGACGACGCCACGTCCACCGTGCACACCGTGCTCGACCTTGGCAGCTCGGCCGGCGGGCCCGTGAGCCGCGCGGGCAACGAGGAGGGCTTGCTCGGCATCGCGTTCGATCCCGACTTCGCCGACTCGACGAGCCCGCACGCGGGGCAGTTCTACCTGCACTACTCCGCGGCCAGCCCGCGGCGCGGCGTGATCGCCCGCTACACCGCCACGTTCGCGGGGGCCGGCGCGCCGCCCGTCGCCAGCTCCACGAGCGCCACCGTGATCCTCGAGGTCGGCCAGCCGTACAGCAACCACAACGGGGGCACGCTGCTGTTCGGCCCCGACGACTACCTCTACCTCGCCTTCGGCGACGGCGGCTCCGGCGACGACCCGCATCGACACGGTCAGGATCGCTCCACGTTGCTGGGCTCGATGCTGCGCATCGACCCGCGCAACCCGCCGACGGGCCAGCCGTACGGCATCCCCGCGGACAACCCGTGGGTCGGGGTGGCGGGCGTGCGTCCCGAGACGTGGGCCTACGGACTGCGCAACCCCTGGCGCTGGTCGTTCGACCGCGCCACCGGGGCGCTGTGGCTGGGCGACGTCGGCCAGGTCCAGCGCGAAGAGGTCGACCTCGTGACGCGCGGCGCCAACCTCGGCTGGCGCCTCTACGAGGGCAGCCTCGCGTATCTGGATGGGGGCACCGTCCCGGCCGTACCCGTGACGCCGCCCGTGCGCGACTGGGGTCGCAGCCTGGGCAGCACGGTGGTGGGCGGGCACGTCTACCGGGGCGAGGACGTCCCGACGTTGCGTGGCACCTACGTGCACGGCGACTACGGCAGCGGCCGCATCTGGGCGCTCGTGCACGACGGCATCCAGATGGTCGACGTGGAGCAGATCGCGAGCCTCTCGGGCCTCGTGGCCTTCGGGGAGGACGAGCGCGGCGAGCTCCTCGCCGTGAGCCACGGCGGCACGCTGCATCGCTTCCGCGAGCCGTCCGGCGGGACGCCGCCGTCGCCGTACCCCACGACGCTCTCGGCCACCGGGCTGTTCGCGAGCTTGGCCACCCTTGCGCCCACCGCAGGCCTGGTGCCCTACGAGGTCAACAGCCCGCTGTGGAGCGACGACGCGCACAAGCGGCGCTGGATCGGTCTCCCGGGGGCCACCCAGATCGCTTTCGACTCCACGGCGCCCTGGTCTTTCCCCCAGGGCACCGTGCTGGTGAAGCACTTCGAGATCGAGCTCGTGCCGGGCGACGCCGGCTCGACGAGGCGCCTCGAGACGCGCGTGCTCCGCCTGGGCAGCCAGGGCTGGGAAGGCACGACGTACCGCTGGCGGCCCGACGGCACCGACGCCGACCTTCTCGACGAACGGGAAACCGAGACGTTCCAGGTCGAAGACCTGGACGCCCCCGGCGGCCTGCGCGAGCAGACGTGGACGTATCCGAGCCGCACCGACTGCTTCCAATGCCACACGCAGGCCGCCGGCGTGGTCCTGGGCGTGCGGACGGGCCAGCT
>JBFWRP010000003.1:0-220048 GCA_050248855.1 Planctomycetota bacterium | reverse complement strand
AGCGACCCGACCACGCTCCTGGGCCTGTTGGCCGGCCTTCGTGAGGGGGATGCGCTGTTCCTCGACGAGATCCACTCGCTGCCGCGCAAGGTCATGGAGCTGCTCTACGAGGCCATGACCGATCAGCGGGTCACGCTCACCGTCAACCAAGGAGCGCGCTCGCGCGAGATCGTGCTGGGGCTGCCGCGCTTCACGCTGCTGGCCGCCACGACGGAGGAGATGGAGATCCCCGACGCCATGCGCAGCCGCTTCGGCGCGGTGGAGCGGCTCACGCTGATGACACCGGCCCAGCTGGCCGAGATCGCCATGGACGTGGCCACCCGCCGGGGCTTCACGCTGCAGCTGACGGCGGCCCTCCTGATCGCCCAGGCGGCGGGTGGAAGCCCGCGCAAGGTCGGCGCCCTGGTGCAGGCGATCCGTGCCCAGGTGGCCTGCCACGAGGGCTTGGCCGAGCCCGTCGGTTGCCGCGCCGTCCGTGCGGCGCTGACGCGCCTCGAGCTCGACGAGACCGGCCTGGACCCCGAGCACCGCCGTTACCTGGAGGAGCTGGCGGCCGCCCGCGGCCCCGTCACGCTGTGCCGGATTGCGGCCTATCTCGGCTTGCCCGAGGCCGCGGTCCGCAAGCGCATCGAGCCGCTGCTGTTCAAGCTCGGCCTGGTGGATGTCGGAGCGCGCGGGCGCGTGCTGCTGACCTAGCGCCTACGCGAGCGCATGGAAGACGCGCTGGACGTCGTCGTCCTGCTCCAGCGCGTCGACCAGCTCCAGCACTTCGCTGGCCTGGTCTTCGGGCAGCTCGAGCGGTGCTTGGCAGATGTACTCGGTGCCGCTCGACATGGGCTCGATGCCGCGCTCTTCCAGAGCGCGCTGCATGGGGCCGAGGTCGGTGAACGCGGTGCGGATGACGAGCTGTCGCGTGCCGTCTTCCGCCTCGCCCTCGAGCATCTCCTCCAGACCGTGGTCGATCAGCTCCAGCTCGAGCTCGTCGGCATCGAGGCCCTCGGCCTTCAGGCGGAAGACGGCCATGCGCTGGAACTGGAACGCGACGCTGCCCGCGTTTCCGAGGTTGCCGCCCTTGGACTTGAAGATGGAGCGCACGTTGGCGACCGTACGCGTGCCGTTGTCGGTGGCGGCCTCGACCAAGATCGCCACGCCGTGCGGCGCGTAGCCCTCGTAGACGATCTCCTCGTAGGCAACCGCGTCCTGGCCCGAAGCGCGCCGGATGGCGGCCTCGACCTTGTCCTTGGGCATGTTCAGCGCGCGGGCGTTCTGCATGATGCGCCGCAGCTGGGGGTTGGCGTCGGGGCTGGGTCCGCCGGACTTGACGGCGATCGCGATGTCCTTGGCGAGGCGGCTGAACTGCTTCGAGACGCGGTTCCAGCGCGCGAACATGGTGGTCTTGCGCTTCTCGAAGATGCGGCCCATGGCTTGCCTCCGGCTACCGCTGGAGCCTACCCACGCTAGCGTCCTCCGGGCCGCATGATTCGCGTGCGCTCCCGGATCAGGGGCCCCTGGTCGAGGTAGACCACGTCGTTGCCCCGCGGCGCCAAGCCGATCCGACCGAACAGCTCCCGCACGTCGGCAAACTCGACGCGAGCCAAGTGGCGGTCCGCAAGGGGGCGCAGGATCGCAGCTCCGAGCCAACGATCGGCCGCGTCGATCAGCTCGAGGCCGCGCGTGGCCCCTCGGCGCGCCCCGAAGGCGCGCCACCACCAGGTGACGACGTCGTCGAGCGTGCGCTTGCCGCCCGTGCGCCGGCGCAGCTCGAGATCCATGTCGAGCGCCATGGCCGCTCCGCCCCAGTACACGCGCCAGTAGCCGTGGGTGCGCTGCATGAGGCGGCTTTCTTCGGCGAGCGATCGACCGGACCCGCGCGTGGCGCCACGGGCGAACCCGTCGGCCAGCATCCCCCACCCCTCGGGCTCGGACTGGAAGCCGGCGCGCGTGCGAAGCACCTCCTGGTAGTACGTCACGAAGCCCTCGTTGATCCACGCATCCGTGCGGTCGATGCGCGGAAAGGCCAAGTGGGTCATCTCGTGGATGGCGATCCACTCGCCCGGCAGCTCGTCGTCGGTGGCGGTACGGCAGAGGATGAGGTCGAGGCGCTCCTCCTCGCGTCGCACGGCCTGCCCGAAGATCACGGGGTCTCGCGATGTCCCCCCGGGCTTCACGACGACCCGTACCTGCGGCACGGGGAACCGGCCATGCAGCCCCGCAACCGCACGTGCGGCGGCCCGAAGCCAGCCCTCGATGCCGGCCCGCGTCGCGCGCCGGGGTCCACGCTCGACGGTCACGTCGAAGCGGGCACCACCCTCCTCGAAGACGAACAGCTCCTGCTGGTCGATCTCGCGCTGGGCCACGGTCGTCTCGGAAGCCCAAGCGCCGTGCACGAGCGGCGACGCCAAGCCGAGCAGCAGCAGCGGGAGCAGGAGGAGGAGACGCGGGCTCACCCCGGCACCCTATCCGAGCCCGCGGGGCCTACAATCCGGCTTGCGGCACGACGACGCACCCGGGGGCATAGCTCAGCGGTAGAGCCGCGGCCTTTTAAGCCGTAGGTCGGGGGTTCGAATCCCTCTGCCCCCACCACTCCACGGCGGAGGTAGGTTCGTCTCGTGACCTTGGCCGCGCATCCCGAGCCGCCCTGTCCGCAGTGCGCGCACGCCTCGCGGGGCGTGGATGCGGAGACGGCGTGGTGCGAGCGCTGTGGGCTGCTATGGCGCCTCGACGGTGCGGCGGGCGCGCAGCATGCGGACGATGTGGCTCCGATCGCCTCGGGCTTCGCGGCGGGCCGCGAGGTGGGCGGGGTGCGACGGAGGCTGGGCGTGCGGCTGCCGCGTCCCAAGGGCCCGGCCTCGACGCTCGGCTACGTGCTCGGACGGCTGGTGGGCGAGGGCGGCAGTCGTGCGCGTCAGCTGGGCCACGTCCAGGCCCCGGCCGGCGCACGTGTGCTCGTCGTGGGTCAGCATCCGCTGCCGCGGGCGCTGAAGCTCGCCGGCGCCGGCTGGAAGCCGACGACGCTGGGTCCCGGCGAGACCGGCGCACCGCGCATTCCCCACCACGAGGGAGCGCCCGAGCAGATGCATCGGGCCGTGGGTGCCTTCGAGGTGGTGCTGCTGGATCGCACGCTCGCCGTCGCCGACGACCCCCGCCGCGTGCTCGAGGGCGCGCGGGAGCGCCTGGCGCCGGGCGGGCACGTGGTGGTCCTGGAGATGCCCGTCGGGGGCCGCGTCCAGGAGGCGGCTGCGGCCCTGGCGGAGCGCGGCGAGCTGCGCGCCTGGGCGGTGGCAGGCTTGCGGGGACTGATCCGGGCGAGCCACTTGGTGGTGCTCACGACCCGCCGCCTCCCCACCGGGGAAGCCCTGTTCCGGGCCCGCGCCGCCCCGTGATCGATCTTTACTTGTTTCAACAAGTATTTCGGGTAGACTCTTCCGCGTTAGGAGACCTCCCATGAACCGACGCGACATGCTCAAGGCCACGGCGGCTGCGGCCGCGGGTGCTGCCTTCCTTCCCACGGACGGTGCGAGCGCCGAAGGCGCTCGCCGCCCGCGACTCGTCCTGCGCCGTGCGCACGAACGCGGGCACGCCCGCCACGGGTGGCTGGACGCATGGCACAGCTTCTCGTTCGGCGGCTACCACGATGCAGAGCACATGGGCTTCCGCGCGCTGCGCGTGATCAACGAGGACCGCATCCAGGGCGGCCGCGGCTTCCCCATGCACCCCCACGACAACATGGAGATCGTGACGTGGGTGCTGGACGGCGCGCTGGAGCACCGCGACACGCTCGGCAACGGCAGCACGATCCGCCCGGGGGACGTGCAGCGCATGAGCGCGGGCACGGGCATCCGCCACAGCGAGTTCAACCCTGCGCCCAACGACCGCACGCACCTGCTGCAGATCTGGCTGTTCCCAGGCAAGCGCGGCATCGAGCCGTCCTACGAGCAGGTCCGGCTGCCCGAAGGTGGCTTGGACAACCGCCTCGTGCTGGTGGCCGCGCCTCCGGGCGAGAAGAGCGCGGTGACCATCCACACCCCGTCGCGCATCTACGCCAGCCGTCTCGGCGCGGGCCGCGAGGTCGGCTTCGAGAACAAGGCCGGGCGCCACGTGTGGATCCAGGTCGCCCGCGGTCAAGGCCGCGTGAACGACGTGCCGGTGGGCGCCGGCGACGGCATCCGCACCAGCGATCCGGGCGCGCTCCGGATCGTGGGCGGCGAGGGTGGTCTCGAGGTGCTCCTCTTCGACCTCGAGTAGTGCCGCCCGGGTAGGCTTGGGGCCCTCTTGGAGGGCCCCATGCCGACCCTTGGCGACCTGCTGCAGAAGACGCTGGACCGCGAGGCCATCGAACGGATGGGCCAGCGCGTCGAGGCCGACGAGCGCGCCACGCGGCGCGGCGTCGTGGCCTCGGCCGCCGTCCTGGCCGAGGCCATGAAGAACAATGCCCGCCGTCGCGGCGGCGACCGGGCGCTGTACGAGGCCATCGAGCGCGACCACGACGGCTCGGTCCTCGAGCGCCGCGACGAGGTGTTTGCCGGTCAACGCGACGACGACGGGATGGGCATCCTGCGCCACGTGCTGGGCGAGAACCAAGACGCGGCCGCCGGCGCCGTCGGCCAGTTCGCGGGCCTCGACAAGGGCAAGGCGCTGCAGCTGTTGATCATGCTCGCGCCGCTCATCATGGGCGTGCTCGGCAAGATGAAGAAGGAAGGCGGCATCGAACAGCCCAAGCGCTTGCCGGACGTCTTCGGACGCGGGCCGGTGCTTCCCCCGCCCCGCGAGCCGGACGGCACCCCGGGCTCGACACCCGACCTCGGCGGCATCCTGGAACAGATCCTCAAAGGGCGCGGCACCGGCCAGTCGCCCAGCGGCGGCGCCGGGGGCCCCGGCTGCATGAGCCTGCTTGGACCCCTGCTCGGTGGCGGCGGTCGCTGACACCTCCGTCCTGGCGCCGCGCACGCACCTGAGGAACCTCGCCATCGCGGACCTCGAGGGCGTGCTTGCAGGCGCCGGCGCACCCAACCCCGCGCTGCTCGCACGGCGCCTGGCTGTCGCGCTGCACCGCGAGGGCGCCGCCTCGGCCGACGAGGCGGGTCTCGGCCGCCGCGTCCGCGGCTGGCTCGCATCGCGCTTCGACCTCGAGCCGCTGTTGGAGGTCGCGGACCGCCGCGAGGCGCCCGACGGCACGGTCCAGCACCTCTTCCGCACGCGCGACGGCCACGTCTTCGAGGTGGTGCGGCTCAAGAACCTCAAGAACCGCACGCTTTGCCTGTCGTCGCAGGTCGGCTGCGCGCTGGCCTGCACCTTCTGCGCGACGGGCACGCTGGGCCTCGCGCGCAACCTGACCGCGGGCGAGATCCTCGAGTCGTTCTCCCGCGCGGCCCGCGACGACGACGAGCGCGTGGGCGACGTGGTGTTCATGGGCCAAGGGGAGCCGCTCCACAACTACGACGAGGTACTGCTCGCCTGCGACAACCTGGCCCACCGCGACGGCCCCGCCATCTCCAAGCGACGCATCACCGTGAGCACCTCGGGATTGGTCCCCGCCATCCGCCGCTTCACGGCGGAGGCGCGGCCCTGGCGGCTGCACCTGTCGCTGCATTCGGCGATCGACGAGACACGCCGGGCCCTCATGCCCGTGGCCCGTACGTACGGCTTGGACGAGCTCCTCGCCGCGTTCCGTGAGCATCAGCGCATCCGGCAGGTGAAGTGGCTCACGTTCCAGTACGTCGCGATTCCCGACGTCAACATGGACGAAGCCCACATCGAGGCGCTCGACGAGCGCCTCCAGGGCCTGCGCGTGATCCTCAACGTGATCCCCTGGAACGACACGGGGGGCACGCCCTACCGCGCGCCGACGTGGACCGAGGTCAAGGAGTTCACGACGGCGCTCCGCCGCCTCGGCCGCCCGGTCAAGACGCGCTACAGCGGCGGCAAGCAAGAGGGCATGGGCTGCGGCCAGCTGGCCGGCGGCGTGTTGCCCCGACGACCCACGGGCGGCCACGTGATAGCGCCGCCCGGCATCTTCAGTGACCTCTAGAGGGAGACACGTCTCATGTTCAAGGAGTTCAAGAAGTTCGCGCTCAAGGGCAACATGGTGGACTTGGCCGTGGGCATCATCATCGGGACGGCCTTCGGCACGATGGTCAAGTCCATGGTGGACGACGTGCTCATGCCGCCGTTGGGCATGGCACTGGGCGGCGTGGACTTTGGCGACAAGAAGCTGGTGCTGAAGGACGCCATCTTGGAGGGGACCAAGGTCAAGGTTCCCGAAGTCGCCATCAAGTACGGCAGCTTCATCAATGCCGTCATTGCGTTCCTGATCATGGCCTTCGCGCTCTTCATCTTGGTCAAGGCGATGAACAAGCTGATGGCCAAGGAAGAGGCTGCTCCCGCCGCCCCGCCCAAGAGCGAGGTGCTGCTGGAAGAGATCCGCGACCTGCTGAAGCAGCAAAGGGCCTGATCATGCGCATCCTCCGAATCCTCGCTCTTGTTGCCGTCGTAGCCGCCGCGACCCCCGTGGCGGCCGATGACATCGAGCTCACCGGCGGCACGCAGCTGGAGGGCATCGTGCTCGCCGACAGCGAGCAGGCCATCCACCTGCTGCTCCCCGGCGGGGACGAGGTCCACCTCGCGCGCGCCGACGTGGCCACCGTCGAGCGTCGCGCCGATGCCCCGAAGGCCGGCCAGCACCTGCGCTACCGCGAGCCGACCGACACGACGCCCGGCGGCCTCGACGTGGCCGTCACCACGTGGCTGGCGCCCGACGGCCCGCGCGTGGACCTCGTGGGCGCCGTCCACTTGGCGGACGAGGCGTTCTTCCGGGCGGCCCAGCGCAGGCTGGACCGCGTGGACGTGACCCTGTTCGAGGCCGTGCTCCCCGAGGGCGCCACCACGAAGGACCTCGAGAACGGCACCACCAGCTCGGCCAACGAGCCGCTCCGCGCGCTCCAGACGCGCATGGCGAAGTGGCTGGGCCTGACCTTCCAGCTGGAGGGCATCGACTACACCCGCCCCCACTTCGTCCACGCCGACATGACGGCGGAGGAGCTGACCGCCGCGATGGGCGGCGAGCCCGGCGACGAGGTCAAGCTGCCCGCCAGCATGAAGATGGCCATGAGGCTACTCGAGATGGTCGGTCCCATGATGGACCGCCTCATGAGCGACGACGAGCGCTCGCTCCCCTTGCGCAGACGACTGAAGCGCCAGCTGGCCAGCGTGCTGGGCGGCACCGAGGTCCAGGGCATGCTCGGGGCGCTGGGTGCCCGGATGACCGACGTGCTGTTGCACCGCCGCAACGACGTGGCGCTGGCCAAGGTGGACGAGATACGTGCCGCGAAGGACGTCCGCTCGATCGCGGTCTTCTACGGCGCGGCGCACATGGAAGGCATCGAGAAGGGATTGGAAGCGCGTGGCTACCGCCGCGGCGGCGCCGAGTGGCTGGCCGCCTGGTCGGTGGAGTGACCGCGGTCAGACTTCCATCAACGCTTCGGTCTTCTTCTTGACGATGTCGTCGACCTTGCCCTCGTAACGCTTGGTCAGGTCCTGGATCTCGTCCTTGAGCCGGGCGCAGTCGTCCTGCGTCAGGACCTTGTCGGCCTGCGCCGTGTCGGCGTGCTTGTTGGCGTCGCGGCGCACGTTGCGGATCGAGATGTGCGTCTTCTCGCCATTGTCCTTGACGACCTTGGCGAGCTGCTTGCGGCGCTCCTCGCTCAAGGGCGGCAGGTTGAGGCGGATGACCTTGCCGTCCGAGCTGGGGTTCAGCCCCAGGTCGCTGCTCTGGATGGCGCGCTCGATGTCCTTGATGATCGAGGGGTCGTACGGCTTGATCAGGATCTGGCGCGGCTCGGGGCAGCCGATCTGGGCCAGCTGCGAGAGCGGCGTGGCCGTGCCGTAGGCTTCGACCTGCAAGCGGTCGACGAGCGCGGGGCTGGCGCGACCCGAGCGCAGGCCCGAGAGCTCGCCCGCCAAGTGGCTGACGGCGGCCTCCATGCGCTCTTCGGCGTCCATCAGGATCTCGTCGGCGTCCATGGTCAGGCCTCCCCGGTCTCGGCGGCCGGGACGGCCGCGGCATGGCGGATCAAGGTACCCACGTTCTCGCCGCGGATCAGCCGCGTGAGATTGCCGGGTACCCCCATCTCGAAGACCACGATGGGCAGTCGCTGCTCGTCACAGAGCGTGAACGCCGTGCGGTCCATGACCTGGATCTTGTGCGCAAGCACCTCGTCGAACGTGATCTCGGCGAACCGGCGCGCGTCCGCGTGGCGTTTGGGGTCCTTGTCGTAGACCCCGTCCACCTGGGTCCCCTTGAGCAGCGCGTCCACCTCCAGCTCGACGCCGCGGAGGGCCGCAGCCGTGTCGGTGCTGAAGTACGGGTGGCCCGTCCCGCCGGCCAGGATGACCACGCGGCGCTTCTCGAGGTGACGAAGCGCGCGACGGCGGATGTAGGGCTCGGCGACGGCCTTCATCTCGATGGCAGTCATGACGCGCGTGGGCACGCCTGCGCTCTCGAGCACCTCCTGCAAGGCGATCGCGTTGATCACCGTGGCGAGCATGCCCATGGTGTCCGCGGCCGTACGACCGAGACCCGGCATGCGGGTCTGCGCGCCGCGCAGGATGTTGCCGCCGCCGCCCACGATGGCGATCTGGACGCCCTCGTGCCATGCCTCGGCGATGGCCGTGGTCAGCGGGCCCAGGCCCTCCGGGTCGATGGGACGGGACGACCCGCCCAAGGCCTCGCCCGAGACCTTGAGCAGGACCCGCCGCCAGCCACCCAGCGCCGCCACGCGATCAGGCGCCCGGCTGGAAGAAGGCGAAGCCCTTCACCTGGACGCCGTGCGCCTTCAGGTGGTCGGCGACGCGCTTGCTGTTGTCGCTGAACCAGGGCTGCTCGGTGAGCACACGCGACCCGAAGAAGTTCTTCGAGAGACGACCCTGGATGATCCCCTCGACGGCCTTCTCCGGCTTGCCCTTCAAGGACTCGTCCTCCTGGGCCTGCTGGCGCAGGAACTCCAGCTCGCGCTGGACGTCGGCCTCGGGGATCTCATCGCGATCCAGCGCCGTGGGCTTGCTGAACACGATGTGCATGCAGAGCTGCTTGGCGAAGTCGGCGACGTCGTCGCCGGACTTGCCTTCGAGGGCCACGAGGGCCCCGCTCTTCTTGTCGTGGTGCACGTAGGCGCCCACGACGCCCTCGCGGACGGCAAGGCGCTTGTAGCCGCTGACGCGCATGTTCTCGCCGATCTTGCCGATCAGGGTCTTGAGCGCGGCGTCGACCGTGTCGCCGTCGTCGCCGGGCCATGCCAGGGCGAGCAGTGCGTCGAGGTCGGCGGGGGCCTTGTCCGCCGCCAGCTTGGTGACCGTTGCGACGAACTCCTGGAACATCGCCGTGTTCTTGACGGGCTCGGTCTCGCAGAGGACGAGCAGCATGGTGCCCGTGTGGCCGTCCGCCGACATGGCGTGGCCGACGAGGCCCTCGGCGGTGGCACGGTCCGCCTTCTTCTCGGCCGCCTTGAGGCCACGCTTGCGCAGGATCTCGAAAGCCTTCTCGAAGTCGCCGCCGGCCTCTTCCAGCGCCTTCTTGCACTCCATCATCCCCATGCCGCTGGCCTTGCGCAGCGCCATGACGTCCTTGGCCGAGATCTCCATCGTGCTGTCCTCTATGTCAGGGGTGGGCAAAGGGTAGGGGACGGACCGCCAGCCCGGAAGGCCGGGAGCGGGTCCCGGACACCCAGGAAGACGGCCTCGGACGGCCAGGGCTCCGGCCTAGGCCGTGCCGGCGTCTTCGGAGGACCCTGCGTCACCCGGGACGGGCTGGGGGTCGTCGCTGCTCGCGTCGCCGGACTCGCCGGAGTCCTCGCCGGGACCGCGACGCTTGCGCTCGGCGTCCTCGCGCAGGCGCTTCTGCCACTGCTCGGTGACCTCGGCGCGCTGGCGCTCCTGCTCGCGGCGGGCTTCCTGCTCGCGACGCTGGGCTTCGACCTGCTTCTGCTGCTCGCCGACCACGACCTGCCAGCGCTTGTTGCCCTCGTCCACGCCGTCGGCGAGGACGTTGAGGAGCACGCGCACGCTGCGCATCGCGTCGTCGTTGGCGGGGATCGCGATGTCGACGGTGTCCGGGTCGCAGTCCGTGTCGAGGATCGCGATCACGGGGATCTGCATCTTGTTGGCTTCGGCGACCGCGATGTGCTCGTTCTTGGGGTCGACGACGACCAGGATGGCGGGCAAGTGCTCGAGGTCACGGATGCCGTCGAGGTTCTTGCGGAGCTTCTTGTGCTCCGTGCGCAGCCGCGCCTGCTCCTTCTTCTTGAAGAGGGCGAGCGTACCGCTCTCCTCGAGCTGCTCGAGCTCGTTGAGGCGACCGAGACGGCTGCGGATGGTGCGGAAGTTGGTCAGCGTGCCGCCGAGCCAGCGCTCGGTCACGTACGGTTGGCGCGTACGGACGGCGATGCCGCGCACGGCTTCGCGCGCCGAACGCTTCGTGCCGACCCAGAGCACGCTGCCCCCCTCGGCGACGACGTTCTCGAGCACGTGGGCGGCGCGCAGCAGACCCTTGAGGGTCTGCTTGAGGTCGATGATGTGGATGTCGTTGCGCCGGCCATGGATGTACGGCTTCATCTTCGGGTTCCACCGGCTGGCGCGGTGGCCGAAGTGCACGCCGTTCTCGAGCAGCTCGTCGACGGTGATGGTTGCCAAGGTCGGTCCTCGTCCGGGAGAGGGGTCCATCCGCGCTCCAGCGCAGGAACCCGGGGGAAGCGGGCGAGTGTAGGCCCCCGCCCCCCGACGTCAACGCTGCGGACGCCCGTCGGGAGGCTACGAAGCGGCGACCGGGCCCAGCCCGCGGCGCTCGATGGAGCCCAGGATCCGCTCGGCCAGGGCCAGCGCGCGCCACGCGGCCTCGCCGTCCACCTCGGGGCGGCGACCGGTGCGGACGCAGGCGAGCCAGTCCTCGATCTCGGCTTTCAAGGGCTCTCGGCGGCCGATGGCCACCGGCCACGACGCGAGGCCGTCCTCCGCGCCCCCGCCCCCGCCCGTGGGCACCAGAGCCGGGCCTTCCAGGCCCTGTCGCATGAGGTGGGCCACGCGCAGGGCCCAGTCCCCGGCCCCCGGCCCGGGCACCGGCTCGACGCGGCGCGCCTCCTGGCGGTCGCAGTCGAGCACCAGGTACCCGTGGCGGCTGAAGACCCGGAGCATGCGGCAGCGGGTCTCGGCGACGCGGCTGGCCGTGATCTGGGCGACGCAGCCGCCCTCGAACGTGACCCGCGCGCTGGCGACGTCCTCGTGGGCCCCGAGCAGGCGGACGCCGGTCGCGCGGACGTCGATCACGTTGCGGCCGACGACCCGACCGAGCAGGTCGAGGTCATGGATCATCAGGTCCAGGACGACCCCCACGTCGGTGACCCGCGGCGTGGGCGGCGAGAGGCGCTGGACTTCGACGTACAGCGGCTCACCGGGCAGGGACTTCAGCGCGTCGAGCACCGGGTTGTAGCGCTCGACCATGCCGATCTGCAGGTGGGCGCGCCCTTCGTCGGCGGCCTTGCGCAGGCGCGCGACGGCCTCGGTGCTGCCCCCGGCGGGCTTCTCGACCAGGCAGTGCACGCCGCGGGCGAGCAGCGGGACGGCGACCCGCTCGTGCTCGCTGGTGGGCGTCGCCACGCTGACGACGTCGACGCGGCCCGGGAGCTCACCGGCCGAGCGCACGAGCGGCACGCCGAGACGCTCGGCCAGGGGCCGAGGGCCCTGGTCGTCGATGTCGACGAGACCCACCAGCTCCACGCCGGCGGGCCGCAGCTCGTCGTAGATGCGGGCGTGGTGGCGTCCGAAGCTGCCCACGCCGATGACGGCAGCCCGGATGGGGGCCGCCGCCTGCGCCGGTCCGTTCACAGTTGCCTTCCCAGTCTTCGTGTCTTCGTGGTTCCGCTGGATTTGCGGTCCTGCGACGGCCACCGACCTCCCCGTCGGTGGCGACGCCGGCCGTCAGCGCGGGGCCTCGCGCGCCCTGCCCTGCCGTCCAGCGCCTGCCGCTCGGATGAAGCCGAGCACCTCCGCGATCAGCGGGTCCTCCGGATGCTCGGCCTCCAAGGCCCTCATTGCAGCCGCGGCCGTCGTGGATCTCGACAGGAAAATCGAGCGGATGGCGTCCCGGACGCGCAGGACGGCGTCCTCGGCCACGCCCGACCGCCGGAGACCCACCACGTTGCAGCCCCGGATCCTGGCCGGGTGGCCCTCGACGATGGAGAAGGGGGGCACGTCCTGGGTGATCCGGGACAGCCCCCCCACGTAGGCCAGGCGACCGACGGTCGTGAAGTGGTGGCAGGCGGCCGCTCCGTTCAGGATCGCGCCGTCCTGCACCCGCACGTGGCCGGCCAGGAGCACGTTGTTGGCCAGGATCACCCGGTCCCCGACCTCGGCGTCGTGGGCGACGTGGCAGCCGGCCATGAACAGGCCGTCGGAGCCGACGCGCGTGATCCCACCGCCCTTGACCGTCCCGGCGTGCACCGTGACGTGCTCGCGGAAGCGGTTGCGGTCCCCGATCTCCAGGCGCGTCGGTTCGCCCCGGTGCTTGAGGTCCTGGGGGTCGGCGCCGAGCACGCAGCCGGGGTAGAGCACGTTCTCCCGTCCGACGCGCGTGTGGCCGAGCACCATGGCGTGGGGCATCAGGCGCGTGCCCTCTCCCAGCACGGCCGGACCCTCGACGACGGCGTACGCGCCGATCTCCACGCCTTCGGCCAGGGTGGCCGCCGGGTCCACGACCGCGGTGGGGTGGATCGTGGTCGTCACGAACGGGGCGCCTCCGTCAGCGCGAAGTTGAGGCGGGCTTCGCTGACCAGCTCGCCGTCCACGGTGGAGCGCGCGCGGATGCGACCCCGCCCCGCGGAGAGCCGCAGCGTGAACGCCTCCATGCGGATCTGGTCGCCCGGGACGACCGCGCGTCGGAACTTGACCCGGTCGATCGACAGCAAGACGGGGATCTTGCCCGACAGCTCGAGCTTGCGCAGCAGCAGGATGCCGGCCAGCTGGGCCATCGCCTCGAGGATCAGCACGCCGGGCATGATCGGCTCCTCGGGGTAATGGCCCACGAAGAACGGCTCGTTCACGCTGACGTTCTTGATGCCCACGGCGCGCGTGAACCCATCCAGCTCGATCACGCGGTCCACGAGCAGGAAGGGATAGCGGTGCGGCAGGATGCGACGCACCTGCGCAGGCCCGAGCGCAGGGCCCCGGGGCCCCGGCGCCGCCCCCCGCGCCTCGTCCTCGTGATCGGCGAGCACCTTTACCAAGGCCAGGTTGGCGGCGTGGCCGGTGCGGTAGGCCGCGACGTGGCCCACGATGTCCGCCCCCAGCAGGTAGAGGTCGCCGAGCAGGTCCAGCGCCTTGTGGCGGGCAGGCTCGTCCGGGAAGCGCAAGGTCCCCTCGACCAGGCCGTCGGGGCCGAACACCAGGGTGTTCGAGTGGTCCGCACCCTTGCCAAGGCCCGCTGCGCGCAGCGCCTCGGCCTCCTCCGCGAGGCAGAACGTCCGGGCCGGCGCGATCTGCTGGCGGAACGTCTCGGGCGTCATGTCCAGGCTGACGTGCTGGCTACCCAGCGCGGCCAGGTCGTAGTGCAGGCTGTAGGCGATGGTCAGGCCCTCTCCCGAGGCGGGAAAGGCCGTGAGCGAGGCGCCCCGCCCCGTGTCCACCACCAGCGGACGCCGCACGCGCACCTCGGCCCGCGGCGCGTCTTGCTCGACGATCTCCGCGCGGTCGACCAGGTCGAGGTAGGCGAGGGCGCTGCCGTCGATGCCCGGACATTCCGGGCCCGAAAGGGTGACTTCGAGGTTGTCCACCCCCAGGCCCTGGAGCGCGGCGAGGAAGTGCTCGACGGTGTGGACCTCGGCGTCGTGCTCCCCCACCAGCGCCGTCCGCCGCTCGCGCTCCCGGATCCGCGACCAATGGGCGCGCACGCGCGGCGCGTTCTCCAGGTCCGAGCGCACGAACACCACGCCGTGGTCCGGGCCCGCTGGCGCGATACGGAGCGAGGCCCTGGCGCCGGTGTGGAGTCCCACACCTTCGACCTGGGCCTCGCGGCGTACGGTGCGCTGGCGCCTGGGCACGGTGGCGAGCGGCCCTAGTTGCCCGCGGGAGGCGCCCCGTTGTCCGGGGACGGAGATGCCAGCGCCTTGAGCCGCGCCAGCACCGGCTCGGTGATGTCCGTCGCGGCATCGGCGAAGACCACGACGCGCAAGCGCTGCCGCAGGAAGAAGTCGTCGGGGTTGGTGGCCTTGGGCTCGTCCGCGCGGCGCTGCAAGACGATCTTGATGCCGTTCTCCCGCGCGTACCGGCTGACCTGCGTGACCACCGATGCGTAGAGCGTCTCGAGCGAAGCGGCGTACTCGCGCAGCGCCTGCTGCTGGGCCCACTTGTAGCTGAACTCGGCGTTCATCTGCATGACCGCGACGTTGCGCTCCTTGACGATGCGCTCGGGGTCCGCCTCCTGCAGCTTGGTGACTTCCTGCTTGGCCTGCTCGATGAGCTTGCGCTGTTCGTCGGCGTTGGCCTGCGCGTCTTCCTGGGCCCGACGCAGGCGCTTGTCGAGCTCCTGGCTCTCGGGGTGCTCGTTGAGCAGGCGCGTGACGTCGACCACGGCGACCTCGGGGCCTGCCCAGGCGGCGCGGCCGCCGACGAGCGTGGCCGCGAGCGCGAGGCCCAGCAGCCCCGTACGCAACCGGAGGATCGAGGACATGGGAATCTCCTTCCTAGAAGGTCCGCCCGAAGCTGAACGAGAGGACCTGTTCGCGGTCATCGTCCTTGGACAGGATGGACCAGCCGAAATCGATGGCGAGCGGGCGCTCGCCGAGCATGGGGATCTTGAGGCGGATGCCGAAGCCCACGCCAAGGCGCGTGTCGTCGAGATCGAGGTCGTCGAACGTCGGCTCGACGGCGCCGAAGTCGGCGAACAGCACGCCGGCGAGCGTGTCGGCGGCAATCGGGATCTCGTACTCGAGCGAGCTGCGCCAGGCGACCTCGCCCCCCGTGGGGTTGCCGTTCACGCGCGGGCCGACGCCGCGGTACTCGAAGCCGCGCAAGTTGCGGCCACCCAGGGTCTCCCGCTCGTAGGGCGGTACTTCCGGCGTGTCGTCGAACGCCTCGCTCACCGTGAAGTCGGCCGAGAGCGTGAAGCGGTGCTTGCCGCCGTCCGCGTCCACGTGGAGCGTGTGCGTCTGCGAGTGCGAGGCCCTGAAGCGCGTGAAGTCCACGTCACCGCCGAGGCCGCCGCCCGTCACCTCGTAGCCGAGCGACGTGTTGGTCTCGAGCCGCGGCTCCTTCAGGTCGTCGATCGTGGCGAAGCGCAGGCCGCCCGTGAGGCTGCGCAGCTCGTGCTGGTCGGCGAACAGGAACACGCCCGGCACGGCGCGCGGGCCGATGTCCTCGAGATCGACCCACTTGTGTTCCCAGGCCACCTCGGCGAGGAGGGCCTGCGACCCGTCGCGCGTGCGCAGCAGGGGGTAGGAGAGGCCCAGCGAGTACCCGTACGTGTCCACGTCGTGCGACTCACGGAACGAGAGCCGCCGGAAGGCTGCCGCCGAGAACCCGAGCCGGCTGCCGAACAGCCGCGGCTCGACGAAGCGCACGTTGAACGTGGTCTCCTCGGTGCTGGGGGCGATGAGGATGTCGAAGGTCTGCCCGGCGCCCGTGAAGGCGCGACCCGAAGTCAGGTCCTCCAGCGAGGTCGGCCAGCGCGCGATGTCGAAGTTGCGCTTGCGCAGGTTGATGAACGCGCCAAGGCCCCCACTGCCCGTGGGGTCGACCTGGAAGCCGAAGTTGGCTTGGCCGGTGCTGCCTTCCACGATCTGGTACGTGGCCGTCTTCCAGCCGGGCAGGGGCCGTCCGTCGGGGCCCACCGTGTCCGCCAGCCGCATCTCGGCGCGCTGGAAGTAGCCCATGCGCCGTAGGCGCGCCTGGCCCCGCTCGAGCTCGGTGCCGTCGACGTAGCCACCGGGAGCCGTCTCGACCTCGCGGCGGAGGATGTTGTCGCGGGTGAACTCGTTGCCGACGAAGTCGATCCGCGACAGGCGGAACTTGGGGCCCTCCTCGATCACGAGGGACACGTCGACGACGGCGCCTTCCAAGCGACCCCGGCGCTGCGGGCCGCGGATCACGACGTCGTGGAAGGAGCGCTCGAGGTAGGCCTCGCGGATGGCCTGGACGCCCTCGCGGGCCTTCTCGCCGTCCCAGCGCTGGTTGCTCGGCACGCCGAAGAGGCTGCGGATGCGGTCTTCCGTGAAGAACGCCAGGTCGGAGGCCAGCGGGGCGCCGACATCGCCGGGCGACACGCGCTCGAAGGTCACGTCGATGCGACCCACCATGTACGGGCGGCCCTCGTCGACGGCGATCGTGATCTCGACCTCGGACTTGTCGTCGCTGAACCGCAAGTCCTCGACGGCCGCCTCGGCGTCCAGGTACCCCGCGTCGCGGTAGGCCTCCTGGATGGCCACGAGGTCCTCGCGCAGCAGGTCCTCGCGGTACACGATCGAGCTGGCCAGCCGCTCGAAGAACGAGGGCTCCTGGAGCTGCATCACCTCCATCAGCTCATCGCGGGAGAGGAAGCGGTTGCCGCGGAACACGACCTTGGAGACCTCGACCTTGGGCCCCTCGACGATGATGAAGTCGACTTGGCGGCCGCCCGAGGGCAGGGTCGTGATGCGCGGCTCGGGCACGTCGGCGAAGCGGAAGCCGCGCATGCGGTACGCCGCCACCACGTCGTCGCGATCGGCCGCCAGGTGGATCGGCGACAGCGGGTACCCCTCGCGGGTCCTCAGCAGCGGCCGGATCTCGTCCAGGTCCAGCTCGGCGTTGCCCCGGATCACGAGCCGCTCGAGCAGCGGGTTCTCGGCCACGAGCAGGCGCAGGACGATGCCGCCGGGGACGACCTCGCGCACCACCTCGATCTCGGCGAAGAACCGCCTGAGCTCGGCGAGGTCGGCCTCCATGGCCACGGGATCGAAGCGCCGCCCGACCTTGTTGCGCATGCGCGTCTCGATGCTGTCGACGGTGTAGAGGCGTGCGCCCACGAGCTCGATGCGACGGATGACCGGCCGTTCCAGCGCCGGCACGTCGGAGTAGTCGATGACGGGAGGCAGCGGGTCGTCGTCCGGCGCGGCCGTCGGGACGACGCCGCCGGGGAGGCGGCGGGCTGCGCGCTCCTCGACCCAGGTGCCGTCCGCTCGGCGCCTCCAGCCGGGGGCGACGACCTCGCGGGGGGCCGGCACGACGCCGAGGGGCTCCGGGCGCCGGTCCTCGGCCGCGGACTCGTCCGGGTCGAGGGCGGCCACCGCGCCGAGCGCGGCCAGCGCCAGCCCGAGGCACGCGAACAGCCCGCCGAGGCGCCCTCGGGCGCTCGGCTGGACGCGGTCCCTGGATGTCACCGCGCCTCGCCGCACGCCCTGCCCGCTCCCGTGTCGCAGGCGGCATTCTAGGGCTGGCCGCCCCTCGACCCCTGCCTTCCCTCCGGGGCCTCGCGGGCGGCCTGCGAGCGCTCCGCGCCGCGCGGTCACGCGTCGGTCATCCCCCGGCCGCACGCCGCCTACGGAATGGCCTCGGCCTGGGGGTTGTCGAACCGCATCCAGTCCTTGATGAAGCTGAGGTGGACCGTGCCCGTGGGGCCGTTTCGCTGCTTGCCGATGATGACCTCGGCCTTGCCGGCCAGCTCGGCCCGACGGGTCTCGTCGGCGCGGGCCGAGAGGTAGTACTCCGGCCGGTAGAGCAGGCAGATCACGTCGGCATCCTGCTCGATGGCACCCGACTCGCGGAGGTCCGAGAGGCGCGGGCGGTTGCCCTCGCGCTGCTCGGCCGCACGGTTGAGCTGCGACAGGGCGATGACGGGCACTTCCAGCTCGCGGGCGAGGAGCTTGAGCGAACGGCTGATGTAGGAGATCTCCTGCTGGCGGTTCTCCTGGGCGCGGGAGGCGGGGCCTCCGCTCATCAGCTGCAGGTAGTCGATGACCACGAGGTCCAGGCCGTAGCGGCTCTTGAGCCGCCGGGCCTTGGCCCGGAGCAGCGTGGGCGTGAGGCCCGGCGTGTCGTCGACGTAGAGGCGGGCGTCGAAGAGCAGCCCGGCCGCGTCGCGCAAGCGCTGGTGGTCGGCGTCGGACAGGAAGCGCCCCTGGCGCATCTTCTTGCCGTCGACGCGGGCCTCGGCGCAGAGGATGTTGCGCACGATGTTGCGGGCCGTCATCTCGAGGCTGAAGACGGCCACGGTCTTGCCCTCGCGGCTGGAGGCGTGCCGGGCCACGTTGAGCGCCCAGGTCGTCTTGCCCATGGACGGACGACCCGCCACGATGATCAGCTCGCCCGGCTTGAGGCCGCCGGTCATGTCGTCGAACGTGGTGAAGCCCGAGCGCACACCGCTGGTGACGATGCCACCTTCGAGCTCGTCGAAGGTCTCGCGGATCAGGGCGTCCACGCCCTGCACCTCGTTGACCTCGCGACCCTTGGAGAGCTCGTAGATGTCGGCCTCGGCCTGTTCGAGGAGCTCGGCGCCGGTCATGGCCTCTTCGTAGGCGGCCTGCTGGATGCGCGACGTGGCGTGGATCAGGTTGCGCGCGATCGCCTTCTCGCGCACGAGGCGGGCGAAGTACTCGGCGTGGGCGGGCGTGTCCACCGCCCCGGCGAGGTCGGCCAGGTACTCCGAGCCGCCCACCTTCTCCAGCAGGCCGCGGGCACGCAGGCCCTCGACCACCGACACGGGCAGGACGGGCTCGCCCTTGTCGTAGAGCGCGAGCATGACCTCGTAGATGTGGCGGTTGCCGGAGCGGTAGAAGTCCTCGGGCTTGAGGACCGCGACGAGGTTGCCCATGACCTCGCCATCCCAGAGGACGGAGCACAGCACGGCGCGCTCGGCCTCGAGATTGACCGGCGGCACCCGCTGGACGAGCGGCGAGGCGGCGGCAGCGGCAGCTTCACCCCGGTCGATCATGGCGCCTCCGCACGGGGCCTCGCGGCCCCGTCGTCCCCGGTCACTCCACCGGTCTCCACCGACTCTCCACCGAGAATCGACATAAACCGTTGTCTGACAATGATTTACGTCAAACACGCGCAAGGCGCAAGGGGAGCCCGGGGTGAAATCGGGGGCCCCCGCGCGGCGCGAACGCGCGACTCAGAACTCGATGGCGTCGAGGTCCGGCGTCTCGCCATCTGCAAAGGCAGAGCCGGCGGCGGAGGCCTCGGCCGCTTCGCGGGCGGCGGCCTCTTCCCTCATGGCCAAGGCGTCCTGGGCGTCCTGGACGACCCAGACCTTGACCTGCGCCTCGACGCCACCGCCGAGCAGCAGCGTGGCGGGGTACTCACCCAGCTCACGCACGGTCTCGAAGCGGACGTGGCGCTCGTCGAACGAGTAGCCCAGGTCCGCCAGACGACCCACCACCTGGCGCGCGTTGACCGAGCCGTACAGGTGGCCGTCCTCGCCGGCGCGCTCTTCGACCGTCACGGTGACGTCCTTGAGCTGCTCGACCAGGGCCTGGCGACGCGCGGCGTTCTGACGCTCGCGCACGGCCTCGGCCGCCTTGTCCTTCTCGATGAGGCGCAGGCTGTCCGGCGTCACGAGGGCGGCGTAGGCCTTCGGGAACAGGAAGTTGCGGGCGTAGCCGGGCTTGACGCGGACCACCTCGCCCACGTTGCCGACACCCTCGATGGTGCGACGGAGCAGGACCTTCAGGGCCATGGCGACGATCTCCTTCTCCGGTCCGCGCTCTAGCGGCCCACGTACGGCATGAGGGCGAGGAAGCGGGCGCGCTTGACGGCCCGACGCAGCTTGCGCTGGAAGTGGGCGTGCGTGCCGGTGCGGGCGCGGCCGTACAGCTTGCCCTGCTGGCTGACCATCTTCTGCAGCGTGGCCACGTCCTTGTAGTCGATGTGGTGCACGCGCGAGCGGGTGAAGCGGCAGCGGTTGCGGTCCTGGTGCTTCTTCAGCAGCTTGCGCAGGTTCTTGAGCTTGTTGGAGCTGGCCATCGGTCACTCTTCCTCGTCGCGGCGGCCGCGCGGGCCACGGCCATCATCGTCATCGTCGTCACGGCGCCGGTCGCGCCCCTTGCGGCGGCGTCCACCTTCGGCGCCCCAGCCGGTCATCGCGTGACGGCGACTGTCCTCCGCCAGGCGCTCGCGCTCTTCGGCGCGCAGCTTGACGTGCTCCTCGATCGGCTCGTCCAAGGCCAGCGACATGTGGCGCAGGACCGACTCGGACAGGCGCAGGTCCTCGGCGATGCTCGTGAGCGAGGTGGGGGGAGCATCGAAGTAGACGAGGTAGTAGGTGGCGCGGCGCTGGCCCTTGATCTCGTAGGCCAGCTTGCGCTCGTCCCACTTCTCCTTCTGGACGATGCGGGCACCGTGCTTCTCGAGGATGGTGTCGACCTTGCCGCTGGTGGCGTCCCAGTCCGCCTGGGCGGCTTGGTTGTCCAGCAGGAACATGGCCTCGTAGCTGCGAGTCCTCATGACGCTCCGTTCGGCCGGTCGGCGGAACTCGACCGGAAGCGGGCGATGGTACGTAGCCCGCCGCGGGGCTCCAACGGGAGTCCGGGGTGCCCGGGCGCCGCCCGCAGGGGCTCAGACATCGCCGTTGAAACGGTTGGCGGCGGCCTCCAGGCCCTCCCGGGCCCAGAGCCGGGCGGCGTCCGCCCCGCGGGCCAGGAGCTCCGGCAGGGCCCGCTTCTGGACGGCGTCGTAGCGCTTCAACACCCACTCCGCCCAGCGGGCCGCCTCCGGCATCGGACCGATCCCGAGGCGCAGCCGCGGGTACTCGGTGGTGCCCAGCGCCTCCTCGAGGGAGCGCAGCCCGTTGTGGCCCCCGTGGCGGCCGTCGGCCCGGAGCCGGGTCCGCCCGAAGGGCAGGGCGAAGTCGTCCACGAGCACGAGCGCCTGCTCGGGCGCGAGGTCGTAGACCTCCAGCGCCCGGAGGTACACGGGCCCCACGAGGTTCATGAACGAGGCCGGCTTCACGAGCACGACCTTCCGGTCGCCGATCACGAGGTCGGCCACCTCGCCGTGCACGAGGCGCGTGCGGCGGAAGCCCGCCGCCCCCGGCTCGTCGGCCAGCAGGTGGTCGAGCACCTGCCAGCCCGCGTTGTGCCGCGTGGCAGCGTAGCCCTTGCCCGGGTTGCCCAAGCCGAAGAGCAGCCGGTCCATGGCGCCGTCCCCGTCGCGGGGCGACTACTTGGACGGGGGCGACGCGGCCGCGGCGGCCTCGGCGCCTTCGGCACCCTCGGCGGCTTCCGCGGGCGCGGCCGCCTCGACCTTGGGCAGCGTCACGTGGCAGACGAGCTCGTCACCGGGCGTGAGCACGGAGACCTCGCTCGCGAGCTTCAGGTCGCGGACGTAGACCGCGTCGCCCAAGCCGAGCTCGGTCACGTCGAGCGTGATGCTGCCCGGCAGGTGGCGCGGCAGGGCCTTCACGTCGATCGACTCCAGCAGGGCCTGGAACAGCCCGCCCTCGCTGGAGCCCTTCGGGCGGCCCTTGGTGACGATCGCGCAGGTGTCTTCGATCTCGACGTCGTCGGCCACGCGACCGAAGTCGAAGTGCTGGATCTGGTCGGTGAGCGGGTCGAGCTGCAGCTCGCGCAGGATCGCGTGCCGCGCCTTGTCGCCCATCTTCAGCTCGACGAGGTGGCTGCCGCTGGCCAGGAACCGGCGCAGCTCCTTCTCGCCGACGTCGAGCTCGAGGTTGGGCCGACCCAGGCCGTAGAGCACGCCGGGGACGCGACCGTCCTGCCGCATGCGCCGCATGGCGCGGGAACCGCGCTTGTCGCGGGTCTTGACCTCGATCTTCACATAGTCCATGGCGTGGCCTCATCCGGGGAAGGGCGAAGAGGATACGGCCCCCCCCGGGAGGCGCCTAGGTGTCCTCGGGGCGCTTGAAGAGGACCGAGAGGCTCTGCTCCGTGTGGACCCGCATGACGGCCTCGGCCAGGAGCGGGGCGATCCGGAGCACCACCAGCTTGTCCAGGCCCGTCGGGTCGACGGGGATCGTGTCCGTGAGGACGATCTCCTCGACCGGGGCCGCCGCGAGGCGCTCCCGGGCCGGGCCGCAGAGGACGCCGTGGGTGGCGGCGATCCGGACGCTCGACGCCCCATGGTCCCGGCAGATGCGGGCCGCCTCGGCGATGCTGCCGCCGGTCGAGATCATGTCGTCGATCAGGAGGACGTTGCGGTCCCGGACCTCGCCGATGATGGCCCCGACTTCGATGTGGTCCGCGCTGACCCGGCGCTTGTCCACGATGGCGAGCTCCCCGTCGAGCCGGTTGGCGTAGCCGCGCGCCATCTTCGAGGAGCCCACGTCGGGCGCGACCACCGTGAGGCGCTCGAGGCGTTGGGCGCGGAAGTGGCGGGTCAGCACCGGTGACGCGTAGAGGTGGTCCACGGGGACGTCGAAGAAGCCCTGGATCTGCGCCGCGTGCAGGTCGACCGTGAGCACGCGATCGGCCCCTGCCTCGGTGAGCAGGTTGGCCACGAGCTTGGCCGTGATCGGCACGCGGCCCTCGTCCTTGCGGTCCTTGCGCGCGTAGCCGAAGTACGGGATGACCGCCGTGATGCGGGCCGCCGACGCCCGTCGGGCCGCGTCGATGAGCAGCAGCAGCTCCATCAGGTTGTCGTTGACGGGCGGCGACGTGGACTGCACGAGGAACACGTCACTGCCGCGGACGTTGTCGTCGATGCGGACGTCGATCTCGCCGTCGGGGAAGCGGCCGACGCGCGCCGGCGCCAGCCGCGCGTTCATCTCCTTGGCGATGTCCATCGCCAGGTCCGGGCACGCGTTGCCCGCGATGAGGGCGAGGCTGCGGTGGTTCACGACGTCGTCTCCTGGTCTCGCTGCTTCAGCACGCGCGCCGGCACGCCCACGACGGTGGTTCCCGGCGCCACGTCACGGCCTGCCGGCACCACGGCACCGGCGCCGGTCACCGCACCCTCCCCGACCGTGACGGGCGCCACGAGCACCGTGCCACTGCCGATGCGCGCTGCGGGGCCGATCACCGTGCGGTGCTTGCGGACGCCGTCGTAGTTGGCGGTGATCGTGCCACAGCCGACGTTGGCCCGGGCCCCCACCTCGACGTCGCCGAGGTAGGTCAGGTGCTTGGCCTTGGCCCCGGCGTGGAGCAGGGCGGCCTTCGTCTCCACGAAGTTGCCCACCTCGGCGCCGGGCTCGAGCACGCTCTTGCCCCGCAGGCGCGCGAAGGGTCCCACGGTGCAGCCGGCGCCGATCGTGCAGCCGCGCTCGATGTGCGTGAACGGCAGGATGCGCGCGCCCGGGGCGATCGTGACGTCCATCTCGATGACCGTCGTGTCGGGGTCCACGATGTCCACGCCGGCCTTCAGATGCGCCGTGGCCACGCGACGGCGCAGCGCGGAGGTCGCTGCCGCCAGGTCGGCGAGGTCGTTGACGCCCTGCCAGGCGGCCCCGTCGGCGACGGTGGCCGTCTCGACCACGCCGCCGCCCTCGCGGATGCGGCCGATGGCGTCGGTGGCGTACTCCTCACCCTGCGCGTTCGCGCGCGAGAGGTTGACCAGCGCGGGCCGCAAGGCCTCGGCGCGGAACACGTAGATGCCCGTGTTGAACTCGCGGATGGCGAGGACGTCGGGGCGGTCGGCCGCGTCGCGGGCTTCGAGGATGGCCTCGAACCGACCGCCCGCACTGCGCACGACGCGTCCGAGCCCGCCGGCATCCGCGAGCACGCCCGTGAGCACGGTGGCATCGGCGCCCGCCGCCCGGTGGCGGGCGACCAGCCGCCCGAGGTCGCGGGCGTCGGCCTGCGGAACGTCGCCGTAGACCACCAGGACGTCGCCTGCGAACGCCGGCAGGGCGTCCAGGCCCACACGCAAGGCATGTCCCGTGCCCAGCTGCTCGGCCTGCAGCACCGGGCGTGCACCCGGCCACGACCCCGCGAGCCACGCATCGACGAGGTCCCGACGGTGCCCCGTCACGACGACCGTCTCGCTTGCCCCCAACGGCTCCACGGCACGCCGGACGTGCTCGAGCAACGGCACGCCCAGGCAGGGCACGAGCACCTTGGGAGGACTGTCGTCCCGCACCGCGAGGCGCCTGCCCTGCCCCGCGGCGAGGACGACCAGCGCCAGGGGACGCGTCACGGGCCTACTCGCGACCGCGGACGGCGAAAAGGATCAGGGCGAGGCCCGCGAGCAAGCCGGCGCCGTTCTCCACCACGCGGTCGTACCACTCGCCCAGCACGCTCTGCACCACGTTCTGCACCTCGGTGCCGGCGTCGCCCGGGATCAGCTGGGGGCCGTAGAGCACGATGCCGATGCCGCCCAGGATCAGCGCGAGGAGTCGTCCCATGGGTCGCAGCCTCCGAGGGGGCGACCCGCGGGCTCCGCGCCCCCGTGTTCGCTCCCGAGCGTCACTCTGGCAGAGGACCGGGCCGAGGGAAAGGCTCGGGCGCGGAGGTGGTTCCCCGGGGAGGACTCGAACCTCCAACTCCCAGATCCAAAGTCTGGTGTGCTACCGATTGCACCACCGGGGAATGCGGTGGGTCACCCTACCCGGGCGGCGCGGCGGAGCAGATCCAGGGCCGCCAGCGCGGCGTGATGGCGCACGAGGTCGCGCACCAGGGGCTGGTCCAGGCGGCCGTGGGCGCGCTGCCCATCGCGTCCCGCGAGCGCCACGTGCACACGCCCGACGGGCACGGCCACGCCGCCAGGGCCCGGCAGCGAGTCGGGGCCGGCGACGCCCGTGGTCGCGACGGCCACGTCGGCGCCCGAGCGCGCGAGCGCACCGCGGGCCATGGCCTCGGCGACGGCGGCGGAGACGACGCCCTCGCGCTCGATCAGGTCGGCGGGCACGCCCAGCTCGCGGGTCTTGGCCGCTGCGGCGTACGTGACCCACCCCACGTCCAAGACGGCGCTCGCGCCGGGCACGGAGGTGAGGCGCTCGGCCACGAGGCCGCCGGTGATCGACTCGGCCGTGGCGACCCGCCAGCCTCGCGCCGTCAACGCACGTACGACCACGTGCTGCAGCCGCTCGCCCTCCGCGGGCTCGTAGTGGTCCTCGCCGAACACCCGGCGGGCGGCCGCCACGAACGCGTCGCGCGCGCTCGCGTCCTCGGCCTCCACGCGCACCTCGATCTCGCCGTGGTGCGCGTACCAGGCCAGCCGCACCCCGGCCGCTTCGGGCAGCGCCTCCAGCTCCTCGGCCACGACCGCCTCGGGCCGACCCATCACCCAGAGCACGCCCCGGGCGATCGCGTCGCCGACGTCCAGGAGCGGTGCCACGGACGCCTCGAACATGGCCTGCAGCTCGGCCGGTACACCGGGGAGGCAGACGACCGTGGCGCCCTCGAGCTTCGTCTCGAGACCGGCAGCGGTGCCGACCGGGTTCGGCACGGCGACCGCCGAGGCGGGGCGTCTGGCCTGGTGGCGATGGAGCGGCCGCGGCGCACGTCCTCGCGCGGCGAGCCTCGCCACGAGCTGCTCCCAGAGGACGGGGTCGTCCTCCAGCGGCTCGCCCAGCGCCCGCGCCAACGCGTCCCGTGTGCGGTCGTCCGACGTGGGCCCGAGGCCGCCCGAGACCAGCACGACGTCGGCGCGGGCCGCGAGCTCGCGGAGGGTCGCCGCAAGCGGCCCGACCTCGTCCCCCACCAGACGCAGCTCCACGACCGAGCCGCCCAGCGCCGTGACCCGCGCGGCCATCCAGGCGCCATTGCCGTCGCGTCGCCGGCCGCTCGTCAGCTCGTCGCCGACCAACAGCAGCGCGACGCGGGTCCGGCTCACAGCGCGCTCCGGATGTGCACGATGTCGCCGTCCTTCACCACGTAGTCCTTGGGCTCGAGCCGGATCGCGTTCAACGCCTTGAGCTCGCGCAGGCCGCCGGCAGCGTCGAGCGCGTCGAAGGGGAAGACCTCGGCACGTACGAAGCCCTTGGCGAGATCCGTGTGGATGCGGCCAGCGGCGATCACCGCGGTGTCGCCGCGGTGGATCGTCCA
This sequence comes from Planctomycetota bacterium, assembly GCA_050248855.1. Classification (GTDB taxonomy): domain Bacteria; phylum Planctomycetota; class PLA2; order PLA2; family JAEUHO01; genus JACKGW01. Next base: position 194,099 of record JBFWRP010000003.1, on the reverse strand, counting down.
CGCGCGCACCTCGTCCTCGCCGACGGTGAAGAAGGAGAGCAGGCCGACGCCGCGGTAGACCTCGTTCACGAAGCGGTCCGCCGCGGCTTCCCGGATGCCGAACTCCTCCATGAAGGCGGGCCGGTCGGCCGGGTCCATGCCCGCGAGCTCCGCATCGATCTGCGCGTCCATGGCCAAGCGCCCCGCGAACGACAGCGGCAGGCCCTCGCCCAGGTCGGCGGGCAGGTCGCCGGGGCCGTTGAGCAGCAGGATGCGGGGCTTGCGCGTGAAGAGCTGGAAGCCGCGCAGGCGCTTGTCGTCCGCGTCGTCCAGCTCGAGATCGAGCAGGTCCCGGCCCGCGTCAAGGCGCTCGAGGCAGCGCTCCAGGACGGCCAGCTCCAGCTTGTCCTGGTCCATCGAGCGCGCCTTGCGCTGGATGTTCTCGCGGAGCTTCTGCGCGCGGCCCTCGCAGATCACGTAGTCCGCAGCGACCATTTCCCCGACCAGGCGCTCGAGATCGGCCTGGGGGTCGGCGTCCGCGCGCTCGTACGCGTACTGCGGCGAGGTGAAGCCCCGCACGACCAGCACGTAGGCGTCGTTCTCGCGCGCCGACGCCAGGAGCCGCGCGCGCCGTTCCTTGTCGCCCTCGGTACCGCCCTCGGGCAGGCCCGGCGGGTCGTGGAGCTCCAAGCCCGCGGGCGTGTACTTGCGCGGCCGGAAGATCTCGCGGCAACGCTCCAGACGGGCGTCGCGCACCGGCACGACCTGCACGTGCGTCTCGGTCTGGAAGCTGCCGGGCGGTGTGGAGGCAGGTGTGGTCGCCACCGCGTTGAACACGGTCGTCTTGCCGGAGCCCGCGAGGCCGAGGAGGGCGATGCGCATGGCGGGGAAGGTCGCTCGACGCCGCCCCGCCATGGACCTTTTTCAGCGGTCCTTGGCCCCCTCGGCGGGCTTGGGCTCCCCCGGCTCGGCCGGCGCCTCCTTGGCCTCGCCGCCGAACACGCGGCTGGACCAGTCGTTGATCCGGTCGCGCTCCACGATCAGCAGCGTGTAGGCCGCGGCGGCCACGAGCAGGGGCCAAGCCTTCCAGATCGTGAACCGCTCGGCCTTCTCGCCCACGAAGCGCCCGCCCCAGATCCCCAGGAAGTACAGGCCGATCACGGGCACGGCCATCATGATCTGGGTGATCGGGCTGGGGTCCGTGAGCAGCATCCCCACGACGAAGGCGAAGACGACCGCCAGTCGCCAGCCCTTGATCCACGTCGCCCGCTCGACCAGCCCGACGGCTTGGCAGAAGAGCATCACGAGGGGCAGCTCGAAGAGGAAGCCCATCGCGAGCACCATCTTCACGCAGATGTCCAGGTAGGCCGCGACGCTGTACTTGACGTCGCCCATCGACGAGTCGAAGCCGATCAGGAAGCGCAGGCCGAAGGGGATCAGCAGCAGATAGGCGGCGAGCATCCCCAAGGCGAAGAGCAGGAGCGAGATCGGGAAGAAGGTGCGCACGGCCTTCTTCTCGTGCGCGTACAGCCCGGCGGCGATGAACCCCCACATCTGCCAGATCACGAACGGGCCTGCCGCGACGAGTCCGACGAGGAAGCACAGCCGCAGGATCTGGAGGAATCCTTCACCCGGGGCGATGGCCTGGAGCTTGGTCGGCGAAGCACCCGCGGCCAAGAGCGCGTCGTCGTAGGGCTTGACGGTGAACGCCCAGAGCGGGTCGTAGAAGAAGAACGAGAGCAGCATGGCCGCGCCCAGGGCGATGGCGCTCCATACGAGCCGGCGGCGGAGCTCGTCCAGGTGCTCCGAAAGCGTCATCCGGGGCAGGGCGTCCTCGGGCTCGGCCATGCGTCCTTGATAAACGAAGCGAGCCCGGCGGACTCGCCGGGCTCGCAGGGATTGACGACTCGACTCGCCGATTGGCGGATCAGAAGTCCAGGAGCGTGTCGAAGAGGCGCTCCGGCATGATCACGGCGCCGTTGCGACGAGCCAGGATCTCCAGCTGCGCCAGCGGGTCGGCCGCCGACTCGCCGCCCTCCTCGTCCTCGGACTCCTCGTCGCTTGCCGCCTCGGGCTTCGCACCGAGGCTGTTGGGGATGACGACGTAGTCGGTGTTGCCGTCGACCTGCTCCTGGACGATGACGCCCAGGCGACGCAGGCGCGCCACGGCCAGCTCACGGGGCCACTTGTCGAGCTTGCCATGGATGTACACGTGGATGGGGTCGGTCGGGTTGTAGAGCGCGTTGTGGAGGCGGTCGCCGCCGGCGATCTGGCCGCGGCCCTCGAGCACGCGGACCTTGGACGAGTGGGGACCGGTGACCTGCGTCACGACGACCCGGCCCTTGTCCACCCGGTTGCCGCCGCGGTCCAAGCCGCTGACGACGAAGACCATGCCCACGTAGGCCTTGTCCGACGTGCCGAGGTCGATGGCGCCGGTGCCCATCGCGTCGCTGACCGCGAGCATCGTGCCCTTCGGGTCGTCGCGGCGGATGCGCACGTCGCGGCGCTCCTTGGCGTTGGCCAGACCGGAGCGGTAGGCGTCCCGATCGGCTTCGACCTTGGTGATGTCGCCCTTGTGGCGCTCCTTGGCCTGCTCGAGCTCGTTCTGCGCCGTGCTCTTCTCATCCTGCAGGCGGGTGATCGACTCCGTCTGCTCGGTGATCGTGCGGTTGGCCGCCTCGATCTGCTGGGTGCTCTCGCTCTGCACCCGCGACAGCTCGGCACGGGTGTTGTCGAGCTCGGTGCGCGCAGCCGTGATGTCGGCAGCCTGCTGCGTGATCGTGCTGGCGGCCGCAGCTTGCAGGGCCGTGATCTCGCTCTCGTAGTTGTCGATCATGGCCGGAAGGGGCTCGAGCAGGGCCTCGACCGTGTACGCGCCACCCTCGGGGAGCGGCAGGTAGTTGACGACGATCTCGGTGCCCGTCTGCCCCGCCCACTCGGCCGGCATGCGCACGACCTCGGAGATCTGCTTCCACGCCTCGTCCGAGGCCAGGTCGGCGAACGCCTCGTCGCGCTGGCGCGCCTTCTCCTCGTACTGCGCGATCTCGTCCTTGTAGGCGGCCATCGCGGCGACGTCGTCCTCGTCCGTCGGAGGGACGGGCTTCTCGCCGATGCCATTGCCCCAGGCATCGCGGTAGGCCTGCAGCTTGTCCTTGAAAGCCTGCGGGAGCACGGAGTAGTCGAGCGCCTTCTCGGCGCCGATCTGCGACGTGTGGATGCGCCCCGCGCGGGTGAAGGCCATCTGGGCCTTTTCCATCAGCACAGCCAGCGTGCCCTTGCCGCCGGTCTCACCCGGGAGCGTGCCGTCGGGCTTGACGTGGGCCTCGAGCGTGGCGCGATTCGTGGTGCTGATCGTTCGACCGCCGGCGCTGAACGTGGAGTCCTGGTAGCCGACGACGCGCGACAGCGCCTCGAGCTCGTCCATGGCGCGCTTCGTCTCGTTCTTGGCGTCGAGCTCGGCCTGCTTCGCCTGCTTCTCGGCCGCGAGCGCGTTGTCCTTCTTCTCCGTCTCGGCGTACCAGAGCCAGACGAACACGAGCAACAGCACGAGCGTCAGGATGAAGGGCCACGCACTCGCGCCCCGCTCGCTGCCACGGTAGATGCCCGATTGGTGGTGGGACGGGGCCCTCATGCCTTCCTCCGACGGAGTCACGGACTCCGGGGTCGATGAACTGGGTGCGCAGCGGGACGTCCCGTCGGCACCTCCCTGACGCCGCACGGGACGATCGGCCGTCCGGCGGGTCGCCCCAACCGTCCGGTCCTCCTGCCCTCGGCCAAGAGGGTAGCCGACCCGTCACCGGACGGTCAACCTCGGCGTCCCCACATTGGACCGGACCCCCTTGACCCCCCCCTCGCTCCGCCCTTAGCCTTGGGGTCCCTCCTGACCCTGGCGCCCGGGGAGCGCGGCCGGGACTCGAGTCCCTGCGGGCCGCCCTGCCTTCCGGGGAGCGCCTTCATGGGATCTGCCGGCCTGCACGGCACGTCCCTTGGCCGAGGCATGCGAGGGAGTGCCCAGGAGGTAGCGCCATGTTCCGCACTCGCCCCGTCATCGGTCTGCTCGGCGGCATCTGCTCCGGCAAGAGCACGGTGGCGCGACGGCTCGCCTCGCTGGGCCCCGGGCGCGTCGTCGATGCCGACAGCATCGCCCACCACGCCCTGGCCGCCGCTGCGGCGGACGGGCGCCTGGAAGCGGCCGTCGGGCCTGGCTTCGTGAGCCCCGACGGCAAGCCCGATCGCGTTGCGCTGGGGGCCAGCGTGTTCAGCGACGCCGCCATGCTGAGGCGCCTCGAACGCCTCGTCCACCCCACCGTCCAGGTCGCCATCAAGGCCGCCATCGAGGACCACCTCCGGGGCGAGGGCCCGCCCGTGCTCATCCTGGACGTCCCGCTGCTGATCGAGGTCGGGCTCGACCGGGCCTGCACCGAGCTCTGGTTCATCGAGGTGCCCGAGGCGCTGCGTCAGGAGCGCGCCGCCGACCGGGGCCTGACGGCCGGACAGATCGCGCAACGCGAGCGGTTCCAGAGTCCACTGGTGCGCAAGCGCGCACGTGCCGACCGCATCCTGGACAACGCCGGCAGCCCGGCCGACCTGGATGAGCAGATCCGGCGCGCGCTCGCCGACCTCGGCGTGGGCCCTGCCCCGCTGACTCCGGTCGGCCCGGCGAAGCAAGCCGACCCGGCCGCCTGACTCGGCCGTTCGTCCTCCCCTCCCCCTTCCGCGATGCCCGACCCGGAAGGGGCGTGGCGTCCTGCCTAGGAACGCGCATGGCCGCGAAGAAGAAGACTGCCAAGAAGACGCCCGCCAAGAAGAGCGCGGCCAAGAAGAAGAGCGCGACGACGAAGAAGTCCGCCGGCGCCAAGAAGAAGAAGACCGCCTCGACGCGCAAGAAGGCCGCCACCGCCAAGGCCGACGTGGACGCCCCCGAAGCGGCGGACTCCGCCGAAGCGGTGGACGATGCGGGGCTGGACGACGCCGCCAGCGGACGCGCCGAGCCGGCCGAGAGGGCAGAGGCGGTCGAGGCCGAGATGCCGGACCGCCCCGCCGCCGGGGGCCTTCGCCGCGGCCGCCGTCGGCGCCTGCCGGCAGCGCGTCGTCCCGACCTGGCCGACGGTGCTGGCGCCGACATCCCGCCGCTTCCGGACGAGGCCGACCTCCCCGCGTTCGGCCGTCCGTCCGCGCCACCGCCCGCGCCCGTCCGCGGCGACGAGGACCCGCGACAGCTGCTCGACCGCGTGCGGCGGGGGCAGGCCCACGTCAGCGATCTCGGTCGCCTGCCGGAGGACGCGCTGCGCCAGCTGGCCCGCGACGAAGGTCTCGCCGTCGCCGACCAGGAGCGCGTGACGGACATTGCCGTGCGCCTGGTGACGCACCAGCCGGCACGCGGCGGGCGCAACGGGCGCGACGGGCGCGAAGGCGCCGTGCGCGAGGGAGGTGGCCGCGCGCGGCGCGAACGACGCGAGCGCACCCCGAGCCCCCGCGAGCCCGCCCCGGACGAGCCCACGGGCGAGGTCGAGACCGTGCGGGTCGAGGGCCTGCTCGAGATGCACCCCGACGGCTACGGCTTCCTCCGCCGCTCCGAGCGCGGCTACAGCCAGCACCCGGAGGACGTCTACGTCGCCGCCGCCTTGCTGCGCCGCGTCGGGCTGCAGCCCGGCCACTACGTCGCGGGCGAGGCCCACCGCCCGCGTCCCGGCCAGGCCTACCTGGCGCTGCAGACGGTCGAGGAGGTCAACCACCAGGACCCCGCCGTGCTCGCGGACGTCATCCCGTTCAAGGACCTGACCGTCGTCTACCCCGACACGCGGCTGCCGCTCGAGGTCGAGCCCACGGGCTTCGAGATGCGCATCATGGACCTGTTCTGCCCGGTGGGCCGCGGGCAGCGCGGCCTCATCGTGGCGCCGCCGCGCTCGGGCAAGACGGTGCTGCTCACCAAGCTCGCCGACGCCATTGCGACCAACAGCCCGGACGTGGACATCGTCGTCCTGCTGGTCGACGAGCGCCCCGAGGAAGTCACCAACATGCGCCGCTCGGTGCGGGGCGAGGTCATCGCGTCCACCTTCGACAAGCCGGCCGCCAACCACGTGCGCGTGGCCGAGCTCGTCATGGAGAAGGTCAAGCGCATGGTCGAGCTCAAGCGCAACGTAGTGCTGCTGCTCGACTCGATCACGCGCCTCGGCCGCGCCTACAACAACATGACGGGCGGCAGCGGTCGCATCCTCACGGGCGGCTTGGACGCCAACGCATTGACCAAGCCCAAGCGCTTCTTCGGCAGCGCGCGCAACGTCGAGGACGGCGGCAGTCTCACCATCATCGCCACGTCCCTCGTGGACACGGGCTCCAAGCTGGACCAGGTCATCTTCGAGGAGTTCAAGGGCACCGGCAACATGGAGTGCGTGCTCAGCCGCGACCTTTCCAACGCCCGCATCTGGCCCGCGATCGACGTTCCCGCCTCGGGCACGCGCAACGAGGACTTGCTGCTCCATCCCGACGAGATGGCGCAGACCGTGCGCCTGCGTCGCGCCGTGACCGGTCTCCCGGCCGAGGAAGTCATGCGCGCCCTGATCGTCAAGCTGAAGGAGTTCCCGACGAACCGGGAGTTCCTCATGGCCCTGGGTGACGGGGGGATGTAGCGCCGTAGCTGGCGCGCCACGCGAGCACGCGGTCCACGTAGCGCCGCGTCTCGTCGAAGGCTTCGCGCTCGATCACGGCGCGCGGCGCGAGGTCGTAGGCGCGCTGCCGCCAACGGTCCATGCGGCCCATGCCCGCGTTGTAGGCAGCCAGGGCGAAGGCCTCCTCGCCCCCGTAGCGGTCGAGCAGGCGTTTCAGGTACGACGCGCCCAAGCCGAGGTTCGTCCGCGGGTCCAGCAGGCCCTCGAGCGTGGGCGCGGCCCGCCCGCGCCGGACGGCCTCCTCGGCGGCGGTCGCGGGCATCAGCTGCGCCAGGCCCCGTGCGCCGGCACGGCTGACGGCAGCCGGGTCGCCCCCGCTCTCCGCCGCGACCAGGGCCAGCAACAGGCTCGGGTCCACGCCCTCGGCGCGAGCGATCTCGTCGACCAGGGGGCGCCATCGATCGAGGTCCGGCGCGTCCTCGCCTTCGCGCCACCCGATGGCCAGGCCCGCCAGGCCGGCGACCACGAGGAGGAGGGCCACGACCGCGAGCCGAGGCCCGCGACCGCTGCTCACCGATCGCCCCCGAGGCCCGACACGCGCTCGCGGAACCAGTCCGCCCACAGCGCGGCGATCTCCTCGGCCCGGCGCGGCGACGTCGTCACGTCCACGTCCCCGAAGGAGCGCCCGGCGACATCGTGGAGGGCCCTGGCGGCGTTGCGGCGCAGCACGGGATCCGGGTCGCGCAGCACGCGCACGAAGAGCGGCACCGTGGTCTCGTCCGGATCGCCCTTGACATACAGGCCGAGGCCCGTGACGTCGTAGCCCTTGCGCTTGAGCGCGTCGCGGAACCAAGCGCGTGCGGTGCCGACGCGCTCGCGCTCGTACCACGCCTGGTAGCGCTCGGCGAGCAGCGTGGGCGAGCGCTCGTCGAAGCGCGTGGAGGTGAGCACCTCCAGCGCCACGCGGGCGCGGTCCTTCTCGGACGCCGTCCCACCGCGCAGCAGGGCCACGAGGTAGGGCACCGTCTCGCCCATCCCGCGCTCGGCGCCGCGCAGCGCCGCCGCGGCGACGACGTCGGGGCTCTCGTCCCCCAGGTGCCGGCGCAGCTGCTCGATCACGACGTCGCCGTCGAAGCGCCCCAACGTGTCGACCAGACGCGCGCGACGATCGGCCTGCGAGGGCCCTCGCATGAGCTCGTCGACGATCATGAAGCGGGCCTCGGCGGAGCCGAGCTCGGCCAACGCCTCGGCGGCGGCCTCCTGCACGTGGCGGTCGCTGTCGTTGGTCAGGTAGTAGCCGAGCAGGCGCACGGCGTCCTTGTGGCCGGCGCGGGCCATCGAGCGCAAGGCCGCGGCCCGCAGCGCGCCGCTGCCCTCGCCACGCTCCTCGGCGAGAACGCGCGTCAGGAAGGGGTGTGCTGCATTGCCGGGGATGTAGCCGAGCGCGCGCGCCACTTCGAGGCGCGTACCCAGGTCGCCATCGCGGAACAGGCTCTCGAGACGCTCGACGACGCCCGGGTCGCCGAAGTAGGCCATGGCCAGGAGCGACTCGACGGACACGCGCGGATCCTCGTCCAGCGCGAGCACCTCGAGGCTCGGGCGCAGGCGTTCCTTGGCCCGCTCGCGGACGGCTTCTTCGACCTCGCCGTCCTCGCCGCTCATGAGCAGGCGCGTCGCAAGCGCGCCCGCGGCGCGCATGCCCGCGCGGGGGTCGGAGTACGACTCCTTCAGGGCCGCGATGCCACCCTCCATGAGGATGTGCGCGAGCACGCGACGGGCGTCGTCCTCCGGGCGTCCGGCCAGCAGGCCGAGCAGCTCGGCCCGCACGTCGCCATGGCCCTGGCGCAGGATCCAGCGCAGGCCGTCCTTCTCCATCACGCCGAACGCGGGCGCGCTGGCCAGCTCGCGCGCGAGCACGGCGGCCTCGGGTCCGCTGAGGCGGCCGCCCAGGCGCTGCAAGCGGTAGAGCGCCTGGGCCTTGGCCAGGTCGTCGCCCAGGTCGTCGAACGACGCCACGATCGCACTGCGCAGGAAGTCGGTGCGCTCGTCGGGCCCCGCGGCCTCGAGGGCCTCCTGGTTGCGCTCCCACCAGATCTTCCGGTCGAGCCACTTGTCGGTGTCGACGTACGTCTGCCACTCGTTGGCCTCGAGCAAGGCGTCGAAGCGCATGCGCGTGCGCGTCGTCGGGCGCTCCCGCTCCGCCGTGTCGTCCTGGGGCGTGAGCACCATGCGTCGGCGCTGGTTGCCCACGGACAACGTCACCGCCACGTGCTCGTCGGTGCGTTCCTCGCCGCTCTCGGGCCCTTGGAAGATGCCGAGGTCCTCGAAGAACGCGACGAGCGCGGCGAACGCCGGATCCTGCACCCAGAGCACGTTGGGGCGGGTCGGGGCGGCCGCGGGCACGAACTCGGCCGTGCGGCGCAGGCCGTTGGCCTCGACGACCGTGATGCGCACCGAGGCCTGCGGCAGGTCCGTCGCCTCGAGGCGCTCGAGGGGGCGGCGCGCGCGGAACGAGCCGCGTGCGCCCCGCCACCACTGGGCCCAGTCGACGGCGGTCTCGGGCAGGTCCTTGCCCGTGAGGCGGCGCAGCGCGGCGAAGGCGGGTCCGCGCACGCTCTCGTAGTCGCGGAAGTGGTCGCCGCCCACGGCGTCCACGAGCACGTCGACGACGGCCTGGTCGAGCAGCGCGAGCAGGGCCTCGTCGCGCGAGGACGCGGCGCCGAAGGCCAGGCCCACGCCCGCCGCGGCGCGCGTCAGCTTGAGCGGATGCGACAGGCCCCGCTGGCCGGACAGCGACGTGAGGGTGGCGACCTCGAAGGGCTCGGTCATGCGCACGCGCGCTTGCTCGGCCAGGGCCAGCGTCGCGTAGGCGCGCTCGCGGGCCTCGCCGCTGCGCGCGAGCTCGTTGAGCTGCTGGGTCATGGCCGCGTCGCCGCCGCGACCGAGCAGCTCGGCCGCCGTGCTGGCGACGTCGGGATCGGAGTCGGCGAGCGCCTGCAGGATGCGCGCGTCGGCATCCTGCACGCCCGCGGGGCGCAACAGCTGCAAGCCGGCGATGCGCACGGGGGCCTTCCGGCCCTCGAGCAGCTGCAGCACGGCGGGCCCGTCGGTCGACGTCACGTGCTCGGCGAGGAACTGCGTGGCCTCGCGACGGAACAACGGACGGTTGGCCAGACCCAGGAAGCTGATCAGCCAGGCCTTGGCGTGCTGGTCGCTCAGCCCGTACGCGGCGCGGAAGAAGACGTCGGCGCGGCTTGCGTTGGGGCGCTTGGCGGCCGCACCGAGGATCACCTGCACGTGCACCGGCTCGCCGAGCTTGCCGAGCACCCAGGCTGCTCCTGGCTGCATCGCCTGCATGCCCGCGTCGCTGCTCTTCAGCACCTCGACGAGGTAGGGGATGACATCCTGCCCACGCAGGAACAGGGCCTCGGCCGCACGCTGTCCACTGCGCTGCTCCGGCCAGCCGCGCAGCTCGTCGAGCTCGGCGCGGATGGCGCGTTCCGTGCGATCGATCGGCGCCTCGGGGGCCGTCGCACCCGGTGCGGCGGTATCGCCTTCGGCGGGCGGCGAGCCGAAGTCGAACTCACCCCGCTTCTTGGGCGGGTCGTCGGCACGTGCGGACACGGCGACGGACACCATGCCGCCGACCGCCAGCAGGAGGGGAAGGAGGCGCAGGGAGGGGCGGCGGCGGTCCATCACGCCGCCGAGCGTCCCCGGCACGGGTCACGCCCGGGTCATCCGCCGTACGAGCGCCAGGGCCGTCCGGCGCAAGGGCCGGTGCTCCTCCGCCAGCAGGCCCGGGTCCTGCGCGAGCAGACCGGCCGCCACCTGGCGCGCCCGCGCGAGGAGGGCGAGATCCCGGGGCAGCTCGGCCGCGCGGAAGGCCGGGCGTCCGCTCTGGCGCGTCCCGAACAGGTCGCCCACCCCGCGCAGGGCCAGGTCCTCCTCGGCGATGGCCAGGCCGTCGTGGGTCCGCGCGAGGACCTCGAGGCGAGCGGGCGGAGCGCCTGCCCGCGAACGGTCCACGAGGACGCAGAGACCGGGCAGGTCGCCGCGACCCACGCGACCGCGCAGCTGGTGCAGCTGCGACAACCCGAAGCGCTCGGCGTGCTCCACGACGAGGATCGTGGCGCCCGGCACGTCCACCCCCACCTCCACGACGACGGTGGCCACGAGCAGGTCCACCTGGCCCGCGCGGAAGCGGGTCATCACCTCGTCCTTCTCGGCGCGCTTCATGCGACCCGTGAGCAGGGCGACACGGGCGCGCGGCAGGGCGCGGCGCCAGCGTTCCACGGCCGCCTCGGCGTCCTTCAAGTCGAGGGCCTCGCTCTCGCTCACGAGGGGGTAGATCACGTACGCCTGCTGCCCCGCATCGATGGCGGCCTCGACGCGGCCGAGGACGCGGCGCCCCTCGCGCGGTCGCACGACGTGCGTCTCGACATCGCGGCGGCCCGGCAAGCGTCCCTCCAGCACGCTCACGTCGAGGTCGCCGTGCACGGCCATGGCCAACGTGCGCGGGATGGGCGTCGCGCTCATGGCGAGCAAGTGCGGCACGCGCCCGTCGTCGCGTGGCGCCAGGAGGCGCCGTCGCTGGGCCACGCCGAAGCGGTGCTGTTCGTCCACCACGGCCAGGCCGAGGCGAGCGAAGCGCACGTCGTCTTGCAGCAACGCGTGCGTGCCGACTGCCAGGTCGACGTCGCCGCGGGCGAGCGCCTCCAGCTCGCGCAGGCGAGCCGCCGTGCGCCGCCCGCCTCCGAACCAGCCGACGCGGACGCGACTGCCCTCCAGCCACGTCGTCAGCGTGTCGGCATGCTGGCGGGCGAGGATCTCCGTAGGCGCAACCACGGCCACCTGCTGGCCCGCGGCCACCGCGACCAGCGCGGCGTACGCGGCCACGGCGGTCTTGCCCGCACCGACGTCGCCCTGCAGCAAACGGCGCATCGGGAGCGGGCGCGCGAGATCCGCCGCGATCTCCGCGACCACCGCATCCTGGGCCGGCGTCAAGGTGAAGGGAAAGCGCGCCCGGATGCGCTCGTCGAGCGCCGGCGGGACGGGGCAGGCCACCGCGCCGCGCCGAGCGACGGCACGACGGCGCATGCGGAAGGCGACGTCGTGGACGAGCAGCTCGTCGAACGCCAAGCGACGTCGTGCGCGCGCGGCCGCCTCCTCGTCGGAGGGGAAGTGCAGCTCCCGCAGGGCGTGGCGCAGCGGCCCGAGGCCCAGCTCCTCCCGATGCGGCGCGGGGACGAGGTCCGACACGGCGTCCGCGAGGCCGAGCAGGCGCCAGACCAAGCGACGGATGAACAAGGGGGTCACGCCCCGCCCAGCGGCGTGCACGGGCACGAGCCGGAACACGCCGGGGCCCTCCGCTTCGCCCTCGTCGGGCAGTCGCTCGGACGCCGGCGCGTGCAGCAGCAGCGCGCCCCGCTCGGCCCGCGGTGCACCGTAGACGGCCAAGCGTGAGCCCACGGCGGGGGCGCGGGGCACGTAGCCGCGGTGGAACCAACGGGCATCGACGGCGCCGCTCTCGTCGCGGAGCCTGGCCTCGACGATGGCCAGACCCCCGCGCGCCCGAACCGTGCGCGCGCGCTCGACGCGCGCCACCACGAAGGCGTCGGCGCCCGCGGCAAGCTCGGCAATGGGCGTCGCGCGGCGGCGGTCCTCGTAGCGGCGGGGCGCGTGCCGCAGCAAGTCCTCGACGGAGCCGACCCCGAGGGCCGCCAACGCGGCGGCGCGCGGCTCCGGCACGCCCGGCAGGGCAGCGAGGCTCGTCCCCGGCCCGATGCCCTCCAGCGTGGGCGCGTCCGCGCTCATGGCGGTCCCCGATCCGGCGACCACCACGATCCGGGCCAGCGCCGGGAAAACGCCGCGCGCCCCTCGGCGTCCAGGATTCCGGTCCGTTCGCGCAGGCGGATCGCCTCCACGGCGGCGCGCGCCGCGATGGCCGGGGGATGTCCGCGATCGGCGAGGGCCTGGAGGCGTTCGGGGTCCTCCGCGAGCCACGCGGCGACCAGCTCCGCGGCCGCGCCGACGCGCGCGCCCGGGGTCAAGGCATCCCACGCCACGCGCGCGTCCTCGCGCGCGGCGCGGTCCATCGCGTCGAGCACCTTCGAGAGGCTCTCGGCCCAGGGACGCTCCCGGGTCGTTGCAGGACCTGTGGTGCGTCGCCGCAACATGCCGCCTGCGGTGCGTCCGACCAGCACGGCGCCCGCTGCCAAGACGATCACCAGCACGGCGGTCAGCGCGCGTCGCACACCCGCCAAGGTACGCGCCTTGGGGACCGCTACTTGCCGGTCTCGACCACGTCCACCTCGAGCGACGTCTCGCCGTCGGGAGCCTCCGCGGCCACGGCCGCGAGGCCTAGACGATCGAACAACCGCTTCCACGTGGTGCGGTCGAGCGCGAAGCGCAAGGTGGTGCGCCCAGCCGCCGGCAGCGTGCCCGCATCGGTCGTGACCACGGCGTCGACGACGCCGGCCTCGTCCGCCGCTGGCGTCGGCTGGTCGGCGAGCACCAGCGAGAGCCAGGCCCGGAACGCGACGACGTCGCGCGCTCGGACGACGAGGCGACGCACGGTGGCGTCGCCTTCGCCGGCGCGGCGCGTGCGCGCGGTGGCAACCGCCTCGGCCGCCACGTCACTGGGCGTGCGCTGTCCCGGGTCGACCGCGCCCGCGGGCGCGCCGAAGAAGCGTCCGTCGGCCGACGGGAGGGGCTCGGGCGCGCTCGGGGCGGGGCTCTGCGCCAGGGTCTTGTCCCACACACCTGCTGCGGGCTCCTCGGCCGTCTGCGCGCGCGATGCGGGGGCCGCGCCTCGTTCGCGATCGACGTACCAGCCGATCGTCCAGCCGACGATGAGCAGGGCCGCGGCCGCGTAGGCGGCGCCGAGGAAGCGCAACAGCTTCGGACGACCATCGCCCGTGCGCCCGTCGCCGCGCGCGATGGCGTCACGCACGCCGCCGAGGAACCCCTCTGGGGCACCGGGGAGGCGCGCGGTCTCCTCGCGCAGCGCGGCGCCCAGCGCGCGCATCGCGTCGAGCTCGGCGGCCAGCGCCGGGTCGCCGGCCAGGCGCGTGCGCAGGGCGGCCTCGGCGGCCGCGTCGAGCCGACCATCCAGGTGGTCGGAGAGCAGGGCGAGGGTGTCCTCGTCGTGGGGCTCGATCGGTGCGCCGCTCATCGGGCACCCCCGGGCTGCTCACGGGAAGCGGTCATCGCGCCCTCGCGGGGCTGGGCACACCCTGTCCGTCGAGCGCGGTCCGCAGCGCCGCGCGGGCGCGGTGCAGCCGGCTGCGCACGGTGCCCACGGCGACGTCCAAGAGGGCCGCCATGTCCTCGTAGGAGAGCGCTTCCACCTCCCGCAACACGAGGATCTCCCTCGCTTCGGGCTCCAGGTCCCGCAGCGCGTCTTCCAGCGCCCGCCCCAGCTCGCGTGCCTCGGCATGCTCCTCGAGGGTCGGACCCGGGTCCGCCACGTTCGCGGCGCGCGACGTGCCCGTGAAGGGCGAGGTCTCGTCGAGCGACGCAGGACGCGTGTGCTTGAGCGTCCGTCGACGACGGAGCTCGTTGCGGCACTGGTTGATGGCGATGCGGGTGAGCCATGTCGAGAAGCGGCTGTCTCCGTGGAACCGGGACAGCCCTCGCCAGGCCCTGACGAACACCGTCTGCGCGACGTCGAGCGCGGTCTCCGCGTCGCCCGTGATGCGCCGCGCCAACCGCACCACGCGGTCCTGGTGACGCACGACCAGACGGTCGAAGGCCTCGCTCGCGCCCGCCTGCGCGGCCTTCACGAGGTCGCGGTCCGGATCGCCAGCAGGGGGAGGGGTTTCGGTTCCCATCGCCTTTCGACACCGGCAGGATGCCACGGTTCCCGCGCCGTACGGGGATCGCGGCCGGCGGCCGCCTCGGGTCCTTCTCCCCGTAGGTACGGCCGGCACGGCCCGGGGACCGCAAAAGGCCGGCAAGTCCGGCCCCGCGGGGCGGACCGGGGTTCAGACCGTTGCGACGCGGGCCGCCAGCAGCGTGATGTTGTCCGGCCCGCCGCGCTTCTCGGCCCCGTGGATCAGGCGATCGACCAAGCCCTCGAGGCTGCCCCCGCGGTGCAGCTCGTCGCGGAGCACGTCCTCCGGCACCACCCCGCTCAGCCCGTCCGTGCAGAGCAGGAAGGTGTCGCCGTCCTGCAGCGCCAGCGTGGAGACCGCGACCTCGATGTCCTCGTCGCTGCCCAGCGCCTGCATGAGGATGTGTCGCCCCGCGACGCGCCCCACCTCGTCGGGCCCGATGATGTTGTCCTCGAGCAGCTTCTCGGCCCACGTCTGGTCGCGGGTCAGCTGCTGCAGGCGCCCGCCTCGCCAGAGGTAGGCCCGGCTGTCGCCGACGTGGGCCAACAGCGCCACGTCGTCCAGCGCCCATGCTGCGGTGAGCGTGGTGCCCATGCGCGCGCGCGAAGGGTTGCTTGCGCCCTCGTCGCGGATGCGCTCGCTGGCGAGGTGCACGGCGGCAACGAGCGCGGCGTGGAGGTCCTCGCGCGCCGTCTCGGTGTCGTTGCCGCGACCGGCGCGCTGGGCGAGCGTCTCGGCGAGGATGCTGACCGCCATGCCGCTGGCGACCTCACCGGCCCGCTCCCCGCCGATGCCGTCGGCCACCGCGAGAAGCACGCCCGGGCGCTCCAGCGGCGCAGCGCCCTCCAGGGCGTCCTCCGTGCCGCTGCTGGGCCCGTTCTCGCCGAGCAGGCCGCGGGCGCAGAGGTTGTCCTCGTTGTTGGCACGGACGCAGCCGACCGAGGAGCGCCCGTACCAGCGCAGTCCCAACCGCGGCACGGCCCCCGTGGACGACCCCATGCGACGTTCCGTGCTCTCCTCGACAGCGGGGCGCCGGGCCCCCCCCACGCGTCGGCGTGGAGGGGCATGGTGCCCGAAGCAGCGCCGGGCGCCACGCAGGAACTGCCCACCGCCCCTCCCGGGGGGTCGTTGACGAGGGGTGCAGGCCTTTCGACACTCGGGCCATGCCTGATCGCCTGCCGTCCCGTCGTCCCGACCCTGGCCACCCCGCTCGCTGGGCCGTCCCCCTGTTGGTCGTGGCCGCCGCCTTGGGGCGAGCGGCCAGCACCGGGCCCCAAGCCGCGGCGGACGAGCCCCGCGCCCCGGCCCCGACGGCGCGCCTTCTCGTCCACGGCCAGGAGGCCGAGCGGGGGACGTTGCTCGAGGTGGAGGCTTCGGGCGTCCGGTTCCGCCCGGCCATCGGCGACGCGCGCCTCGTGCCGTGGGACGGCATCGTGGAGCTCTCGACGGGCTCGACCAGCGGCCCCGCGGCCGACCGCTCCGCGTTGCTCTGGCGCGCCCACCTCGTGGGTGGCGAAGTCCTGCTCGGTACGCGTCAGGCCGAGGCCGACGACACCGAGGCCCTGCAGCTCGATGTCGCGGGGCTCGGCATCGTGCGGCTACCGCTCGAGGCGCTGCGACGCGTCGAGGCCTTGCCGCCCGACGTGCCGCTGACGTTGGACCGCACGGACATGCACCCCGCCGAGCCCGGGCGCGACGTCGTGTACGACGAGGTCGACGACCGCTTGTCCGGCACGCTGCTCGAGCTCGGGCGCGAGGCCATCGTCCTCGAAGACGAAGGCGGACGCGAGCGCAGCATCGCATGGAGCCGCGCACGCACCCTGCATGTCGCGGCGGAGGGCGGCACGGCGCCCGCCCCCCTGGCGACGGGGCTCTCCGTCGAGGTGGAGCTCACCGACGGAAGCCGCATCCCCACCGCGTCGCCGCCGCGCAGCGAGGGCGCGCACCTCGTGCTCGTCCCGCGCTCGCTGCCGTCGGTCACGTGGCGCGTACCGCGTGCGGCCGTCGCCACGCTGCGTGCCCGCGGCGGCTCGTTCGACTACGCCACGTACCTGCCCTTCACCAGCGAGGTGGACACGGGCACGGCCGACCATGCCGACGTCGGCGTGGACCAGATCCTGGCCCAGCTGTGGCGTACGCGCGTGGACCGGCGCGCGGACGGTCGGCCGTTGATCGTGGGCGGAACGAGCTGGCGCCACGGCTTCGCGGTGCACAGCACGTCGCGCGTCCGCATCGACCTCGATGGGAAGTGGTCCACGTTCGAGGTCGGTGTCGGCGTGGACGACAGCGTCCTCGAGACCGCGCCCGGCTCTTCGGAGGT
This sequence comes from Planctomycetota bacterium, assembly GCA_050248855.1. Taxonomy (GTDB): domain Bacteria; phylum Planctomycetota; class PLA2; order PLA2; family JAEUHO01; genus JACKGW01. The sequence continues at coordinate 177,357 of JBFWRP010000003.1, read as the reverse complement.
CGTCCGCGGCGACGTCGGCGCCCGCGTGCTGGGTGACGACCGCGTCCTCTGGGAGGCCGCCAGCGTCAAGGGCGGCGAGGGCGTCACGTGGACGGGGACCCTGGACGTCAGCGGCGTCAAGACCCTCACGCTGGAAGTGGATCGCGGGCCGGACGGCCTCTCCACCCTCGACCGCGCCGACTGGGTCCGCCCCCTGCTGGTCCGTGCGCGTTGAGCGGCTGGCACTTCGCGTGGCCGGCCTGGCTTGCCGTGCTGCCGGCGGTACCGCTCGTCGTCCTGCTGCTCGAGGCGCGCCTGGGCGGCGGACGCGGGGCCGTGCTGGCGCGGACGGTGACGCGGTCGCTCCTCGTGGGCCTGGCCGTCGTGGCGCTGGCCGCGCCGCGCGAGACGAGCGCGGTCCCGCTGCCACCGCGCGTGGTGGTGGCCACCGCTCCGCTGCCGGGCGGTGCGGCGACCGCCGAGGCCGAGGCCCTTCGCCTGGCTGTCCACGCCGAGGCGCGCCGCGCGGGCGCGGAGGTGCTCGATCTCGATGTCGCCGGGCGTGTCGATGACGCCTTGGCGGCTGCAGGCGGTGCGTTCGCGCGCGGGGAGGCCGGCGGCATCCTGCTGCTGTCCTCGGGCCACGAGGGCCTGGAGGGCGCGCCGGAGGTGCTCGACCGGCTTCGCCAACGGGGAGTCCGCGTGGGCCACGTCCCGCTCCCCGCGGACGCCAGCACGCCTGCGGCGGGTCCGCGCGTCGAGGAGCTGGGCGTGCCGGGCTCGGCGCGAGGGGCGTTCACGGCGCGTGCGCGGGTGGCCGGGGCCGCCGCCCGGAGCGCACGTTGGCTGGTGGATGGGGACCTCGTGGCCGAGGGCAGCCTGCCTGCTCCCGCCGCGGACGGCCGCATCGAGGTCGATCGGCGCCTACCGGCCCTCGCCCCCGGCTGGCACGAGGTTGCGCTGGCGGTGGCGGACACCTCCGGCCGCGTGCTCGACACGGCGCGGCAAGTCGTCTTCGTCCCGGCGCCGCCGCGCTACCTCGCCGCCCTCGCCAACCCGGGTGCCTCGTGGAGCGCGCGGGCCGCCTCGGCGCAGGGGCTGCCCCTCCAGCGGCTGACGGGCGCCCCCGACGAGCTGCTCCACGCCGACGTCGTCGTGGCGGACGCCGCGTTCCTCGCCGACCTGCCGGCGGACGCCGCCGAGGCCCTGGCGCGCGCCGTTCGCGCGGGCCGCGGGCTGGTCGTGGAAGCGGGCGCCACCGACGAAGCCTGGGCGCGGTTGGCCGCGAGCCCGCTGGCCGCCCTGCTGCCGCTGGAGCCGCTGCCGACGCCGCCTCCGGCGCCGGAGCCGGCTCCTCCTCCCCCGCCTACGCCCCCACCGCCGCCTCCGCCGGTTGCGCCGCCCCCGCAGGAGGGCCCGGGGCTGGCCGCCCGCCGCGCTCCCGACGAGGCGCTCCCGATCACGCTGCTGTTGCTGATCGATCGCAGCGGCAGCATGGAGGGCGACAAGTTCGCGATGGCGCTGCAGGCCGCGCAGGGTGCGGCCGAGGCGCTGGGCGCGTCGGACCGGCTGGGGGCGATCGTGTTCGCCGAGGAGGCGCGCGTCGCCCTCGCGCCCCGCGCGGGGCGCCCCAACCTCAAGCTGGCCTTGGGCTTGGTCCAGGCCGACGGCACGGAGACGAACATCCACGCCGCGCTCGCCAAGGCCAGCGAGGTCATGGCCGCGGAGACGGGACGCATCCGCCACGTGTTGCTGCTGACCGACGGGGAACAGCACCCGCCCGGCCCGCTCTTCGGGAAGGTCATGCAACCGTTGCGCGAGGGCGGCATCACGCTGACGGCCGTGGGCATCGGGCGCGGCGCCCGCATGTCGCAGCTGCGCGAGATCGTGCGCCTCGCGGCAGGCGGCGCGGTCCTCTACGCCCCGACGCCCGACCAGGTGCCCGTGGTGGTGACGCGCGACACCCAGCGGGTCACCGACGCACGCGGCGAGCGCGTGGCGCGGCTGCCGGACCCCGAGCGGCGCCCGGAGCCGTCGCCCGACGCGGAGCCCGCGCGAGAGCCGCCGCCGGAGGCCCCCACGCCACCGCCGACGCCCCCCACACCGCCGCCCCGGCCGGCGCCGGCGCCCCCCGTGCCGCTGCGCACACGCGCGGCCCACGAGGTCCTGGCGGGCTTCGAGCACGCCGCCTGGCCCGCCGTGGGCGCGCCGCGCCGGGCCCGCCTGCGCGGCGACGCGCTGGTCGTGCTGGAGCGCGACGACGACGAGGCGGCGCCGGTGGTCGTGATGGCGCGCGCCGGGCTCGGCCGCGTCGCCGTGCTGCTCCTGCCACCGGACGACGAAGGCTGGGCGGCATGGCCGCGTGCCGCGGCGTTCGTGGGACAGGTCCTGGCGGGTGTGGCTGCGCCCGAGGGCGGTCCCGCCGACGTGCCCCGCTTGGAGCTGCGTGCTCCCGCGGAGGGCCCGGCCTACGTGGAGGTGCTGTGGCCCGCGGACAGGCCGGCGCAGCTCGAGCTGGTCGTGACGCTGGAAGACGGTCGCCGCCATCCGTTGGGCACGACCACGCCCCGCGAGCGCCGGCAGTCGATCCCGCTTCCGCCGGACGTCGTGCCCGGCGCGCGCGTCCGCGTCGACGGCCGCCTCGACGGCCGCCCGCTCCCCGCCCTCGACCGCGTGGTGCCGCGCCGGCCGCCCGCGCCCGTGCCCGCGGCCGACCGCACGGGCCTCGAGCAGGCGCTCGGACCGGCCACCACCGAGCCGTCGGCGTTCGTGTCCGCGTTGCCCTGGGGCGCACGATCCCGCGAGATCCCGCGCTGGCCGTGGGTGCTGGCCGCCGCGCTCGCCTGGCTGCTCGTCGACGTGGCCGCCCATCGCCGCAGGCCCGTCGCATGAGGGGCGCCCTGGCCGTGACGTTGGGCGACCCGGCCGGGATCGGGCCCGAGATCGTGGCGCGGTACCTGGCCGAGTTCCGCACGGTCCCGGCTCGCCTCGTCGTCGTGGGCTCCCGGGACGTGTTCGACGCGGCGTGGCGCGCCGTGGGCGCGCCGTTCGAGGTGCCCGACCTCGGGCCCGCGGACGCCGCCCTCGCGCTCCAAGATCCCGGCGTGGGCCCGGCCGGACCCGTTCCCGTGGGACGCGCCTCGGCCGCGGCCGGGGCCGCCAGCCATGGCTGGGTGCTGGCGGCCGCCGACCTGGCCCTCGCGGGGCGCGTGGCGGGCGTCGTCACGGCGCCCATCCACAAGGGCGCCTGGGCGCTCGCCGGAGTCACGTCCCCCGGGCACACCGAAGCCCTGCGCGACCACGCGGGCGTACCGCACGTGGTCATGATGCTGGTCGGGGAGCGGCTGCGGGTGGCGCTGGCCACCATCCACGTCCCGCTCGCGCGCGTTCCGTCGCTGCTGACGGAGGACGGGCTGCTGGACGACCTACGGGTGCTCGACGCAGCGCTACGCGGTCCCTTCCGGCTCGCCCGGCCGCGCATCGCGGTCTGCGGGCTCAACCCCCACGCTGGTGAAGGCGGCCTGCTGGGGCACGAGGACGACGCGGTGATCGCGCCTGCCGTGGCCGCTGCGCGCCGCGCGGGAATCGATGCGACGGGCCCCTGGCCCGCGGACGCCTGCGTGCCCCAGACGGCGGCAGGGCACTACGACGCCGCGCTCTGCATGTTCCACGACCAAGGCCTGCCTGCCGTGAAGACACTCGCTCCGCGCACGGCGGTCAACGTCACGCTGGGCCTGCCGTTCGTGCGGACGAGCGTGGACCACGGCACCGCCTTCGACATCGCCGGGCGCGGCGTAGCCACACCGACGTCGCTGGACGCCGCCATGCGGCTCGCAGCGTTCCTCGTGGACACGCCTCGCGACGAGGATCCACACGCCGCGCAAGGAGATGTTCAATAGGCGGGCGACACGTTCCGACCTACTCTCCCAGGGCCGTGTGGCTTCCGAAACCGTGTCGAGATGGGCATGACGCGCCGCAACAACGACCTCCTCTCGATCTTCGACGCCAACGCGCAGGCCGAGCGCAAGGCGCGCGCGCAGACGGCGCGGGCGGCCGCGGCGCGAGGTGCCGCTCCGCGCGCCAGCGGGGGGCGTGGCGCGGGCGGGTTCACCGGGCTGTGGCTGAGCCCCCGTCACGTGGTGGTGGCGTCCTGCGTCGTCACGCTGCTCCTCGTGCTCTCGTTCTTCGTGGGCCTGGCTGCCGGGCGCCCGGGCACGGGGCCGGCGCCGGCCCTCCAGCGCAACACCGCCACGACGCCCGCCGGGGGTGTGATCCTCAAGCTCACCGTAGCGGCCGTGGACATCACCACGGGCCGGCCGGTCAGGGCGGGCGACGTCCGCCAGGCGCTGGCCCGCTACGGGCTCGACGAGCGCAACGTGCGGGGCGTCAGCCTGGAGGACGGCCAGTGGGTCGTCCGCGCGGGGCCGTTCCCCTCCGAGCGGGCGGTGGATGCCTGGATCGAGGCGCAGCGCCTCAGCGGGGCCGAGGTCTGCGGCTCGACGCCCTTCCATCGCCGGAGCTTCGAGCCCTCCCGGTAGCCACCCGGATTGACCCGCCCGGGGCCGGGCCTACACTCGCCCGCTTCCCCTTCGGGCCCGCCACGAGGATCCCGCGATGTCCATCCACAAGAGCCTCAAGCTCAAGAGCAGCCTGGTCCGCACGCGGAGCGTCCTCACCCGCTGGGAGCGCATCGAGACCCTGAAGGACCAGGACCGCTGGCGCGAGGGCGACGAGGTCCTCGGCCTGCCCAAGGTGCGGACCAAGTTCAAGATCCGCTCCAAGAAGCAGATGCGTCAAGAGGCCGCTGCCGCCTCCAAGGACGACAAGAAGAAGAAGTAGGCGCTAGTCGAGCAGCGGCGCGCCCAGGATGCGTCCGCGCTGCGGACGACGCGGCGCGCGTGACTTCTGCGTGGACTCGAAGCGCGGCAGCTCGTGCTGATGGGCCAGGTACCAGGCGCGGACCTCGTCGGCGTTGGCGAACTGGCGACCGGCGAGCTTGCCGACGGCATCCACGATGACCGGCTCGATCCACGTGCGCGTCAACGCCGTGCCCAGCACGTCGGCATCCAGGATGACGCCTTCGCGCACGGTGGCCACGTCGGGGTTGGCGATGTTGGAAGCCTGGGCGATCTCCACGTCGTAGTCGCGGACGTACGAGATCTCGTTGAGCACCGCCAAGAAGGCGCGCGGGCTGTCGCCGCCGGCACTCATGCGCTTGACGAGGTAGGAGATGGCGCGGTGGTCGCCGAGCTCGCCCAGGGCCTGGGCCGCGTGGGCGACCATCGTCTCGTTCTCCGAAGCCAGCGCCTTGATCAGGGGCACGGCGGCATCGGGATGCCCGAAGCTGCGCGCGGCCTCGACGGCCTCGCGGCGCACGTCGGCGTCCGCATCCCGCACGGCCGAGAACAGCAAGCGGCGCAGCGCCGCCTCGTCGCCCAGCTCGGCGAGCGCCTGGGCGGCCACCCGGCGCACCGGCGTACGGCGGTCGTAGAGCGCTTCCAAGGCCCCGTCGAGCAGCTCACGGTGGTCCAGGGACGCCAAGCGCAGGCGTACGGCCCGCGAGAGCGCGGCATCGCCCTCGGCCAGCTGCGCGAGGAGGCGCGTGACGCGTCCGTCGCGCGCGCCGGCGTCGAGCGTGCGGACGGCCCGGGAGACCTTCTCGACTTCGGCGGGCAAGCGCCAGCTGCCGTCGAACAGGACGAGCCCGCGCTCGAGGCACGCCTCGTCGTGCGTGAGCCAGCGCTCGCCGACGCGCTCGAAGCCGAGCGCGCGGCGGGCCGCGCGATGGTCCGGCTCGAGCACGAGGACACGCTCCAGCGACCGCCGCGCCAGATCGGCCTGGCCTTCGGCCGTGGCTTCGAGGGCCAGCTTGTAGTGACCCGCCACGTCGTCGGCAGCCAGCGCCTCGAGGCGGGCTTCGAGCTGGGCCCGGGGCGCGGCGCCCTCGGCGACGGCGACCACGTCATCGGCCCGCAGCAGGACCTCGCCGTCGGGCGTCACGACACGCCAGCGGCCGTCGTCCAGACGCGACGCCGTGCCTTCGACGCGCAGACCGTCCCGGGTGGTGACGACGTCGGCAGAAGCCATGGTGGCCAGGGCACCCCCGGCCAGCAGGGGGGCGAGCACGAAGGGAGCCAGCAGCCGGGGTGCGCGAAGGTGCATGGTCGGGGTTCCTGACGGTCCGGGCGTACGGGGGCCACCTGTTCCAACGTCCCCGGGCCGCCAAGGTGTCACGCGACCGGGACCTCCTGCCCCCGGAACGCCCGGCGCAGGCCCAGGAGGGCCGCCAGCAGCACGGCGGGGGCGAGCTGGACCAGGACGCAGAGCAGGAGGAGGTTGGCTTCGTCGGCCAGGCGGCTGAAGTGGATCTTGTCGTAGAGGCGCATGGGCAGGATGCGGGCATCCAGCACCATGACGGCCTCGATCTCCCGCAGCGCCAGGACGAACGTCAGGAGGACGCCGGCCACCAGACCGCCCAGCGCCGGCTTGAGGACCAGCGTGGCCGTACGCGTCCAGGCCCCCGCCCCCGCCAAGCGGCCGGCCTCCTCTTCGCCGCGGCGGATGCTGCGCAGCGCCAGCCAGGCCATCAGCAGGGCCACGGGCAGGAAGCGCGCCATCAGCGCCAGCACGGGTGGCACGGCGGCGTCCGTGAGGATCGGGACGGGGAGGGCGTCGTGCACGACGCGCGAGCCGACGGAGAGGGCCAGGCCCGGCGTGGCCAGGCCCACCAGCCCCAGGCTTGGCACGGCCACGCGCCAGAACCGACCCCGGCGCAGTGCCGCGTGCACGAGCGGCACGGCCAGGAGCATCGCCAGGAGGGCGGCAGAGCCCGCGTTGGTCAGCCAGCGATGGAGCTCCTCCTCGCTGCCCGCCGTGCGCGCCATGGCGCCGGCGATGTCGCCGAGCCGCCCCGAGCTCGCCACGCGGACGACTTCGGCCGTGGCGCCGCTGCCGCGCACGACCGACTCGCCGCCGTCACCAGCCCAGCCGGCCACGCCCAGGACGGGCAAGCCGACGGCCACGAACAGCACGATGCCCCAGCCCAGGTACGCGAGCACGCGCGAACGGGTCGAGAGGCGCATGCGCGGGAGCGCGTCCTCGACGGCGTGCGTGGCGAACGCCGGACTGCGGCGGATCCAGCGCGAAGCGACGACGACGAGCAGGAGCGTGACGAGCACGAGCGGGCCGCCCGTGGCGACGGCACGGCCCGCGTTCCCCTCCTGCTTCCATTGCAGCAGGATCTCCGTCGCGAACGTGCTCGTGGGTACGCCGCCGGTCGGCAGCAGGAAGCCGAGCAGGTCGGGCACCGCGAAGTCGGAGAGCGCCAACACGAAGGCCAGGAGCCATGCACCGGCCAGCGTGGGTCGCAGCAGCGGCCCCACGACGTGGCGGCGCGCCGCGCTGCGCCCGCCGAGGAGCAGCGCCGCCTCGTAGGGCCCCTTGGGCACACGCGCCAGCGCCAGCCCCCCGAGCCACATCACGAGCGGGAACAACACGAGACCGAAGACGAGAACGCTCGTGGCACGTTGCAAGGCCGCGCCTTCGAACCCGAAGATCGCGATCACGGCACCCTGCCAGTCGCGCGCGGCGCCCAGGGCCACGAAGAAGGGTGGCAGCAGCGCGGGCAGCGTGGAGAGGGCCGCCAGCAGCATGCGCCCCTTGAGGTCCGTGCGGCCCACGAGCCAGGCCAAGGGGAGCCCCAGGAGCAACGCCAGCGTGGCGCCCCCGAAGGCGATCCCCACGCTGCCGAGCAGCATCGTGGTCAGGCGCGGGTCGGACAGCACGAAGCGATGGTGGTGCAGCGAGAGCTTGTGGCGTACTTCGCGCACGTCCTCGTCGCGGAAGCGCTCGGGCACGCGCTCGGCGCCCGGGGCCGACTGGGTGGCGAAGCGCACGAGGCCGTTCTGCTGCTCGACGCGTCCCACGGCCACCAGGACCTCGCCATCGGCCAGCTCGACCTCTTCCACGAGGAACGAGCGCGTGATCATGGCGCCCACGGGTACGACGAGGGCGTACACGGCGACGACGAGCGCCAGCAGGCGCGGCCAGGACGACGGCCTCACGACGTGGGTGCCCGGGCCGCACGCCACGCCGCGGCCTCCTCGTCGGCCCGGCGCTCGAAGGCCTCGCGCAGGCGCGCGGTGACCGGCCCGGGAAGCGGCGCGGCGAAGGTGCGCTGGTCCACGCGCGACGCGGGGACGACACCGCGCACGGAGCTGGAGACGAAGACCTCGTCGGCGCCGCGCAAGCGCTCGGGCCGTACCGCGGTCTCATGGACCTCGATGCCGAGCTCGCGGGCCAGACCGAGCAGCCGCCGACGCGTGGTGCCCTCCAGCAGCCCGGCGTCCAGCGCGGGCGTCACGAGGGCGCCGCGTTCCACGAGGTACACGTTCGCGGTGCTGGCCTCGGTGACGAAGCCTTCGGCGTTCAGGAGAATGGCGTCGTCCGCACCGTGGAGCTTCGCCTCGTGCAGGGCGAGCGCGTTGTTCATGTAGTTGCCTGTCTTGGCCGCGGGGTCGAGCGCGCGTCGGCCGACGCGCTCCCGCTCCACGACGGCCAGGGCCATCGCGTGCCCGGGCGCCGGCCGACGTGCCGGGGCCACGACCACGACGACCGTCGGGCGAGGTGCCGGGTCCAGCGCCAAGCCAAGGGCGCCCACACCGCGCGTCACGACGAGGCGCACGTACGCGTCGTCCTCGGATGTCGCGCCGCTGGCCGCCACGGCCTGGGCAATCGCGTCGCGCCAGTGCGCGCGCGGCGCGCCGAGGTCCAGGTACATGCGCTCGGCCGACCGCTCCAGGCGCTCCAGGTGTTCCTCGAGCTGGATGGGCGCACCGCGGTGCCACCACAGGACCTCGTACACGCTGTCGCCATACAGGAAGCCGCGATCCAGCGCGGGCACCCGGGCGTCCTCGGGCCGCGTCACGACGCCGTTCACGCTCACGCACGCTTCCATGGCGGGCCAACATACCGTCGGCGCGGGCCAGGCGACCGTCCGGTACGCTGCGGGGGATGCAGGACCCGCCGGACCTGTTCGAGCGGACGTGCCTGCCCTTCGTGCCCGACTGCCGTGCGTTCGCGCTGTCGCTCGCGCGTAACCCGCACGACGCAGACGATCTCGTCCAGGAGACGTTCTTGCGGGCGTGGCGGGCATTCCACACGTTCACGCCGGGCACGAACGCGAAGGCATGGCTGTTCACCATCTTGCGCCGCATCCACGTCGACCGCTACCGGCGCGGTCGCCTGCGTCCCACGCCCTTGCCCGAAGACGAGCTGACGGAGATGGCAGGCGCCGTCGCGCCCGCGGCCCAGGACGACGACCAGCCCTGGGACCACCTCGGGCCCGATGCCGTGGAGCGCGCCCTGGAGCGCGTCCCGGACCCCTTCCGCCAGGCCGTCCGCCTGCGCGACCTCGACGGCCTCACCTACAAGGAGATCGGGGAGATCCTCGACGTCCCCCAGGGCACGGTCATGAGCCGCCTGCACCGGGGCCGGGAATACCTCAAGCAGACCCTCGTTCAGCCGCCGGAACGTCCTGCGGGTCCCCGGTCGAGCTGATGCGCCACGCCTTGAACTCCCCCCTGCCGTCTCCTCGCGAGGAGGCCCTGCAGCTCGATCGCTACCTCGATGGCGAGATGCCGGCCGCCGAGGCCGCCGCCTTCGAAGCGGATCTCCGCCGGGACACCGGGCGCGCTGCCGCGACCGCCCGCCGCCGGGCCTTCCTCGAGGGCCTCCAGCAGGCCGGCGCGGCGTGGCGTCAGGGGCTCCCGGCACGCACGCCGGTCGAGCTCGAGCAGCGCATCCGCGCGCGCCTCCGCGCGCCCGCGCGGCCGCCAGCTCGTCGAGGCCTCGTCTTCGCGCTGCGCGCGGCGGCGGCCCTGGCGGTCGGGGCCCTGGGGGTGGCGATCTGGCCGAGCGCGAAGAGCGTCGCCGAGGCCGTGCCCGAGCCGGCGCTGGCCGCCGTCAGCCTGGCGTCCGCGCTCGCCGAGGCGCCCGACCCCACGACGTGTGCTTCGGCCCTCGACGATCCCCACGGGAGTCTCCTCGTGCGGGAGGGTGGCTTCGAGGTCCTGCGCTGCACCGACGCGCGCGCAGCGCGACTGCGCAGGATCGCCGACTTGCAGATCGTGGGCTGGGCGGCCGAGCCGGCCGCGGGCAGCCCGCGCGGCCCCGACGTGGGTCTCACCGTGCTCCGCGAGCACGTCATCTTCGACGTACGACTGCGGGGCCTCCACGAGTACCTCGCGGTCAAGCGCTCGGCGTTCGCCGCGCTCCACGAACGGCTCGGCGAGCGCGCTTCCTGTTTCGTCTGCCATCGCCACTCACGCGATGGTCTCGAGAACCCCCACCGTATCGGGCAGCGTGCGTGGGGCGCACCCTGGCCCGCGGCGGCGACGGAGGCGACGCGGCGGTAGCCTGCCGTCCGTGACGACCGTCCATCTCGCCTGGGGCCAAGGCACGCGGACGGTCGACCTGCCGCAGGGCGTATCCGTCGTCGACGTGTCGCCCCGCCCCGTGGCCGCGTCCGCGGCGCCGCTGGCGACCGTGGCACGCGCGCTCGATGCGCCCGTCGGCGCGGCGCCCCTGGCCGAGGTCGCGCGCGGGGCGCGCTCCGTGGCGATCGTCGTGCCCGACCCGACGCGGCCGGCTCCTGCGTCGGTGTACCTGCTGCCCGTGTTCTCGCGTCTGGCGCGCGCGGGCATCGGGCCCGATCGTTTGCGCGTGGTGGTGGCCCGTGGCATCCATCCTGCCGCGCCGCGGGACGACGTGGCCGCGCTCGTCGGTGCCGACGTCATGCGCACGCTGAAGCCCATCCAGTCGGCGCCGGACACGCCCGAGCTCAACGAGACGCTCTTCGAAGACGATCGGCTGGGCCCGGTCGCGGTGCATCGCGTGGTGGCCAGCGCGGACCACGTCGTGTTGACAGGCGTCGTCACGCGGCATCATCTGGCGGGGCACGGGGGCGGCGCCAAGTCGCTCGTGCCCGGCGTGGCCGACCGCGCCACGGTGCTCGCGGCCCACCGCCTCACGCTCGACGCCTTGGTCAAGCCCGACGGGTCACTCAGGCCCGCGCGCCCCGACGGCCCGCAGCCGTTTCGCGATGCCCTCCGCGCGATCGCCACGCGCTTCGGCAGGGTGTCGATGCTCGGCATCGTGCCGTCGGACGACGGCGGCATCGCCGAGGCCGTGGCGGGCGACGTGGTCACCGCGCACGACGAGGCCATTCGTCGCTACGAGACGCGGCATGCCGAAGCCCACGCCGCCGAACCGGCGGACCTCGTGCTGGTCGGCACGCCGGCGCCGCGGGACGGCGACCTCGTGCAGGCCCACAAGGCCCTGCTGGCCGCCTCGCGCTTCGCCGCACCCGGGGCCCCCATCGTATGGCTCGCGCGCGCCCCGCGCGGCGCCGGCCATCCCGAGCTGCTCCCCTGGTTCGAGAGCGGTTCGCTCTCCCGCCACCTCGCGGCGCTTCGCGAACGCTTCCACCCCTACGGGCTGACGGCCTACAGCCTGCGTCGCCTCGCAGCGGACCACCCGGTCCACATCGTCAGCGAGATGGGCCGGGACATCCTTCGACCGATGGGCCTGCTGGCCTTCGGCGACGCGCAGAAGGCCTTGGAGCACGCGCTCGGCGAGGCCCAGCGTGCCGGACGCGAGGTGCGGCGCGTCGCGGTCTTGTCGCGGGGCTAGCGCCCGACGCGCTCCAAGCGCTCGCGCAGGCGGTCGGCGGCGACTTCGTGCTCGGACTTGCCGCCGGTCGCCTCACCGAGCCATCCGGCGCCCGCGTCCTTCCAGAGCGTGCCCGTCTTGTCGATGAAGGCAAGCCACGGCTGCTGGCCACGCTTGGCGCCGACCGCGTCGCGCAAGTCGTTGCGCAGGCTGTCATCCGTGAGATCGATCTTGAGCCGCTTCCAGCCCGCCAACCGCTTCTGCAGGTCGGCGTCGTCGGCCATGACGTGGTCGTACTCCTTGCACTTCTGGCACCACTGGGCCCAGAGATCGATGAGCACCGGCTGCCCCTTCGCCTTCGCGTCGGCAACCTCGGCCACCAAGTGCGGTCGATCCTTGATGTAGATCCAGGGCAGACCGTCGACGGGGCGGTTGAGGTACATGACGAGTGCCAACGCGCCGACGTAGAACGCCGTCACGATGACGCCGCGCTTCGCGCCGATCGCCATGGGCTCGCGCTCGCGCTTCACCACGTGCCACGCCAGCAAGAGGCCCGAGAGGACGGCCACGGCGATGCCTGCCGCCCACAGCGCCGTACGCGGCAGCAAGGCACTGTTGGCCACGTAGAACATCGCGCCGCCGAAGAGCAACACGCCGAAGATGTAGCGCACCCAGACCATCCAGGGGCCGGGACGCAGCGCCAAGTTGGCGAGGCCGAAGAGTGCGATCACGGAGCCCATGCCCACGCCGAAGGTGAAGAACAGCTCGAAGCCGAGCAGCGCATCCTTGCTCTGTGCCGTGGCCGTGAGCATCCCCACGATGACCGGGCCCGTGCAGGGGCTGGCCAGCACGGCGCCCAAGCCGCCGAGCAGGAACGCGCCGACGTAGGAGCCGCCGCGCGACTGCGCACTGCCCTGCACGCGCATCAGCCACTGCGGCGGCTGGAGCTCGAACAGGCCGAGCATGCCGAAGGCCAGCACGATGAAGAACAGCGCCATGCCGCCGATGAAGAGCGGGCTCTCGAAGGCGGCCGAGAGGCTGGCGCCCGTGAACGCGGCGACGACGCCCATCGCGGCGAAGGCCAGCGACAGCCCCAGCACGTAGACGGCCAGCAGGGCCAGCAGGCGACCCTTCGTGACGGACTTGCCGCCCGCGATCGTGGCCACGACCAACGGGATGATCGGGAACACGCACGGGGTGAACGTGAGTCCAGCGCCCACGAGGAAGACGAACAGGAGCGTCAGCAACAGGCCGCCTTCGCGCAGCTTCTGCTGGACGAGGCTCTCGCTCTCGAGGCCGCCCTCGAACGCGTCGCCCTCGCGCACCGGGAACGCGATCTCCCCGAGCGGCGTCTCCTCGGCGGCCGCCTGCTCGACCGTCCCGCCGGCCCCGGCGTCCGTGCCCTGGCCCCCATCGCTGGTGCCCGCCGCCCCCGCAGGCTCGGCGGCGCGGAGGAAGACGAAGTCCTCGCGGTCCGGACTCAGGCAGCTCCCGGCGTCTTGGCATGCCTGCCAGCTGGGCGTGACCGTGAAGCTCTCCGCGTCTTCGGTCACCTCGACCGGGATCTCCACGTCGACGGGGTCATGGACCTCACCGCCTTCGGGGATCTTCACCTCGCCGAACTTGACGCCCTCGCCCCCCCGCACACCGATCCCGATGGGGATCCCGGACTCGCCCTGTGGCGGCAGGTAGATGTGGTGCCCCCAGTCGGGCTCGAAGCGCACGCGCACGCGCGAGGGCTCCTCCAGCAGCTCGACCTTGACCGTGGCCCCGCCCCGGCGCACGAAGGGCTTGTTCGCCTTCATGGGCCGCGCCGTGCGCGCCGGCGTGGGCTTGGCCAGCGGCACGCGGATGGTGGCGGCAGGCAGCTTCGCGCCGCAGCCTTCCGCGTAGCAGATGATCTGCTCCACCTGGAGGACGACCGCGGCCTCCTCGGGAGCTTCCGCGAGGCGGCGCACGGGGATGCGCATGTGGAACGTGCCCGTGTTGAAGTACTCGACGTCCCCCCACTCCGTCTCGTGCCGGATGGGCTGGGGGTCGCGGACGCGCTTGTCGAGCTCGACCTCGACGCCGGTCTGCGGTACGACGGTCCAGAACAGGTTGCGGTCCTGGATCCGCGTCCGCTCGTCGGACAGCGTGAACGTGACGACCAGCGTGCCCTTCTGGCCGGCGATGAGGCCCCCTTCCTCGAGCTTGGCCGAGACGGCCGCGGGCTGCTGGAGGTTGGGCGGGTCCTCGGCCGTTTGGCCCGGGCTCGCCAGGACCGGAATCGCCAGCAGGGCGAGGACGAGCGCGGCGACGAGGCGGACCTTGGGCATGGAACCCCCCGGGAGGGCCCACCGGCGCCACGGCACGGCGGGTATCCGTCCCAGGGTAGTCGCATCGGTGCCCGACGCGCCGCGCTGGAGCGAGGCGCCATGACGGGCCGGTGATCGGCTGGAGCGGTAGCATCCGGCCCGTGCGCCGCCCCGTCGTCACCGTCGCCCGCCGCTTCCATTTCGACGCGGCCCATCGCCTGCCCCGCCACCCGGGGCGCTGCCGCCATCTCCATGGGCACGGCTACGAGCTGGAGGTCCATTGGCAGGGCCCCGTCGACCCCGACTCGGGCATGGTCGTGGACTTCGCCGACCTCGAGCGCGAGGTCGAGGAGCGCATCCTGAAGGCCCTGGACCACACGGACCTCAACGAGCGCTTCGAGAACCCCACGGCCGAGAACGTGGCGGTCTGGATCTGGGACCGGCTCGTCGAGGGGGGGCTGCCCATCCTCGAGGTGCGCCTGCACGAGACCCCCACCTGCCTCGTCGTGTACCGCGGCGAGCAGGTACCCCGCTAGGAGGCACACGCGTGGCGGGGCGCCCTCTCGGACGCGACGCGCGACGCCGCCAGACGCGCGCAGCGGCCCTCGAGCTGCTGGGGGAACACGGCTTCCACGGCTTCGGCATGCGCGACGTGGCGGCGCGCTCGCGACAGAGCGTCGCCAACGTCTACCACCACGTCGCCGACAAGGAGGAGCTCGTCCACGCGGCGCTCGCCGAGCGCCTGGAAGGAGCGCTCGCCAGCGCGGAGGCGACGTTGGCCGTGCGGGGAGCCCGCGAGCGTCTGCGGGCGCTGTGTACCGACCACGTGACGCGACTCGTGGAAACGCCCGCCGAAGCGCCGCTCTGGCGTGGCGCGTGGCCGCCGCTGCGCGAGCCGCAGCGGCGCCGGCTGGCAGCGCTGCGTGCCCGCTACGTCGCCACGCTCCAAGCCCACGTCGACGAGCTCTGCGGTCGACAGGGGCGACGCCGGGCCGCCGACGAGCGGCGCGTCCTCCTGTTGCTTGCCCTGCTGGAAGGCGCCGCCGCCCAGCTGGAGCGTGGTGCCACGCCCGCACGTCTGGCGCGAGGAGCGCACGAGGCGGTCGCGCTGTTCCTGGAGGGCGTCCTGCCGCGCACGAAGGCCAAGGGCTAGTCCTCTTCGGGGGTCACGAGCGTGTGCTGGGGACGCTCGAGGACGAGCTCGCCTTGCTCGTTGCTGCCCATGAGGTAGCCCATGCGGTCGATCAGGACCGGCAGCATGTCGATGCCCGTCTTGAGCTTGCCGTCCTCCACGACGTCCGGCACCTCGGCCGTGCGGCGGCGGAACTCGCGCGCATCCTCCGCGGACGCGAAGCGGATCCGCATGCGCGCGGAGAGGGCGTCGATGAGGTCACCGCCCGTCACGAGCTCGCCCGAGGCATCCACGGGGATCTCGAGCCGGACCTGCTTGTCCACGGCGTCTCGCCAGGACGTGGCACCGTCCATGGCGATCTCGAAGTACGTGGGCTCGCCGGCCGGGCGACCGGGCAGGTTGGTCGCCGGCCCGGGACCCACCCGCGCCGGGCGCCCGGGGTCATCGAAGCGGACGTCCTCGACCGGCTTGGTCTCGCTCCGCCCGAACAGCCACCAGCCGACCGCGGCCGCGGCCAGCAGGGGGATCCAGAGGACGAGCGGGGAGCGTGCGGCCACGGGGGGATGGTACCCCCGTGGCCGGGCTGGTGGCGCGGCAGGCCCGCCTAGCGGCTGGCGTGGAGGACCGCGTCGCGGGAGCCGGTGCCGTAGCGGGTCGTGGTGGACCCGTCCACGTTGCCGTCGCCGTCGATACGAGGCGCGATGATCGTCCGCGCGTTCTCGTTGCTGGCGTTGGGGCCGAACGAGTAGTAGATGCGCTGACCGTCCGTACCGAAGGCCACGGAGCCGCCAGCGCGGCCGCGCGACGTGCCGATCTGGCCCGTCTGGCTGCCCGTGGTGCCTTCCAGCATCGTGAACGTGCTGCTCAGCAGGGCCCCGGAGCTCTCGTCCAACGCGATGTTCGCGATGTACCCGACGCCCTCGTGGTTGAGGTAGTTGCGGTACTCGGACGTGCCGCCGGAATTGCCGTTGTTCCAGTGGAAGATCAGGCGATCACCGGCCTCGTTCACCTCGATGTACTGCAGGTTGCGACCGCGGGCCGAAGTCAGCGATCCATCGTTGGAGAAGGGCGTGAGGCGCTGGATCGGACCGCCCACATCGGCAGCGAAGCACTCGATGTGGCCCTGGTTCATGGCGTAGTTGCTGGTGTACCCCAACGTGTACACGTTGCCGTAGCTGGTGCTGACGTTGTAGTTGTAGCGCTGTGAGTGGCTGCCGAAGAACACCACGCCGGTGCCCTCCGCCATCTTGATGCGCGCCAGGCTCTGGACGCCGTACGGTCCGATGTAGGTCAGCATGCCGCCGTAGTAGCCGCTGATGTTGGTGTTCCCGGTAAGGAATCCGAAGTTGCTCGGCCAGTTCGCCACGGCGAAGCCGGTCGTCGCGCCATGACCGTTGACGGTTGCCGTCGTGGTGTTGATGCCGACCAAGCGGAAGGCGGTGCGATCCGACGCCGTCAGCGGGTGGTCCGAGCAGATGTACAGGAACTCGCCATTCTTCGACCAGAAGCCGCCGAACGGCTTGATCACGCCCCAGGCCGACGAACGGGACGCCGTCGTGGGGTTGAACGGCTGCGCGGCCGTGTACGTGTTCGAGCCACTGCCGCCGGCGTTCGCGGGGAACAGCGAGCGGACCTGCGAGCCGTTCGCGAAGTCGTACATGTAGTACGTGCCCGTGACCCACGCCGAGGCGCGACGCACGGAGGTGGTCCAGTACCCGTAGTCCGACGTTCCCATGGCCTCGGTCTGGCTCTTGCCGCCGAAGAAGAAGAGCCGGTCGCCGTCGCGCGAGAACGCGAGGCCGCCGAAGCGCCAGACGTGGCTGCCCGTGAAGTACGGCGCCGTGATGGCCGTCTCGCTGAAGCTGGCCCAGTCGTTGCCCGTCGTGGCCGACATCACGTTCATCCGCGTGGTGTTCCACGACGAGTAGTAGTACGTCTGGTAGGAGGAGTAGTAGGAGCCGAGGCTGTGGGACCCGACCTCGCTGAAGCCGTAGGCGATCCGGTTGCCGTCGTCGCTGATCTCCAGGTTGCCCGAGGGCCCCTCGTACTTGCCCCACTGCTGGTGCCCCGCATAGCCGTAGTACGCCGCGCCCCAACGCAGCATGTGCGCCGTGGTGCCGCCGTACGGCATCTTGCGATCCGTCGTGCTGGCGACGCGGAAGCCCTGGCCGTTCTTGTCGACCCAGGCGTAGAACTCGTGCACGGTGCTGCCGCTGGTCGCGCCCGTGTACGCGCCCGCAGCCAGCAGACAGGAGCTGCCGTCGGCGCTCACCCGGAAGGGGATCGGCGCGGAGTCGTTCTCCGTGCGGTTCGTCGAGCAGCCGCCCATGTAGAAGTAGTAGTTGTAGTACACCGTCGAGCCGTTGAACGAGGACGAGTAGTAGCTCGTCGTGATGTTGTGGTACGGAAGGCTCAGGTAGGACGACGTGCCGTTGCTCGGCAGCCCCGGCGCGAACTGGGCCGTACCCGTTCCACCGAGGATCGACTCGCGGTACACGTTGTGCTGCTGCCAACCGAAGCGGTTGTTGAGCGAGCCGCGCTGCACGAGCAGGTACAGGTGCTCGTCGGTCAGCGTGATGGCGTCGGCCATCAGGTAGCCCGACGAGTACGACGTGCCCACGATGCGGTAGGTGTTGCCACCGAGCGACTTGTCGCCCGCCAGGTCGATCAGGACCGTGCGCGACGTCCCCGTGCTCTCGTACATGGAGGTCGGGCTGCCCTTGATCTTGAACGCCGCAAAGCGCCCGTTGGGCGAGACGCCCATGTGCGCGATCCGCATGTGGCTCGAGCTGCTCGCGCCGGCGCCGGTACCGTTGAGCGGGGACTGGCAGTAGTCGCCGAAGCCCTGCCACGTTCCCTTCTGCATGGCGAACGGCACGTAGATGCGTGCGTCGTCGCGGATGATGAACACGCCGAAGTGGGTGTCGTTCTCGAAGAAGTGCAGCTTGCCGCCGTCCGTGTAGACGCCCGCGCTCGGGTCGTGGGCCACGCTGCCGTCCACGATGTCCGGGAGCGCCACGGCCGTCGTCTCCGCGCACGAGCTGTAGTTGTAGTACTCGTTGGCGTAGTACTCGTAGTAGGGCTTGGTGGCATCGCCGTGCATGAACGAGCGCGCCGCCTTGGGGTGGAGCTGCCAGCTGTCGTTCCACCAGCCCGTCTTGTTGACGTGGACGCGGATCAGGTCGCTGGCACCGGCGTGGCGACCCGTGCCCGTGTAGGTCGACTTGCCGACCCCGGAGATCAGGCGCCCGAGCGGGTTCGACAGCGCATTGAGGTTGGCGATCGCCGGCACGATGTGCGTCGGCGCCATGTCGCTGTCGTCCAGCGGCGAACGCTGCGCCACGTTGTTCACGATCTGCATCTTCTTGATGAACATCGAATCGCCATGCGGCGTGCTGTCCGTGGACCCTCCCGTCGTGGTGGTCGAGGTCTGGCGGCTCTCCGCGATGATGAGGACATCCGGACCGATCGACAGGGCGATCTCGTGGACATCGTTGCCCGGCACGGGCAGGCGCTGGTCGGCCACGGTGACCTCGATCACCTGGCGACCCTGGCGTTGGAGATCCAAGCCGCTGTTGGTGGTGGCGATCTTGCCGGTGATGTCGGCGTCGATGCCGGTCGGGCGGCCCGCCGGGACGTTGCCCGGGTGCCAGCCGATGCCGCGCGGGTCCCAGTCGCTGACCGACCACTCGTACGTGCCGGCCACCTCGCCCAGGTCCAGCAGGCGCTGGCTGGCGTGCGGGGCGTCGGTGTAGCCGTCGAAGGGCGCGCCACCGGTGGCCACCATCTGCACGGTCGTCGGCTGGAGCACCTCGAACTCGGGCAGCGTGGCGACGCCGTCCTTGGTGTTGGCCAGGAAGGTGTTGCTCCCGTCGCCGTCGACCACGAACGTGTCCACCATCTGCATGGGTGCGCCCGGGGCGACGTCGAAGTCGAACTGCGCGAAGGCGTGCTGCCCACGTTCGTTGGGCACCGTCGCGCTGTAGGCGTGGATGTTGACCGTGAAGGAGCCGTAGCGGCGCGGGTAGCCCGACAGGCTACCGGCCAACCCGCCGTCCTCCGTGATGAACAGCCCCTCGGGTGGCGCCGGGTAGTAGGGACCGAGCGCGGCCGGAGCCGGGTAGTCGGCGGCCGACAGCTTGTTGCTGGCCTCGCCCGTCGCAGCCACCGTGAAGCCGCTGAGCGACGGGAAGGTCGGGGCCGCCGGCGGCGCGTAGACCCACGCCGCACTCGTGTTGTCGAGGTCCGTCGGCAGATCGGCCGTCATCTCGAACTTGAAGGGCGGCACGCCGTCCACGATCTGGATGGCGTCGCCGTAGAGGTCCCCCACCAGACCATCCTGGATGTCGGTCGAGCCGACGATCATCGGAGGTGTGTCGATCTTCCACTGGAACTTGCGCACGGCGTCGTTGCCCACGCTGTCCGTGGCCAGGACCGTGAAGCGGAACGGCTTGCCACCGTCGCCCACCTGCTGGGGCGAGCCGACGATGCTGCACGAGGCCGGCGGCATCACCACGCCGAAGGGCAGGCCGTTGTCGTCGTCCGGGTCGGCCGGGTCGTCGATGATCGCGCAGGTGTAGGGGCCCACGCCGCCGGCGATGACGAACGTGATGCTCGTGAAGTCGCCGTAGACCGTCTTGTCCAGCGCGTCGACGTCGAGGTACTTCTGCGGGTCGTCGTAGAGGCCGACCGGGATCGAGGCCGGGTTCGCGTCCACGATGACCACGCTGCCCTGCGTCACGCTCCAGGTGAAGTCGGCGGTCATCGACGCGGAGGGCTTGCACCCGCGGTCGAGGATCTCGAGCCGGAAGCTGAAGACGCCGTCTTCCAGGGCCGTGCCCACCAGGTGGTGTCGGTCCTCGGCCGGGTTGCCCGGACCGTCGATGTCCATCTGGCGGTCGTCGATCTCGATCCCGTCGGGGAGCGAGCCGCCGATGAGCCGGATCGTGTACGGGCCGCCGCAGCCACCCTCGATGGGCAAGGCATACCCGTCACCGGACAGGGCCTCGCCCGAGTTCAGCAGGGGCAGCAGGGCACTGCCGAGGGTCAGGCTGGGGGTGGAGGCGGAAAACCCACTACCCCCCCCACCGCAGGCGGGGACCACGGCCAGAGCCAGGGCAGTCAACAGCGCCCCCCACGTCTTGGCGTTCGTCATCTGGAAAGACCTCCCGGGCTGAAGCCCCGCGCCGATTGGCGTGCCGGCTCGGGCGAGGCTTGGACAGGCAGTCGGGGCGAGATTGCGCACCCGACGCCTCCTGATCTGGCAACAAGCGTACCACGATCACTTGGTTTCCAGATGTGCCTGAAATCGGCTACTTTCTTGCCAATACAGGCATCGGAGCGTGCCATCGCCCCGTCCATCCGGTGCTCCGGGACCGTCAAATCGTGCGAAACCGCTCGCCCCGGTCCCGGCGCGCCTCGGCGAGGAACTGATGGGGGGACAAAACGAGACCCGCCCCGCCCTGGTGGTCCAAGGCGGGGCCGGTCAGGCCTGCCTGAAAGGCAGGGGTGGCTAGCGGCTGGCGTGGAGGATTGCGTCGCGCGAGCCGGTGCCGAAGCGGGTCGTGGTGGACCCGTCCACGTTGCCGTCGCCGTCGATGCGCGGGGCCACGACGAAGCGCGCGTTCTCGTTGCTGGCGTTGGGCCCGAACGAGTAGTAGACGCGCTGGCCATCGGTGCCGAAGGCCACGGAGCCACCGGCCCGGCCCTGGCTGGAGCCCACCTGGCCCGTCTGGCTACCCGTGGTCCCTTCCAGCATCGCGAACGAGCTGCTCAGGAGCGCGCCCGTCATGGGATGGAGCTGGATGTCGGAGATGTACCCCACACCCTCCTTGCTCAGGTTGTTGAGGTACTCGCTGGTGCCGCCCGTGTTGCCGGTGTTGTAGTGGAAGATCAGACGATCGCCCGCCTCGTTCACCTCGATGAACTGCAGGTTGCGGCCACGGGCCGACGTGATCGACCCGTCGTTGGTGAACGGCGTCAGTCGCTGCAACGCCCCGCCCACGTTGGACGAGAAGCACTCGATGTGCCCGGCATCCAGGGCATAGCTGCTGGCGTAGGCCACCTGGTACACGTTGGGATAGCTCGTGCTCGTGTTGTAGGTGTAGCGCTGACCGTGGCTGCCGAAGAACACGACACCCGTGTCCTCCGCCATCTTGATCCGCGCCAGGGACTGTACGCCGTACGGGCCGTTGTAGGTGTACATGGCGCCGTAGTAGCCGACGATGTTCGTGTTGCCGGTCAGGAAGCCGCGACGGTTCGGCCAGTTGGCGATGGCGAACCCCGTGCTGGCGCCATGCCCGTTGACCGTCGCCGTCGTGGTGTTGATGCCGACCATCCGGAACGTCGTCGGGTCCGACGACGAGAAGGGGTGCTCGGTGCAGATGTACAGGAAGTCCCCGTTGGCCGACCAGAACCCGCCGCGCGGGGCGATCAGGCCCCAAGCGGTTGACCGGGCCGCATTGGTGGGGTTGAACGGCTGGGAGGCCGTATACGTGTTCGAACCGTTGCCGCCGTCACTCGACGAGAACATCGAGCGGACCTGCGAGGCGTTGGTGAAGTCGAACATGTAGTACGTGCCCGTCACGTAGGCCGAGCAACGGTAGTTGGACGTGGTCCAGTAGTAGTAGTCGGTCGTGCCTTGGGCTTCGAGCTGGCTCTTGCCGCCGAAGAAGAAGAGCCGGTCGCCATCGCGCGAGAACGCGAGGCCGCCGAAGCGCCAGACGTGGCTGCCCGTGAAGTACGGCGCGGTGATGGCCGTTTCGCTGAAGGTAGCCCAGTCGTTGGACGTGGTCGCCGACATCACGTTCATACCGGTGGTGTTCCACGAGGAGTAGTAGTACGTCCGGTAGGACGAGTAGTACGAGCCACTGAACGAGCTGACCTCGCTGAAGCCGTAGGCGATGCGGTTGCCGTCGTCGCTGATCTCCAGGTTGCCCGAGGGCCCCTCGTACTTGCCCCACTGGGCGTGGCCGGCGTACGCGTAGTACGCGGCACCCCAGCGCGCCTGGTGCGCTTCGGAACCGCCATAGGGCATCTTGCGATCGGTCGTGCTGGCGACGCGGAAGCCCTGGCCGTTCTTGTCGACCCAGGCGTAGAACTCGTGCACGCTCGAGCCGGTCGTGGAACCGTTGTACGCTCCCGCTGCCAAGAGGCAGGAGCTGCCGTCGGCACTGACCCGGAAGGGGATCGGCGCGGAGTCGTTCTCCGTGCGGTTGGTCGAACAGCCGCCCATGTAGAAGTAGTAGTTGTAGTACACCGTCGAGCCGTTGAACGACGTCGAGTAGTAGCTGGTTGGCGTGTTGTGGTACGGCAGGCTCAGGTACGACGAGGTGCCGTTGCTGGGCAGCCCCGGCGCGAACTGGGCCGTGCCCGTGCCGCCCAGGATCGACTCGCGGTAGATGTTGTGCTGGCGCCAGGCGAACTCGTAGTTGAGCCCGCTGCGCTGCACGAGCAGGTACAGGTACTCGTTGGTCAGCGTGATGGCGTCCGCCATCAGGTAGCCCGAGGAGTACGACGTGCCGACGATGCGGTAGGTGTCACCGCCCAGCGACTTGTCGCCCGCCAGGTCGATCAGGACCGTGCGCGACGTTCCCGTGGTCTCGTACAGGTACGTGGGGCTGCTCATGATCTTGAACGCGGCGAAGCGTCCGTTGGGCGAGACGGCCATGTGCGCCATCCGCATGTGGCTCGAGCTGCTCGCGCCGGCGCCGGTGCCGTTGAGCGGGGACTGGCAGTAGTCGCCGAAGCCCTGCCACGTTCCCTTCTGCATGGCGAACGGCACGTAGATGCGCGCATCGTCGCGGATGATGAACACGCCGAAGTGCGTGTCGTTCTCGAAGAAGTGCAGCTTGCCGCCATCCGTGTAGACGCCCGCGCTGGGATCGTGGGCCACGCTGCCGTCCACGATGTTCGGGAGCGCCACCGCGGTGGTCTCCGGGCAGGCCGAGTAGTTGTAGTACTCGTTGGCGTAGTACTCGTAGTAGGGCTTGGTGGCGTCGCCGTGCATGAACGAGCGAGCGGCCTTGGGGTTGAGCTGCCAGCTGTCGTTCCACCAGCCCGTGGCGTTGACGTTGACCCGGATCAGGTCACTGGCTCCGGCATTGCGGCCGGTGCCCGTGTACGTCGCCTTGCCGACGCCCGAGATCAGGCGCCCGAGCGGGTTGGACAGGGCGTTGAGGTTGGCGATGGCCGGTACCACGTGCGTGGCGGCCATGTCGGTTCCGTCCAGCGGAGAGCGCTGGGCCACGTTGTTCACGATCTGCATCTTCTTGATGAACATCGAGTCGCCGTGCGGCGTGCTGTCGGTGTTGCTGCCGGTCGTCGAGGTCGACGACTGATTGCTCTCCGCGATGATCAGCACGTCCGGCCCGATCGACAGGGCGATCTCGTGCACGTCGTTGCCCGCCACGGGCAGGCGCTGGTCGGCCACGGTGACCTCGATCACCTGCCGACCCTGGCGCTGGAGGTCCAGACCGCTGTTCGTCGTGAAGATGCGGCCGGTGATGTCCGCGTCGATGCCGGTCGGGCGGCCCGCCGGGACGTTGCCCGGATGCCAGCCGATGCCACGCGGGTCCCAGTCGCTGACCGACCACTCGTACGTGCCAGCCACCTCGCCCAGGTCCAGCAGGCGCTGGCTGGCGTGCGGGGCATCCGTGAAGCCGTCGAACGGGGCGCCGCCGATGGCCACCATCTGCGTGGTGCGCGGCTGCAGCACCTCGAACTCCGGCAGGGTCGCAGCCCCGTCCTTGGTGTTGGCCAGGAAGGAGTTGCTCCCGTCGCCGTCGACCACGAAGGTGTCCACCATCTGCATGGGCGCGCCCGGGGCGACGTCGAAGTCGAACTGCGCGAAGGCGTGTTGACCGCGCTCGTTGGGCACGGTCGCGCTGTAGGCGTGGATGTTGATGGTGAAGGAGCCGTAGCGGCGGGGGTAGCCCGACAGGCTGCCCGCCTGACCGCCGTCCTCCGTGATGAACAGACCCTCGGGCGGCGCCGGGTAGTAGGGGCCGAGCGCGGCCGGAGCCGGGTAGTCGGCGGCCGACAGCTTGTTGCTGGCCTCGCCCGTGGGGGCCACCGTGAAGCCGCTGAGCGACGGGAACGTCGGGGCCGCCGGCGGCGCGTAGACCCACGCCGCACTCGTGTTGTCGAGGTCCGTCGGCAGATCGGCCGTCATCTCGAACTTGAAGGGCGGCACGCCGTCAACGATCTGGATGGCATCGCCATAGAGCTCGCCGACCAGGCCGTCGGTGATGCTCGTGGACCCCACGATCATGGGCGGGGTATCGATCTTCCACTGGAACTTGCGTACGGCGTCGTTGCCCACGCTGTCCGTGGCCAGGACCGTGAAGCGGAACGGCTTGCCACCGTCGCCCACCTGCTGGGGCGAGCCGACGATGCTGCACGAGGCCGGCGGCATCACCACGCCGAAGGGCAGGCCGTTGTCGTCGTCCGGGTCGGCCGGGTCGTCGATGATCGCGCAGGTGTAGGGGCCCACGCCGCCGGCGATGACGAACGTGATGCTCGTGAAGTCGCCGTAGACCGTCTTGTCCAGCGCGTCGACGTCGAGGTACTTCTGCGGGTCGTCGTAGAGGCCGACCGGGATCGAGGCCGGGTTCGCGTCCACGATGACCACGCTGCCCTGCGTCACGCTCCAGGTGAAGTCGGCGGTCATCGACGCGGAGGGCTTGCACCCGCGGTCGAGGATCTCGAGCCGAAAGCTGAAGACGCCGTCTTCCAGGGCCGTGCCCACCAGGTGGTGTCGGTCCTCGGCCGGGTTGCCCGGACCGTCGATGTCCATCTGGCGGTCGTCGATCTCGATCCCGTCGGGGAGCGAGCCACCGATGAGCCGGATCGTGTACGGGCCGCCGCAGCCACCCTCGATGGGCAAGGCATACCCGTCACCGGACAGGGCCTCGCCCGAGTTCAGCAGGGGCAGCAGGCTGCTGGACAACGACAGCGTCGGAGTCGACGCGGTGAACCCGCTGCCCCCCCCACCGCAGGCAGGCACGACGGCCAAGGCAGCCGCGACCAAGAGGACGCTTGCGATCCCTCCAGCGGGGCGGCCACGCAGGCGGCCTCCGGACGGCGTCTTCAGGTAGCTCATGTCGACTCCTTCACTCGCTTCGATTGGAAATCACGTTGCCACGTGGCCGTCAGCCCGCTGACAGGACACACCGCTCCCAGGGCCAGCTGCATCAGACGCCTGCGTCGCGCACACCTCCCAGCGATGCTCACCGACCGAGGTCGGACGGGCTGGGAGGGGGCGTGCGGGCGCCCGGCTTTCACCGGGAACGGGCGTCGGCCCCTCGGGGGACCGTCACTCGGGATTCGGGTGTGCTCTCCGCGCACGGTCAGGGGGCACGGCGCCCCCGCCATGCCCCTCCGGCAGGCAATCTACGTACCACGGCACACAAGTTTCCAGCAAGCCCATTACTCGGTATCTGCGCTACCAGCGTCGCCCCTGGGACAGCCATCGGGACACGAGCGCGTGCGAATCCGCACGGAGCCAAAACGTGAGCGACCCCGGCCGGAGGTCCGGCCGGGGTCGGGGCGAGGGGCCCGGTAGGGGCTCTTGGATCAGCGGCCAGCGTGCAGGATCAGGCCGCGGTTCCCGGTGCCGTAGCGGGTCGTCGTGGCTGCGTCCACCTGCCCGGCCCCGTCGACGCGGGGCCCGACGAAGGTGCGCTGGTTCTCGTCCGTGGCGTTGGGGCCGAAGGAGTAGAACACCCGCTGGCCGTCCGTGCCGAACGCCAGGGACCCGCCCGCGCGCCCGGTCGAGCCGCCCACCTGGCCGGCGCCGCCCTCGTTGCCCTCGAGCAGGGTCTGGGTGCGGGTGACCAGCTGGCCCGTGACGGGGTTCAGCTGGATGTTGGACACGTAGCAGACACCTTCCTTGCTGGCGTAACGGTAGTTCTCGTTCGGGCCGCCCGATGCACCGTTGCTGTAGATGAAGACCAGGCGGTCGCCTGCGTCCGTGACCTCGATGAAGGTGATGCCGCGGCCTCGGGGCGAGGTGAGCGTGCCGTCGTTGGAGAACTGCGTCAGGCGTTGGAGGTCCCCCCCCACGTTGCTGGCGAAGCACTCCACATGGCCGGCGTCCAGGCAGTACGAGCTGCTGTAGTACTGCGTGTGGACGGCGCCGTAGCTGGTGCTCGGAGCACCCGAGTAGCGCCCGCTGTGACTGGCGAAGAACACCACACCGGTGTCCTCGGCCATCTTCACGCGCGCCAGCTGGTGCGACCCACCCGGCGTCAGGTACGGCAGCATGCCGCCGTAGTACATCCCGCCCGTCGAGTAGTTGTTTAGGAGGCCTCGCTGGGTCGGCCAGCTTCCCACCTCGAAGCCCGTGTTGGCCTGCTTGCCGTTGATCGCCGCTCCGGTCGTGTTGATGCCGATGAGGCGATGGCACGTGCCGTCGGACGACGTCATCGGGTGACCCGTGTTGACGTACAGGAAGCGCCCGTCCTGCGACCAGAAGCCGCCGTACGGGGCCACGACGCCCCAGTTGGTCGTGAGGGCGCCCGCGGTCGGGTTGAAGGGCTGCGACCCCGTGTAGGTGTTCGACCCCGTGCCGCCCGCGGACGTCGGAAGGATCGAGCGCACCTGCGCAGGGCTGGAGAAGTCGTACATGTAGTACGTGCCGGTCACCCACGCGGACGCGTTGTAGACGCCCGTGCTGTACGCGTACGTGTCGCTGGTGCTCTGCGCGTCCTTCTGGCTGATCCCGCCGAAGAAGAACAGCCGGTCGCCGTCGCGCGAGAACGACAGGCCGCCGAACCGCCAGTAGTGCGATCCACCGAAGTAGGTCGCCGTCGGCGAGGTCTCGCTGTACGAGGCCCAGCCGTTGGTCGTCGAGCTGACCCACACGTTCATGCGGGCGAGGCGCCAGTTGAGGTTGTAGTAGACTTGGTACGTGGAGTAGTAGGTCCCGCTGCTGAGGTTGGCCGCTTCCGACACGCCGTAAGCGAGCCGGTTGCCGTCATCGCTCAGCTCGAGGTTGCCGCTCGGGCCCTCGTGCTTGCCCCACTGGGCCAGGCCCGCCAAGCCGTAGTACGCGGTGCCGAAGCGCAGTCGATGCGCCCGGGCGCCCCCGTACGGTGCACGCCGGTTGGTGCTCGAGGCAAGCTGGAAGCCCGCGCCGTTCTTGTCGACGTATGCGCGGTACATGAACGGCGTCGTGCCCAGGACCACGCCGTCGTAGGGCCCGCACATCAGCGCGCAGGTCGTGCCGTCCGCGCTGACGCGGAAGGGGATCGGCGCCGTGCCGTCCTCGTACATGTTCTTGTGGTCGCCGCCCGAGTACGTGTAGTAGGTCGTGTAGACCGTCGTGCCGTTCCACGTACCGCCCAGGTACGTGTAGGTACCCGAGTTGTGGTACGGCAGGCTCAGGTAGGTCGACGCGGTGTTGCTGGGCAGGCCCGGCGCGAAGCTGGCCGTGCCCGTTCCCGCCAGGATGGACTCACGCCAGACGTTGTTCTGCAGCCAGCCGTAGGGGTAGCCGCCGTTGGAGCGGTCGAGGATGCCGTAGAGGTACTCGTTGGTCAGCGTGAGCGTGTCCGCCATGATCCGGCCGGCCGTGGTCGGCATGGCGACCAAGCGGTACGTGTCGCCCGAGAACGCCTTGTCGCCCGCCAGGTCGAGCAGCACGACGCGCGACTGCGAGCCGGTCTCGTTGTAGTTGGTGGGGCTGGCCATGATCTTCATGACGCCGAAGCGGCCGTTGGGCGAGATGCCGAAGCTGATCGTACGCATCTGGCTGTCGGTCGGGGCGCCGGCGCCCGTTCCCTGCAGGGTCGAGGTGATGTTGTCGCCAAAGCCCTGCCACGTGCCCTTCTGCATGGCAAACGGGACGTAGATCTTGCCGTCCTCGCGGATGATGAACACGCCGAAGTGGCTGTCGTTCTCGAAGGCGTAGAGCTTGCCGCCGTTGGTGTACACACCGAGGCCGGGCTGGTGCACCACGGCGCCGTCCGTGATGTCCGGCAGGGCCACCGCCGAGGCGTCCGGCTGCGCGCCGTAGGTGTAGTAGTCGCCGTAGTACTCCAGGTAGCACTTGTCGGCGTCCGCGTGGGAGAACGCACGCGCCGCGCGGGGGTTGAGCTGGAAGGAGTCGTCCCACCAGCCGGTCGCATTGACGACCACGCGCAGGATGTCCGCGCCAGCGCCGTCGCGGCCGGTACCCGTGTACGTGGGCTTGCCCACGCCGGAGAGCAACCGGCCCAGCGGGTTGGTCAACGCGTTCAGGTTCGCCGCGGCCGGCACGATGTGCGAAGTCGCGAGGTCGGTCGCGTCCAGCGGAGACACCTGGGCCGAGTTGTTGACGACCTGCATGCGCTTGATGAACATGGAGTCGTTGTGGCTCGTGCTGTCGTAGGTGCTGCCCGTCGTGATGACGCACGACTGGCGGCTCTCGGTGATGATCAGGACGTCGGGACCCACGGAAAGGGCCATCTCGTGCACGTCCGTCTGCGGGGCCGGCAGGCGACGGTCGCTGACCGTCACTTCGATCACCTGGCGCCCCTGACGCTGGAGGTCCACGCCGCCGCTGGTCGTGAAGATGCGGCCGGTGATGTCCGCGTTGATGCCCGTCGGGCGACCCGGGGGCACGTTTCCGGGGTGCCAGCCTTCGCCGCGGCTGTCCCAGCTGCTGACGGACCAGTCGTAGGTGCCTGCGACCTCGCCGAAGTCGATCGAGCGCTGGCTGGCGTGCGGGGCGTCGGTGTAGCCGTCAAACGGCACGCCGCCCTCCGCCACCATCTGCGTGGTGCGCGGCTGCAGCACCTCGAACTCGGGAAGTGTCGCCACGCCGTCGGGAGTAGGCGCCAGGAAGGTGTTGCTCCCGTTGCCATCGACGACGAACGTGTCCACCATGGCCAGCGGCACACCGGGGGCGATGTCGAAGCCGAACTGGGCGAACGCGTGCTGGCCGCGCTCGTTGGGGACCGTCGCGCTGTAGGCGTGCACGTTGATCGTGAACGAGCCGAAGCGACGCGGCACGCCCGTCAGCGATCCGGCCTGGCCGCCGTCCTCGACGATGAAGAGGCCCTCGGGGGGCGCGGGGTAGTAGGGGCCAAGCGCGGCCGGTGCGGGGTAGCTGGCGGCCGTGAGCTTGTTGGCCGCCTCGCCCGTGGGCGCCACGGTGAAGCCGCTGAGCGACGGGAAGGTCGGCGCCGCGGGCGGGTTGTAGACCCACGCCGCGCTCGTGTTGTCGAGGTCCGTCGGCAGGTCCGCGGTCAGCTCGAACTTGAACGGCGGCACACCGTCGACGATCTGGATCGCGTCGCCGTAGGGAGACCCAGCCGTGCCGTCCGTGATGTCGGCCGAGCCCACGATCATGGGCGGGGTGTCGATCTTCCACTGGAACTTGCGCGTGGCGGTCTGCCCGACCGAGTCCATGGCGCGGACCGTGAAGCGGAAGGGCTTGCCTCCGTCACCGACCTGCTGGGGCGATCCCACGATGCTGCAGGACGCGGGCGGCATCACGACGCCGAAGGGGAGCCCGCTGTCATCGTCCGGGTCCGTCGGGTCATCGATGATCGCGCAGGTGTACGGGCCGACGCCGCCAGCCACGACGAACGTGATGCTGGTGAAGTCACCGTAGACGGTCTTGTCGAGCGCGTCCACGTCGTTGTACTTGAACGGGTCGTTGTAGAGCGCGACCGGGATGCTCGGAGGGGTGGCATCGACGATGGTGACGCCGCCCTGGCTCACGTTCCACGTGAAGTCGGCGGCCATGGAGACCGAGGGCTTGCAGCCGCGATCGAGGATCTCCAGGCGGAAGGAGAAGCTGCCGTCCTCCAAGGCCGTCCCGACCAAGTGGTGGCGATGCGACGCCGGCACGCCCGGGCCCTCGATGTTGGCCTGGCGATCGTCGATCGAGATACCGCTCGGAAGCTGGCCACTGATCAGGCGCACGGTGTAGGGGCCGCCGCAGCCGCCCTGGATGGGCAGCGCGTACCCGTCACCGGCCAGGGGCTGGCCGCTGGCAAGGAGCGGCAAGAGGGTGCTGCCCAGCGAGAGGCTGGGGGTCGAACCCTGGAACCCACCGCTACCACCCCCACCACAGGCCGGCAGGACGGTCGCCGTCAGGACGAGGACCGAGGCGCCCACGGCGCGCGACCACCACCCCATACGGCCGAAACGGCTCCGATTGTCCATGTCTGCTCCTTCGCTACCTCGCCCGGCGCATGCGCGCCGGTCAGCTGTTCCGTCAGGACGCTCCAAGTGCCCGGCGTGCAGGCGGCCCATGCGGTCGGGACACACCTCGCCTGCGCACGCCCCGCCGAGGGGGATGTGGACGGGAGGGGGGCGACGACCAAGACCCGAGCAAGCACGAGCACGGACGGCGGGTGACCCGCGTCGAGGGATCGCTCTCACCCCAAGGTGCAGGTTGCCGGCTGACCGGGTCTCCTGCCGGAGGGCGTCCCACGGCTTCACCCCTTCCCAGGGGGGCCGTCCGTAGTTTGGTTGTCCACTCCAAGCGGTCTGCAGGCACGGCGCCTGCCAGGACCGGGGGACGGTAGGCAATCGCCGTACCACGTGATGGCAGTTGCCAGAGGCCGAGGAAACAGGGATATCAGCGCAGCATCACGAGCATCTGGGGAGGGGCTTGGAGCGGGGGCCACGGGAGCAGCGTGCGGATCCGCACGCTGCACCTCGTGGCCCCCAAAGCCCTGGAAACAGGGTTATCGGCCAGCGTGAAGGACCAGGTAACGGTTCCCCGTGCCGAAGCGCGTTCCCGTGCCCGAGGCGAGGGCGCCCGAGCCATCGATCCGCGGCCCACAGAGCGTGCGCTGGTTCTCGTCCGAGGCGTTGGGGCCGAACGCGTAGTAGATCCGCTGCCCGTCGGTGCCGAAGGCCAGGGAGCCGCCCGCCCGACCGGTCGAGCCGCCCACGACGCCGGCGCCGCCCTCGTTGCCTTCGAGCAGCGTCTGGACGCGGTTCACCAGCTGGCCCGTGGTGGGGTTCAGCTGGATGCTGGCGATGTAGCAGATGCCTTCCTTGTTGGCGTAGCGCAGGTACTCGCTCGTGCTACCGGATGCACCGTTGTCGTAGATGAAGGCCAGCCGGTCGCCCTGGTCCGTGACGTCGATGAAGTTGATGCCGCGCCCACGGGCCGCCGTGATGCTGCCGTCGTTGGAGAACTGCGTCAGCCGCTGCACGGCCCCGCCCACGTTGGAGGCGAAGCACTCCACATGGCCGGCGTCCTTGCCATACGTGCTGCTGTAGTACTGCGTGAACACGCTTGCGTAGCTGGTGCTCGGGCCCGCCGAGTAGCGCATCGAGTGCGTGGCGAAGAACACGATACCCGTGTCCTCGGCCATCTTGATGCGGGCGAGCTGGTGCGTGCCGGCTGGCGTCAGGTACGGCAGCATGCCGCCGTAGTACATCCCTCCGGTCGAGTAGTTGCTCAGGAAGCCCCGCTGGGTCGGCCAGCTCCCGAGCTCGAAGCCGGTGTTGGCCTGCTTGCCGTTGATGGAACCGCCCGTGGTGTTGATGCCGATGAGCCGGTGGCACGTGCCGTTGGACGAGGTCATGGGGTGACCCGTGTCGATGTAGAGGAAGCGCCCGTCCTGCGACCAGAAGCCGCCGAATGGCGCGACCACGCCCCAGTTCGTCGTGAGGTTGCCGCCGCTCGGGCTGAAAGGCTGCGACGTCGTGTACGTGTTGGAGCCCGTGCCGCCCGCCGAGCTCGGGATGACCGAACGCACCTGCGTGCTGCTCGCGAAGTCGTACAGGTAGTACGTGCCCGTCACCCAGGCCGAGGCGTTGTAGGCGTTGGTCGAGTAGTAGCCGTAGTCCGTGCTTCCGAGCGCATCCTTCTGGCTGATGCCGCCGAAGAAGAACAGCCGGTTGCCGTCACGGGAGAACGAGAGGCCACCGAATCGCCAGTAGTGGGAGCCGCCGAAGTAGCTCGCCGTCGGCGACACCTGGCTGTACGAGATCCAGTCGTCCGTCGTGGACGCGATCCAGACGTTCATGCGCGACACGCGGAAGTTGGTGTTGTAGTAGCACTGGTACGACGAGTACCACGTCCCGCTGCTCAGGTTGGATGCCTCCGAGATGCCGTAGGCGATGCGGTTGCCGTCGTCGGAGATCTCGAAGTTGCCGCTCGGCCCCTCGTGCTTGCCCCACTGGGTCATGCCCGAGAGCCCGTAGTACGCGGTACCCCAGCGAAGACGGTGAGCCCGTGCGCCGCCGTAGGGCGCACGCCGGTCCGTGCTGGAGGCAACGCGGAAGCCTGCGCCGTCCTTGTCGGCGTAGGGCCGGTACATGAACGTGCTGGTGCCCAGCGTCTGCCCGTTGTAGACCCCGCACATGACGGCGCAGGTCGAGCCGTCGGCACTCACCCGGAAGGGGATCGGCGCCGTGCCGTCCTCGTACTGGTTCTTGGAGTCACCGCCCGAGTAGGTGTAGTAGGTCGTGTAGACGGTCGTGCCGTTCCACGAGCTGCCGATGTACGAGTAGACCCCCGTGGTGTGGTACGGCAGGCTCAAGTACGTCGACGTCGTGTTGCTGGGCAGGCCAGGCGCGAAGATCGCCGTCCCGGTCCCCGAGAGGATCGACTCACGCCAGACATTGTGCTGGATGTAGGCGTAGGGATACGCTCCGTTGGTCCGGTTGATGATGCCGTACAGGTACTCGTTGGTAAGCGTCAGCGCGTCGGCCATGATCCGGCCGGACGTCGTGGGCATGGCGACGATCTTGTACGTCAGGCCGCCGAAGGCCTTCTGCCCCGCCAAGTCCAAAAGGACGGCGCGCGACTGCGAGCCGGTCTCGTTGTAGTTGGTCGGGTTGGACATGATCTTCATGACGCCGAAGCGGCCGTTGGGCGAGATGCCGAAGCTGATGGTGCGCATCTGGCTGTCGGTGGGAGCGCCCGCGCCCGTGCCCTGGAGCTGGGCGACGACGTTGTCGCCGAAGCCCGTCCACGAGCCCTTCTGCATGGCGAACGGCACATAGACCTTCCCGTCCTCCCGGAGGACGAACACGCCGAAGTGGCTGTCGTTCTCGAAGGCGTACAGCTTGCCGCCGTTGGTGTAGACGCCGAGGCCCGGCTGATGGGCCACGCTGCCATCCGTGATGTCCGGCAGGGCCACCGCGGTGGCGTCCGGGTTGGCGCCGTAGTTGTAGTAGTCGCCGTAGTACTCGTAGTAGGCCTTGTCCGCGTCCGCGTGGCTGAAGGCGCGCGCCGCCCGCGGGTGGAGGTTCCACGTGTCGTCCCACCACCCGGTGGCATTGACCACGACGCGGATGATGTCGCTGCCCGAGCCGTCGCGACCCGTACCCGTGTAGGTGGGCTTGCCCACGCCGGAGAGCAGGCGGCCAAGGGGGTTGGTGAGGGCGTTCAGGTTTGCCACGGCCGGCACGATGTGCGTCGCCGGCAGGTCGGAGGCGTCGAGCGGCGAGATCTGCGCCGAGTTGTTGACGATCTGCATGCGCTTGACGAACAGGGAGTCGTTGTGGTGCGTGCTGTCGTACGTGCTGCCGGTCGTGATCACGGCCGACTGGCGGCTCTCCGTGATGATCAGCACATCCGGGCCGACGGAGAGGGCCATCTCGTTGGAGTCCGTCTGCGGTGTCGGCAGGCGGCGGTCGCTGACCGTCACCTCGATGACCTGACGGCCCTGGCGCTGCAGGTCGAGGCCGCCGTTCGTCGTGAAGATCTGGCCGGTGATGTTGGCATCGATGCCCGTCGGGCGACCGGCGGGGACGTTGCCGGGGTGCCACCCTTCGCCACGGCTGTCCCAGCTGCTCACGGACCAGTCGTAGGTGCCCGCCACCTCGCCCAGGTCCAGCAGGCGCTGGCTGGAATGCGGGGCATCCGTGAACCCGTCGAACGGCACGCCGCCCTGGGCCACCATCTGCGTGGTGCGGGGCTGGCCGACCTCGAACTCGGGAAGGGTCGCGACACCATCCGGCGTCGCGGCGACGAACGAGTTGCTGCCGTTGCCATCGACGACGAAGGTGTCCACCATCTCGAGCGGGATGCCCGCGGCGATGTCGAAGTCGAACTGCGCGAAGGCATGCTGACCGCGCTCGTTGGGCACGGTCGCGCTGTAGGCATGGACGTTGATCGTGAACGAACCATAGCGCCGCGGCACGCCGGTGAGGCTTCCAGCCTGGCCACCGTCTTCGACGATGAAGAGGCCCTCGGGCGGGGCGGGGTAGTAGGGGCCGAATGCAGCCGGAGCCGGGTAGGCAGCGGCCGTCAGCTTGTTGTCGGCCTCGCCCGTGGGCGCCACCGTGAAGCCGCTGATCGACGGGAAGGTGGGCGCCAACGGCGGGCTGTAGACCCAGGCCGCGCTCGTGTTGTCGAGGTCGGTAGGCAGGTCCGCCGTGAGCTCGAACTTGAACGGCGGCACGCCGTCCACGATCTGGATCGCGTCGCCGTAGGCGTCGCCCGCCGTGCCGTCCGTGATGTCGGCGGAACCGACGATCATCGGCGGCGTGTCGATCTTCCACTGGAACTTGCGGACCGCGGTGCTGCCGACGCTGTCGGTGGCAAGGACCGTGAAGCGGAAGGGCTTGCCGCCATCGCCGACCTGCTGGGGCGAGCCCACGATGCTGCAGGACGCCGGCGGCATCACGACGCCGAACGGGAGGCCGTCGTCGTCATCGGGGTCGGCGGGGTCGTCGACGATCGCGCACGTGTAGGGACCCACACCGCCGGCGACCTGGAAGGTGATGCTCGTGAAGTCGCCGTACACCGTCTTGTCGAGCGCGTCGACGTCGCTGTACTTGAAGGGGTCGTTGTAGACGGCCACCGGGATGCTGGGCGGGGTCGAGTCCACGATGGTCACGGCGCCCTGGGTGACGCTCCAGGAGAAGTCGGCGGTCATCGAGACGGCGGGCTTGCAGCCGCGGTCCAGGATCTCCAGGCGGAAGGCGAAGGTGCCGTCCTCCAGGGCCGTTCCCACCAAGTGGTGGCGGTCGGCCGCGGGCATGCCGGGCCCGTCGATGTTGGCCTGGCGATCGTCGATCGAGACGCCGTCGGGCAGCTCGCCGGCGATCAGGCGGATCGTGTAGGGACCGCCGCACCCGCCCTGGATCGGGAGGGCGAACCCGTCCCCGGAGAGGGCCTGGCCCGAGCTGAGGAGGGGGAGCAAGCTGCTGGAGAGGGAGAGCGTCGGCGTGGTACCTGCGAAACCACCTCCGCCACCGCCTCCACACCCGGAGCCCATCATCAGGGCGAGAAGGGCCAGAACGACGGGGGCGAGCCGCGCCATGCGGATACCCTGTTTCCAATTCAAGTTGTGTGACATGCTCGCTCCTTCGATGGCTTCGATTGGAAAGCGTGTTTCCAGCCGATGATTGCGTGTGTCGCCGGACGCGAAAGGGGCCCGAAAGCGGCGGTCGGGGCAGGCCCCGCATGCAGCTCCCGCGTCGCTTGGAAGGCCACGTGGGCGGGTGCGAAGGGCTTGCCCAACCAACGATCATGGGCATCGCGGCCGACACGCCTGCAGGTCGCAGGGAAGCGAATTCTCCCGAATTCGCCGCCTGACGGGCCTCCAGGCGTCGACTTCAACGCGTCCGCAGGCGGACGCCCGGGCCTGCTCCTGGCCCGGTCGGACGCACGATGCGCCCTGGAGGGCCTGACCCAGTGCCGCGACCGTACCACCGATCCGCAGTTGCCAGCAAGGCCAGGATCTGGATCCGAGATAGCCAGGAGTCCCAGGTTTCCACGTCGTGTGCCGCGATGCGCCGCAGGCCCCAAAACGGGAGCGACGCCCCCGGCCGACAGGGCCGGGGGCGTCGCGGGGGGCGTTGCAGCCCGGGGATGCGAGGGGCTAGCGCCCGGCGTGCAGGATGCTGTCGCGGCTGCCGGTGCCGAAGCGGGTGGTCGTTCCCGCCCCGACGTTGCCCGCACCGTCGATCCGCGGCGCCGCGACCGTCCGGGCGTTCTCGTTGGTCGCCGACGGGCCGAACGAGTAGTAGACCCGCTGCCCGTCGGTGCCGAACGCCACGGAGCTGCCCGCGCGCCCCTGGGCCGTGCCGACCTGCCCGGTCGACGTGCCCTCGGTGCCCTCGAGCTGCGTCTGGGTCCGGCCCAGCAGGGCCCCCGTGGTCGGGTGCAGCTGGATGTTTGCGATGTACCCGATGCCCTCGTTGCTCGCGTAGTGCAGGTACTCCGACACGCCACCCGTCGCGCCGATGTCGTAGATGAACACCAAGCGGTCTCCGGCATCGGTGGGCTGCACGAAGTGGATGCCTCGACCGCGCGGCGACGTGAGCGTGCCGTCGTTGCTGAAGGTCGTCAGGCGCTGCACCGCGCCTCCCACGTTGGAAGCGAAGCACTCCACGTGCCCGGCGTCCTTCATGTACGTGCTGTTGTAGGAGATGTTGTACGCGAACCCGTAGGACGTGCTGGGTGTCGTCGAGTACCGGCAGGAATGGGTCGCGAAGAACACGATGCCCGTGTCCTTGGCCATCTTGATGCGCGCGATGTCATGGGCTCCCGTACCGAGGTACGTGAGCATGCCGCCGTAGTAGCAGCCGGCGTTGGAGTACATGCCGAACAGGCCACGTTGCGTGGGCCAGCTTTCGACGGCGAAGCCCGTCGAGGCGCCGCGGCCGTTGATGGTCGCCGTGGTGGTGTTGATCGCCACCAACCGGTTGCACGTGTTGTTCGAGGACTCGATCGGGTGACCCGCGCACACGTAGAGGAAGCGGCCATCCTGGGACCAGAAGCCGCCCATCGGGGTGACCACGCCCCAGTTCGTGCTGTTCGTGCCCGCCGTCGGGTTGAAGGGCGAGCCCGCCGTGTACGTGTTGCTACCGGTCCCACCGGCGGTCGTCGGGAGGAGCGAACGGACCTGGTTGGGGTTGGCGTAGTCGTACATGTAGTACGTACCGCCGACCCAGCAGGACGCGTTGTAGACCGCGGTCGTCCAGTAGGCGTAGTCCGTCGTGCCGTTCCCGTCGAGCAGGCTCTTGCCCCCGAAGAAGAAGAGCCGGTTGCCGTCACGGGAGAACGCGAGGCCGCCGAAGCGCCAGAAGTGCGAGCCGGTGAAGTAGGCGGACGTCACGTTGATCTCGGTCCGGGTAGCCCAGCTGTCGGTCGTCGAGATCGAGATGATGTTCATCCGGTTGCTCAACCACTCCAGGTTGTAGTAGGCCTGGTACGAGCTGTAGTAGTAGCTCTGGTTGAGCGATGTGGCCTCGCTGTAGGTGTAGGCCAAGCGGTTGCCGTTGTCCGACAGCTCCAAGCCACCGCTCGGTCCCTCGTGCTTGCCCCACTGCGCCATGCCACCGTACGTGTAGTAGGTGTTCCCGAACCGCACGCGATGCGCGCGAGCGCCACCATACGGCGCCTTGCGATCCGTGGAGCTCACCTGCACGAAGCCCGCGCCGTCCTTGTCCACCCAGGCGTGGAACTCGAAGGCCAAGGTGCCGGCCACGCTTCCGTTGTAGGGACCGGCGATCATGGCGCAGGTCGAGCCATCCGCGCTCACGCGGAACGGGATCGGCGCCGACTCGTCTTCATGCCGGTTGGTGCCATGGCAGCTGAAGTACGCGTAGTAGTTGCAGTAGACGGTCGTGCCGTTCCACGAGCTCGAGAGGTAGGACGTCCCGAGGTTGTGGTAGGGCAGGCTCAGGTACTGGCTCGCGTTGTTGCTGGGCACGCCGGGCGCGAAGGGCGCCGTGCCCGTGCCACCCACGATCTGCTCGCGCAGGACGCGGTGCTGCAGCCAGCCGTAGGCGTAGCCCGGGTTCGTGGCCGACACGCTCATGTACAGGTGCGAGTTGGTCAGCGTCAGGGTGTCGGCCATCAAGTAGCCGCTCGCGAGGGCCGGCGACACGATGCGGTAGTTCTCGCCCGAGAAGGCCTTCGTACCCGCCAAGTCCATGAGGATGGCGCGCGACTGGCTCGTCGTCTCGTAGAGGTTGGTCGGGGAGCTCATGATCTTCATGGCAGCCCAGCGGCCGTTGGGCGACACGCCCAGGTGCACCATGCGCATGTGGCTGGCCGTCGGCGCGCCGGCACCGGTGCCCTGCAGAGCGGCCTGGCAGTAGTCGCCGAAGCCCTGCCACGTGCCCTTCTGGAGCGCGAACGGCACGAAGATCTTGCCGTCTTGGCGGATGATGAACACGCCGAAGTGCGTGTCGTTCTCGAACGTGTAGAGCCTGCCGCCGTCCGTGTAGACGCCCTGGCCCACATCGGCCACGACGCTGCCGTCCACGATGTCGGGCAGGTCCACCGCCGACGTCTCGGCGTTCGACGAGTAGCAGTAGTACTCGTTGCCGTAGTACTCGTAGTAGGTCTTGCCCGCATCGACGTTCTGGAAGGCTCGTGCGCCCTTGGGATGGAGGTTCCACGAGTCGTTCCACCAGCCCGTCGCGTTCACGACCACGCGCATGAGATCGGCCGCGCCCGCGTTCCGACCGGTGCCGGTGTACGTGGCCTTGCCCACGCCGGAGAGCAGACGACCCAGCGGGTTGGACAGGGCATTGAGGTTGGCGGCCGCGGGCACGACGTGCGTAGCGGCCATGTCGGTGCCGTCCAGCGGCGAGCGCTGGGCCACGTTGTTCACGATCTGGAGCTTCTTGATGAACATCGAGTCGTTGTGCATCTCGGAGTCGTAAGTGCTTCCGGTCGTCGTGACGCACGACTGGTTGCTCTCCGTCAGGATGATCACGTCCGGACCGACCGAGAGCGCCATCTCGTGCACGTCGGTCTGGGGGGTGGGCAGCCGACGGTCGGCGACGGCCACCTGGATCACCTGGCGGCCCTGCCGGACGAGGTCCAGGCCGTTGTTCGTGGTGAAGATCCGACCCGTGATGTCCGCGTCGATGCCGGTCGGGCGACCCGCCGGGGTGTTGGACGGATGCCAGCCGATCGACCGCGAGTCCCAGGACACGACGGACCAGTCGTACGTGCCGGCAACCTCGCCCAGGTCCAACGCGCGCTGGTTCCTGTGCGGCGCATCGGTCCAGCCGTCGAAAGGCACGCCGCCCGAGGCGACCATCTGCGTGGTGCGGGGCTGGAGCACCTCGAACTCGGGCAAGGTGCCCACGCCGTCGGGCGTGTTGGCCAGGAAGGTGTTGCTGCCGTTGCCGTCGACCAGGAACGAGTCCACCATCAGCAGCGGCACACCGCTGCCGATGTTGAACTGGTACTGCGCGAAGGCGTGCTGGCCGCGCTCGTTGGGCACGGTCGAGCTGTACGCGTGGACGTTGATCGTGAAGCTGCCGTAGCGACGCGGCACGCCGCTGATCGAACCGGCCTGACCGCCGTCTTCCGTGATGAACAGGCCCTCGGGCGGGGCCGGGTAGTAGGGCCCCACCGCAGCAGGCGCCGGGTAGCTGGCGGGCGTCAGCTTGTTGTTGGCCTCGCCGGTCGGGGCGACCGTGAAGCCGCTCAGGGACGGGAACACCGGCGCAGCCGGGGGGTTGTAGGTCCACCCCGGGCCGACGTTGTCCAGGTCGGTCGGGATGTCGGCCGTGAGCTCGAACTTGAAGGGCGGTACGCCATCCACGATCTGGATGGCATCACCGTAGGTGGCGCCTGCCACGCCGTCCGTGATGTCGGCCGAGCCGACGATCATCGGCGGCGTGTCGATCTTCCACTGGAACTTGCGCGTGGCCGACTGGCCGACGCTGTCCGTGGCGCGCAGCGTGAAGCGGAACGGCCGCCCGCCGTTGCCCACCTGCTGGGGCGAGCCGACGATGCTGCACGACGAGGGAGGCATGACCACGCCGAAGGGCAAGCCGTCGTCGTCGTCCGGGTCGGCCGGGTCGTCGATGATGGCGCAGACGTAGGGCCCCACGCCGCCCGCCACCGTGAACGTGATGCTGCTGAAGCTGCCGTACACGGTCTTCTGCAGGGCGTCCACGTCGGGGTACTTGAGCGGGTCGTTGTAGAGGGCGACCGGCACGATGGCGGGCGTCGCGCCCATGATCGCCACCAAGCCGCGAGCCACCGTCCACGTGAAGGCGGCCGTGCTCGAGACCGCCGGGCGGCAGCCGCGGTCCACGATCTCGAGGCGGAACGAGAACACGCCGTCCTCGAGCGCCGAGCCGACGAGGTGGTGGCGGTGCTCGGCGGGGTTGCCCGGGGCCGTGATGTTGGCCTGGCGGTCGTCGATCGTGATCCCGTCCGGCAGGGCGCCGCCGATGACGCGGATCACGTAGGGGCCGCCGCAGCCGCCCGTGATGGGCAGGGCGTAGCCATCGCCGGGCAACGACTGGCCCGAGCTCAACAGCGGCAGGAGGGTGCTGGACACGCTGACGGACGGGGTCGTGCCGCCGCCACCGGTGCCGCCGCCGCCGCAACCGGCGGCTGCGACAAGCATCGCGAGGAGCGCAAGGCTCCGGACCGTGGACTTCGTTCGCCTGGTCGTTCCGTGGATCATCGTCGCTCCCTGGATCCTTCGCGCGGACGAGGCAGACTCCGCGGCGCAAGGGGACGCGGGCCGGCACCGCCAGGCTCGCGCGCAGACAACAGGTGCAAGCGAAGTGCCTGATCCAGGGTCCCGAGGCGCGGCGGCGACGCGTCGGAAACGGCCTTTCCAGTGCGAATTCGGCAGTTCCCGACCTGCCTCGTCGTGGCGCACCGGCGGCTGGAGCGACGCGTGGCAATCGACTTGTCGCGATCTCCCGCGTCCGTGGCAGGCGGCCAACGCACTGCGCGGTGGGACGCCGGAGATCCGACCGCGCTGCACGGAGGGGAAGGTCCCTTCGCGCCTGCCGCAGGCGGGACGTCCAGCGGCATCGAACCGGCGCCGCTGCGTCATGGTCACCGGGATTCCAGACCTCCCGGCCCCCCCTGGATACGCAACGATCAGAGCTCGTCCCGACGCGGGTTCGGATTCCGGATCGCGGCGTGGGACGGACGCGCTTGGCGGCGTCACCGCCGGGCCGCATGTCGCGTCAAGCCCGAGCAACATGCCGTGCGCTTCCGCACGCCGCCGGAGCGGACACGCCATGCGGCGCCCGCCTTCCTTGGGCTTGCCGTCCCACCCACCACGCGTTCACGTACACTTGACCGCAGGCACGCAACGTGCCGTCCCTTTCTTCGGAGACCCCGATGTCCGACGCCTTCCTGCCCGGTTCCGCTCGTCCCTGGAGCGCTCTCGGCGCGGCCTTGTTGGCCGGCGCCCTGAGCGCCTGCGGGGGTGGCGGGGGCCCCGGCCAGCAGCCGCCGCCTGGCGACCCGCCGGCGTTGGGCGGTCGCGTGTTCATGGACGTCAACGGCGACAAGGTCTACGACGCGGGCGACCTCCTGGTGCAGGACGTCGAGGTCACCGTCTGGGACGGCCTCGCGTTCGTGGCCGCCACGCTCAGCAACCCCGACGGCCTCTTCGTGGTCGACCAGTCCGTGGTCGAGCTCACGCCGGGCACCACGTACGAGCTGCGCGTGCTCGTCGAACAGGCCTCCCTGCTCACGGCCGCGGACCAGGCGTTCGGCATGGGGTTCACGCCTGCCGTGCTGGACACCCCCGATGCCGGCGCCGACGACACCGTCGACAGCGACGCCGTCGCGGGCGATCGCGACGGCCAGATCCACGGGATCATCACGAAGGCGGCGCCTGCCGCCGGCCAAGCGGACGCGACGCTGGGCTTCGGGTTCCAGGGGGTGGCGCCGCCCCCGCCCCCCAAGCCCACGCGGTAGGGTCGCGGGCCGTGGGGGTCTCGTGACCTAGCGCGCGGTCGCCAGGAGGGCCTTGGCGGCCTCCTCCGCCCAGGTGTGGAACGGGCTCATGAAGATGCCCATCCCCACCATGCCGAGGATGCCGATGATCAGGGCCAGGCGGCTCGACCACGGCACGTGGATGGGCGACGCCTCGAGCTCGGGCTCGGGCTCCTTGAAGTACATCTCCTTCATCCACAGGAAGTAGAAGTACAGGCCCACGATCACGGCGCCGGCGCCGAGGAACGCCATCCCGACGAGGCCCTGGTCCACGAGGGCCTTGAGGACGAGGAACTTGGCGAAGAAGCCCGACATGGGCGGTACGCCAGCCAGCGAGAGCAACGCCAGCAGCATCGCGACGGCTAGGAACGGCGAGCGCTTCCAAAGCCCGCGCCAAGCCCGGCCGCCGTGCTCGCCGCCCGAAGCCCCCGCCACCAGGACCACCACGGCGAAGGCGGTGAGCCCGGTCAGGGCATAGGCGAGCAGGTAGAAGAGGATCGCCGTGGACGGGCCGTCGGCCGCCCGCCCGCCGATCTCCGCGGCCGCCATGGCCGTGATGCCCATGAGCAGGTACCCGGCGTGCCCGATGCCGCTGTAGCCGAGCATGCGCTTGATGTTGCGCTGGCCCAGGGCCCCCAGGCTGCCGAAGACGAGCGTTGCCACGGCGATGACCGCGAGGATGGGCACCCACGCCACGCCGCCGCCGACGAACGCGATGGTCCCGAAGCGCAACAGCAGGACGAGGCCGGCCGCCTTGCTGGCGGTAGCCAGGAACGCCGTCACGGGGGTCGGCGCGCCCTGGTAGACGTCGGGGATCCAGACGTGGAAGGGCACGCCGCCGACCTTGAAGAGCAAGCCCACGAGCACGAGCACGAGGCCCAGGCCCAGGAAGACGCTCATCTCGCCGCCGGCCAGGGTCGTGGC
The DNA here is from genome assembly GCA_050248855.1 of Planctomycetota bacterium. Lineage (GTDB taxonomy): Bacteria > Planctomycetota > PLA2 > PLA2 > JAEUHO01 > JACKGW01. Next base: position 134,723 of record JBFWRP010000003.1, on the reverse strand, counting down.
GACCGCCTCGAACGAGAGGCTGCCGACATGGCCGTACACGAACGCGATGCCGAGCAGCAGGAGGGCCGTCGAGACCGCCCCCACCACGAGGTACTTCAGCCCCGCCTCCGTGCTGCGGCTGTCGTTGCGCCGGAAGGCGGCCAGCACGTAGGACATGATCGTGACCAGCTCGAGGCAGACGAAGAACGACAGGAGGTCCTGCACGCCGCTCACGAGCATGACGCCGAGCAAGGCGAACAGGAGCAGGGCCGTCAGCTCGCCGTGGCCGCGGTCCATGCGCTTGAGGTAGCGCATCGAGAGGAGCAGCAGGAGCATGCCCGTGACCAGCACGGTGCCCCGCACGTAGATCGAGAACGCGTCCGAGAGCCAGCCCGTGATCAGCACGTCCTGGACGACGCCACCGACGCGTGCCGGGGCGTGGACCGAGAGGGCCAAGCCCGTCGGCGTGGCCGTGAGCAGGAAGACGAACGCGACGGCAAGCCCGAGGAAGGCCGTGAGCCCCGAGGCCACGGCGCGCCGGCCGGCCGGGAGCAGCAGCTCGGTGACGATGGCCGCGAAGCCGGTGCCGGCCACGATCAGCTCGGGCAGGAGACGGTCGAGGCCCAGCTGGGGCGGGACGGACGTGGCGACGAGCACTAGCGGCCTCCCTCGGCGCCGTGGGCCGGGTCGTCAGGCGTTGTCGTTGCCGTCTGGGTGCCCGCGGCGGCCGCCTCGGCCTCCTGGATGCGCACGAGGATCGGGCGCACGCCGTCTTCGGCGAGGTCGATCATGGGCTGCGGCCGGAAGCCGAACCAGACGAGCACGGCCATGAGCACCAAGAACGGCAGCTTCTGCACCGGGGTCCGGGCGTCCTTCAGGTCCTTCCAGCGCTCGGGCATGTCGCCGTACCAGACGTCCTTCACGGCGCGCAGCAGGTAGACGCCGGTCAGCACCAAGCCCCAGACCGCGAGCACGGCCGGGATCTTGGTGAAGAGCGAGTCGCTCTGCCACGCACCGATGATGACCATCAGCTCGCTCACGAAGTTGGCAAAGCCCGGCAGGCCCGCGGACGCCATGGCGGCCACGACGAAGCAGAAGCCCGCGAACGGCATGACCTTCATCAGGCCGCCCAGGTCCCCCACCATGCGGGTGTGGGTCTGGTCGTAGAACCAGCCGATCAGCGAGAAGGCCAGGGCCGTCATGATCCCGTGCGCGAACATCAGGAAGACGGCGCCCGAGAAGCCGACGAGCGTGATGCTCGCCAGGCCCAGCAGCACGTAGCCCATGTGGCTGGACGACGAGTAGCCGATGATCAGCTTCAGGTCCTTGTGGCGGATCGCCACCAGGGCGCCGTAGACGATGTTGAAGCAGCAGAGGATGCCGACCCAGGGCAGGTAGACCGCCGCGGCGTCGGGCATGTACGTCATGGCGACGCGCAGCACGCCGAAGGCGCCGAGCTTCATCAGCACGCCGGCGTGGAGCATGGAGACGGCGGCGGGCGCCGCCGCGTGGCCCGCGGGGCTCCACGAGTGGAGCGGCCAGAGCGGGATCAGGCTGGCGAAGCCGAGGAACACGACCGGGAACCAGATCATCTGGTCCTTGACGGCCAGCTTGACGTCCTCCAGCGCCACCATGTCGAACGTGTTGCCCTGCGTGTACAGCCAGAGCAGACCGACGAGGGCCGCCACCGCGCCGGTGGAGAGCATCAGCACCAGCTTCATCGTGGCGTACTGCTGGTCCACGGTGCGCGTGGTACTGCCCCAGATCCCGATCAGCAGGAACATGGGGATCACGGCCAGCTCGTAGAAGAAGTAGTAGAAGAACAGGTCCAGGGACACGAACACGCCGAAGACGCCCGTGACGAGCGCCATCAGGTTGATGTAGTACTCCTTGACCCGTTTCTGGACCGTGTACGAGACGATCACGCCCGCGAAGATGATGAACGCGGTGAGCAGCACCATGGCGACGCCGATGCCGTCCACGCCCAGGCGGAAGCCAAGGCCCAACGACGGCACCCAGTCGACGTCCATCGTGTGCTTGTAGACGTGCTCGGCCGTCGTGCCCTCGCCGGCCACGCGACCCACGGGGGCGTCGTGGTAGCCCCACGCCAGGACGATCGAGGCCACGAGCACGACCGTCGAGGCCGCCGTGGCGACACCACGCACCCAGGACACACGCTGCCCGGGGATCGCGAACAGCACGGCTGTCGCGATGGCGGGCGTCAGGAGGATGAGCAGGAGGAGGTTCACCGTGTGCGTCCCCCGATCACCGGAGCTGCAGCTGGACGAGGACGACGAGCAGCACGATCACCGCCCCGACCACGAACGAGGTCACGTAGGCACCCAGTCGACCCGACTGGGCGCGGCGCAGGCCTTCGCCGCTTGCGCGGACGCCCTGCGACAGGCCGTTGATGGCGCCCTGGATGAGCACGTTGCGCTCGAACCACCAGCAGACGTTGGCGATGCCCTGCTGGACCGTGCGCACGAGCCACAGGTAGAAGCGGTCGACGTACCAGAGCTCGTTCCAGAGCGTCCAGACGCCGCCCAGCTTGGCCGGCAGCGGGTCCTTGCCCTCGCTCGTGGCGTAGATCCTGCGCGCCAGGAGCGCGCCGCCGATGGCGATGGCGGTGGAGAGCACGGCCAGCCAGACGTGCAAGGTGGCGGCTTCGCCCACGTGCCAGTCGTGCAGCAGGTGCTCGAAGACGTTGGTGTGCGTGGTGCCGAAGGTGTTGTTCGGGATGCCGACGAAGCCCACGAACAGGCTGGCGATGGCCAGGGCCCAGAGCGGACCCGTCATGACCTTGGGGCTCTCGTGTGCCGGGTGGTGTCCGCGGTACGAGCCGCTGAACGTCATGTGGGTGGCGCGGAACATGTAGAAGGCCGTCATGCCGGCGACGGCGAGGCCGAGGAGCAGCAGCAGCGGGGCGCCGGCGATCGAGGCGTTCCCCACGTAGCTGCCGAGGATCTCGTCCTTGGACCACCACCCGGCGATGGGCAGGATCGCGGTGAGCGAGATCGTGCCGATCATCCAGGTCTTGTACGTGGACGGCATGAGCGACTTGAGGCCGCCCATGTGGGTCATGTCCTGCTCGTGGTGGCAGCCGTGGATGACGCTTCCCGCGCAGAGGAAGAGCAGTGCCTTGAAGCAGGCGTGCGTCGTGAGGTGGAACATGGCCGCCGTGTAGGCCCCGGCGCCCAGGGCCATCGTCATGTACCCCAGCTGCGACAGCGTGGAGTAGGCGAGGACCTTCTTGATGTCGCGTTGCGTGATGGCCATGGTCGCGGCGATGAAGGCCGTGATGCCACCGAGCCAGGCGACGACCGTCGGCGCCCAGGCCGAGCCCTGGAGCACGAAGAAGCAGCGGATCATCATGTAGATGCCCGCCGCGACCATCGTGGCGGCGTGCATCAGCGCGGAGACCGGCGTGGGGCCTTCCATGGCGTCCGGCAGCCAGACGTGCAGCGGGAACTGGGCGCTCTTGCCCATGCAGCCGCAGAAGACGAGGATCGCGCCCAGGCCCGCCAGCCAGCCCGAGCCGAAGAACGAGGCGCCGTAGCCTTCGTCGAGCACCGCCCGGCGGATCACCTCGAAGTCGAACGACATGACGCCCGTGGCGTCCCCCACGGCCGTCCAGACCATGAGGATGCCGAGCAGGAAGCCGAAGTCGCCGACGCGGTTGGTGAGGAAGGCCTTCTTGGCCGCCTCGCCCGCACTGTGCTTCTTCCAGTAGTAGCCGATCAGCAGGTAGGAGCTGACGCCCACCAGCTCCCAGAACACGAAGGTCTGGAAGAAGTTGGGCGAGATCACGATGCCGAGCATCGAGAAGACGAACAGGCTGAACTTGCCGTAGAAGCGGCCCATCGCCGGGTCGCCATGCATGTAGCCCAGCGCGTAGACGAAGATCGCCGTGCCGATGCCCGTGACGACCATCGTCATCACGAGGGCCAGCGCGTCCATGCGCGAGCCGAACTGGATCACGACGTCACCGGCCACGATCCAGTCGACGACGGCCTCGTAGGTGGCTCCGTGCCCGCCGAGCAGCGGCAGGAAGTAGAGCACCGTGGTCAGGACGAAGCCCGTGGCCACGCCCCCGATGGCCAAGGCCGCCGCGGCGTTCCCACGCTTGCGAAGCGGGGGCACGGCCGCCACGAGGAACGCGACGCCCAGTGGGATGAACAGGACGAGCCAGGGCGCCCAGGCCTTGAAGCCTTCGGTCACGACCTGGGCCGCGTGGTCCGCGGCGGCGAGCGGCAGCAGCAGGTCAGCCATGGTGGTCCTCCCCGCTTGACACCGGGGCATGATCGTGATCGTGGTCGTGGTCGTGACCGTGACCGTGGTCGTGGTGATGCTGGTCCTCGCCCTCCAGGACGATGGGCGCGAGAGGACCGTAGTCCACGTCGTGGAGATCCTGGGCGTCGTCCACGTCCGTGCTCTGGCGCAGGCGGTACACGGCAATCACGATGGCCAGGCCCACGGCCACCTCGGCGGCCGCGATGGTCATGGCGAAGAACACGAAGACCTGCCCGGCGAGGTCGTGGTGGACGCGCGAGAACGCCACGAACAGCACGTTCACGGCGTTCAGCATGATCTCCACGGACAGCAGCATCAGCAGGATGTTGCGGCGGCAGGTGACGCCGACCAGGCCCACGGCGAACAGGGCCAGCCCCAGGAAGAGCGGCCACTCGATGGGCACGCTGGCGCCCACGGCCATGGGCGCGGCGAGGAACGAGGCGGCGCTCACGTGAGCCTCCGCTTCGTCAGGATTACGGCGCCCAAGATGGCGCCGAGCAGGATCACGCTGGCCACCTCGAAGGGCAGGACCCAGCGCGTGAACATCTCGTCGGCGATGGCGCCGGCCGTGCCGTCCAGCGGCAAGTCGACCAGGGCCTTGGCGTCGGGATTGGCGGCAACGACGTCCGCCTCGCGGGGCAGCGGTGTCACGGCGCGCTGCAGCAGGCCCCGGTCCTTGGCGTCCCCCAGGGCGACCACACCCACCACGAGGAAGAGCAAGGCGGCGAGCACGCCGAAGAAGCGCAGGCGCGTCGTGGGCTTGCCCTCGAGCATCTGCTGGCGCAAGTCCAGCAGCATGATGACGAAGAGGAACAGCACCATGATGGCGCCTGCGTAGACGAGGATCTGGATGGCGCCGACGAAGAACGCCTCCATCACCACGTAGGTGGCAGCGAGACCGAAGAACATGACGACCAGCCAAATGGCCGACGCCACGGGGTTCTTCCGCGTCACCGCCAGCAGCGCAGCGCCGAGCGCCAGGCCGCCGAAGAGGATGTACAGGACCTGGGTGGCCATCGCCCTCGCGTCGCCGGCCGCCCCGCCTGGGGTCGTCCGGCGTCCTCCGTTCGTGCGGCCCCCGGGCGGCCGCGTCCCTCGTGGGGCCTCCGGTCCCCCCCGACGCTCGCGCCGGGGTCCGGGGCCCTACCTCCGCCTCGCTACTTGCCCTTCCACTTCTTGATGCCGCCGGCCCGGATGCCTCCGAGCTCGTAGAGCGTCTCCTTGTCGTGGATCAGCTCGGCACGGCTGGCCCCCCACAAGGCGTATTCCTTGGACATGAAGATCGCTTCTTCCGGACAGGCCTCCTCGCAGAGGCCGCAGAAAATGCACCGCAGCATGTTGATGTTGAAGACGGCCGGACCGCGCTCGATGTGGGCGCGGGAGGCATCTTCGACCTCTTCCGGGACGATGTAGATCGCCTTGGGCGGGCAGACGTACTCGCAGAGCGAGCACGCCACGCACTTGGGGCGGTTCTCGTCGTCTTTCACCAGCACGGGAGCGCCGCGGTAGCCCTCCCGCACTTCCCAGCGCTCCTCGGGGAACTGCATCGTGACCTTGCGCTGGAACATCCGGCGGAAGGTGATGCCGAGGCCCTTCAGGACCGACGGCAGGTACAGGCGCTCGAGGAACGTCGACGGCGTGCGGTTGACGGTCTTGACCTTGGCGCTCACGAGACCACCTCCCCGGAGGCCCCGCCAGCGGGACGGTTGCCGCTCCACACCGCCGACGTCGGGTCCGCGGCCAGCGGGCGCACGGCGGACTTCTCGCGGCGGTAGACGATGCCCACGACGACGAGTGCCGCGCCCAGCAGGCCGACCGGCATCACGTAGAGAAGGGCGGGGATGCCCGTAGCCAGGGCGGCCGCCGTCAGCACGATGTTGAGCAGGGCCAGCGGGATGAACCACGCCCAGCCCAGGGCCATCAGCTGGTCGTACCGGAAGCGCGGGATCGTCCAGCGCACCCAGATGAAGAGGAAGAGGAAGAACACGGTCTTCAGCACGAAGGCCAGGAGACCCATCAGGGGACCCATGGCCTCGAGGCCGAACAGCGTCCAGCCGCCGCAGAAGAGCGTCACGACCAGGGCCGAGCCCACGGTCATGTGCGTGTACTCCGCCAGGAAGAACAGCGCGAACTTCATGGACGAGTATTCGGTGTGGTAGCCCGCCACCAGCTCCGTCTCGGACTCCGGCATGTCGAAGGGTAGGCGGTTGGTCTCGGCGTAGGCGCTGACCAGGAAGATGAAGAACGCGAGCGGCTGGAAGAACAGGAACCAGCCGTTCTCGGCCTGCCAGCGTACGATGTCGCCGAGGCCCAGGGACCCGGTCATCAGCAGCACGGGGACGATCGCCAGGCCGAGCGAGAGCTCGTAGCTGATCATCTGGGCGCTGGCACGGACGCCGCCGAGCAGCGAGTACTTGCTGTTGGAAGCCCAGCCGCCCAGCGTGATGCCGTAGACGCTGATGCCGGCCATGCTCAGGATGTAGAGGACGCCGATGTCGAGGTCGGCGATCTGCCAGGACTGGTGCCAGCTCCAGTCGCCGGCCTGCTGCACCTCGCCCATGAAGGGAATCACGGCGAACGTCACCATCGCGGGGAGCAGCGAGATCGCCGGCGCCAGCACGTAGATCCAGCGATCCACGTGGCGTGGGATCACGTCCTCCTTGAACATGAACTTGCCGAGGTCGGCAAGCGGCTGCAGCAAGCCCTCGGGGCCCACGCGGTTGGGACCGAGGCGGTCCTGCATCCACGCGCTGACGCGGCGCTCGGACCACACCATGAGCGCGCCCACGATCAGGACGACGTGCGCCACCAGCAGCACCAGCAACACGCGGCCGATCACCCAGCCGAGCGTGGACCCACCATGCTCCGGGCGACTGAAGATCCCGGCGAGGACGTGGACCGTGGACCAAGCCGTCGTCACGAGCTCACCTCCGCCGGCTCACGGGCCGCGAACGGCCAAGACAGGTCGGCCACGCCGGGCGTCGCGCGCAGGCGGGCCTCGAGGGCGGCGTCGTCCAGGACGTCGTAGCGGGCGTCCAGGTCCAGGAGCAGCTCCTGGGCGACCGCCGGGAAGGGCTGGACCGCGGGCGGCCCGGCCTCGTCCGTGCTGCGGAGCCGCTGGACGCGGCCGTCGACGTTGACGAGCCAGCCGTCGCGCTCGGCGAACGAGCCGAAGGGAAACGCGACCCGCACCGAGTCGGGCACGTGGGCGGCATCCGTGACGAAGGCGACCACGGCGCCGCTGGCCTCGCGCAAGGTCGCCGGGACGTGGGTGTCGCGCTCGACGACCAGCACGGCCGCCGACGCGTTCGCGGCGTCGTCCACGCGCTCGAGGCCCAAGACCGCGGCGCCGCGGGCGTTGGCACCCTTCTCGTTCACGATCAGGAAGTCGTCGGCGTCGTCGGCGACGTGGGACGCGTAGCGCGCCTCGCCGCCCAGCGCCGCGGCCAGCTCGCGGGCGACCCACATCTCCTCGAGCGTGGCCCCGCCATCGACGAGCACGTGACCCGCACGTCCGTCTCGACGCACCTCGGCCAGGAGGGCGGAGGCGGCTTGGATGGCCTGCTCGTAGGTGGCCTCGCGCCAGGCCCCCGAGGCGTCGCGCACCGCCGGCACGCCGAGGCGCGTGGGGCTGTTGGCATGCTTGTAGTCGAGCCGGCCCACGTCGCACATCCACCAGCGGTTGACGTCCTGGTTCTCGCGGGGCTCGAGGCGCAGCACCTTGCCCATGCGTGCGCCCACGGTGACGTTGCAACCGCGCGCGCAGCCCGTGCAGACGCTCGGCACGAAGTCCATGAACCAGAGACGGCTGCGGAAGCGGAAGTCGCGGCTGGTCAGCGCGCCCACCGGGCAGAGGTCCACGATGTTCATGCTGTAGCGCGTGGTGAACTCGCCCGCGCTGGTCATGATGACCTGCTCGTGGTCGCCGCGCTGGCCCATCGCCAGCTCGTGGGTGTCGGTGATCTCCTCGCAGAAGCGCACGCAGAGGGTGCACTTGATGCAGCGCTCCGCGTCGTACACGATCTGCTCGCCGAACGGCTGGTTCTTGGGCAGCTTCGTCTTGGGCGTGGTGGTGACGGCCCGCCCGGCGCCCAGCTGGTACGAGTAGTCCTGCAAGTGGCACTCGCCGGCCTGGTCGCAGATCGGGCAGTCCAGCGGATGGTTCACGAGCAGCATCTGCATCGTGTCGGCGCGGGCCTCGTGGGCGAGGTCGCTGTCCGTGCGCACCGCGAGGCCCGGCGTGCAGGCCATCTTGCAGGCGATCTGCGGACGCGGGCTGCCGACGACCTCGACCATGCAGATGCGGCAGTTGCCCGCCGGCGACATGGCCGGGTGGTAGCAGTAGTGGGGCACCTCGATGCCGTGACGGTGGGCGACGCGGATCACCGTGTCGCCCGGCTCGTAGGGGTAGGCCGTCCCGTTGATCGTGACGACCGGCTCGGGGGAGCTCTGCGCGCTCATCGTCGGGGCCCCCTACTTCACGCCTGCCGGCTGGCGAGCGGAGCGTGCCTCGGCTTCGGCGCGTTGCTCGTCCGGCGACATCTTGGCCACGAACTCGTGGCGGAACTTGCGCACGATGCTGCGCAGCGGCCAGACCGCGGCATCGGCCAGGGCGCAGATGGTGCGGCCCTCGATCTGACGGAACAGGTTCTCGAGCAGGTCGAGGTCCGCGCGCGTGCCCTCCCCCGCATCGAAGCGGCGGAAGATCTTCTCCATCCAGTGGCAGCCTTCGCGGCAGGGCGTGCACTGCCCGCAGGACTCGTCGGCGAAGAAGTGCGCGATGTTCTCGCAGGCCTGGACCATGTCGCAGGTGTCGTCCATCACGATGGCGCACGCGGTGCCCAGGCCGCTGCCGGCCTTCTTGAGGTCGTCGAAGCCCATCTTGACGTCGAGCTCGTCGCCCGTGAGCACGGGCATGCTGAGCCCGCCGGGGATCACGGCCTTGATCGTGCGCCCCTCGAGCGCCCCGCCGGCGTAGTCGTCGATGAGCTGGCGCAGGGTGATGCCGAACTCGAACTCCCACACGCCGGGCTTCTTCACGTCGCCGGACACGCCCATCAGCTTGGTGCCGGAGCTGCCGACGCTGCGCGGGTCGGCCGGGTCGGGCGGGATCCCCTGCTTGGCGAACGCCGCGCCACCGTGCTCGATGATCCACGGCACGTGGGCAAGCGTCTCGACGTTGTTGATCACCGTGGGGCTGGCGAAGGCACCCTCGACGGCGGGGAACGGCGGCTTGATGCGCGGGTGGCCGCGCTTGCCCTCGAGCGACTCGAGCAGCGCCGTCTCCTCGCCGCAGATGTAGGCGCCCGCGCCGCTGTGCACCACGACGTCGCAGTGGAAGTCGCGGCCGGCGATCTTCTTCCCGACGAAGCCCTCCTTGCGGGCCTCCTCGATGGCCGCCCAGAGGCGCTCGATGGACAGCGGGTACTCGCCGCGGACGTAGATGTAGACCATCGTCGCGCCGACGGCGTAGGCCGTGATGAGGCAGCCCTCGATCACCAGGTGGGGATCGAGCTCCATCAGGTAGCGGTCCTTGAACGTACCGGGCTCGCTCTCGTCGGCGTTGAGGCAGATGTACTTCGTCTTGTCCGTCTGCTTGGGGACGAAGCTCCACTTGACGCCCGTCGGGAAGCCCGCGCCACCGCGGCCGCGCAGGCGGCTGGACTTGACCTCGTCGATGACCTGGTCGGGCGTCATCGAGGAGAGCGCCTTCTCCAAGCTCCGGTACGCGCCCCGCTGGCGGGCGACGTCGAACGTCCACGCCTTGTCGACGTCGAAGTTGCGCGAGAGGACCCGCGTCTCGGGGTAGCGCTTGGGGGTCTTGGCCGCCATGCCTCGTGCGCTCCTACTTGCAGCCGTCCATGAGCTGCTCGAGACCCTCGGTGGTGACGTTGGCGTGCGCCACGCCGTCGAGCCAGATCGCCGGCGCCTGCTCGCAGAGGCCCAGGCACTCCATGTCCTTCACGAGGAAGCGGCCGTCGGCACCCACCTCGCCCGTGCGCGTGCAGCCGGCCTTCTCGAGCGCCTTGGCCCGAAGCTCCGGCGCACCGCGTCGCCAGCACGTGAGCGTGCGGCAGACCCACAGCTCATGGCGGCCCGCGGGCTTCGTGTTGTACATGGCGTAGAACGTGAGCACGCCGTGCACGTGGGAGGGACTCAGGCCAAGGTAGGCCGCGACACCCGCCTCGAGCTCGGGCGAGACCCAGCCGCCGCCGAAGGCCTGCGCCTCGTGCAGGATGGGCAGCAGGGCCGCCATCTTGGTCGGGTACCGCGCGAGGATCTTCTCGCACGTCGCCTTCAGCTGGGGCGGCGGGAACGCGGCGGGGACGACCGCGGGCGGGCGCGGCGCGACGTCCTTCGGCTCGGCGGCGGGTGCTCGCGGGTTCACTTGTCGCACTCCCCCATCACGAAGTCGATCGAGCCGAGGATGGCCACGATGTCGGCGACCAACACGCCCGGCAGGAGCTCCTTGAGCACCTGCAGGTTGACGAACGACGGGGCGCGCATCTTGAGGCGCCACGGCGCAGCGCCGCCCTCGCTGCGGATGTAGTAGCCGTGCTCGCCCTTGGGGTTCTCGATGTAGGACGCGATCTCGCCCGTGGGCGTGTCCATCTCGCCCGTGACGAGCATGAACTGGTGGATCAGCTGCTCCATCCCCGTGAGCACGTCGTGCTTGGCCGGCAGCACGAACTTGGGCTCGTCGGCGAGGAAGGGGCCCTCGGGCAGGCGATCGATGGCCTGGACCACGATGCGCGCCGACTGGCGCAGCTCCTCCAGGCGCACGAGGTAGCGGTCGTAGGCATCGCCATGCTGGCCGACGGGCACGTCGAAGTCGTACTGCTCGTACCCGAAGTAGGGGCGGTCCTTGCGCACGTCGTAGGGGACGCCGCTGCCGCGCAGCACGGGGCCCGTCAGGCCGTAGGAGAGCGCCATGTCGCGCGTGATGACGCCGATGCCCTCGTTGCGGATGCGCCAGATGCGGTTGCGCGTGAGCAGCTTCTCCCAGGTGTCCACCTTCTTGTGGAACCCATCGCAGAACTCGCGCACCTCGCGCAGCCAGCCGTCCTCGGCGTCGCGCGCCACGCCGCCGATGCGCGTGTAGGACGTGGTGAAGCGGGCGCCCGTGAGGAACTCGAAGAAGTTGTAGAGGCGCTCGCGCTCCGTGAACGTGTAGAGGAAGACGGTCATCGCCCCCACGTCCATCGAGTAGGCGCCGAGGCCCAGCAGGTGCGCGCTCATGCGCGCCAGCTCGCAGCAGATGACGCGCAGGCCCTGCGCACGCGGCGGCGCCTCGATCCCGCAGACCCGCTCCGCCGCCAGCGCAATGGCGCAGTTGTTGGAGAGCGGCGCGAGGTAGTCGAGGCGGTCCGTGTAGGGGATGAAGCGGTGGTAGCCGAGCGTCTCCCCGAGCTTCTCCATGCCCCGGTGCAGGTAGCCCACGTCGGGCGTGGCCTTGATCACCCGCTCGCCGTCGATCTCGAGCACGATGCGCAGCACGCCATGCGTGCTGGGATGCGACGGACCCATGTTGAGGACCATGCGCTCGCCCAGGTCGTCACCCTGGTCGAGGCGGATGTCCGGGTCCCACGCCACGGCCTCGCCCGCGGCGGACGGGCGGGCGGCAGTGGGACCGGATTCGGGCGGGACGCTCATGGGCTCGGCACCCTCGGGGCGTGGATGGACCGCGGGGTCTCCGCGGCGGCGGCGGTGGCGCGCAGGGTACGGCGGCAGCCCCGACCCGGCGAGCCGCGACCGGGGCGCCGACCCGGCTCGAAGACGCCGCCGGCGGCCCTGTCCGAGGGGCACTTCGGGCCGTCTTGCGACCCGCTCGCAGTTCCTCGCGACGCCCGCTTCAGTCCTGGAAGCGGAGATGGCCTTGGAGCGGGAAATCGCGCCGCATCGGCCAGCCGTCGTAGTCCTCGGGCATGTAGATGCGCGTGAGGTCGGGGTGGCCCTCGAAGGGAATCCCGAACATGTCGTAGGTCTCGCGCTCGGCCCAGTTGGCGCTGTGCCAGAGCGGCGTCAGCGAAGCCACCGATTCGCCATCGGCCACGCGCGTCTTGAGCAGCAGCTCTTCCTGCGTCTCCAGGTTGACGAGGCTCGTGACCACGGTGAAGCGGGGCACGCGGTCGGGGTAGTCCACGGCCGTGTGGTCACGCAGGAACACGAAACCGGCGGCCTTCAAGGCCTTGTGCGCCTCGAGCCAACGATCGGTCGGGACGCGGGCCGCCGCGTAGCCGTGCCCCATCCAGGGCCGGCCGTCGGCGTGGGGCGCGTGCGCGGACCACGCTGGGCCGAACGGCTCCAGCGCGGCGCGGGCCGCGGCGGAGACCGACGCGGGAGCCGCGTCGAGGTACGTGATCGAGCTGGTGACGGACCGGGTGGCGCGGCTCACAGGAGCTCCTTGGGCTCGCGGCCGCGGCTCGCGGCCTTCTGCGGACCCTCCTCGGCGAAGCGCTCGTTGCGCGTGGCCAGGGCCACCGGCGCGCCCTCGCCGCGCCCCGGCAAGGCGCCGCGCTCGACGAGCGGCACGCGGCGCTCTTCCTCGGGGTTGTCCAGGCGCAGGCGCCAGGAACGGTCCGCGTCGATCTTCTTCTGCAGCTCCATCAGGCACGTCAGCACCGCGTCGGGACGCGGCGGGCAGCCGGGGATGTAGAAGTCGACCGGGATGAACTCGTCGATGCCCTGCACGACCGGGTAGCTGCGGAACATGCCGCCGCTGGACGCGCACGCGCCCATGGCGATCACCCACTTGGGCTCGGCCATCTGGTCGTAGAGGCGCGTCATGACGTGGGCCATCTTGTAGGTGAGCGTGCCCGCCACGAGCAGCAGGTCGGCCTGGCGCGGCGAGAAGCGCGCCACCTCCATGCCGAAGCGGGCCATGTCGTAGCGGCTGCAGGCCGTGGCCATGAACTCGATGCCGCAGCAGGAAAGGCCCAGGGGAAGTGGCCACACGCTGTTCTTGCGGCACCAGTTGGCGAGCGACTGCACGGACGTGAGGAGGAACGAGCCCTCGCTGCTGCCGCTGGCTTCCAGGTGATCAGCCGTTTGGGTGACAGTCTTGGACATGGCGTGCTCCTCGGCTCGTCGGGGGGGGTTGGCGTCAGTCCCGCGCCCAGTTGACGGCGCCCTTGCGGATCACGTACCACCAGCCCAGGAACAAGATGCCGATGAACACCAGCATCTCGAAGAACAGGAACTGCGGCATCTTGTTGAAGTGCACGGCCCAGGGGTAGAGGAAGACCACCTCGATGTCGAACAGCACGAACAGGATCGCGACCAGGTAGAACTTCACGCTGAAGCGCTGGTGCGCGTCGCTGATCGGCGGCATGCCGCACTCGTAGGCCGCGTCCTTGACCGGGTTGCTCGGCGCCTTCTGCCCGAGCACCCAGGAGGCCACGAGGTTGAGGGCCGCGAACCCCAAGGCGAACAGCAGCATCACCAGCACGGGCACGTACTCGGCGATCTCGGAGGCGGCGGCCAGAACGTTCATGGACGACTCCCGGGGGCGATCCGCCATTGAAGGACGAGGCGCAGCGGCCCGCCACCTTGGCCCGACGGCCGTCCGGGCCGACGGCCACCACGTGTATCGTACATCTATCGTGCATGCAGATCTTGGATTGCGATTCTATCGATCTCTCGAGGCGCCGAGCGCCACCTCCTCGTGGCTGCCGTCCCGCCGCAGGCGATGCATCGCCCCCGCCTCGAGCCCTGCGTAGCGGACCGTCGTCGGCTGGGGCGCGGGCCAGTCCACCTGGACGTCGCACGTGGCCGCCGCGCCGAGGCCCACGTGCACGCGCGGGTCGTCGGTGCCCAGGAACGAGCTGCCGCGCAGCACGGGGAACGTCTGCGTGCGACCGCCCGACGCGACGCGCAGGCGCGCCCCCACCGCCTCGCGGTTGGGACCCGGCTGCTGGAGGACCAGCTTCACCCACGTGCCGCCGTCGCGCGAGACGTTGTGCAGCAGGGAGGGTCGCTCGTTCATGTTGCCGACGAACACGTCGACGCGGCCGTCGTCGTCGTAGTCGCCAAAGGCCGCTCCGCGGCTGGAGGCTTCGATCTCCAGACCCGGCCCGGCGTCGAGCGCTGCGGGCTCGACCCCGCCCCCGGGATGGCGCATCGCCTTGGCCCCCACCTCGCGGTAGCCGAGGTCGGCGACGTCCATGCACTCGAACAAGGTGTTGGGCTGCGCATAGCTGCCCAGGCCCGGGGCGTCGTCGACCTCGCGGTAGACGTGCCCGTTGGCAATGAACAGGTCGAGGTCGGCGTCGTTGTCGAAGTCCTGCCAGCCCACGCCCCACGAGAGGTCCATGTACGTGGCCGCACCGATCAGGGCCAGGCCGCGGTCGCGGAAGAAGACCATCCCCGTGTGCTTCACGCGCCGGGCCTTCCAGATGTTGTTGTAGTCGCGGCTGAAGTTGGTGGCGGCGAGGTCGAGCAAGCCGTCCTGGTCGGCGTCGGCTACCGCCGCGCCCATGCTGGCTTGTGGGCTGTCGTTGGTGCCGAGCTTGACGCCGCGCACGGTGGCGTCGTCGCGGAAGCGCGGCGTGCCGTCCGGCGCGCGGGACTGGACCCACAGGAAGTTCTCGACCGAGTCGTTCGCCACGAACACGTCGAGGAGGCCGTCCTCGGAGAGGTCCACGATCAGGACCTGGAAGCCGTACTGGGCCGCCGGTGGCACGAAGCCCCAGGCCGCGGTCACGTCCTCGAACGTGCCGTCCTCGCGCTGGCGCAGGACCACGTCGTGTTGCGCGTCCAGTCCGATGGGCCCGCAGTAGGTCGTGAGGCCCTGCCAGCGGCAGGCCCGACCGCCGATCCGGTCCGGCGCCGCGCCGGGCGGCAGCAGGTCGGCCTGGTTGGGGTCGTCGCGCCGCTTGGCGACCTCGGCGGCGGGGTCGGCGTACTGCGCGAGGTAGAGGTCGAGACGCCCGTCACCGTCCAGGTCCCCCGCGGCCGCGCACGTGGTCCAGGCCCAGACCGGGCCCGCGACACCCAGGGCCTCGCCGACTTCCTCGAAGGTGCCGTCACCCAGGTTGCGCCAGAGCAGGTTCTTGCCGAAGCGTGCCACGAGCACGTCCGTGTCGCCGTCGCCCTCCATATCGAAGGCCAGCGCGCCGAACGACCAGCCCCGCCCGGCGATCCCCGCGGCCCGGGTCACGTCCTCGAACGTGCCGTCCCCCCGGTTGCGCCAGAGCGTGTCGCCGCCCGGCGAGTCGGCATCGTCCCGTCGGCGCAGCAGGGGGCGTGCGCGGCGCGTCCCGGGCTCCGGGACCTCCACCAGCTCGTACGCGCCCAAGCCCTCGCCGTCGGGCAGGAAGAGGTCCAGCCACCCGTCGCCATCGGCATCGAGCCACGCCGGGCCGGGGCCCATCGCCTCGATCAGGAACTCCTTCGTTCCCGCGCGCCCCGTGTGGTTCACGGCGCTGATGCCCGAGGCGGCCGAGGCGTCGTCGAAGCGCAATCGCGTGGAACCCGCTGCAGCCCACCGCGCGACGTCGCGCGGCAGCGGCGTCTCCTCGCCGCAGGCGACGAGTGCGAACACCAAGCTCGCCAAGGTCAGCGTGCCGACCCGCCGCGCGCGCATCACTCGTCGTCGGGCAGCAGGAGGGAGAGCAGCGTGGCCTCGATGTTCTCGCGGGCGTCCTTGGTGAAACACAACGTGAGCCCGGCCTGGACCTCGGGCGGGATGTCGGCGAGGTCACGGCGGTTGCCCTCGGGCAGCAACACCGTCTGGATGCCCGCGCGATGCGCCGCCAGGACCTTCTCCTTGACGCCCCCCACCGGCAGCACGCGACCCTTCAGCGTGATCTCGCCGGTCATCGCCACATCCGGGCGCGCCGGACGCCCGGTGAGCAGGCTCGCGAGGCAGGTGGCGATGGTGACGCCCGCGCTGGGTCCGTCCTTGGGTGTGGCCCCGTCCGGCACGTGCACGTGGACGTCGTGGGTGCGGATGCGCTCCGGGTCGATGTCCAGGTCGCGCATCTTGGAGCGCACGTACGTGAAGGCGGCCTCCGCGCTCTCGCGCATCACCTCCCCGAGCCGCCCCGTCACCTTGACGTGGCCGGTGCCCGGCACGAGCGTGGCTTCGATGAACAGCAGGTCGCCGCCCGTCGGCGTCCAAGCCAGCCCCGCGGTCACGCCGACGGCGGCGTCCCGCGAGCGTGCCGTGGGCTCGTTCGTCGGCGGGCCCAGCCGCTCGGCCACGCGCTCGGGCGTGATGACGAGCTTGCCCTTGCCGCCGGGACCGCCCTGCGCCACGTCGAGCGCGCGGCGACGGGCCAAGCGGGCCAGCTGGCGCCGCAGGCCGCGTACGCCCGCCTCCCGCGTGTAGCGGTCCACGAGGTCGAGGATCGCCGCATCCTCGAACACGAGGCGCCGCGTGGTGAGGCCCGTCTCCTCCAAGACGGCAGGAACGAGGTGGCGCTTGGCGATGGCCAGCTTCTCGAGGCGCGTGTAGCCCGCGAGGTGCACGATCTCCATGCGATCGCGCAGCGGGCCCGGGATGGTGGACACGTCGTTGGCCGTGGCCATGAAGAAGACGTGCGACAGGTCGTAGGGCACGTCGAGGTAGTGGTCGGTGAACGTCTCGTTCTGCGAGGGGTCGAGCACCTCGAGCAAAGCGCTGGCGGGGTCGCCCCGCGCATCGGCCCCCATCTTGTCGATCTCGTCGATCAGGAACAGGCAGTCGGCCGAGCCCACGCGGCGGATCGTCTGCAGGATCTTGCCCGGCATGGCGCCGACGTACGTGCGCCGATGGCCGCGGATCTCGCTCTCGTCGCGCACGCCGCCCACGCTGAAGCGCGCGAAGCGTCGGCCCATCGCGTCGGCCACGCTGCGACCCAGGCTGGTCTTGCCCACACCGGGCGGGCCCACGAGACAGAGCACGGGGGCCCGCGGGTCGTTGGCCAACCGCTGCACGGCCAAGTGCTCGAGGATCCGCTCTTTCACGTCCTCCAGCCCGTAGTGGGCTTCGTCGAGCACGCGACGGGCCTTGCGCAAGTCGACGCGGCGGCGCGGCGGCACTTCCCAGGGGAGATCGAGCAGCCACTGGACGTACGTGCGTACGACGTGCTGCTCGCCGCTGGCCTGGGGCATGCTGCCCAGCCGCTCCACCTCGCGCAGGGCCACCTCGTGCACGGCCTCCGGCAGGCCGCGGGCCTCGACCGCCTCGCGCAAGGCCTCCGCCTCGGCCGCCGTGTCACCCCCTTCGCCCAGCTCGCGGTGGATGGCGCGCAGCTGCGCGCGCAAGAGCTGCTCGCGTTGTCGCGCGGTGAGCTCGGCCTTGACGCGGGCGCCTACCTCCTCCTGCACCTGATGCCGGGCCAGCGCCTCGGCCAGGGACTCCTCCACGATCTGCAGGCGCTCGCGCACGGTCGGCGCGGCCAGCAGGTGGCGCTTGAGCTCCAGCGGTAGCCGCAGGTGCGCACCGAGCAGGTCGGCGAAGCGCCCGGCGCCCGAGATGTTCATCCGCAGGATGTTGACCATCTCGGGCGGGTAGCCGCCCTCGGCTTGCACGAGCTCGTCCACGAGCTCCATGCAGCGCACGATGCGCGCGTCGATGTCGGCCCCCTTGGGCTCGTGGTCGGCGACCGGACGCACCTGGAACTCGAGGTAGGGCTCGGCCCGGAGCACCTTCTCGAGCCGGATCCGGCCCAGGCCCTGCAGCACGACCTGCACCGTGTCGTTGGGCATGCGCATGCGGTGGATCACGCGGCAAGCCACGCCGATCGGCAGGAAGTCCTCGGTGCGCTCGGCAAGCCGCCCGTCGGGCTCGGGCTCACGCGGCAGGAAGCAGGCCACGAGAGCCGCGTCCCCGGGCGTCGCATCCAGCATCCGCCGGCTGCGCGGCCGGTCGATCGGGACGCTCACCACGTCGAAGGGGAAGACGACCGTGCTGGCCAAGCGCAGGCCCGGCAGCTGGTCGGGGATCGGGGTGCGATCGGCGGCAGCCTGGGGGTCGACCATCGGCCTCATCGTAAGGTCGACTTGGCGCGAGGCGGCTCGTCCGGTCTGCGCCGCCCGGGCCCCGCCATGGCACAACGTCGCCATGCGCCTCGAGGACGTCGCCTTCCTGGCTGGCGATGCGGGCCCCGAGGCGCGCGCCGCCGCACGTGCGCTGCGCGACAAGCCGCTGCACCAGCGCCACCGGGCGCTGACCCGCGCCTACGACAGCGACCGCGCCCGCGTGCTGCTCGAGCAGGATGACCTCGAGCGCCGCGCCGCGGCCAAGGTGCCCGAGCCGACGCAGTGGCTGTTCGAGCGCGAAGCCCTCGAGCAGGCCACGGCGTGGGCCGTGGCCGCGGAGCGCGCGACGCGCTGGCCGGGCACGGCGCACGCTCCCCTGGTGGACGTGGGTTCGGGGGCGGGGGTGGACGCCCTGGCCGTGGCCGTGACGGGCCGCCCCGTCGTGGCCTACGATCGCGATCCCGTCTGCGCGGCGCTGCTTCGCGCCAACGCGGTCGCGCTCGGTGTGGCCGACCTCGTCGAGGTGCGCATCGAGGAGGCGCCGCGCGACCTCCCCGCCGACCTCGTGTTCGTGGACCCCGACCGGCGGTCCGGCGGGCAGCGACAGACGAGCGCCGAGGACTTCTCGCCACCGCCCGCTGCGTGGCGCACGTGGAGCGAGCGGGCGCGCGCCTTGGTGGTGAAGGTCGCGCCGGCCACCACGTGGCCCGACGACGGAGGCGATGCGCCGCCCTTCGAGGTGGTGTCGCTCGCGGGCCGCGCCCGCGAACGGCGGTTGCTGCTCGCCGGCTTTGCCGACGCCGCGCCGCGGCGGGCGCTGGCCCTGCCGGAAGGGACGAGCATCGAGGGCGCGGGCGACGAGGAGCTACCCGAGGTGGGCGCCCTCGAGGCGGGCGTCTGGCTGCTCGATCCCGACACGGCGGTGCACCACGCCGACTTGGTGCCCGCGCTCGCCCTGCGCGAGGGCCTCACGACGCCCTGCGCAGGCCGAACCGACTACCTCCTGGGCGAGGCGCCGACGCCCACGGCGCCCGGCACCTGGCTCCGCATCGAGGCGGTGCTGCCGCCGGACGCCAAGCGCGTCAACCGCTGGTTCGCCGAGGCCGGTGTTGGCCGCGTGGAGGTGCGAAAGCGCGGCGTCGACGACCGCGCCGAAGCCTGGCGCAAGAAGCTGCGCCTCGGCGGCCCCCACGCCGGACACCTCGTGCTGCTCAAGGGGTCCACGGGACGCCCGTTGGCCTGTGTGGGTCGGGTCTAGCGGGGCGCGAGGAAGTCGAAGGGGTTGTCCGACGGCGGCGGGCCGTTCGGCTCGGGCTCGACGATGCGCGGGCTCGCGCCCGGCTCCATGCCGTGCTGGCGGCGGAACACGTCGCTGACGTCGTTGGGCAGGAAGAACATCTCGATGCGCCGGTTGATCAGCGTCTCCATCGGCTGGTTGCGCGTGTCGTTGCCCCAGTCGGCCGCCATGGGGTTGCCCGGGTCGCGCATGTCGGCGTTGATCTGGCGCACCACGTTGGTCTCGGTCCGGAAGTAGCCGGGCCGCCCCTCGACCGGGTACACGCGCACGGTGGCCCGATCGCGGTGCCCGTCGCGCGAGAACGGCGAGAGCGACGCGCGCCAATGCGACACCAGCACCCCGGTCTGGGCCGACGAGTTCTCGTCGTCGATGGCCAGCTGCTGCTCGTGGAACACCTGCCGCGCCGTGTGCCACACGGCGTACTGGCTAGGTGCCGGGAACCCGTCGGAGCGCACCGCCCCCGCGACCTCCCCGCTCCCCCCCGACTGGCAGGCGGCAAGCACGAGGACGGCAGGGGCGAGGGCAGCTAGATGGAGTCGACGCATCCCGTCACCCTCCGCCTCGCCGGTCACCTCAGCGTCACTCCGCACGGCGCCGGCGGCGGTCTCCCGCCGCCCCCTGCGATGGGGTGCCGAGTGCCCACCCTGGGCCGCCGCACGAGAAGCGACGGCGCCGAGCCCTGTAATCAGGGCCCCGAACCACCCCGGAATTCCGGGGTGGCCCCGGCGGCATGCCGCCGGTGCGAGAGCTGGTGGGCGGCGGCCTGTCGCCGGGCCTGCAATGGGGTGCTGAGTGCCCGCCGGAGGGTGTCGCCTGAGCATGGACCTCGCCGAGCCCTGAAGTCAGGGCCCCGAACCACCCCGGAATTCCGGGGTGGCCCCGGCGGCATGCCGCCGGGGCGATCGCGGCGGCATGCCGCCGGGCTTGGGGCCACCAGGCGGCGGGACTCCGCCGCGCCTGCCAGCGTGGCGCCGCCAAGTGATAGGAGTTGCTCTGGCACCGTAGTGGGCACCGTAGTGCGAGTCAGTCCCCCTCCGCCAAGGCTGCGCGTAGAGGTCCACAGAGCAGGCGGAGGCCGCTGGCGCCCGACCCGGCGAGCGCCCTTCGGAGCTGACCCAAGGCGTCGTCACCCGGGACGAGTCGGGCGATGACGCGGGCGAACTCCCCCTGCAGGATGTCCGGCATCCTCGAGAGCTCGCGAGCCCAGGTCCGAGCCCAGACGAATTCGTCGTTGTCCGCCGAGGCGCGGGAGAGCAAGGCCCGCATGGGTTCTTCGTCGCGCATGACGCGCCAGGCCGCAAGCGCCGCGAGGGCAACCGCGTCTTCGTCATCGCTCACGAGCTGGGTGCGAAGGAGCGAGCGCACGGAAGGCGCATCGAGGGGATGGTGCAACACAGCGCGCGTAGCCTCGTAGCGTGCGCTCGGCCGGACCACGTGATCAAGCTCACGAACCTGACGGGCGCCCGAGCGACCGTGCTGCAGCATGATCCTCAGGCGTTCGAAGTCACCCGCGACGTTTGGGCCCGATTCCTCCTCGATCGCGACAAGGATTGCGTCGCCCAGGGTCGCCATCTCGCGAAGCGCGTGCAGGGCGCCCAGTGCGATCTCGGGTCGCGATCCGTTGGCCCAGGTGACCAGCAGCTGCTGCGTGTCGTCCGACGCTCCGTCGACCCTGGCGAGGCACCGGGGAAGCCACGTCCCCAGCTGCTCGATGTCGCCCTTGGCGAGCTCGCGAAACCAAGGCGCGAGGGAGCCGTCACGCGCATCCAGGTGGTAAAGCGCCACGAGCGCGCTCCCACGTTCCTCGCGCCGCGGATCCGCCGCCCACCGCATGAGCGAGGCCACCGACCCTTCGGACAGGTCGGCACGGCTTCGCACGCAGTTGGCCGCAATGACCGAGGTCTTCACGTCTCCGTGGGCAAGAGCCCTCTCGAGTACTTGCGCCCGAACATCGGCATCGACCATGTGGCTGCCGGGCGCCAAGGCTCGAACGGCTAGCCAGGCCCACTCCGCGGTGGCCATCGCGAGGAGCTCTTGCTCGTGGCCGCCATGCAGGTACGCGAGCAAGGCGTGCTGGTGGGCGCCAAGCTCCGTCCCGGGTCCATTGAGCCTCGTCCCCTGACCCGCGGCCGGATCGACATCGAGCGAGCCAGCCATGCGGAGCCTGCTGACACGATCGAACAGGTCCTTGCAGGTGCCGACATCGCCGAGGGCCGCCTCGAGCTCGGCTCCCTGCAGGGACTCGCGGCACTCGCACTCGCTCCAGACGAGCGCTGCGGGCCCGTGCGTCGGCGCGGCCCGTCCCGAGAGGCCCGGCCGGGTCGCGCGTCCCGACGCGCCCCGGTCGTCGCTGGCAGCGTCGCCCGCCGGGGGCAGATCTGCCGCGTCCTCCGAGCGTCCCCCCCGCAACGCGGCAGCCAAGGCTGCGGCGACACCCACCGAGACCACGACGAACAGGACGCGAGCGGTGAGGGGTGGCATGTGGCAGGAGCGTACGCGGTCGCCGGCGGCATGCCGCCACGCCCTGAATTCAGGGCCCCGGACCGCGCCGGAATTCCGGCGTGGCACCGACGAGCACTAGGAATTGCTCTGGCACCGTACGGACGTTCACTTCGCGCGCGGGTCCAGGGCGCGGCGGAGGCCGTCGCCGAGGAGGTTGAAGCCGAGGACGGTGATGGCGATGGCGGCGCCGGGGGGGACGATGACCCACTGTTCGCGGCCGGTGGCGTAGCGGTAGCCGTCCTTGAGCATGACGCCCCACTCGGCGACGCGGGCCTCGGGGCCTAGCCCCAAGAAGGAGAGGCCGGCGGCGGCCAGGATGGCGTGGCCGACGCCGAGCGTGGCGAGCACGAGGATCGGGGCGAGGCAGTTGGGCAGGACCTGGCGCACGAGGATGCGCTGGGGGGAGAAGCCCATCGCACGCGCCGCCGTCACGTACTCGAGCCCGCGCACCTGCAGGACCGACGCGCGCACTTGCCGCGCGACGGTGGGCACCGCGACGACGGCGACGGCCACGATGACGGTGCCGACCGTGCGCGCGTCGAGCAGCGCGGCAATGGCGATGGCCAGTACGACGCTGGGGAAGGCGAGCATCACGTCCACGATGCGCATGAGGACGGTATCGACCCTGCCGCCCGCGTAGCCACTGATCGCGCCCAGGGGCACGCCCACGAGCAGCGCCAAGAGGACCGAGGCCAAGCCCGTCAGCAGCGAGATGCGCGCGCCGTAGAGCAGGCGGGAGAAGACGTCGTAGCCCGCGCCGTCCGTGCCGAGCGGGTGGTCGCCACCCGGCGGGACGGGCTCGTAGACGCTGCGGTCGATCTCCTTGGGCCCCCACGGCGCGAAGTTGGCTCCGGCGGCCATGAGCACGACGAGGCCCACCAGCACGAGACCCACGATGGCGCCCTTGTCGCGCAGCAGGCGGCGCAGCGGGCCGGCGCGGCGGCCGGTCACGACGAGAGCCCCGTGCGAAGGCGCGGGTCGATCCAGTGGTAGAGCAGGTCCACCACGAGGTTGACGACCACGAAGATCACGACGAACAGCAGCATGCAGGCCATCAGCACGGGGTAGTTGCGCTGGTCGGCTGCGTTGACCATGTACGTGCCCATGCCGGGCCACGAGAAGACGGTCTCGGTGAGCACGGCGCCGGACAGCAACGTGCCCAGCTGCAAGCCCGTGATCGTGACCACGGGGATCAGGGCGTTGCGCCGCACGTGCCGGCCGATCACCCGGCGCTCGGGCAAGCCCTTGGCACGTGCGGTCGTGACGTAGTCGCGGCCCAGCTCCTCCAGCACCGCCGAGCGCGTCATGCGCGTGATCGTCGCGAGCGGGATCGTGGCCAGCGCCAGGGCCGGCAGGGCGATGTGTTGCAGGGCGCCGAGGAAAGCCCCGCCCTTCAAGCGCACCAGGCTCTCGAAGAGCAGGAAGTCCGTGTGGAACGTGGTGCCCGGCGCCACGTCCACCGGCGACCAGCCGCCGAACGGCAGCCAGTCGAGCCACACGCCGAACACCGCGATGAGCATCATCCCGAGCCAGAACACGGGG
This sequence comes from Planctomycetota bacterium, assembly GCA_050248855.1. Classification (GTDB taxonomy): domain Bacteria; phylum Planctomycetota; class PLA2; order PLA2; family JAEUHO01; genus JACKGW01. The sequence goes on along the minus strand of JBFWRP010000003.1, from coordinate 111,148 downwards.
ATCGACACGCCGAGCGAGCTGACGGTCTGCCCCAGCATGTCGAGCCATGTGCCGGGCCGAAGGGCCGAGCGCGTGCCGAGCCAGCTGCCCAGCAGGAAGGCGAGCGCCAAGGCCACGAGCGCGAGCTCGATCGTGGGCGGCAGCCGGCGCAGCACGACGTCGCCCACGTCCTCGTCGGTGCGCAAGTCGTGGCCGAAGTCCAGCTTCACCGCGCCGCTCAGGAACGTGCCGAAGCGTTCGAGGAACGGACCGTCGAGGTTCAAGTCCTTGCGGCACTTGGCGAGCGCCTCGGGCGTGGTCGCCTGGCCGAGCTTCTCGCGGCAGGGGTCGCCGGGGAACGAGGTGACGATGGCGAAGACGAGGAACGATGCCGCCAACAGGAGCGGCACCGCGAACAGCAGGCGGCGGACGGCGTAGACCAGCATCCGGGCGGGTCAGTCCCCGGTGTCGTAGCCGGCTTCGCGCAGCAGCTTCTTGGCGGCCGCGATGGCCAGCGCATGGCCCTCGGGCGTGGAGTGGTCGGCCACCGGCTTCAAGCCGGCGTGATGGCCAAACACCGTCGGTGGAACAGGCGTCGTGGCCTCCTGTGCCACGCCCCCCTTGTAGGCGGTCCTGACGATGCGCGTCTTGTCGATGGCCAGCTGCACGGCTTGCCGCACGCGGACGTCGTCGAACGGCGCCTTGGTGGTGTTCATCGCCAGGTACGACATGTTGAGGCCCGGTTCGCGCACCACGACGACGTCGGGGGAGGCTTCCAGCGCCTCGACCGTCTGCGGGGCGATGTTGTCGATCAGGTCGGCTTGCTCGGCGGAGAGCAGGCGGCGGCTGCGCACCGTGGGATCGGCGGAGACGAGGAAGCGAACGGTCTTCAAGGCGGGCTTGTCCCCCCACCAGTCGTCGTTGCGCTCCAGGCGGATCTCGACGCCCGGGTCCCACGACGCGAAGCGGAACGGTCCGGTCCCCACGGGGCTGCGGCGTGCCGCTTGCGGCCCCTTGTCCAGGTTCGCGGGGCTGGGAATGGACGTGTTGAATGCCGCGAGCATGGACAGGAAGAACGGCGGCGCGGGCTCCTTCAGGCGGAACACGACCTCCAGCTCGCCCTCGCCGGGCTCGACCCGCTCGACGAAGCCGAACAGGTCCTTCCAGTAGGCGAACTCGCCGTCCTCGAAGTGGTGCGGGTGCTTGGGATCCCGCTGGCGCTCGAACGCGTTCACGACGGCGGCCGCGTCGCAGGGCGTGCCGTCGTGGAACAGCACGCCCTCCCGCAGGCGGAACGTCCAGACCTTGCGGGACTCGTCGTGGTCCCAGGAGGTGGCGAGCGACGGCTCCACGTCGATGCTGCCGGGCTGGAAGCGCAGGAGCGTGTCGTAGACCTGCTCGATGACCTTGCTGCTCTCGCCGTCGGTCGAGTCGCCGGGATCCAGCTTGACGCTGTCGTTGCCACGCAAGTACACGAGCGTGCCGTCCTGCGGGCTCGGGACGGACCTCAGCTGCGGGTGGTTGATGGGCTCCACGCCGATCTGACCGAACGGCTTGCGGAAGGCGATCATCTTCTCGCCGTACACGAGCGGCACCATGGGGGCATCGCGCAGGATCAGCTCTTGGGCCTTGGCGTAGAGGCGCTCGCGCTCGGGCGCGTCGTCGGTGCGCCGGGCCTTGGTCAGCAGCTCGTGCACTTCGTCCGACGTGTAGAACGAGATGTTGTTGGCCGAGCCCAGGCGCGCGTTGTCCTTGTCGAGCAGCACGTAGAGGAAGTTGTCGGCGTCCGGGACGTCAGCCGACCAGCCGAGCAGGGCCATCTGGTGGCGGCCGTTCTGGACGGCCTCGAGGTAGCTCGACCACTCCTCTTGGCGGACCTCGACCTCGAAGCCGATCTCCTCGAGCGAGGCGGCGACCTGCTTGGCCACGTCGACGGGCCAGGGCATGTAGGGGCGGCTGTTGTTGCCGTGCTGCAGCACGACCTTGAGCGGCTTGCCGCCCGACGAGCCGCCGTCCTCGCCGCAGCCGACGAGCGGCAGGGCCAAGGCGAGCAGCGCCAGGGCGAAAGCTCCGGGCGTGGACCCACGTGCGGTGGTGCGTGCGTGCATCGGACCAGCCCTCCCGCCCGCGATCTTCCGGGCGCGGCGGATCCTACCAGCCCAGCGGCACCTCTCCGGTGGGGTCCCCGAGGCGCGCGACCAGGGTGGTGAGACGCTCGGCCGTCACGTCGGCCATCTTGCGGGCCAGCGCCTCGGGCCCGGGCGGACGGTGCGCTCCGATGAACGCCAGCAGAGCTGCGGCCGTCGGCGTCGTCGCGAGCTCGGCCGCGACGTCGTCGCCGTGGACGAGCGCCAGGACGTCGCGACGGAACGCCAGGCGCCTGGCGTCGTCGGCCGTGTCGAACCGATGGCGCAGCCGCTGCCAGATCACGGGCAGCGTGCGCCAGCGTGCACGCGTCACCTCGTCCGCCGCATGGAAGCGCTCGCTCCACCAGGGCAGGAGCCGCTCGCGTTCACCGGGCGAGACGCCGCGCGGGGCATCCGCGGCGATCGATCCGAGGAAAGCCGCCATCTCCAGGGCCGCATCCACGTGCAACGCGCGCAACAGGTCGCCGTCGTCGTCGACCAGTACCTGCTCCGCGCCGTGCCAGGCCTCGACGAAGCCGGCGGCGCTGGTGTCGCCTTCGAGGCGACGCGCGAGGTGGTCCAGGTAGAAGCCGCGGCCGAGTGCGGTCCGCGCCTCCGGTCCAAGGGGTGCGGCCTCGGGATCATCCGGCGCCTCGAACGCCTCGTGCGCCGCGCGGACGGCGTCGCGGACCTTGCGCGGCCCGCGAACCAGCTCGAGGCGCAGGGCACTCTCCAAGCGCTCGCGCCAGGCCGCCGACAGCGGGACGCCCAAGCCCTCTTCGACCAGGCGCATCGTGGCGTCCAGGTCGCGCCGCAGCACGGGCGGCTCGCCCTCGAGCACGAGGAGCTCCTCCTCGGCCTCTCGGTCGGCGCGGAAGACCGGTGTGAACAGGCGCGGGGCCAGCGGCGTGAGGCTGCCGACGAAGGCCTCGACGGTCGCGAGGTCGGCGGGCGCATCGGCGCGTGCCACGCCCCACGCGAAAGCGTAGCGCGTGTCCGACGGCGTCAGGATCCGCGCCCGGCCCACGACCTTGTGCTGGTTGGACAGCGCCTCGATGCGGCCCTCCGCACCCGGCACGCCCAGGATGCGGAACGTGTCGACCTCGGGCATGCCGTAGCCGTCGACGGCCAGCGTGCGGAACATCGTGTCCACCGCACGGCGCAGCAGCGCGACTTGGTCGTCGTCGGGCGAGCCATCGCGCGGGAACGCGATGGCCTGCAGCACCACGAGCCCGTCGGCCGAGGTGTAGGTGACGCTCCATTGGCCCACCACCGGCGCCTCCACGCGCCGCTTCCAGCCATCGCCGGTCGGCGGCATGACCGTGGCTGGCGTGTCGTGGAGCGGGATCGCCGTGACGGGCTCCGCGGCCCCCGCGGCGCGGAGGGCGCCGACGAGCAGCAGGGCGCAGGCGAGGGCGAGACGGAGCGGGCGCGGTGACATCGGCACCAGCATGGCACGCGGGCAGCCCCGGGTCAGGCTGCGCCGAGGTAGCGCACGGGCAAGGCCGACTCGCGCACCTCGCCGCCGACGCGCTCGACGCGGAACGCCCGCGCCGCCGGTCGCGAGGTCACGACCTCCTCCAGCGCGGTGCCGCGGAACACGAGGGCGGAACCGTCATCGGCAGCCACGCCCGCGGGGAAGCCCTCGCCGACGAGGCGGCGGTAGGTCGGACGGCGCTCGGCCTCGCCGTCGCAGTGCGGGCAGGCGCTGCCGGGCAGCAAGCCGAGCCCGTCGGGCAAGGCCGCCAGCGGTCCGAAGCTGTCCGTCACGCCAGCCTCGAACCAGCAGATCATCCCGGCGCTGACGCCGCCGAGGACGATGCCGCGCCGCCACGCCTCGGCCAGGATCCGGTCCACACCATGCACGCGCCAGACGGCGAGCAGGTTGGCCGTATTGCCCCCACCCACGTAGATCACGTCCTGGGCCAGCAGCGTGGCGGCCAGGTCGGGGCCCGAGCGGTCGAAGAGCGAGACGTGGGACGGTCGCACGTCGCGCGTCTGCATGGCGCGGTGGAACAGGGCCACGCCACGCGCGCTGTCCCCCATCGCCGTCCCGAGCCACGCCACGCGCGGTCGTTCGACACCGGCCTGCCCGAGCAGGAAGTCGTCGAGCAGCGGGTTGTCGGGCTCCATGAGGAAGCCGCCACCGCCCATCGCGACGATCGTGGGGACGCGACTCACCGGCCGCCTTCGTTCTTCGACGGCGAGCGGTCGCGGGCCTTCAAGCGCAGGCGGATCGGCACCTCGGAAAACGGCAGGCTCTCGCGGAAGCGGTTCTGCAGGAAGCGCAGGTAGTCCGGCTGGAACAGCTTGGGGTCGTTGACGAACAGCAGGAACGTGGGCGGCGCCACCTCGACCTGGCTCGCGAAGTAGATGCGGCCCATCTTGCCTGCCTGCGCGCGCGGCCGCCGGCGCTCGGTGGCGGCTTCGAGCGCGCGGTTCAGCTCGCCCGTGCCCACGCGCGTGTGGGCCTGCTCGCGCAGACGCCACGCGAGGTCCAGGATGCGGTCCACGTTGTGACCGGTCACGGCGCTCGTGTAGATGATCGGTGCGAACGCCAATCCGGGAAGCACCTTGCCCAGGTACTGCGTGAACTTGGAGGCCTTGAGGTCGTCGGGCTTCAGGTCCCACTTGTTGGCCACGATGATGACGGGGTGGTCGCCCTCGACGGCGTAGCCCGCGATCTTGCGGTCCAGGCGCTCCACGGGGCGGCTGGCGTCGAGCACGAGCACGGTCACGTCGGCACGGCGGATGGCCTTCTCGCTGCGCCGCTGGGCGTAGAAGTCGACCGAGCCTTGGACCTTGCGCTCCTTGCGGATGCCGGCCGTGTCGATGACCACGACCGCCTTGCCGTCGCGCTCGAAGCGGATGTCGACGCTGTCGCGCGTGGTGCCGGGCACCTCGCTCGTGATCATGCGGTCCATGCGCAGCAACGCGTTCACGAGGCTGCTCTTGCCCGCGTTGACGCGACCGACCAGCGCGATCTTGAGGTCGGGCGGCGGCAGACGTAGCGGCAGGTCCTGGCCTTCGGGGAGGAGCGCGCCGAGCCGCTCCTCGAGCTCGTCCAGGCTCATGCGCTGCTCGGCGCTGATCGCCAGCGGCTCGCCGTAGCCCAGCGAGGCGAAGTCCGCGAGGTTCCACTCGGTCCGGTCGGACTCGGCCTTGTTGGCCACGAAGATCACGCGGTCGGCGGCGCGGCGCAGCATGTTCGCCACGCGCTCGTCGAGCGGCGTACGGCCCTCGCGGGCGTCCACCACGAAGATCAGCGCGGCCGCGCTGGCGACCGCCTCGCGCACCTGCGCTTCGACGTGCTCGTCCAGGCCCTGGCGGTCGACGATGCCGACGCCGCCGGTGTCCACCAGCTCGACCGTGCGCTCGGCGAGGGTGCAGAGCACCCCCACCCGGTCGCGCGTCACGCCCGGGGTCGGCTCCACGATGGCCACACGGGTGCGGCAGAGGGCGTTGAGCAGGGTGGACTTGCCCACGTTGGGGCGGCCCACGATCGCCACCTGCGGCACGGCCGGGGCCGCGGGGACGTGGTCGTCAGCGGCCATGCCCGGCAAGGTAGCCGAGCGCTGGCAACACCCTGCGTCCGGACGCGGTGTTGACGGCCGGCGGTCAATCGCCGAGCTGGAACTGCGACTTCAGGCGGCGGATCGTGTCCTCGGAGAGCTGGGTACGCTCGATCAGCCAGCGCACCGCCTCTTGGCTCGGCGCGGCGTCGCCGCGCATCTGGAAGGCGAGCTGGGCCACGGCCTCGGCCGCCTGTGCGCCCTGCAGGGCCGCCCGCTCCAGGAAGGGCTGCGCGGCCTTCCACGTGTCCCGCTTCGTAGCCTGGACGTACTGGCGGAGGAACCAAGCCTGGGGCTCGACGGTGCCGGCGTAGGCCGTGACGATCGCGTCGTCCAGGCGCTCGACCTGGCGACCGTCCAGCGCCGGCAACCGCTGCATGACCTGGAAGAGGCTCCAGTCCTGCTGGAGGGCCAGCGGCTGGAGCACGAGCAACGGATCGACCTGGGCCCACGCCTCGTCCGGGATCAGGGGCATCAAGGCGATCAGCTCTTCCGTTCGCAGGTCGCCCCGCTTGAGCTTGGCCACGGCCTCCTCGACGGACAGCGGGGGCGACCACGCGATCAACAGCTGCTGGATGTCGCGGCGGGCCTTGCGGATCGCCTCGGGCTGCCGGTCCTCGGGCGTGTCGAGGATCTTCTGCGCATGCGCGCGGAAGCGGTCCAGCTGAGCGTCCGAGGCCACGGCGGGCATCATGAAGCCGAGGCCCTCGGTGAACGCCTCGAACGGGTCGTCGTCGAGGTCGGCGAACCACGCGGGGTCGTTGGCCGCCTGCTCGAAGAACGTCTCCGTGAGCGCAACGGCCTCCGTGTCGTGCTCGACGGCGTACTTGATCAGCGGATAGAGGTGCTTGGCGACGCGCGGGCCGTCGTCGTGGAACAGGCGCTCGAAGTGGGGTTCGAGCTCTTCCTGCTTCTGCTTCGTGCCGAGCTCACCGAGGAACTCGAGGATCTCGAGATGCCCCTGGCGCCCCTTGCCGAGCTTGGTGTGCAGCCAGCGGAGGACCTGGTGGATGAGCTCGTCGGGCGTCTTGGCGCCCGCGAAGTCGATGGCGTCCAGCGGCTCGAGATGGAGCTCGCCTTGGGCGCCCACCGCCAACACGCTGCCGGGCGTGGGCTCCTCGGGGGCCGAGGGGGCCATGCCGTCTCCGGTGCCTTCGAGCGCCGGGCCGCGCGACGCCAGCTGCTGCGTCAAGCGGCGGTTCTCTTCCAACAGCTCCTGCACGCGAACCTCGGCCGGTGTCTGGACCTCGGTTCCGCCAGCCCGGCCCGACTCACGGCCGATCCACCAGCCCCCGGCGCCTGCCACGACCGCCAGGACGGCGGCCAGCATCGTTCCCTGCATGACGACGATCTCCTCCCCGCGGCGACGGGCATACCCAGCCTACGACGAGGAAGGGCCCTCCGCCGCGCGCCCGGGCCGCCGGGCGGTCACGAGGATCGCGGTGCGGCAGGTGAGCTTGTGCATCTGGACGTCGACCCAGCCCTGGGCCTCGAGGGCCTGCGGGTAGGTGCGGTGCCACTTGGACTGCTCGATCAGCTGCTCCAGGTTCTCGTCGAAGCAAACCTTCCAGGCAGGCCAGATCTTGGGTCCCAGCCAAGCCAACAGGCGCATCCAGCGGCGCCAGAGGAAGCGCGCCCCGCCGCGGGGGAAGGCGAAGTCGTGGAAGGCGAGCACGGTGCCGGGCTCGAGATGCGGCGCCAGCCGGGCCAGCAACACGTCGGGGTCCACGTACTTGGGGATGTAGCTGGAGACGACGACGTCGAAGGTGCCCTCGAGCTCCATGTCCTCGGCGTTGGTGTGCAGGAACGTGACGTCGGCGTCGGTCGCCGCCATGCGCTGCCGGGCGACCTCGAGGTAGTCCGCCGTGAAGTCGACGCCCACGAGCTTGGCCTTCGGTGCGCGACGATGCAGCCCCTCCAGCACGATGCCCGTCCCGCACGCGAGGTCGAGGATGCGGCGCGCGTCCGTGGGGACCGCGGCCAGGAGGCGCTTCTTCCACCGCTTGTCCAAGCCGAGCGTGGTCCAGGCCACGACGCGGTCGTACGTGGCGCCGGTGCCCTGGAAGAACTTCTCGGAGACCTCCTCGCGCAGCGCGCGCGTGCGCATGGAGACATCGACGCCCTCGCGTTCGCTCATCGCACCCCCAGGAGCGGATGGACCTGCGGGATCACGCGCACGTCCCGGTGGTGGTGCGCAGCGGCGCGCTGCAAGCGCAGCAGGTGCGACGCACTCGGGCGGGCCATGCCGTCGCCGCGCGGCGTCACGGGCTGCAGCACGAACGGCGCCGACGGCAGGAACCGCGCTGCGTGGCGGGCGGCCGCCGCGACCTCGTCGGCCGGCGTGGTGGCGACGACGATCGCCTTCACGCAGACGCCCTTCTTGGCCTGCTCCAGAAGCTCGTACGTCTCGGCGTGCGCCTCCCACGGCGTGGGCTCGCCCGTGGCGCTCTCGAGCTTGAGGTCCGGGCTGACGCGGTCGACGACGTCGAGCACGTGGCGTAGCGCGCCGGGGCGGTGCCCGCCCGTCTCGACATGGATGGCGAGCCCGGCGGCGCGCAAACGCTCGGCGAGCGCGCGCACGGCGGCCGGATGGAGCAAGGGCTCGCCGCCCGTGATGGAGACCGCCGCGTGGAGGCCGCGGGGCTCGTCCAAGCGCAGCACGGCGTCCACCAGGGCATCGACGCCAAGCGGGTTCTTGACCTGCTCTTCGCGGGGGCCCCCAGGGCTGGTCTCGAGCCGCGCCACGCGCGGTGCGGGGAAGCTCTCCGGCGTGTCGCAGAAGGCGCACCGGAGGTCGCAGCCCGCAAGGCGGACGAACACCTGGCGTTCGCCCACGCGCGGGCCCTCGCCCTGGACGCTCGAGAACACCTCGAGCACGGGCACCTGCAGTCCGACGCCCGTGGTGGTCATTCGTCCTCCCCGAGGCGCGCGACCTCCTCGAAGCCGGCCTCTTCGGGGCGCGTGGCTTCGCGCACCCGGGGTGCGGCGCGCAGCACGTGCACGGGGACGTGGTCGCGGTCGCGCCGCGTGAGCAGGTAGACGGCGGCGCGCGCGCACACGAGGCGCGCCACGAAGTCGGCCAGTACGTACAGCACGTAGCCGGCCACCACGGCGAGGGCCACCGCCCCCACGAGGTGGTCCCCGAACCCGAGACCCAGACGCTCGGCATCGGGGGGGGTACCGCCGGCAGCCAGGATCGCGCGGGCGCGCGCCCAGGAGTCGGGTGCCCCCACCGACAGGGCCGCGTGGCCGAGCAGCAGGCCGATCAGGCCGCGCACGGCGCGCAGGGCGCTGCCGAGCAGCACGCCGAGGAAGAACCACGCCCGACGCAGCACGAGGGCGGGAAGCCCGTCGATCGTGTAGCCGTAGGCCCGGGTCACGGCGTCGAAGGCGTCCGCGCCCTCGGCCGCGACGAGCGGACCCGTCAGGAAGCCTCCGAACGCGCCGCCCAGCAAGACCAACGCCGCGACGACGGCCAAGGCGCCGCCGACGGCCACCGCGAACGCGAGGCCCGCCCCACCGAGCACACCGGGGAGGCGGCCCGCCAGGGCAAGCGTGCCGATGGCGACGACGGGGGCGACCACGCCGACCACGTAGGCCATGCGCGCGCCGTAGAACGCACCGACGTGGGCGCGGGCGAAGCGGCGCGCGTCGACGCCGCTCTCGCGGTGCGAACCCGTGAGATCGACGACCGCGAGGCGGTGGAGCTCGCCGCCGAAGCGCGCCGCCACGAGCAGCAACACCGCCGCGTGCGCCAGCAGCTGGAGACCCAGCGCCAGGTCACGATCCTCGAGCCAGGCGTCGCGCAGGGGCCCGAGCACCAGCTCGACGGGGCGCAACCAGGGCAGGTCGCCGAGGGCTTGGCCCGCCAGCAGGCGTGCCCCAACGGCCACGACCATGGCGGCGGCCACGCCCACGACGAGCCCCAGGGCCGCCACGACGCGCTTGCGGACGTCGCGGCCCTCGCGGCCCGCGGCGTGCCAGAGATCAGTAGCGGTCGGCGGAGGGGTCATGGCTGGGGGGCGGCGGGAGGTCGTCGTCGTCCTCCTCCGCCGGGACACGGTAGGTTCCATCCAGCCACCGTCCCAAGTCCACCCACTTGCAGCGGGAGCTGCAAAACGGGCGCGCGCCGTTGTCCCGGCCGAGCGAGGCCGGGCCCCCGCACGTGGGGCACGGGGCGCTCGGGGTGGGCCTGGGAACGCCGGTCACGCCTTCTCCGCGCCCTTGCTGCCCCCACCCTTCGAGGTGTCCGAGGCGGGCTTGGCGCCCTCCGAGGCGGACGATCTGCCCGCGGACGCGTCCGAGCCGCCGTCGGACGACGACGTCGAGGCGTCCTTCGAGGGGCTGCTGCCCGCGCGCTTGTAGTCGGTCTCGTAGAACCCCGAGCCCTTGAAGATCACGCCGGCGCCGGCGCCCACCAGCCGCACGAGCTTGCGCTTCTTGCACACCGGGCACGTGACCAGGCGCTTGCTGTTCATGCTCTGGAAGTGCTCGAAGCGATGGCCGCAGGCCTCGCACGCGTAGTCATACGTCGGCATCGTCGGCCTCCTGCGCATCGCGCTCCTGCGCCTGGCCACCACGCGCGACGACGACCTGCGCGGGGCGCACGACGCGACCGTGCAAGCGGTAGCCGTGGCGCAGCACGCGGGCCACGGTCTGGGCGGGCCGACTGGCGTCGTCCACCATGAGCATGGCCTCGTGGCACGCGGGGTCGAAGGGCAAGCCCTCCGCCTCGATGCGCTCCACGCCGTGGCGGGCCAGTACATCGGCCAGCTGGCGCTCGACCAGGTCGAGTCCCTCGCGCACGACGGCCGTGTCCCCGTCGTCGCCGAGACTGCTCCGTGCGCCTTGTAGCGCATCGAGCACGGGCAGGAGATCCACCACGACGCGTTCGGCGGCGTAGCGACCCTGCTCGTCGGCTTGGCGGCGGATGCGGCGCGTCTCGTTCACGAACTCGGCTTCGGCGCGACGGAGCCTGTCCTCGAGCTCGCGCACGCGATCCTCGTGGCTCGGTGCAGCGGGCGCGGGCTCGTCCGCGGCCGGCGGTTCCTCGATCGGCTCGGGATCCTGCGGGCGGGCTTCGTTCATGATCGACCTCGTTGCTCGGCGTCGCGCTGGTGCTCGCGCACCAGGTCCTGGAAGGCGCGGCGAGCCGGACCCGGTTCGGGCCCCTCGACTTCGCCGAGCGCTTCCAGGGCGCGCTTGAGCTTGCGGCTGGGCCTCTTCGGGACGTCGTACTGGATGCGCGCCCAGACGTGGCCACGACCGCCTTGCTGGAAGCGCGGCAAGCCCGCACCCCGCACGCGCACGGTGGCCCCGGGCGGGGTGCCGGGATCCAGGTCCACCTGGACGGCACCATCGAGCGTGGGCACTTCGACCGGGCCGCCGAGCCACGCCGTGGAGACGGGGACGGGCACGTCGACCAACAGGTCGGCCGGATCGTCGCTGGAACGACGGAACAGGGGATGCGGCCCCACGTGCAGGCGCACGTGCAGGTCGCCCGGCGGCGCACCTCGCACGCCCGGCTCGCCTTCGCCCGGGACGCGCAGCGTCGCGCCGTCGTAGATCCCGGGCGGGATGCGCACCTGGATCTCGCGGCGGCCCGGGACCTTGCCCTCGCCGCGGCACGTCGCGCACGGCTTGGTCACGCGACGGCCCTCGCCGCCGCAGTGAGGACAGATCTCGCGCATGGCGAAGAAGCCCGTGTTGCGCAGGATGGCGCCCTGGCCGTCGCAGGTGGTGCAGCGCTCCGGCGCGCGCCCGTCCGCCGAACCCGAGGCCTTGCACGTGTCGCAGGGCACCAGGCGCTTCAGGCTGATCGTTCGCTCGGCGCCGGTCGCCACGTCCGCGAACGGGACCTCCACGTCGATGCGCAAGCTCGAACCGCGCGGACTGGCCGTGGCGACGCGCCCGCCGAACAGCTGCTCGAACAGGTCGCCGAAGCTGCTGAACACGGACGCGGCGTCCCGGAAGCCGCCATGACGCACACCTTCGTGCCCGAACTGGTCGTAGCGGGCGCGGCGGTCGGGGTCCGAGAGGACCTCGTAGGCCTCGGACGCCTCCTTGAAGCGCTCCTCGGCCTCCTGGTCCCCCGGCCGCTTGTCGGGATGGTTCTCCAGCGCAAGGCGACGGTAGGCGCGCTTCAGGGCGGCCTCGTCGGCATCGCGGGCGACGCCGAGGACCTCGTAGTAGTCGCGCTTGGTCACGTCCGTCACGTCGCGATGGTAGCGCCCTCCGCGATCAGAGGTCCGCTCCTGCGGCGGCCGCCTTCTCGTCCTTCAAGTCCGTGATCAGGGTCTCGGTGGTGAGGATCATCGCGGCGATCGAGGCCGCGTGCTGCAGGCCGGAGCGCACGACCTTGGCGGGATCGATGATGCCTTCCTTGACCATGTCAACGATCTGGCCGGAACGGGCGTCCCAGCCCTTGTTGCCCCCCGCACGACGCACGTCGTCCACGATGACCGCGCCCTCTTCGCCGGCGTTGGCAGCGAGCTGGCGCAGCGGAGCCTCGATGGCCCGACGCACGATGCCCACGCCGGTCTTCTCGTCGTCGCCCTTGACGCGCAGGTTGTCCAGCGCGTCGAGGCTGCGGATCAGCGAGGTGCCGCCGCCGGGGACGATGCCCTCCTCGACGGCCGCGCGCGTGGCGTTCAGCGCGTCCTCGACGCGGTACTTCTTCTCCTTGAGCGCCGCCTCGGTGGGGGCACCCACCTTGATCACGGCCACGCCGCCCTGCAGCTTGGCCAGGCGCTCCTGCAGCTTCTCGCGGTCGTAGTCCGACGAGGACTGCTCGATCTGCGAGCGGATCTGCTCGATGCGCGAGGCCAGCTCCTTCTTGGAGCCGGCGCCCTCGCTGATCGTGGTGGTGTCCTTGTTGACGACGATCTTCTTGCAGCGGCCCAGGTGCTGGACGCCGATGTTCTCCAGCTTGAGCCCGAGGTCCTCGCTGATGAACGTCCCGCCCGTCAGGACCGCCATGTCCTGCAGCATCGCCTTGCGGCGGTCGCCGAAGCCGGGGGCCTTGACGGCGCAGACCTTGAGCACGCCACGCAGGCGGTTGACGACCAGGGCCGCCAGGACCTCGCCCTCGATGTCCTCGGCCACGATCAGGAGCGAGCGGCCACCGTGGGCCACGGCCTCGAGCGCGGGGATCAGCTCGCGCAGGTTGGAGAGCTTCTTCTCGTAGAGCAGGACGTAGGCGTCCTCCAGCACGCACGAGAGGTTCTTCGTGTCGGTGATGAAGTAGGGCGACAGGAAGCCCTTGTCGAACTGCATGCCGTCGACGAAGTCGAGCACGGTCTCGGTGGACTTGCCCTCCTCCACGGTGATCACGCCGTCGGGGCCGACCTTCTCGACCGCGTCGGCGAGCAGGTTGCCGATCTCGACGTCGTGGTTGGCCGAGATCGTGGCCACGGCGGCCTTCTGCTCGCGCGTGGTCACCTTCTTGGCGAGGCTGGCGATGTTCTCGACCACGGTCGCGACGGCCTTGTCGATGCCGCGCTTCAAGGCGATCGGCTCGGCGCCCGCCGACACGGCCTTCAGGCCTTCGCGCAGGATCGCGTCGGCGAGCACGGTGGCCGACGTCGTGCCGTCACCGGCCACGTCGTTGGTCTTCTGCGCGGCCTCGGTGACCAGCTTGGCGCCCATGTTCTCGAAGGGGTCTTCGAGCGAGACCTCCTTGGCCACCGTGACGCCGTCCTTGGTGACGACGGGGCCGCCGAAGGACTTCTGGGCGATCACGTTGCGACCCGCCGGGCCCAGCGTGACGCGGACGGCGTCGGCGAGCTTGCGCACGCCCGCCGCGATGCGCTGGCGGGCCTCGGCGTCGTAGAGGTACTGCTTGGCCATCTCGGCACTCTCCGTGAAGGGGCGCGGCGCCCTCGAGCGGGCGCTGCGAAACCGGGGACGGCGTCCGTGGGGAAGCGGACCGCGTGGCGCCGGACGCGCGCGCCACGCGGGGGGATCGACCGACTCCGACGTCAGTCGAGGATGGCGAGGACCTCGCTCTCGCGGAGGATCTTCAGCTCCTCGCCGTTCCACTTGATCTCGGTGCCGCTGTACTTGCCGTAGAGCACGTGGTCACCGACCTTGAGCGCGAGCGCGATGCGCTCGCCCTTGTCGGTGAGACGGCCCTCGCCCACCGCCAGGACGGTGGCGCGCTGCGGCTTCTCCTTGGCGCTGTCGGGCAGCAGGATGCCGCCGGACGTCTTCTCTTCGGCCTCGAGCGGCTTGACGACGACGCGGTCGTCCAGGGGACGGATGGCCATGGGAAATCTCCTCGGGAGCGCGCCGGCGCTCAGAAGTCCTCGTGATCGTGGTGGTCGTGGCCTTCCTCTTCCTTCTCGGGGAGGTTGGCGATGAGGGTGTCGGTCGACACCAGCAGGCAGGCCACGCTCGCGGCGTTCTGCAGCGCCGAGCGCGAGACCTTCGTCGGGTCGACGATGCCCGCGGCGAAGAGGTCGACGACCTCGCCGGTGGTCGCGTCGAAGCCGTGCGTCTTGGCCGCCTTGCGCACCTGGCGAAGGACGACGTGGCCCTCGAAGCCGGCGTTGTCGGCCACCGTGCGAAGCGGCACCGACAGGGCCTGGAGCACCACGCGGGCGCCCAGCTGCTCGTCACCCGTCAGCGTGGCCATCAGCTTCTCGACCGCACCCTCGGCGCGGACGAAGGCCGTGCCACCGCCGGGCAGGATGCCCTCTTCGACGGCGGCGCGCGTGGCGTGGAGCGCGTCCTCGACCCGCGCCTTCTTCTCCTTCATCTCGGTCTCGGTGGCGGCGCAGACCTCGATCTGCGCGACGCCGCCAGCGAGCTTGGCCAGGCGCTCCTGCAGCTTCTCGCGGTCGTAGTCGGAGTCCGTCTCGGCGGCCTCGCGGCGGATCTGGTCGATCCGATGGGCCAGGTGCTTCGCATCGCCCGCGCCGTCCACGATCGTCGTGGCCTCGTTGGTGACCGTCACGCGGCGGCAGGTGCCGAGGTCGTCCAGCGCGACCTTCTCGAGGTCCGGCCCGAGGTCCTTGAAGAAGGCCTTGGCGCCCGTGAGGATCGCGATGTCCTCGAGCATCGCCTTGCGGCGATCGCCGTAGCCGGGAGCCTTCACGGCCACCGAGGGCACGATCGCACGCAGCTTGTTGAGCACGAGCGTGGCCAGCGCGTCGCCGTCCACGTCTTCGGCGATCAGCAGCAGCGGGCGGCCCGTCTTGGAGAGCGTCTCGAGCAGCGGCACCAGCTTGGTGGCCGTGCTGATCTTGTCTTCCCAGACCAAGACGAAGGGGCGGTCCAGGACCACCTCCATGCGATCGGGGTCGGTCACGAAGTGCGGCGACAGGAAGCCGCGGTCGAACTGCATGCCCTGGATGACGCTCACGGTCGTCTCGAGGGTCTTGCCCTCCTCGATCGTGACCACGCCGTCCTTGCCGACCTTGTCCATCGCATCGGCGATCATCGTGCCGATGTCCTTGTCGCCGTTGGCCGCGATGGTGGCGACGTGCTTGACGTGCGCCTTGTCGGCCGAGACCTTGCGCGCCATCTTCGCGAGCTCGGCCACGACCGTGTCCGTGGCCTGGCGCACGCCGCGCGTGACGCCGGCGACGCTCGCACCCGCGGCGACCACCTTGTGGGCCTCGAGGAAGAGCGCCTCGGCCAGCACGGTCGCCGTCGTGGTGCCGTCACCGGCCACGTCGCTCGTCTTCGTGGCGGCCTCCTTCACGAGCTGCGCGCCCATGTTCTCGTAGGGGTCCCGCAGCTCGACCTCCTCGGCCACGGTGACGCCGTCCTTCGTGATCGTGGGGCTGCCCCAGCCCTTGTCGATGACGGCATTGCGACCGCGCGGGCCGTAGGTGACCTTCACGGCGCGGGCGAGCTTGGTGACGCCGGCGCGGATCTTCTCGCGGGCTTCCTGGTCGAAGGACAGTTGCTTGGCACCCATGGGGCGAGGTCTCCTTCCGCCCGGCCGCAAGGGCGGCCCGGCAGGTACGCAGCGCGCCCCCCGCCGCTTCGGGAGGCTGCCCCGCGCCTTGCCAAGGGCGTGCCGGGCTCCGGGCCCCGCGCGCAAGTCCTTTCCAGGAAGTACGTTGGGAGAACTTCGCAGCACGGCAGGGCGGGCCCACGCTGCCAAGCTGTCAGGGGCCTCCCGCCCCCACCACAGAGGGGTGACAAAGTGACAAGAGGATGCCCGGCCGCTGCGCCGCTGCGTGCGACCCAGGCTTAAGGCAGTGGGCTCGGGGCGGTAGCGTGGTGCGGTTCGTCGGACGGCCCCCATGCCGTGCCGACGGGGAGACCAGGATGCGACTGCGACGCCTGTTGGCCCTCCTGGCCACGCCCCTGGCCCTGCTCGGCGCGTGCCGCGGGTCGCCGACACCGCTGCCCCCGCCGCCGGTCGCCGCCTTCGGCAACGAGTACGCGGCGCTGGACGACAATCCCTGGGAGCCGGGCGTCACCTCCTACGGCGGCGTGGGCGTGGCGCCGGGCGATCACCCCGCGTCGACGGGCTTCGGCGGGACCACCTACGTGTCCCCGGGCGGCACGCCGGCTGGAGCGCCCTCCCGGGTGGCCGACGAGGCCTTCGTCACGGAGGCGCCGCCGGAGGTGTTCGCGGGCCCCGGCACCGAGTACGCGGCGCCGGAACCGGCTGCCCCCGCACCGCCGTACGCGAGCCCCGGCGCGACGGTCACCACCCAGCGCGTGCCCGCCTTCGAGCAGCGGCCGTGGCGCTGGCACACGAGCTTCGCCGCCGCCCAGGAAGACGCGCGCGCGCAGGGCAAGCTGATCCTCGTCGTCGCGTCCAACCCGGGCTGTCACCTCTGCGAGGAGTTCCGCGCCAGTGTCGTGCCCGCCCGGCTCCGCGAGGTGGCCTCCGTCGCCGTCGGCTACACGTACATGGCCAGCACCGCGGAACGGCCCGACGTCCACCGCTTCGTCTACGACCACCTGCCCGGCGCGAGCCTGATGCCGCTCGTCGCCTTCGTGGACGCCGAGCTGGGCTGGCTCCACGGCTTCTGGGGCAAGCGCTCGCCGGCCCAGCTGTCGGCGGACGTCGCGCAGGTCCGCGGGTTCGCGCCGCGCGTCCACACGCCGTGGGTCGAAGTGCCCGTAGCGGGCCCGACCCCGATCGCGCCGACGCCGTCGGAGACCACCCCGGCCGCGCCCTGGCCGGGTGAGGTGGTGGCGCCATCGCCCGCGCCGGACACGACCGTGGCGCCGGACCCGACGTGGCCCGCGCCGGTGGCTTCGCGCGGGCCGGGTTCGCCGGGCGACGCGCCGCCCGGCGGCAGCACGACGTCGGGCATGCCGTCGGACCCGCCCGGCTTCGACCCCACGCCTCCTCCCGTGGCACCGGGCGCCCTGCTGCCGACGTCGCTCGCCGGCGCGGACGCGGGACCGACGTTGCCCGCGGCCCTGTCGGCCGAGGCAGGGCCGTGGGGCCGCGAGCAGCTGCTCGCGGCCTACGCCCAGATCCGTGGCAAGCGCTACCCCGCTGCCCAGGAAACCCTGCGCTCCATCGCCGAGCGTCTGCCCGACACGTCCGCCGCGCGCGAGGCCGCCAAGGGCGGCGTCGCCATCTACAACGCCAAGCGCATGGACCAGGCGACCAGTGCATCGGAGCGCGAGCGCTACCGCGAGCGCGCCGCGCGCGACTTGGCCGGGACGATCTGGAGCCCGCTCTTCGACTCCTGACGTTCTCCGTGCTTTCCGCGGGGGCAACCGCCTGTAGTGTAGGGAAGGCGGTTGGACCCCCAGGTCTTGTAGCCGCCAGCACACCGCTCACGACTGCGGCGTGCGCGGGAGGGTTGCATGGCCAGACGACGGGCGGCGTCGCCAAGCTTCGGGATGGCGTGGAGCTTCGGGGTCGTCGTGATGACGGGCCTGCTCCTGGGCTTCGGCGCACGTTCGGCCGAGGCGCGCGGCGGCCACCCCCACTTCGATGACGGGGACACGCTCGACTGGTTCCACGACCTCGACGCCGCGCGGCATCGGGCCCGCCTCGACCACAAGTTCATCTTCGTGGAGCTGGGCAAGCCCGGCTGCGGCAACTGCCGCGACCTCGTGACGCGGCTCGTCCCCACGCCCGGCTTCCGCGAGCGCCTGCAGCGCATCGCGGTCGGCTTGGCGATCGACGCCCGCTTCCCCGATGCGCGGGTGCAGCGCATCTTCCAACGCTGGGTGCCCGCGGCGCAGCTGCGCAAGCTGCCGTGGGCGGGGTTCCTCGACGAGGAAGGCCGCTGGATCACGGGTTGGGGCGGCCGGCTGACCGACCAGCAGTACGAGGCGTTCCTGGCGCGCGCCGAGTACGTCTTCGCCGTGGCCGAGCGCAAGCGCAAGGGCCAGCCGGACGGTGACTCGGCCGTGCATCCCGAGAGCGACGCGCCGCTCGCCCACGCCGACACCGTGCCGCCGGATCCCGAGCACCCCGCGGCCGACGAGGCGGAGCGCGCCCAGCGCAAGACGGTGCTCAGCACGGAAGACGGCGTGGGCGTCTGCATCGGCGGTCGCTGCGGAAGCGGCAAGGCGCCTGCCCCGCTCTGCGGGCCCGGCGGCTGCGATGCGCCCTCGGCGCTCCTCGACGGCCCCGTGGTGTACGACGACCAGGAAGCCGAGCTGTCGCCCGATGCGCTGCTGGCCGACTTGCCGGGCAGCGACGCGCCCGCCGAGCTCAGGACGTGGTCCCAGGCGGAGCTCCGCGGCGGCCCGCTCGGACGCACCACGTACGTGGCGCCCGGGCCCGGCGAGGACCGTGCGCCCACAGCCGATGGCGGAGCCCAGCCCACGCGGCCCTCTCGCACGGCCCCGGACTGCGTGCTCCCCGGGCCGCCCCACTCGCCCGGCGCCCCGCACCTTCCGCCTCCCGCCGTGCGGCGCGTCGACGGTCAGCGGGCCTCGGCGGTCGATGCGCCCGAGCAGCTCGCGCAAGCCCACGAGCCGTTCACGGCCCCCGAAGTGCAGCTCTACGGCAGCCCCGACGGCGACCAGTCGGCGAACAAGCCGACGGCGATTCCCGTGGGCAAGCCGATCACGGACGAGCCGCCGACACGCGCACGGGCCTCCGCGGAGCCCGGGCACGTGGCCGGGGGGTACCGCGCCGTACGCATGAACGTGGAGGCCGATCCTCCGCTCGACCCCCAGGCTCCCTGGGCCGAGGCGCGCATCCTAGAGGCGTTCGCAGCGGCCGAGGCCGGGCGGCTCGACGCGTCGCGCGCATCCCTCGCCGCGGTCACCTCCCGCGCTGGCGCGGGCGCGCTGGCCGAAGACGCACGCCGCGGCCTGGACGCGCTCCAGGACCTCGAGGAGATCTCGCAGATGCGGCCTTCCAGCCCCATCCGCTCGCACTTGCTCGCACGGGGGCACGAGCGGTACCGCGGCTCCCGCTGGGCGGCACTCTTCCGCTGACCTCTTCCGCGGCCGGGCCGGACCTGCCGTAGGCTTGGGAGCCATGTCCCGACCCCGCCTGCGCCTCCGTCGCACGCTCGTGGTGTTGCTCCTGCTGTTGCTGCTCGCGCTGTTGCTCGAGCTCAACCGCTGGCTGCCCGGGACCTGGCCCGGCGGAGGCGGCAGCGGCTGGGAGGCGCGGCCGCTGCCGTCGGCGCAACGACGCGACGATCGTCCGAAGCGCGACGACGAGACGGCGGACCCCGACGTGGGCGTCGCCCGACCGACCGAGAGCGATCGCCCGCTGCCGCTCCCCGGAGCCAACGAGGTCCAGGTCCTCGTGCTGGCCGCCGACGGCACGCCCGCGACCGACGCACGGCTCGGTGCGGGCGCCGGTGGTGCGATGAGTGCGCAGCCCGACGCGCGCGGGTGGACGCGTCTCGATCGCCGCGAGGTGCTGGCCCAGGGCCTGCGCGTACGCCATGGTCAGCGCGATCTGCGCCATCTGGGCGCCGGCGCGGCGGGCACACCCGCCAGCAGCGGCCCGTGGACCGTGCACTTGCCACCCCAGGCCACGCCGCCGCTCAGGACCCCCCAGCCGCGGGAGGTGACGCTGGAGAGCACGGGGGCGGGGCCTCCGGCGGCGGGCGCACTCGTCGAGGCCCTTGGCGCCGATGGCGACGTGCTCGACACGCTGCGTGCCGACGCCGCGGGGCGCGTGCGCGTGGACCGCCTTCAGGACGTCGTCCGGCTGCGCTTGAAGGACGGGCCCGACGCGGACAGCACGTGGGTCAGCTTGCGCGAGAGCGGGCCCTTGCACTGGCGGTTGGGTGACGCTGCGGGGCGCGTGGTCGCGCGCGTGCAGGGGCTGCCCGACGGCGTCGAGGTGCGTGTGCGGCCGGCGGACAGCGAGGCTGCCTACGAGCCGGTGGCGCGCGGCCCGGACGGGGCGCTGCGCCTGGATCCGGCCCGCTGGCCCGCGGGCGAGACCGTCGAGCTGGCGTGGGGCACGAGCGAGGGCCTCGAGGTGACGCTGCGCATGACCGTGCCCGAGGGCGAGCCCTTGCAGGTGGATGCGCGACTCGCACGCCAGGCGATCGGCCTCCCCGACGGCGAGACGCTGCCCGCTTCGTGGACAGCCACGGCACGCGGTGCCACGCAGGACGGCCCCCGCGGCGATCGCGGCGGTCGTCTGACCGTCGTGACGCAGGGGCGCGGCCCCCTCGAGCACGTCGCCGTGCCCGCCCACGCCGGCGACGTCACGCTCCTGGTCCAGGACGGTGTGCATGCGCCACGTACGGCGCAGGTCGACGCGGGCCAAGCCGTCGCGCTCCCGCCGGGCGTGGAGGGCGCATGGCTCGTCGTGCACGCCGGGACGCTGCACGCCGGCATGCACGTGCTGGCCCGCTCGGTCGCCGACGGTCGCATGCCGCTTGCGCATCGCGGACGGACGGGGGCGGATGGCTCCGTGCGCCTGGGTCCCTTCCCCCACGGCGACGTGGAGGTCGTGGCGTGGCAAGAGGGTTTCGTGACCCGGGCCGCGGGCGCCGTCGTCGCGGCAGGTACGCAGCAGGTCGAGATGGCGGCGGGCGACCCCGCACGCGCGCTGGCGCTGCGCGTGCACACGCCTTCCGGTCTGCCGATCCGGGGTGCGCGCGTCGTGCTCTCGGTGGACGACGGTGGCCCCCCGCTCCTCTTGCCCCCGCCGCTCGACGAGCTGCGTACCGACGCGAACGGCGTGCTCGAGATCCCGGCCTACCTGCCGGAGCGTCCGCTGCGGGTCCAAGTGGAAGCCGCTGGGCTGGAGCCCGCCGACATCCGACGCGTGATGCCGGGGCCCGGTATGCACTTCGTCACGCTCGCCCCGTAGGCGGTGGGTTCAGACGCCGCCCTCGAGCGAAGGGCTCGTGACGTCGAGCATGCGCCGTGACCACAGCTCCAGCATGACGAGTGCATGGATGACGGCGCCGAGGTTGCGCGAGCCGCAGAGGTGCTCACGGTAGAGGCGCCGTACGCCATCGGCGTCCACGAAGCCGCGGTCCAGCCCCGGGCCCGCGAGCAAACAGCCCTCGGCGAGCTCGCGGAGCGGCCCGCGATAGAGCTCGTCCACGGGGAAGGCGAAGCCGCGCTTGGGCGCGCGCGCGAGGTCGGGATCGACATGCTCGCGCACGTAGGCGCGGAGCAGGGCCTTCTGCGTCCCGCGCAGGGGACTGCCCGACAGCTCGAGGCGTCCGGCGGCGCGACGGACGCGCCCGTCCAGGAACGGATGGCGACCCTCGACACCGTGCGCCATGAGCGCACGGTCCTCCTTGACCAACAGGTCATCGGGCAAGTAGCGGCGGAAGTCGTCGCGCATGGCCGACGGGGCATCGGTCGGGCCGGGCCGCGGCTCGGGATCGGCCACGCCGCGCAGCAGCGGCCCCAACACGGTCCTCAGCTCCGTCAGCGGCTGGAGGCGCAGCAGGCCGCGGTAGAGCCCCTCGGGATCGGTGGCGGCGCGCAGCACCCGGACGCTGCCGGGCGCGCGGCGGTCGAGCACCCGCTGGATGGGCGTGACCAGGAACGACGGCACGTGGCGCAGCCACGGTCCATGCCCGAGCATCCAGTAGCGCCTGTAGCCGCCGAACACCTCGTCGCCGCCCGTGCCGGTCAGCAGGGCGCGTACGCGCCGGCCCGCCTCGCGCGCCACGCCCCAGGTCGGGACCGCGCTCGCGTCGGCGAAGGGCTCGTCGAACGCACGGGCCGTGCCCACGACCCAGGCCGTGGGATCCAGCGGGCACGGCACGACTTGGTGCGGGAGATCGAGCCGCTTGGCCGTGCGCCGCGCGCGCTGCACCTCGTCGGCGCCGCGCAGGCCGGGGTAGCCCACCGTGAACGTGGGGATGCGCTCGACCTCCGCCACCAGGGCGGCGAGCAGGCCGGAGTCGATGCCACCCGAGAGCAACAGACCGATCGGACGCTCCAGCTGCAGGCGGTCGCGCACTGCGGCGCGCAGGGCATCGAGCACGTCGTGGGGTTCTTCGTCCTCGACGACGCGCGGCGGGGGGACGTGTTCGCTCGACAGCTCGAGCGCGGCATCCAGCCTGAGCAGCTCGCCGGGCGCCACGCGACGCACACCGGCGAGCGCGGTCCGCGCCGTGGCCACGACGCCGTCACGAAGCACGTCGACGAGTGCGTCCACGTCGGGCCGGGGTGGGAAGGCACCCAGCGCCAGGAGACCGTCGAGCGTGCTGGCGAAGACGAAGCCCCCCGGCACCCGCGCGTAGCAGAGCGGGCGCACGCCCGCCGCATCGCGCGCCAGCCACAGCTCGCCGTCCGGCGCATGGAGCAAGGCGAAGGCGTAGCTGCCGCGCACCTCGGCGAGGCCGGAGCGGCCATGCGCCTCGAGCCACGCGGCCAGCAGGTTCCCGTCGCCGGGGCCGCAGGGCTCGGGGTGCCCCTCACCGGCCAGGCGCGCGCGAAGCGCCACGTGGTTGTAGATCTCGCCGTTGAACACCAGCAGCGAGCCCTGCGGCCCGCGCCAGGGAACGCCGACACCGTGCGCCGCGACGAGGGCCAGGCGACGCATGCCCAGCTCGATCGGGTGCGAGCCCAGGCGACCGCTCGCCCGGCCGCCCAGGTCGGGCCCGCGCCGCGCGAGGGCACCCAGCGCGCGGCTGATGGGGTCGGGTGGGGTGGTGCGGACCCGCCCCACGATGCCGACGATCCCGCACATCCGACCCTGCTCCGTCTTCGGGCGTCGGGCCCCTCCCGCGCGCCGGCGCCGTCGACTGTATCGACCGGATCGGCCACGAGCCCGAGCCCGAGCGCCTCGCGGGTAGCCTCTCCGCTGCGCCGTCTTGGCGCCGGCGGGAGAGCGAGCGTGGCGGACCCCAAGGTCGCGTGGAAGTCCGACGGCGTGCGGCTGGTGCTGTCGACCGCCCCGCCCGACATCGCCGAAGACCTGGCCCGCGAGCTGGTGGAGGAGCGCCTCGCGGCCTGCGTCAACCTGGTCCCGGGCCTGCGCAGCGTGTTCTGGTGGCAGGGCGCCGTGGCGAACGACCCCGAGACGCTGCTGGTGGCGAAGACGACCAAGGCGGGTGTGGAGGCCCTGGCGCGCCACCTCAAGCGCCGCCACCCCTACGAGGTGCCCGAGATCGTCGTCGTGGCTCCCGCCGGCGTGGAGGCGGCCTACGCAGCCTGGGTGCAGGAAACGGTCGTTTGAATCGAGATGCGGCCCGGACTTCCGGGCGTTCCCGGGCGCCGGCGTCTGCGGGCTGCGACTCACGCGCCGCCAGCGGTAGGCCGATAGGGGGTGCGGCCGATCCCCCCACCCGAGGACGACCACCCCCGTGTCCCACAAGTTCCTGACCACGTTCGACCCGAGTCCTCTCGGGCTGCAGCGGCTCTACGCCTGCTTGCTGCTCGCGATGCTTGCCCCCCTGGCCCTGCTGCATGCCGTGCTCTGGGCCCTCGGTGCGACCACGCCGCTCGCAATGGCGGTGGAGGCGTCCATCGCCCTCTTGGCGTGGAGGCTGCTGGTCGCGGCCACGGACGTCGGCCACCGCCGTCGTGCCATCGCCCCCAGCCTCGCGCTGTCGGCCATCGGCGTGCTGGGCATCGTGGCGGCCTTCGAGACGGGGGGCGTGGGCAGCCCGCAGGTGATCCTGGTGGTCGCGACCACGGCGTTCGCGGGCTTGTTGTTCGACGGGACCACGCTGATCCGGCTCACGACGACGCTCGTGCTGACCTACGCCGTGTTCGCGCTGGCCTTGCCGCACGGGATCACGTCGGCGGCCCTCGAGACCCAGCGCGGGACGCCGTTCCTGGCCTGGCAACGCTTGCCCGTCACCGCGCTCGCGGCGCTCGCGCAGAACGTCGTGTACCTGTGCCTGGCGGCCTACACGGCGCACGCCGCCAAGACGCGCCTGCATACCCAATGGGCCCAGATGCAGCAGCGCGCACGGCGCGACGTGCTGACCCAGCTGCCCAACCGCCTGGGCTTCCAAGAGGACCTGCTGCGCGTCATGGAGCAGCCGGCCGCAGTCGAGATCCCGATGGCGGTGCTGATGGTCGACCTCGACCACTTCAAGCAGGTCAACGACCGCTACGGACATGCCATTGGCGACGACGTGCTCCGCCACACCGGGCAGATCCTGCGCGAAACGGTCGGCCCGATGGACCACGTGGCCCGCCTCGGCGGCGAGGAGTTCGTCGTGGCCGCCATGGCCACCGACACGCACCACGCCGTGGACTTGGCAGGCCGCATCGTCCGCGCCTTCCGCACCCACCCGTGGAACCACGTGCGCGCCGATCTCAAGGTCACGTGCTCCGTCGGCATCGCGGTGCTGACGCCGGACGTGGTACGAGGAGGAGCGCGTGGGGCGCTGGCACTGGCGCTGGAGCGGGCCGACGGTGCGCTCTACCACGTCAAGGGCAACGGCCGCGACGGCTACTACCTCGCCCCCGACGTGGCGGCCGCGCCTCTCGCGGCGACCGGCACCCCGCGGACCCTGTCACTCGACCGTGGACCCTCCGGAGCACCGACACCCCGGTAGGATCCGGGCGTGGAAACGACGCCCGCGCGCACGCCGCCCTCGCCTTCGACCGGACGGACGCGGCGCGACGTGCTGGTCGCCGGCACGGCCGCGGGGCTGACCGCGGCTGGCGTGCTCTGGTGGGACGGGCTGCTGGTGGGCAGCGGCCCGCGCGTCGAGCCCACGCCGCCCGGCGTGCCGGCGCGGGCGCTGGACCCGGCGCTGTACGCCACGCTCGCCGCCGTCCAGGACCGGCTCCTGCCGACGACGCCCGACGCGCCCGGTGCCGCCAGCACCAACGCGATCGGCTACCTCGATGCCGCGATGGCCTCGCCGGACGTCCCGCAGGAGACGAAGGACCTCGTGCGCCAGGGTGCGGCGCACGTGGACCGCAGCGCGCGTTGGTACCGCAAGGCCCGCTTCCACGAGCTCACGGCCCTCCAGCAGGACGCGGTCCTGCGCGGCTTGGAGCGCGACATCCGCATCGGCATCCGCTGGCTGCGCGCGATGCTCGTCCTCACGCTCGAGGGCTTCCTCGGCGACCCCCTCCACGGCGGCAACCGCGACGAGGCCGCTTGGCGCTGGCTCGGCCACGTGCCGGGTGTTCCACGGCCGATCGTCCCCCACCTGCGCATGGACGACCTCGCCCGATGAGCGCGTACGACGCCATCGTGGTGGGCAGCGGTGCGGGCGGTGCCCCCGTGGCGGCCGTGCTGGCCGAGGCGGGGCATCGGGTGTTGCTGCTCGAGAAGGGCGGGCGCTACCAGGAGAGCGACTTCGTCAAGGACGAGATCGCCGTCGTGCGCCGCGGTGCGTTCACGCCCTCGGCCGCCGCCGAGCCCATGGTCCAGGAAACCGTCGGCGCGGCGCAGGCCGGCAGCGGCGCCCCCACGTCGCTGTTCTGGAACGGCAGCCTCGTCGGCGGCAGCAGCGTCTTGATGAGCGGCTTCATGATGCGCATGAAGCCCTCGGACTTCCGCCAGCTCTCTTCGTTCGGGCCCGTGCCCGATGCGTCGGTAGCCGACTGGCCGTTGGACTACGGCGAGATGGAGCCGTGGTACGCCGAAGTCGAGCGGCAAGTCGGCCTGTCGGGTCGCGTCGTGCCGCAGAACCGGCACCTGTTCGAGCCGCGCTCCACGCCCGGCTACCCGCAGCCGCCGCTCTCCGAGCATCCCCTCGCGCAACGCGTCGACGCCGTATGCGCCAAGCTGGGCCTCACGAGCGTGCCCTTGCCGCGCGCCGTGCTGTCGCAGGACATGCCCGAGGCGCCTGGCTTGGCCCGCCAGGCCTGCGACTACAACGGCTACTGCGGCAGCTTCGGCTGCGCCGTCGGCGCCAAGGGCTCGGGCCTCTCGGCGTTCGTGCATCGCGCCGAAGCCACGGGTCGCTGCGACGTCATCTCGAAGGCGCGCGTCACGCGCCTGGAGACCGATGCGTCGGGGGCCGTGCGCGCCGCGCATTGGGTGGACGGCGGCGGGCGCGCCCACCGCACGGAGGCCTCCGTCTTCGTGGTCGCCTGCCAGGCGCTCGAGTCCGCACGCCTCCTGTTGCTCTCGCGCGGGCCCAAGCACCCGCGGGGCCTGGGCAACACGAGCGGGCAGGTGGGCCGCCACTTGTTGTTCTGCTCGTTCGGCGCGGGCTGGGGCGATTTCGCCCTGGCGCGCGACCCGGCGCTTGCCAGCGACGAGCCGTTCGTCAACCGCATCGTGCAGGACTGGTACTGGTACGACCCGGCGGACCCGCGACGCCGCGCGGGCCGCGACGACGTGCCTCCGGCGCCCGGCCTCGTGAAGGCGGGCACGATCAACTTCCTGCGCGTGCATCCCAACCCCGTGCTGGCCGCCGTCACGCAGGCGATCTGGGACGAGCGACCCGACTACGTGCCGCTCTGGGGCGCCCCACTCAAGGAGCGCCTGCGCTGGTACTTCCACGACGTGATGCACCTGCGCTTCGAGACCTTCTCCGACTGGCTGCCCCACGAGGGCTGCTGGATGCGACTCAGCGACACGGTCAAGGACAAGCTGGGCTTGCCGGTGTGCCACGTGCGCGCGGTGAACCACCCCCGCTCGCTGCAGGCCGTGCGCGACCTCGTGGCCCGCGGCTCCGAAGTGCTCGAGGCCATGGGGGTACGCAAGGTGCGCACCCCCGACAGCTTCGGCGGCCCCAGCACCAACCTGATCGCCGGCACGTGCCGCTTCGGCGACGACCCGCGCACGTCGGTGCTCGACCGCGACTGCCGTGCCCACGACACGCCCAACCTGTGGGTCACCGACGGCAGCTTCATGCCCTCGGGCGGGTCGGTCCCCTACACGATGACGATCTACGCCAACGCCCTGCGTGTGGCCTCGCGCATCCACGAGACGCTGGACCGCGGACGCTGACGTCAGCGCAGTGCGTCCAGCAGATGCACGCGGTCGTCGGTCCACGCACGGCCCACGGCCGCATCCTGGAAGCCGCGGGCCCGTAGCGCCGTCACGTCCGCTTCGCGCCGCGCCAGGACCACCCAGTGCGAACCGCTGGATGTCTTCGTGACCGCCACGGCGCCCACGGCGCGCGCGGCGGCGCCCAGCACGGGCACCAAGTCCACGTACTGGGAGGACACGTGGAACGCCGCGACGCCGTCCTCCGCCAGCACACGCAGATCGCCTTCGACGGCCTCGCGCGTGAGCAGGTGGATGGGGACGGCGTCCGAGGAGAACGCGTCCACGACCAACAGGTCGATGCTCCCGGCGGGGACCTGCTCCAGCTCGCGCCGACCGTCCCCCACCGTGATCCGGAGGGCGGCAGCGGTGTCGCGGACGAAGGTGAAGAGGCGCGGGTCGCTGGCGATGCGCACGACGGCCTCGTCGATCTCGATCACGTGGACCGACCAGCCTTCGCGTGCGTAGGCCAAGAGCGTGCCGACACCCAGGCCCACGATGCCGACGCGAGGCGTGATCGTGCGCCTGGCGAGGTCCTCCATGACGTCCCCGATGGGTGTATCGCGACCGTAGTAGAGCGTGGGAGCTCGCGGTGCGTGGTCAAGCTGCACGCCGTGGATCGTGCGCCCGTGCAGCAGGCGGTGGTGGCCGCCCTCGTCCGAGGAGCCCTCGACCTCGAGCACCAGATGCGTACCGAAGAACGTGCGCTCCTGGGCCAGGACGTTGAAGTCCAACCGCAGGGCCAGGGTGGGAAGCACGAGGAGGCCCGCCAGGGCGCCGACCGCCACGGGACGACCCGCCAAGCGCAAGGCCAGCGTGACGACCGTCGCGAGCACGGCCAGCACGAGGAAGCCTTCGGGCTCGTCACGGAGGAACCCCATGCCGAAGAACAGGCCGAGCACGAAGGCCGCACCCAGCAAGAGCTTGGCGATCGTGGGCCCTGCGGGTCGAGGGCCGATCACGCCCGTCGTCGGGTGGACACCCCGCACGGCGACGACGCCGAAGATCAAGAGCGCAAGCTCGTAGGGCCCGCTCAGCAGCCAAGGCGCCAACAGGCCCACGCCCAGGCCGCCCAGCGCTCCGCCGATGGCGGTCGCCAGGTACCAGCCCGTCGCGCGCGCGGGGTCGGACGGGCGACGCCGAGCGAGGGCGCCCCAGAGGTCGAGGCTCGCCACGGCGACGAACGCGAGGAAGACCAGCACCTGCACGGCCATCCACTCGGTGCGCTCCGCCAGCACCAGCGCCGCGACGAGGACGCCCAGGGGCGCCACGGCGTGGCCGGCGAGGTCGACCGTGTGCGCGGCGCGCGGCACGAAGGCCAGGATCGACCCGAGCAGGAAGAGCGCCAGCGGCACGACCCAGAGCAGGGGCACGGGCGCCAGGTCGGTCGTGATGTGGGCCGTGACGGCCAGGAACAGCCCGCTCGCGAGCGCGGCCCGCAGCACGAGGCCCCAGGTCTCGCGCGGCCAGCGCATTCTCGGGCCGCCTCCGAGAGCCGTGGCCACGCCCGCGCGCGGCCAAGCCACGACCGCCACGGCCGCCACGACGGACGCTGCAAGCGGCCCCCACGCCGTCACGAGCGAACGCACGCCCAGCGCCGGCTCGAGCAGCGTCGGGTACAGCAACAACGCCGCCAGGCTGCCCCCGCTCCCCCAGGCCACGAGGTGCCACGCGCGTCCCGGCGCGCCGCCGCGTTCGACGAACGCGCGGTGGAGCAGCGGCGTGGTCACGGCGAGCGCGACGACGAGCGGACCGAGGCCCACGAGGAGCGTGCCGACGAGCCAGAGCGCGGGATCCGCATGGGCGCCCGGTGCGCCCCACGAGCGCCACGTGAAGGCCGCGTTGGCGAGGGCCAAGACGACGAGCACCACGAGCCCCGGTCGTCGCCACGCCGGTCGCCGGGCGAGCGCATGGGCCAGACCTTGCGCGAGCAGGTACAGCGTCTGGAACACCACGAGCGCGGCCGCCCACACCGCCGGCGTCCCGCCCAGGCGCGGCAGCAAGCGCCGCCCCGCCAAGGGCTGCACGGCGAACACGAGGAACGCCGCCACGGCAACCAGCAGCTCGATCCGCGTGGGTCGGCGCCGCGCATCCGCCGCGGCCCCCGCCCTCATCGGGGCTCGACCCCGGGCGAGGCTGGCGGCGGCGTGCGCGGGACCTGCGCCGCCGGCGCGACCTCGGAGGCCGGCCCGGCGTGAACGAGCTGGTCGTCGAAGAAGATGTGCGGTCGGAACGCCTTGACGATCGGGGCCTTGCGCACACCGCCCAGGAAGAAGCACTCGTCGATGCGCACGCCCAAGGCGTGCAACGTGTTGACGACGCGCTCGTGGCTGACGCTGTCGCGTGCCGTGATGAGCGCCGTGCGTACGGGGCAGTCCTCGGGCGGGAAGCGCTCCTGGATGCGACACAGGGCCTTCAGGAAGGGCAGGAACGGCCCGGCTTCCATGGGTTCGGCCGCGCGCGCCGCCTCGTGGGCCTGGAACGCCTCCAAGCCATCACGCTGGTAGATCTCTTCGCTGGCGGCCCCGAACAACACGGCATCGCCGTCGAACGCGACACGCACTTCGTCCTCGTGCTGCGCGTTGGCCGGCACGGGCAGGATCTTGCCCGCGGCGAAGCCCGCCTGGAGGGCGCGCACCACGTCAGCGTCCTCGGCGGAGAGGAAGAGATCGCAGCTGAAGGCCTCGAGGTAGTCGGCCACCGGACGCCCCCGGGTGAAGGCCGCCCGCGCGATGGGCAGCCCCAGGGCCTCGATGCTGTAGCGCGTGCGCAGTCCCGTGTCGGCGCTGTTGCGCGACACGATCACGACCTCCACCAGCGTCTCGCCCAGCCGCTGGTTGATGCCGAGCAGGCCCTTGACCAGCGGGTAGCCGGTGCCGGGGGCCAGGGGAACGCGCTGGTTGTCGATCTGGTAGCGCGTGTAGGCCTCCACCCCCTGGCTGCGGAACACCTCGTGGGCCTCGCCCAGGTCGAACAGGGCCCGCGTGCTGACGCCGACCACGAGCTTGTCGTCCAGGCTGTACGCCATGGGGGCGGATGGTACCTGCCACCGACCTCAGGGATGATGGCGCCATGCACGTAGGCGCCCTGTACGTCCGTCTGGAGATCCCCGCGGCCCGTTCGCTGAAGGACAAGCGGCAGGTCGTTCGCTCGGTGCTCGACCGCGCGCGTTCCCGCTGGCACCTTGCCGCCGCGGAGGTGGACGACAACGAGCTCCGGCAGGTCGCGGCCCTGGGCTTTGCCAGCGTGGCGAACACCGCCGCGGCGGCCCGAGCCCCGCTGGAGACGGTGCTCGAAGCCCTGCGCGTCCACCCGGTCGCGCGGCTGCTCGACCACGAGCTGGACGTCACGTGAACCAGGGGCCGCACGCCCGCGCCAGGGGTAGCATGAAGACATGGCGCGTGGCCGACACCTGGTCCTGATCGCCTCCCTCGCCCTCGCGGCCCTCCTGCTCGCAGGCTGCGGCACGGAGTCGTGGACGTGGACCTGGGCCAGCGGCGACGGCAACACCACCGTGCACGGCGCCTTCGATGGGACAGCCAAGCCCACGACGGCCTACGACTACCCGGCCTACCACTACCCCATGGCACCACCCGAGACGGCAGGCGCCTGGTAACGGGTGCCTCGCGCGCGGCTGTGGGAAATGGTGGCTAGGGCCGGGATTGAACCGGCCACCTCCTGATTTTCAGTCAGGCGCTCTACCAACTGAGCTACCTAGCCAGACCGGCTCGCCATCCTCGGGAGAGGGGCGCGACCGACAAGTCTTTTTCGTGGCCGGCCCCAGCGGCCCTCGGGGGCGGTCCGATTGGACTGCGCAGGGCGATCGGGGCTAGGATCCGCCCGAGAGGTGGCCCTACGGACATGAGGCCACGCCGGCCGCCGGAGGCCGCGACGACCGCACGGGTCCCTGGTTCCTCTTCGGGCCAGCTCGCCTGATCCGACGAACCCATCCGCCTCGCCCCATCCTGAGGATCGATTGATGACCAACGACGATGTGCCGACGCCGTCGGGCTCCGCCCGTATCTCCATCCGTGTCGGCGACGACGCGTTCCATGTGGAGGGCCCGGAAGAGCTGGTCGAGCGAGCGATCGGGCGGTGGCTCGCGCGCATCGATCGCATGGCGCGGAACAACGGCTTCGGCCCGCTCCTGGCCGACGACCTGGGAGCCCTGGGGCTGGTGAACACGGCGGACGCTCCCGAGGGCCCCTCTCCGACGGGTCCGCTGCCCCTGGCGACCTGGTACCAAGAGCGTCTCGTCCACCCGGAGGGCAAGCGCGGACTGGTCCAGGACCACGTCCTGCTGTTCGTCTACCACGTGACCCACGTGCTCGGCGCCGCCACGGCGACCACCAACGACATCCGCAACGGGTTCGACGCGCTGGAGATGAAGCAGCCCAACGTGCCCGTCGTCGTGTACGGCCTGAAGAACAAGGGCTTCCTCGAGCCGGCCGAGCAGTACGCGGCCTACACGCTGACGCCCGCCGGCCGCCACTACATCGAGGAGCGCTACAGCCTCGTCCGCCACGCCTGACCGACGGTCAGGAGACGACGCGCGCGACATCCTTGCGGATCTGCGCCACCAGGGCATCGAGGTCCGCGAAGCGCTGCTCGTCGCGCAAGTACCGCACGAAGGCGACCTCCAGGACGTGGCCGTAGAGCTCACCGTCGAAACCCGGTAGGTGCACCTCGAGCTGGAGCGGTGTGCCCTCGGCCGCCGTCTCCACCGTCGGTCGCCGCCCCAGGTTGGCCACGGCCCGGCGCCACGTGCCGTCGGCGACGCGCGCCCGCACCTCGTAGACCCCAGCCGGCGGCAGCACGACGTTGCCCGTGTCCACGTTCGCCGTGGGGAAGCCCAGCTGGCGACCGCGGCCGTCGCCGCGCACGACGGGACCCGCCACGGCCGGCGGGTGGCCCAGCAGGCGCTCGGCCGTCGCCAGGTCACCGGCCTGGATGGCGTCGCGGATGCGCGTGCTGCTCACGGGCCGACCGTCCAGCAGCACGGCCTCTGCCTCCTCGACGACGACGCCGAGCCGCTCGGCGTGGGGACGCACGGTCGTGAAGGTGCCGAGCCCCCCGTGGCCGAAGTTCCCGTTGTAGCCAAACAGCAACGCCGAGAGCCCGAGCTCATGCACGAGGATGTCGTCGAAGAACGCCTGCCAGGTCAGCGCGCGAAGGCGCGCGTCGAAGGGCAACACGAGGGCGGTGTCCACGCCGAGCCGTGCAAGGCCCTCCAAGCGTCGCGGCAGCGCCACGAGCGGACGCGGAGGCGCTCCGCGGATCACGACCATCGGATGCATGGCAAACGTCACCACCAGCCGCTCCCCACCCATGCGGGCGGCCAGGCGACCCAGGTGCTCGAGCAGGGCGACATGGCCTCGGTGCAGACCGTCGAACGTGCCCACGGTGACGACGGGGCGGCGGAACGCGGCCGCCTCGAGACCCTCGAGACCGTGGAGCGTACGCACCGCCTCAGACGCGGCCGGAGCCGTCCTTCGCGGCGTAGGCGACGCGGAACGCCTGCAGCTGATCTTCGACCTCGGCGCGGGCCTCGGGCGTCATGCGGTCGGGGAACATCACCCCGTCCAGGTGGTCGTACTCGTGCTGGAAGACGCGGGCCGGGAAGTCCATGAGCTCACGCTCGTGCACCCGCCCGTCCAGATCGCGGTAGCGGACGCGGATGCGTTCGGCCCGCACGACCGGGCCGTAGAGCCCGGGGAGCGAGAGGCAGCCCTCGTCGCCATCGGCCTCGCCGTGGCGCTCGAGGATTTCGGGATCGACCACGACCTCCTCGTCGCCCGGCGCGCCCGAGGGACAGACCAGCATCACCCGCCGTCCGACGCCGACCTGCGGCGCGGCCAAGCCGACGCCCTTCAAGCGGAACATCACGCGGCGCATCGCCGCCACCACCGATCGCAGCTCGTCGTCCACGACGCCGACCGGGCTTGCAGGGCGCGTCAGGACGGGATCAGGCCAGTACACGATGTCGAGCGGCATCGGCCGGAGTGTACCGCTGGGCGAGCAGGGGGCCCCCCCGCGCCGCGCCGCGATGGCGGGGGACCAAGCCTGCGGCCGGGGCGCCTCTTCCGGCCCGATTGTGGCTACCCTTGGGCCCCGCCCCCTTCCGGAGACCCCATGGCCGTCGGCGACATCAAGGTGAAGGCCCGCGAGGCCTTGAAGCGCAAGCAGTACGAGCTCTCCGCGGAGATGGCGCAGGAGTACCTGGGTCTCCAGCCGGACGACGAGGAGGCCATGTCGATCTTCTTCCAGGCCGCGCGCAAGCTGCGCGAGACCCGGGGGAAGAGCCTCTTCGGCGGCATGCTCTCCAAGATGTCGGCGGGCACCAGCAAGGACCCGCGCAAGCGCATGGCATCGTGCCTGCGCGCGCTGGCCAAGAACCCCGAGGACAAGGGCGCCCAGATGACGCTGGGCCAGGCCTGCCTGGACGCCAACGCCTTCGGGAGCGCCGTCGTCGCGTTCCAGCAGGCGACCGAGGGCGAAGAGAAGGACCCCGAGCCCTTCAAGCGTCTCGGCGAGGCCCTGGGTCGCCGCGGGCGGCTCCCGGAAGCGCTCGAGGCCCTCTCGCGCGCGATCGAGATCGCTCCGCGTGACCAGGAGGCGGTCAAGCTGCGCAAGAACCTCGCTGCCGAGGGTGCGCTGAAGGTGGCCGGCTACGAGACGGCGCAGTCCAGTCGCGAGCTCATCAAGGACAAGGACGTCGCGCGCCAGCTGGAGACGGAACAGCGCCTGCAGATGACGCCCGAGCACGCGGCCTCCGAGCTCGAGCAGGTCCAGGGGCGCCTGGCGGAGAGCCCCACCGACATGAAGCTGCTGCTCCGGGCCGGCGACCTGCTGCTGCAGCAGGGTCGGCACGAGGAAGCGCTCGCTTCCTTCGAGAAGGCGCTGGCGCTGGACCGCGGCAACTTCGACCTCTCGGTGCGGATCGGCGACCTCCGGCTGCAGCCGCTGAAGGAGGCGGCGGCCCGGGCGCGCGATGCGGCCCGCCAAGCGCCCGGCGACGCGGCCCTCCAGGCAGCGGCCACGGAGGCCATGAAGCCGCTGATCGAGGCCAGCCTGGAGGAGTACGGCCGGCGCGTGAAGGAGCACCCGCTCGACCTCAACGAGCACTTCCGCCTGGGGCAGTGGCTGCTGCAGGCCGAGCGGGTGGACGAGGCCCTCGCCGAGTTCCAGCAGACGGTCCGCGACCCCAACCTGAAGGTCCGCAGCCTCCGCAACCAAGCCACCTGCTTCGAGGCCAAGGGCATCCTGAACCTGGCCGCCAAGAAGCTGGAGGAGGCCGCCCAGTCCTTCCCCGGCCTCAACACCCCGGCCGCCAAGGACATCCACTACGCTCTCGCCGACCTGCTGGTCCGCATGGACCGGGGCGCCGAGGCGCGGGACATCTTCGAGCGGATCGTGGAGGAGGACGCCTCGTACCGGGACGTGCTCCAGCGGCTGTCCGACCTCTCCAGCACGGCCTGAGCCCGCCGGGCGGCCCCGCGCGGCCCCCCCACCCCTCGGGCATTTCGTGGACCCCGTGCGGCGCCATGCCAACCTCGTCGGCTTCCCGGCGGGGTGCCGGGGCCGAGACGCCAGAAAGCCATCCGGGAGCGCCAAGCCGTGCCGAACTCCGCCTCCGCCAAGAAGCGCGTTCGCCAGACCGATGACCGCACGCTGCGCAACAAGGCCCGGCGCGGCGCCGTGCGTGGCAGCGTCAAGCGCCTGGAAGCCGCCATCGCCGCGGGCGACAAGGCCGCGGCGCAGGCCGAGCTGGCCGGCGCCTACCAGGCCATCGACAAGGCCGCGAAGAAGCGCGTCCTGCACCCCAACACGGCGGGCAACACCAAGGCCAAGCTCGCCCGCCGCGTCAACGCCCTCAAGTAGACCTGTTCTGGCGCCCCGTACGGAGTCGGGGTTACCCGCGCACCCGTTCGGCAACCCGGCCCAGCGCCTCGCAAGCGAGGTCCACGTCGCGGTCGGTGACGGCGTAGGAGAGCCGCACGTGGCCTGGCCGGCCAAAGCCCGAGCCCGGGACCACCAGCAGACGCTCTTCGAGGCAGGCCTTCACGAAGTCGACGTCGTCCATGCCGTCACGCGGCACGCGCGGGAACAGGTAGAAGGCGCCGCCGGGCCGCACGCACTCGTAGCCGTGCCGCTGGAGCGCCTCGAGCAAGCGTAGCCGCTTGGCGGCATAGCCCGCGAGGTCGACCCTCACGTCGAGGAGCCCTTCGACGAGCCGCTGCTGCAACGCCGGCGCATTGACGAAGCCCAGGATGCGGTTCGTGAACGTGAACGCCCCAGCGAGCTGCGCCGCGTCGGGGCGCTCCGGGTTCACGGCCACGTAGCCGATCCGCTCGCCGGGTAGCGCCAGGTCCTTGGAGAACGACGTGACGTGGATCGTGTCTGCGTAGTGGCGCACGGGCCACGGCACGTCGATGCCGTCGTACGCGATGGCCCGATACGGCTCGTCGGAGATGAGGTAGATCGGCCGACCCTGCTCCGCGCTGCGGCGCGTCAGGACCGCGGCCAGGGCGTCGAAGTCTTCCGCCGGGTACACCACGCCTGTCGGGTTGTTCGGCGCGTTCACCAAGACGGCGCGGGTCTTCTCCGTGATGGCCGCATCGATGGCGGCCACGTCGGGACGGAAGCCGCTGTCCGTCTGGACGAGCACCATGCGCCCGCCGTGGTTGGTGATGTAGAAGCGGTACTCCACGAAGTACGGCGCAAGGACGATCACTTCGTCGCCGGGGTCGAGGAGGCCCTTGAACACCACATTCAGGCCCCCGCCCGCGCCCACCGTCATGACGACGTCGTCGCCGCGGTAGCCGACGCCCGTGTGCCGTGCGAGGTGCGCAGCCACCGCGGCGCGCGTGGAGGGGTAGCCCGCGTTGGGCATGTAGCGGTGCGTCCCGGCATCCGGTGCCGCGGCCAGCTCCACGAGTCGCTCGACGACCGCCGCCGGGGGCTCCACCACCGGGTTGCCGAGCGAGAGGTCGGCCACGTTCTCCGCGCCGAGGCGCGCCTTGAGGCGCACGCCTTCCTCGAACATGCGACGGATCCAGGACGCGCCCGCCTGCGCGTCCGCCACGGCTCGGCTGATGCTCATCGGGGCACGGTACCCGCCCCGCCGCCCGGGGGACTACGGTGCCAGAGCAATTCCTATCACCCAGGGGACTACGGTGCCAGAGCAATTCCTATCACCCAGTGTCGGCGGTAGCCCGCGACCAAGGCCACTGCTCGCACTGGGTGATAGGAATTGCTCTGGCACCGTACGTCCGACCGCTAGTCGTCGGGATACACGCGCTCGTAGCGATACGGCGCCTCCAAGCAGAGCGCCATGAGCGCCGTGCTGTAGACGCGCCCACCGTCGGGCCCCCAGGGGCCCACCGGATCCCACGAGCCCTTGAAGAGGCAAGCGTCCGTGTCCCGGCGCTGGGTATCGACGAGCGCCGTCTCGAGCGCTGCTTTCCAGGTGGCCCACGCCTCGCCACCGACTTGGTGCAGGGCCTGCGTGCCGAAGTGCCAGTACGCCATGTCGATCGAGCCGTCGATCACGTTCCAGACGGGCAGCCGTGCGAGGCAGCGCTTGACACCGCGCTGGATCACCTCGCTCGTGGCGGGGTTCTCGCGCGTGTAGACGCGCATGAGGATGCCCGCCGCGGTCATCGACTCCGAGCGATCGGGCGGGAAGCGGTCCACCAAGCCGGCTGGACGCGCCGGGCCCATGCCTCGCTGGATGTAGCCGACGCGGCCGGTCTCGGGGTCGGTCATCTTCTGGACCCAGTTGCGAACGCCGTCGAGAGCTCCGGGATCCACATGCAGAGGCGCCTGCCGTCCGCTGGCGATGGCGGCGGCGTTGATGGCGTGGGCCGACGTGATCACGTTGGTCATCCAGCCCGTGACCGAGGTGTCGTTGTCCCCGGGCTTGATGCCGTAGCGCCACGCGAAGTACGGGTTGCGGGCCAAGGCCGCAAAGTCCAGTCCCCGCTGTGCGGGCCCCTTGAAGATGGAGCTGCCCGTCATCCCGTAGGCTTCAACCATCGCGAGCGTGGCCAGCGCGTGGTTGTAGATGTACTGCTGGTGCGACCGCGGGCTGAAGCAGCCCTCCGGATCCTGGATGTCCTTCAGGTACTTGATGCCGCGCGCGATCGAGCGCGCGAACTCGTGATCGCCGCGATTCGTGTAGCCCGCACCCAGGTACGCCGTGAGCGCAAGACCCGTGACGCCGACGTCGTACAGAGCCTTGCCCTGGCCGTCGGGCTTCTGGCCACCGGCGGGCTTCCCGTTGCACCAATGGTGGAAGCCCGCGGCCTCCCACCCGCCGTTGGGCGACTGGTGGGCGGCGAGCCATCGCAGGGCCTCCGCGACGGCGGCATCCGTACGCGGGTCGTAACCGGCCATCCGGTGGCGCACGGTGTCGCGGCCGATGCCGGACCGTGAGGGGAAGGGCGACCGGGGCCACTCCGGGGGCCAATGCCCGGCATCGCCGCCCCGGCCATCGAAGGGACCGTCGCCGTGCTCCGGTGCCGGCTCGACGGCGGGCGGATCCGCGGGCGCAGGCGGGTCCGCGGGCGCCGTCCGCGCCGTCAAGACGAGCACCATGAACCCCGCGGACCAGGCCGCACCGGCGGCCCACCTGTTCTTCCCGGATCGATCGTCCATGACCGACGAAACGCAGCCGCGGAGCCTGGGTTCAGCGGCTGCCGGCCACGCGGTCGTAGCGGTAGTAGGCCTGCAGGCACATGGCCATGATCGCGGTGCTGTACACGCGGCCACCGTCGGGCCCCCACGGACCGATGGGGTCCCAGGAGCCCTTGAGCTGGCAGTACGTGGTGTCCTGGCGCTGGGTCTCGACCATGGCCTTCTCCATGGCCGCCTTCCACTTGTCCCAGTGCTTGCCGCCGACCTGGAACATCGCGAGCGTCGCGTAGTACCAGTAGTACATGTCGATGCTGCCGTCGGACTCGTTCCACGTCGGGGGCAGCTTGGAGCAGAGCTCGGCGCCGCGCTTGATGTGCTCGTCCTTGGTCGGGTCGTCGCCCATGAAGACTCGCGCCAGCACGCCCACACCGGTCATCGACTCGGACTTCTCGCCCGGGAACTTGTCGATCAGCTCCTGCGGACGGGCGGGGCCCGTGCCGCGGGTCAGGTAGCCGACACGGCCCGTCGAGGGATCGGTCACCTTGTCGAGCCAGGTCCGGATGCCGTCGAAAGCACCGTCGTCCACGCCCAGCGGTGCTGCCTGGCCCTGCGCGATCGCATGGGTGTTGATCAGCTTGGCGCTCTTGAGCGCCATCATCATCCAGCCCGTCACCGAGGTGTCGTTGTCGCCGGGCTTGATGCCGTAGCGCCAGGCGAAGTACGGGTTGCGGGCCAAGGCGATGAAGTCCAGGGCGCGCTGGGCGGGCGCCTTGAAGATCGGGCTCCCGGTCATGCCATAGGCCTCGACCATCGCCAGCGAGGCCGTGGCGTGGTTGTAGATGTACTGCTGCGTGGAGCGAGGGCCGAAGCAGCCTTCCGGGTCCTGGACGTCCTTCAGGTACTTGAGCCCGCGCGAGACCGTGCGCGCGAACGCGTGGTCACCACGATTCGTGTAGCCCGCACCCAGGAACGCACAGAGCGCCAAGCCCGAGACGCCCGTGTCGTACATGGTCTTGCCGGCGCCGTCGGAGCGTTGCCCGTCCGCGGCGGGCTGGAGGTCGCACCAGTTCACGAAGCCCGCGGACTCCCAGCCCCCGTGGCTGCCCGACTGGTGCGCCTCGAGCCACCTGAGGGCATCCTCGACCGCGTTGTCCATCGGCTTGAAGCGACGTGTGCCCCCGCCACCAGGCTTGTCACCGCCTCGCCCCTTGAAGGGGCTGCCCGAGCCCGGGCCCACGCCAATGACGGGGTTCGAGCTTGGGCCCGTCAGCTGCGATTCCGACGCGCCTTCCTCGGCGCCAAACGGCTCGCTGAAGTCCACGTCGTTCTGGGTCTCGACGTCGGGCGTGTCCTCCATCGAGAGCAGGGGGTTGGGCGTGGTGAGCTCGTTCTCGACCGTCTCCACGGGATCCGGATCGGGGGGCAACACGACATCCGGGAGATCGTCGGGCAGCGACGCCGAAAGCAGCGGCGGGTCGGCGGGCGCGGCCACGTCGGTGGCCCAGGCCAGGAGCAGCGCGCCCACGAGCACGTGCAGCGCGATGCTGACCACCCACCACGGCATCTCCCGCAGCGCGCCGCGCAGCTGCTCCTCGAACGTAACCTCCGTCGTGAAGGCGTACGGGTAGCTGGATCGTTCCTGTCGTGCCATCGGAAGCACCTCCTCCGGGCGCCGCGCGGGTCGTCGCGGCCTCCCGGTCATCTCGACGCGGGGCTCTCATGCGCAAGGGGAGAGCCGTTGTCCGGGCGGAAGCGCGAAAGGCTTGTCGTCGCGTCTCCGTCCTCTGCAACGCAGGCCGGCGTGCGGGGTTCACGATCCGCGTCAGCCGCGCGGAGGTGTCCGGAGTGCGGGGTGACCGCTACTCGCCGCGGTACACGCGCTCGTAGAGGTGCGGCGCCTCCAGACACAGTGCCATCAGCGCCGTGCTGTAGACGCGGCCGCCATCAGGTCCTCCGGGGCCCACGGGGTCCCAAGAACCCTCGAACGCACAGGGATCCGTGTCGCGGCGTTGCGTCTCGACGACGGCTGTCGCGAGCGCAGCCTTCCACGTGGCCCACGATTCGCCACCGACTTGGTGCATGGCCTGCGTGGCGAAGTGCCAGTACGCTATGTCGATCGAGCCGTCGATCGCGTTCCAGACGGGAAGCCGTGCCAAGCAGCGTTTGACCCCGCGCTGGATCAGCTCGCTCTTGGCGGGGCTCTCGCGCGTGTAGATGCGCAGCAGGATCCCCGCCGCCGTCATCGCCTCCGAGGGATCGGGCGGGAAGCGATCCATGCAGCCGACGCGGCCGGTCACGGGATCGGTCCTCCTGCGGACCCAGTCATGGACGCCATCGAGGGCGGCCCCGTCAACCCGCAGCGGTGCCGGCTTGCCGCCAGCAACGGCGGCCGCGTTGATGGCGTGGGCCGACGTGATCACGTTGGTCATCCACGCCGTGACCGACCTGCCGGGGCCACCTGGCTGGGCGTCGTCCGGCCAGACGAGGAACGAGTCGCGGGCCTGCACCGCGAAGTCCAAGCTGCGCTGCGCGGGGCCCCTGAAGATGGGGCTGCCCGTCATGCCGAAGGCTTCGACCATGGCGAGCGTGGCCAGCGCGTGGTTGTAGACGTGCTGCGGGTTGGACTGCGGACCGAAGCAACCCTCCGGGTCCTGGACGTCTTTCAAGTACTTCAGGCCGCGCGAGATCGTGGGTGCGAACTCGTGGTCACCGCGGTTCGTGTAGCCCGCACCCAGGAAGGCGCACAACGCAAGGCCGCTGACCCCCACGTCGTACGTGCGCTTCCCGGCGCCGTCGGCCTGCATGTCGGAGGGCGCATGCTCGCGGTGGCACCACTCGTGGAACGCCGCCGCGTCCCAGCCTCCGTCCCGAGCTTGGTGTGCCGCCAACCAGCGAAGGGCGCGCTCCACGGCTTGGCGGGCCTCCTGCCGATCCTTCTCAACTGCGATGCGGTGAACCTCACGAGATCGAAACGCCGTGCCCATCTTCTCCCGCATGGGGAAGGGGATTGGGGGCCACTTGATGGGCCCTGATCGAGATAGGTCCTCATCGAGCTGTACGAACTCGTCGAAATCCGCTGGCACGGCCGGGGATCCGCCCGCAGACCCGCCTGCGGCGGCGGGCACACGAGGTCCGCCGACCCCGGCGCCAGGAGAGACGAGCGGAGGTGGAGGCGCGCCCACATCGCGCGGAGGGACCGCAGACGAAGGCCAGCCAGCCCACCAAGCGTGGCCAACGGCACCGAGAGCGACACCAAGCGCGATCAGCAGTCCACCACGTACGGTGCCAGAGCAATTCCTATCAGCCAGTGCAAGTGGCCGTCGCATTCACAGGCTCCCTCCGGCACTGGGTGATAGGAATTGCTCTGGCACCGTAGGGAGCTACTTGGTGCCTGCGACGCGCGGGTAGCGGTAGTAGACCTCGAGGCACATGGCGAGGATCGCGGTGCTGTAGACGCGGCCGCCGTCCGGACCCCAGGGGCCGATCGGGTCCCAGGAGCCCTTGAACTGGCAGTAGTCGGTGTCGCGGCGTTGGGAGTCGACGATGGCCTTGTCCATGGCCACCTTCCACTTGTCCCAGTGCTTGCCACCGACCTGGAACATCGCGAGCGTCGCGTAGTACCAGTAGTACATGTCGATGCTGCCGTCGGACTCGTTCCACGTCGGAGGCAGCTTGGCGCAGAGCTCGGCGCCCTTCTTGATCGCGTCGCTCTTGTCGACGTCCTCGCCGCTGAAGACGCGCGCCAGCACGCCCACGCCCGTCATCGACTCGGACTTGTCGGCCGGGAACTTGTCGATGAGCTCCTGGGGACGGGCCGGGCCCGTACCGCGGGTCAGGTAGCCGACGCGGCCCGTGTTGGGATCGGTCACCTTGTCGAGCCAGGTCCGGATGCCGTCGAAGGCGCCGTCGTCCACGCTCAGTGGAGCCGGCTTGCCGGCCTTGATCTCGTAGCTGTTGACGAGCTTGGCGCTCTTGAGCGCCATCATCATCCAACCCGTCACCGAGGTGTCGTTGTCGCCGGGCTTGATGCCGTAGCGCCACGCGAAGTACGGGTTGCGGGCCAGGGCGATGAAGTCCAAGGCGCGCTGGGCCGGCGCTTTGAAGATCGGGCTGCCCGTCATGCCGTAGGCTTCCACCATGGCCAGCGAGGCCGTGGCGTGGTTGTAGATGTACTGTTGCGTGGAGCGCGGTCCGAAGCAGCCCTCCGGGTCCTGGATGTCCTTCAGATGCTTGAGGCCGCGCGACACGGTGCGGGCGAACTCGTGGTCGCCGCGGTTCGTGTAGCCCGCCCCGAGGAACGCGCAGAGCGCCAAGCCCGTGACGCCCGCGTCGTACATGGTCTTGCCGGCCCCGTCGGAGCGCTGGCCGTCCGCGGCGGGCTGGAGGTCGCACCAGTTCATGAAGCCGGCAGCTTCCCAGCCGCCGCTGCTGCCCGACTGATGGGCAGCGAGCCACTTGAGGGCGTCGTCGACGGCGTTCTCGCTGCGCTCGCCGCCGCCGCGACGGCCGCCGCTGTTGTCGTCACCTCCCTTGCCGCGACCCCACCGGCCTCCCGCGCCTGGGCCGATGCCGATCTCGCTGTTCTTGCTGGGGCCCTCGAAAGGTGCGTCGGAGAGGCCCGTCTCGTTGCCGAGGACCTCGTTCGTCGGGAGATCGTTGTCGGTCTCCGGGACGTCGACCTCCGGCTCGGGGATGTCGACCGGCTGCGGGTTCTCGACGAGCTCCTGGATCTTGTCCTCGACCTTGTCGTCCTCGGGCGGGATCTCGTCGATCAGCTCCTGGGCCATGGTCGCCGACACGAGCGGCGGGGCGGCCGCTTCGGGTTCGCTCGTGTCGAGCGCGAGCAGCAGCGCCCCCACGAGCACGTGCAGTGCGATGCTGATCATCCACCACGGCGCTTCCTTGAGCGCACTACGCAGCTGTTCGTCGAACGTTGCCTCCGTGGTGAAGGCATACGGGTAGCTGGACCGTTGCTGTCGTGCCATCTCGAGCACCTCCTCCGGGGGCCACGCGGGTCACCGCGGCCTGCCGGTCACATGCGCCCGGCGCTCCCCTGCGCAGGAAGAGCGCGTCATCCGGGCGGGAGCTCGAGGGCTTGCCTCGTGTCTCCATCCCTTGCAACGGAGCGGCCGTGGGGTGGTTCACCGGGTCCGGTGGCTGGACGGGTGCACGGGAGTCGGTTCGCAGGCGGCCAAAATGCGAAGCGGGGCGCATCGCCTTGCGGCAACGCGCCCCGCCTTGGAGCGAGAGTCGCGATTCGGGCTACTTCGTGCCGAACACGCGGTCGTAGCGGTAGAAGACCTCGAGGCACAGCGCCAAGATCGCCGTGCTGTACACGCGGCCACCGTCCGGGCCCCAGGGGCCGATGGCATCCCACGAGCCCTTGAACTGGCAGTAGTCGGTGTCCTTGCGCTGGGTCTCGACCATGGCCTTCTCCATGGCCGCCTTCCACTTGTCCCAGTGCTTGCCGCCGACCTGGAACATCGCGAGCGTCGCGTAGTACCAGTAGTACATGTCGATGCTGCCGTCGGACTCGTTCCACGTCGGGGGCAGCTTGGAGCAGAGCTCGGCGCCCTTCTTGATGTGCTCGTCCTTGGTCGGGTCGTCGCCCATGAAGATGCGGGCGAGCATGCCCACACCCGTCATCGACTCGGACTTCTCACCCGGGAACTTGTCGATCAGCTCCTGCGGCCGAGCCGGGCCCGTGCCGCGGGTCAGGTAACCGACGCGACCCGTGTTGAGGTCCGTGACCTTGTCGAGCCACGTGCGGATGCCGTCGAAGGCGCCGTCGTCCAGCGAGAGCGGAGCCGGCTTGCCGCTGTCGATGGCGTCCTTGTTGATCATCTTGGCGCTCTTGAGCGCCATCATCATCCAGCCCGTCACCGAGGTGTCGTTGTCGCCCGGCTTGATGCCGTAACGCCAGGCGAAGTACGGGTTGCGGGTCAGGGCGATGAAGTCCAAGGCGCGCTGGGCGGGGCCCTTGAAGATCGGGCTGCCCGTCATGCCGTAGGCTTCCACCATGGCCAGCGAGGCCGTGGCGTGGTTGTAGATGTACTGCTGCGTCGAGCGCGGACCGAAGCAACCCTCCGGGTCCTGGATGTCCTTCAGGTACTTGAGGCCGCGCGACACCGTCTTGGCGAACTCGTGGTCGCCGCGGTTCGTGTAGCCCGCACCCAGGAACGCGCAGAGCGACAGACCGCTCACACCCGCGTCGTACATGACCTTGCCGGCGCCGTCGGGCTTCTTGCCCTCCTCGGCAGGCTTGAGGTCGCACCAGTTCATGAAGCCGGCGGCTTCCCAGCCCCCGTTGAGCGACTGGTGGGCGGCGAGCCACTTCAGCGCGTCGTCCACGGCGTCGTCGAACTTCTTGCGACCACCGCCGCCACGGCCCCTGTCACGGCCGCCACCGCGGCCCTTGAACGCGCCGCCGGCGCCGCCGCCGATACCGATGGTGCCGTTGTTGGCCGGGCCCTCGAAGGGCGCGTCCGAAAGACCCTCGGTCTGGCCGAACGATTCCTCGAAGGGCAGGTCGTTGTCGGTCTCGACTTCCTCGGAGATCTCCTCGTCCTTGATGACGGGCTCTTCGACGACG
The DNA here is from genome assembly GCA_050248855.1 of Planctomycetota bacterium. GTDB lineage: Bacteria > Planctomycetota > PLA2 > PLA2 > JAEUHO01 > JACKGW01. Next base: position 66,943 of record JBFWRP010000003.1, on the reverse strand, counting down.
AGGTCCTGCTCCTTGACTTCCTCGGTCTCTTCCTCGACCTCGGGGAGCTCTTCCTCGATGTTGTCGTTCTGCGAGGCCTGGATCAGGGGCGGAGCGGCCGCGTCCTTGTCGCTGGTGTCCAGCGCAAGGAGGATGGCGCCGACGAGGACGTGCAGCGCGATGCTGATCATCCACCAGGGGGCCTGGCGCAGCGCTTCGTAGAGCTGCTCGTTGAAGTCACCTTCCCGGGCGAAGGCGTATTGGTGTTCGGTGCGCTCGGTGCGTGCCATCGGCGTCCTCGTCGTGCTTCTTCGGCCGTCGTGCCTCTCGGGCCGTCGTGCCTCTCGGGCCGTTCAAGCTCGGAAGCCCGCCCACTATAGGGAGAGCCTCCACACCACTCCAACGGGGGAGGGGGCTAGCGGTTCGCCGCGATTCCCGGCTCGGGGCGCATCGTGGCCCGCTGGGCCAACGGGCCTCAAAGCCCGGTCATCAGGGGCCTGCTGCGGCGCGGAGCCCCTCGTCCAGGGCCAGCACGGCGCAGGCCGTCTGGAGCAGCGACGAGGTGAAGAAGCCCCCGGGCAGCAGCCCGTCCTCATCCACCCACTCCCCGATGGGCCCCGGCAGCGCGTCGAACCAGGCGGCCGAGCCTGGCGTGCGAGCGGCCAGCCACCCCTGCACCCACCACGCCGAGACGTCGGTGTTGCTGCCGCGCCAGCTCGGCGGGCGCTCCAGCACGGCTTGGGCCACGCGACCGGGGAGCGGGTCCAGCCCCTGGGAACCGCGGGCGCGAAGCAGCCGGGTCACCACCTCCGACAGCGTGGTGTCCCAGAGCAGGTAGTCGTTGCCGGTCGGCACCACGTCATCGAAGCGGGCGTCGAGCAAGGCATCCAGGCCCTTGGGCAAGAACCCCTCGCGGTCCAAGCCCACGGCGCGCTCGGCTGCGATGCCCACGATGGACCGGCTGCGACCCGCGGGGAGCTTCTGCTCGGACAGGCGGGTCAGGGCCGTGCCGGCGCCGTCGAGCAGGCTCGCATCCGCGGGGTCGCCCGCCAGGAGCAGCGCGAGGAAGGCCCCACCGGTGGCCTCGGCAGCGACCCAGAGCGAGGAGCCCTCGCCCCGCGCGAAGGCACCTCCCGGCAGCTGCTGGGTGCGCAGCCACGCCAAGCCGCGCGCCAGACCCTCCTCCAGGCCGGGGACGGGCGTGCGACCGACCGTGACGTCCCGCGCCGTCGCGAGCGCGGCCAGGGCCAGCGCGCTCGCACCCGTCCGCTCCCCGTCGTCGTTGTAGCCCGTCCCCGTCGCCTCGGCCTGCGTGCGGAACCAGCCCGCGTCGGTCTGGCAGGCGAGGAGACCGCGGGCGAGCCGCGCCATCAGCGCGCGCACCTCTGCGGCGCGCTCGGGGCCGTAGAGCCCGTCGCCGCGCACGGCGCCCGAGCGCTGGGGTGCCAAGTCGTGCACCCGCCACGCGAACGCCGCGGACGCCACGGCCAGGAGCACTCCGACCAGGGCGACGGCAAGGGGCGTGCGTCGCGCGCCGGCGGTCACCGGAGGCGGACCTTCCCGAGGATCTCGTTCGCCGCGATCTCGTCGAGCGTCTGCTGGGCGGCGTCCAGTACCCGGTCCTCGAGCTCGGGCGGCGAGACGGCCGAACCCGTGGCGAGCATCTGGATGACGACGCGGGCGCGCGTACTGGCTTGGCGCGCGGCGCGGATCGCGGAAACGATGTCGTCGTAGGCTTCCTCGAAGCTCTTGCGGGCCGCCGGCTCGAACTCGATCACCCCGTACACGAACGGGCCCTGGGGATGGCTGGCCACGAGGGTCTGGCGCGCACCCAGGTCAGGGCGCTCGAGCCACGCTTGGATGCCGGGGATGCCGCCCTGGCCCCCCATCTGCCTCTGGACCACATCGAGAGGCTGGGCCGAGGGCGCGAAGAGGCTGAGCCCCATGTTCTCCTGGTCCAACCCGTAGCGCTTCGCCAGGAACTCGTGGTCGTGACCCTGGCGGAACAGCTCGGCCAGCTGCTCCGCGCGGCGCTCGGCCAGGTCCTGCCACTCGGCGGGCGTGTGCTCCTCGTCGGCGAGGCCGCTGACGTAGATCTGGAAGACCGCGCTCCGGACCTTGGCCGGCTCGTCGAAGGCCTCCGGGTGGGCGCGGAAGATGCGCCGGACTTCGGCCGGCGTGACGTCCCAGTCGACCTCGGGCCGCGTCGGGCCCCCGACGCCGCGCATCAGCTTCTGCACGTAAAGCTCGGAGACGACCTGCCCTTCGTGACGCCGGCGGAACTCCTCCTTCGTCAGGCGCTTGGAGGCGAGCCACTCCTCCTCGCTCACCGGTCGGCCCTCCTTCTCGGAGGCCTCCTCCAGCAACCCCTCCATCACGTCCTCGACCACCGAGTCGAGCATGCGCGCCTCCAGGCGCAGCCCCGCCTGGTAGGCCGCGAGGACGACCAGCTGCGTGCTGGCCCAGCGCACGCGCTCGGCCTCGATCTCGTCTTCCTCGGTGGCTCCGGGTCGGCGGGGCTGGTCCTGGATGCGCAGGCTGCGCAGCACCTCGCTCCGGGTGAGCACCTTGTCGCCGACGGCCGCGACGATGCCGTCCACGATCTGCTCGCCGTCCTCCCGCGCGCGACGCGTCGTACCTGCCTCGCCGCCGTCGCGGGCGAGGGCCTCGAGGTAGCCCGGCGGCACGGGCGACGGGCGGATGTCGCTGACGCTCGACGAGCACGCGGACGCGAGCACGCACGCGACGAGGACGGACGGGACCACGAGGCGGGGACGCGGCACGGGGGCAGGATACGGGCCCGCGCCCCGGAGGGCCCGGGCGAACGCGGCACCGATTACCGCGCGGTTACTCACCGTCGGCGGCGGCGCGGCTTGGGGCCCAGCGGCACGTCATCGCGATGGACGCCTAGGCGTCGGAGCAGACGGCGAAGCAGGTCCTCACCGCCCTCGGGCGGACCGCCGGCCAACGGCAGGTAGGCGCGCCGCGCATCGAGCGCCCGCGCGTCGTCCAGACGATCCAGCACGCGCGCCAGCCCGTCGTCCTTGGCCACCAGGATGACGCCTGCGTTGCCGCGCGGCCCGGGGTCCACGCGCTCCACGCCGAAGCTGCCCGCGGCGATGCGAACGGCTTGCGCGAGCAGCAAGCGCTCCACGGGCTCGGGCACGGGCCCGAACCGATCGGCCATCTCGTCGCGCCAGGCGTCCAGCTCGGCGAGCTTCGCGATCCCCGCGATGCGTCGCACGAGGCGGAACATCTCGCGCACGTCGTCCACGTAGCCAGCGGGCACGCCGCCCGGCAGCTCGACGCCCAGGTCGGCCAGCTTGGGGCGCGAGACGGGACGGCCCTTGGCGTGCGCCACCGCGTCGGCCAGCAAACGGCAGTACAGGTCGTAGCCGACGGCCGCGATGTGCCCGCTCTGCTGCGGCCCCAGCAGGTTGCCGGCGCCGCGGATCTCCAGGTCGCGCATGGCGATCTGGAAGCCGGCGCCCAGCTCGCTGTACTCCTCGATGGCCCGCAGCCGCTCGCGCGCCTCGGGCTTCAGGCCCTGGTCCGGCGGAACCAGCAACAGCGCGTGTGCGCGACGGCGCTCGCGGCCGACCCGGCCGCGCAGCTGGTGCAGCTCGGCCAAGCCGTAGCGATGCGCATCGCGGATCACGATCGTGTTGGCGTTGGCTACGTCCAGGCCCGACTCGATGACGGTCGTGGACAGCAAGAGGTCGATGCGACCCTCGAGGAAGCGCAGGAGCCGGCTCTCGACCTGCTGCTTGTCCATGCGCCCATGGATGGTGGAGATGGCGAGATCGGGCACGAGGTCGAGCAGCCATCGCTCGACCAGCGGCAGGTCCCGGATGCGCGGGTTCACGACGAAGATCTGCCCACCGCGGGCCCGCTCGCGCAGCAGCGCATCGCGCACCAGGGCGTCCTCCTCGCGGGCCACCTTGGTCTCGATGGGGTGGCGGCCGAGCGGCGGCGTCGTGAGGTTGCTGATGTCGCGCAAGCCCAGGAGGGCCATGTGCAGCGTGCGCGGGATCGGCGTGGCCGAGAGCGACAGCACGTCCACGTCGGCGCGGAGCCCCTTCAGGCGTTCCTTGTGCTGCACGCCGAAGCGTTGCTCCTCGTCCACGACGACGAGTCCGAGCTTCTGGAACTTGACGTCCTTGCCGAGCAGGCGATGGGTGCCGATCACGAGGTCCACGCGCCCCTCGGCCATGTCGCGGATCGTCTGGCGGTTGGCCGCGCCGCCCTCGAGGCTGGTCAGGGCGGCGACTTCGAACGGATACGGCGCGAAGCGGGCCCGGAACGTGCGCATGTGCTGCTGCGCGAGCACTTTCGTGGGCACGAGGATGGCGGCTTGGCGACCGGCCGCGAGCACCTTGAAGACGGCGCGCAGCGCGACCTCGGTCTTGCCGTAGCCCACGTCGCCGCAGAGCAGCCGGTCCATGGGCCTCTCGCCCTCGAGGTCTTGCTTGATGGCCCGGACGCCCGCCACCTGGTCGGGCGTGTCGTCGTGGCCGAACGCGCTCTCGAGCTCGTGCTGCCAAGGGCCGTCGGGCCCCAGCGGCGGCCCCTGGCGATCGGCGCGCTTGGCCTGCGTGGCCAAGAGCTCGACCGCGAGCTCTTCGACGGCCTCGGCGACCTTCTTGGTGCGCTTGGCCCACTCCGTGCCGCCGAGCTTGCTCAGCTTCGGCGTGCGGCCCGTGCCGACGTAGCGCTGCACGAGATCGATGCGGTGGACGGGCACGAAGACGCGCGTGCCCTCGGCGAACCCCAGCTCCAGGAAGTCGCCCGGGCCGTCCGGGCCCGCGATGGTGGTCAGGCCGTGGAACAGGCCGATGCCGTGGTGGCGATGCACGACGAGGCCGCCGGGCTGCAGCTCGAGGAAGTCCTCGACCGGCCGGCTGCGCCGTTCGAGCTCCTGCGTGCGTCGATCGCGAAGCGGCAGGTCCACGAGGTCGTCGTAGGCGACGTACGCCGTGTCGGTAGGCGGCCACGTGAACGAGCGCGAGAGCGAGCCGTGGCGCCACGTGGGGCGACCGAGGACGCCCTGCTCCGTCAGCAGCTCCTCCAGTCGCTCTTGCTCACCGTCGGCGCGCCGGAACACGACCACCTCGCGATGCTTGGCAAGTACGTCGCGCAGCGTCTCCGCCAGCTGCTTGGCATGGTCGTGGCCCCGCGGTCCCACCCCGCGGAGGCCCGCGCCGCGCAAGCGCTCGAGACTCCCTGCCCCCACGTCGATGCCGTGGTTCGTGGCCACCGGGTCGGGCCCGAGGACCCACGTGCGCCGCGCCGCCAGGGCGGCCTCCAGACGCTGAACGCGCTCCGCGCCCGAGCTGCTTGCCGCACCGCCCGATCCCGCACCCGCACCCAACGTGGTGGCGGCACCGACCAGCGCCTCCTGCTCGACCAGGGCGACGGGTGCGTCGTCCGGCAGGTGATCGAGCAGGGAGCACGGGTGTTCGGCGTCCACGGGGTCGCGCAGGTGCTCGGGGGGGAGCACGAGCAGCTCGATCGCGTCTTGCTCTTCGCCGCTTCGCTGCGTCGCCGGATCGAGCTCGCGGATGCTCTCGATCTCGTCGCCGAAGAAGTCCAGGCGCCAGGGCCCACGCGCGGCAAAGGTCCAGACGTCGAGCACACCGCCCCGAACGGCCATCTCGCCGGGGCCTTCGACGGCCCCCACGCGTGCCAAGCCCGCGTGCGCGAAGTGTTCGAGCAGCACGTCGAGCGGGCGGACGCTGCCCGGCGCCAGGCGCACGTGCGCGGCGGCGAACGCCGCCGGCGAGGGCACCTCCTGCACCAAGGCGGCCAAGGGCGCCACCACCACGACGGGCCGCTCGGGCCGGGCCGCGCGCAGCACCTCGAGCACGCGTGCTCGCCGCACCACGACATCCGTGTCCGGCGCCTCGCGACCGGAGAGCGACGGCCAGACGGGGAAGGGGTGCGCCGGCACGCCGAGGAAGGCCTCGACATCCAACCGCACGGCATCGCCGCGTGCGGCGTCGGGCACGACGACGAGGAGCACGCGCGCCTTGGCCTGGGGCGCGTCGAGCGCACCCGCGAGGAAGCGGCCGAGCGCCGCGCCCGTCAGCCCGCCGACGTGGACGGACCGCTCCCGGCCCAGACGCTCCCACCAGGGCAGCGCGGGATCAGGTGAGGTGGACGCGGGGCGGGTCGGAGCCAAGGGAGGCAGCGGCCACGGAGCCATGGTCGGCAGCGGCCCGGCCGGCACGTCGGGACAGGCGCCCACGCAGGGCGCGTGCGCTCAGACGATGCCGGCGGAAAAGTCGTCGTCTTCGCGGGCGGCAGGTGCGGGCGCCTCGCCGCTTGCGGGGGGGGCGTTCTCCGGGGGCTGCTGGGGCGCTTCGCCCTCGTCCGCTCCGGGATCGCGTCGCCGGCGCGCGCGCCGCGGCTTGGCCTGCTCGACGGACGCTTCCTCGCGCGCAGCCGACCTGGCCTTCGCAGCAGGCTTGGCCTTGGCCTTCCTCGATTCTTCGAAGAGGCCCGCGGCGAAGTCGTCGGGGGCGGGCTCAGGCTTGGCCGGCTCGACCGGTGTCGGCGGCGACGCGGGGGCTGCGACCGGAGCGGGAGCCGGCTCGGGGCGAGCGCCCTCGCGCGGGGCCCGAGGCTCCTCCGGGGGACGGCGGCGCATCCTCGCGTTGTCCGGATCCTCCTGGAACAGCGCCTTGGCCGCTTCGGGCGTGGGCCGGTGCTGCCCCCGGCGGCGGGGCGTTCGCTGGCGCTGGACCTCCAGCAACAGGTCGAACGTGGCGGCGGGGTCCAAGAGGATCGGAGCGGCGGAGGGAGCCGCCTGCGGCTCGTCCTCGGCGGTGTGCTCGGTGACCTCCTCGGGGGTGTCCTCGCTGACCTCCTCGGCGGTGTCCTCGTCAGCGACGTGCTCGGCCGCCTCCATCGCTGCCGGGGCATCGAGCGCTGCCGGGGCGTCCTCGCGGACGCGGCCGCGGCGACCGCGACGACGGCGACGGCGCCCCGCGGCCTCCTCGCCGGTGTCCTCGGCCGAGGCCTCGGCCTGCTCGGTCGGCTCGGCCTCCGGCGTGGCGTCGAACACCTCCTCCGGCTCACGCGAGGGCTCGCGCTCGAGCGGGTCCTCCGCGTCGCCGAGCTCGCGAGCGCGCCACGCCTCGAGCGCCTGCCGAGCCGCTTCTTGCTCGGCCTCCTTCTTGGTGCCGCCGGGAGCCCGTCCCCACTCGCGATCGCCGATGAACACGGCGACGACGAACGACTTGCGGTGATCCGGCCCCTCTTCCTCGATCGTGCGGTAGGCGGGCGTGATGTTGATGGCCTGCTGGATCTCATGCTGCAGCAGGCTCTTGTGGTTCTTCACGCCTTCATCGCCGAGCTCGCGTTCGAGCGTCTCGCCCAGATGGCGCAGCACGAACTCGCGCGCCGCGTCGAAGCCTGCGTCGAGGTAGATGGAGCCGATGACGCTCTCCACGAGGTTGGCGATGACGCTGGGCGGCAGGCGGTCCCGACGGCCCACGCCGCGCGCGAAGTCGGCGTAGTCGGGCAGACCCAGGCGCATCGACGTGGCCAGCAACGCCGGCCGCGACACGACCGCGCTCTTGATGCGCGTGAGCTCGCCCTCGCTGTGCTCGGGGAGCAGGTGGAAGAGCTCCTCCGTGACCACCAACCCGAGCACGCTGTCCCCGAGGAACTCCAAGCGCTCGTTGCAGGCCCGGTCCGGCGAGCGCAACGAGCTGTGCGTAAGGGCCGTCTCGAGCAGGTCGGGGTCGGCGAACCAGTAGCCGATGGCGCGCTGGCAGTCGGCCAGTCGCTTGCCCAGGGGATCTCGCTTCATGTGCATCCGTTCACGGGTCGAGGGCGCGGCAGGGGTGCACGCACCGGGCAGGCGCCACCTCGCAGGGTGTCGCCAGCGGCCCGCGAGGCCCAGCTCCCCGCAACCCTCGGGGCCGCAGGGAGGCGCGCGTCGGTGGCCGCGTCGGGGCACGGTACCGCCCCCGGCCGCCGTCGCCCTGGATTGCCGCGCTCCCCGCTACCTTGAACACCTCGTGACGGTCCACGACCCCGACTCGCTCGACAGCCTCGCGCTCGACCCCGACCGCGGCGAGGTGATCCTGGGCATCGTCGTACCCGGCCCGTTGAAGGGCAGCCGGAGGCTCGCGGACGAGCTCGTGAAGAAGGTCAACGCCTACCTCGCCTTCCTGGCCGGCGGCGAGCTCGAGAGGCAACACCCGCAGACCAGGGGACTGCCCAAGACCATCGAGATCACGCACCAGGGCAAGCCCGACCGCTCCGCCACCACCATCCTGGCCCAGGTCGAGGCCCAGCTCCGCGCTCAGCACGTGGGCCTGCGCCTCCGTGCAAACGCCTAGCGCCCACCCGCAGCCATTCCTCCACGCCCGCCTGATCGCCACCTGCCAAGACGCGCAGGCGGGTCGTCAGGGCGAAGGCGCCAGCAAGCGATGGAGGACGCCGCGTGGTCCTCCCACGCAAGGACGACAGCGCGCGGCTGCCGCCGCGTCCTGGCGAGCCATCTAGTGCCGGAAGTGGCGCTTGCCGGTGAACACCATCGCAACGCCGCGCTCGTCGCAGAGCGCCACGGCCTTGGCGTCGTTGCGACTGCCACCGGGCTGCGCGACGGCCGTCGCGCCGACGTCGAGCGCCAGCTCGATGGCATCGTTGAACGGGTAGAAGGCATCGCTTGCCACGACGCAGCCCTCGAGCGACCCGCCGTTCCCGGCAACCATGCGGCGGGCGCGCGTGATGGCGATCTCGGTGGCCTCTACGCGGCTCATCTGCCCGGCGCCGACGCCCAGCGCCTGACCGCCCTTGGCCAGGACGATGGCGTTGGAGCGCACGTGCTTCACGACGCGCCAAGCGAAGGCGAGATCCGCGCGCTCGGCATCGCTCGGCGCGCGTGAGCTGGCAACCTCCCAGCCGCTCGCGTCCACGCCCGTGGTGTCGGCGGTCTGCACGAGGAGCCCGCCGTCGATGCTCTTCACCGCGGGCCCGTCGATGCCCACACCGACCGTGCCGGCGTCGAGCAGGCGTAGCGACTTGCCCCACGCGGGCGCGCCCGGGGCCGTGAAGCACGCGGCCGCGTCAGCCTCGATCCCCGGCGCGATCACGACTTCGAGGAAGCGCTCGGGCACGGCCATGGCCCGGGCCACGTCCGCCGTCAGCGGGCGGTTCAGCGCCACGATGCCGCCGAACGCGCTACGCGGATCGCAGGCCACGGCGCGCTCGTAGGCGTCGAGCGCATCCTGGCCAAGCGCCGTGCCACACGGGTTGGCGTGCTTGATCACGGCGCATGCCGGTTCCCCGAACTCACGCACGAGGGCCCAGGCCGCATCGACGTCGCCGTAGTTGTTGTAGGAAAGGGCCTTGCCGCCCAGCACCTCGGCGGCGGCCAGGCTCCCAGCGGGCGCCAGCGGGTCCACGTACAGCGCCGCGGCCTGGTGCGGGTTCTCGCCGTAGCGCAGGTCGAGCGCCTTGACCATGGGTCCGAACGAGGAAGGCAGCGCCTCGCCCTCGGCCGCCGAGAACCAGCGGGCGATCGCGCCGTCGTAGGCCGCCGTGCGCGCGAAGGCACGCGCCGCCAGACCGCGGCGGTAGGCGAGCGACGTCGCGCCCTCGTGGGCCTCCAGCTCGGCGAGGAGCGCGTCGTACTGCGCGGGCTCCACGACGATCGCGGTCCAGGCGTGGTTCTTGGCCGCGCTGCGCGTCATCGACGGACCGCCGATGTCGATCTCTTCGATGACGCCTTCGAACGCCACACCGCCCTTGCGCAGCGTCGCTTCGAAGGGATAGAGGTTGCAGACGACCAAGTCGATGGATGCGATCCCGTGCTGCTCGAGCGCCTTGGCATGCTCGGGGTGGTCGCGTAGCGCCAACAGGCCGCCGTGCACCTTGGGGTGCAGCGTCTTGACGCGACCGTCCATCATCTCGGGGAAGCCCGTGAGCTCGCTCACGTCACGCACGGCGAGGCCGCCGTCGCGCAGCGCCCGCGCCGTCCCCCCCGTGGAGACGAGCTCGACACCTCGGGCGGCCAAGGCCTCGCCCAGCTCGAGGAGGCCCGACTTGTCGGAGACGGAGAGCAGGGCACGGCGCAACGGGAGGAGATCGGTCATGGCGGGGGTGTACCCAGGGCGTCCGACGGCCCGACCACCCCGCGCCAAGCCGGTTTCCAGGGCCCTCCAGGACCTTGGGCCTAGTATAATTGTTGCAACAGTCTTTTCGTCCCCCTACCGTGCGTCGCGGCGGGCCGACGTCCGCCCCCTCCCTCCCTTGGAGCTCCCATGACCCGTCTCCTCCGCCGCGCGCCCCTCTTCGCGGGCGCCCTCCTGCTCGTGACCGGCGCCGCCTTGGCCGCCCCGACCGCCTACGACATCGACGCCGTCCACAGCAGCGTCGTGTTCCGGATCAAGCACCTCGGCGTGGGCTACGTCTACGGGCGCTTCAACGAGTTCTCCGGCAAGGTCACGGTGGACGATGCCGACTTGTCCAAGGCCAGCGTCCAGATGACCGTGAAGGCGGCGTCCGTCGACACCGGCAACGGCAAGCGCGACGAGCACTTGAGGAGCCCCGACTTCTTCAACGTGGCCCAGTTCCCCGAGATGCGCTTCGCCAGCAAGACGGTCGCCAAGGTCGAGGGCGGCTACCGCATCGAGGGCGATCTCACGCTTCACGGCATCACGCGGCCCGTGACCGTGCGCATGGAGCTCGTGGGCGAGGTCGATGACCCGTGGGGCAACCACCGCCGCGGCTACCACGGCACGTTCTCGATCCGCCGCACCGACTACGGCATGAACTACGACACCAACGTCCTGAGCGACGAGGTCGACATCACCCTCGCGTTCGCGACGACGCACACGCAGTAGGCGCGGCTCGTGCCCGATCTTCGAGAGATCCTCGTCACCGCGGCGTCCGACGCCGGGCCGGCGGTCCTGATCGCCGCGGTGACGGGGCTGCTGGCCGTGGGGCTCGCGCGCGGAGGCGCACCGCGCGGGGCCCGGGCGGTCGTGGCGCTGGGCCTTGCCAGCGCCTTCTCTGCCGGCCTGTCCCGGATCGAGCAATGGCCGAGCTTGCCCTTGGCTGCGGGCGAGAGCGCGTGGCTCTGGGTGGCGTGGATCGCGGTCGGCGCGGGCCTGGTGGCGGCGATCGGCCAGGCGATGAAGCTGCCGCTGCTCGGGCGTGCCGTGGCCGCGCTGCTGCTCGGCGGATTGGCGACGTGGCTGATCGCCGGCCCGTTCGTCCCCCACCGCGTGGGCGAAGGCGAGCGCTGGATGCTCGCGGGCCTGGGGGGCGTCGTCACGACGCTGCTCGCAGGGCTCACCTCAGGCGCGGGGCGCGACGACGCACGCCTCGATGTCGCGGGCATCGCATGGCTCGTGGGCCTCACGGGCCTGTCCCTGCTGCTGGCGATTGCGGGCAGCTCCGCGATCCTCGGCCGCGCCACCGGTTTGATGGCGGCGGCCCTCGGGACGTTCGTGGGCGTTCGTTTCGTGCTGGGCGGCGAGTCCCCGTCGCGTGCCGCGGCGCTTCCGCTCTCGGCACTCTTCGTGGCACTTGGCGTCTCCGGGTGGCTGAGCCTCAACTACGAGGGCCACGTCGGGCTGCCGGCGACGGCCGTCGCCGCGCTCGTGGCGGGCCTCGTCGTGGCGTTGCTGGTGGTCGGGGTGAAGGCGCTGCCCCTCGTCGGTCGTGCGGCCGTGGTCACGGTGCTCGTCGGCGCTGCAACCTTCGCGGCGTTCCGCTTGGTGGATGCCGCGAAGCCGCCGCCGAGCAACCAGCCCGACCCGTACGACTACAGCGTGTTCAAGTAGCGAACCCGGATGGGCCAGATCCCTTGCCGCGGCGCCGCCTCCGTACGGGCTTTGCCGTCGGCATGAAGAACTGACACGGAGGGGGCGCGGTTCGCCGGCCGGCCTTACGCCGCGCCGTCGCCCATCTGCTGCTTGAGGCGCGCTTCCATGAAGGGCATCAGGTCGCCGTCGAGGACGGCTTGGATGTTGCCCGTCTCGTGGTCGGTGCGGTGGTCCTTGACGAGCTGGTAGGGGTGGAGCACGTAGCTGCGGATCTGGCTGCCCCAGGCGATCTCGCCCTTCTCGTCGTAGCGGTTGGCCGCGTCCTCGTTGCGCTTGTCTTCTTCCAGACGCAGCAGCTTGGCCTTGAGCATCTGCATGGCCATCTTCCGGTTGCGGTGCTGGCTGCGCTCGTTCTGGCAGGCGGCCACCACCCCGGTCGGCACGTGGCGGATGCGCACGGCGGACTCGGTCTTGTTCACGTGCTGGCCGCCCGCGCCTCCGGCGCGGTACGTCTCGATCTCGAGGTCGGCATCGCGGATCTCGAGCTCCACGGTCTCGTCGGCCACGGGCGTCACATCGACGGACGCGAAGGTCGTCTGCCGACGGCTCTGCGCATCGAACGGACTGATGCGCACGAGGCGGTGCACGCCGGCCTCGCTCTTCAGCCAGCCGTACACGTAGGGCCCCTTGATCTCGACGGTCGCGCCGCGGATGCCCGCTTCCTCGTTCTCGTGGCGGTCGATCTCCTCGACGCTGAAGCCCTCGCGCTCGGCCCAGCGCATGTACATGCGCAGCAGCATCTCGGCCCAGTCGCACGACTCCGTGCCGCCGGCTCCGGCCTGCACTTGCAGATACGCGTTCTTCGCATCGAGCGGGCCCGACAGCATGGCCTTCAGCTCGAGGCCGTCGAGGTCGCTCGCGAGCCCTTCCGCCTCCCCGGCGCACTCGGCGACCGTGCCCGCGTCGTTCTCTTCCTCGGCCAGCTCGAGCAGCGCCTCGGCGTCGGCCAGCCGCGGCTCGAACCGCTCCCAGGGCTCGAGCACGGCCTTCACCGAGCGCAGGCGCTCGACGGTCTTCTGGGCCGACTCGGCGTCGTCCCAGAACCCCTGCTCACTCATCCTCGCTTCGAGGTCGTTCCGCTCGGCGCGTCGTGCGGAGAGGTCAAAGACGCCCCCGGACCTGGTCGAAGCGCTCGCGCAGGTCGAGGAGGGTCTTGCGGACGTCGGCGGCCGTGGTCATGGGCGCGAAGGTAGGCCGATTCGCCCGGGGAGGTGAACTTCCGCCGCCCCCACGTCGCCGGCTACTCGAAGGCGTCCACGAACGTCCCCCCGCCCGCCGCGGCCATGCCCTGGAGCAGCGGGAAGACCTCCTCGCCGGCGCCAATGGTGTTGAGGGGCAGGTCCCCCCCGGCATACGCCCGCACGGCCTCGACCAACCGCTTGCCGTCCGTGATGCGGCCCCGGTTGGGCGCGCCGTCGCTCAGCAGGAACACGGCATCGAGCGTCTCGGCCGGGTCGCGCGCCAAGGGCCCCCGCCCTGCCAGCCCGTAGGCCCAGTCCAGCGCCTCGATCATGTTCGTGTAGGCGGTCGTGTCGAGCGCGTCGAGCCAAGCCAGCGCGCGCGCCTTCTGCACGGGGTGCGACTCCACGAGCCGGTCGGCGAACACGCGGACGCCGGTGTGGAACGCGGCGATCGCGAAGCGATGCGATGCGGGCAGGTCGTGGATCGTGCGGTGCAGGTGCGCGCGGGCCAAGTCGATGCCGCGGCCGTACATGCTCTGGCTCACGTCCAGGCAGAACACGACGGCACTGCCGGGCCGCGGGATCGGGATGCCGTAGTAGTGCGGGACGTGTACAGGCCGTGCCTTGGCGTAGCGACCGGCCTCCGCATCGTCCTCGGGCGGTGTGCGAAACGCCTCTTCCCAGACCTCGCGTTCGGCGGCGAGGTTCCAGCCCGTGGCGCGCGAGAGCCCCTCCCACGCGACGCGACGCACGCCCAGGGCCTCGTGACCCAACAGCGTGACCAGCCCCTCGAGCCGCTCGGGTGTGGGTTGCCTGGCCAAGGCCCGCGCCCGCGTCGCGGCCTCGGGCCACGTCTCGCCGGCGCGCGGCAGGAGCAGGCGCAGCGTGGCGGCCGGATGGTGCAGCGCGCCCAGCAGCTCCAAGCGCAGGGCACGCGCGAGCGGGGGCGCATCCTCGTCGGCGACCGACGTGACCAGCGCGCGGGCGAGCGCGGCATCGTCGGCACGACGCGCGATCCCGTCCACCGCCGCCGCCCAGATCCGCTCGTCGGGCTCCTCCTCGGGATCCAGATGGGCCAGCAGCGCCTCCAGCGCGAGGGCGTCGTCGACGCGGGTCAAGAGGTCGACGAGCTCGAGTCGCTCGTCGGGGCGGTCGGTGTCGCGAGCGACGGACAGCGCGCGGGACAGCGCCCGCGCGACACGCGTGGTGCGATCCGCGGGGATGTCGACGGTCCGCAGCGCCGCACGGGCGGCCGCTCGGCGGGCCTCGTTCGTGCTCGCCAGCGCCGCGGCGGCGCGCTCCGCGTCCGGGAAGGCCGCCGGCCCCACCTCCTCCGCCGAGGCGGCCCGCGGCACGGCCAGGAGGAGCGCCGCCAGCACGAGCCCGCGGCCGACCCACGCGGCAAGTAGGATCCGACGCGCCGAGCGCGGACGCGACGGCGACCGGGAGCCGAGGGACCCAGCCATGACCGCTTCGTCGTCCACGCCGCCTCCGGCCCTGCCGGGTCCCCGCAAGCCCAACGTGCGCATCTTGCTGGGGTTCCTGGCCGTGTACCTGGCGCTCCTCGCGCTGTTCCACGAGGTGCTGTTCCCGTTCTTGATGGCCATCTTCCTGGCGTACCTGATCGAGCCCATCGTGCGCTGGGTCAAGCAGCGCAAGCTGTTCGGCATCGACTGGGGACGCGGGCCCATCGTGGTCGTCCTCTACGGCCTCCTCGTGGGGACCTTGGCCTTCGCCGGGTGGAAGGCCGTGGTCAAGCTGGCCACGACCGTCCGCTCCGCGGCATCCGACGTCTCCGAGGCCCTCCGCGAGGAAGGCGGCCGGGCCGTCTTCACCTTGGAACGTCCGCTGGACGGCCCCCACCACGCCCTCGTGATTCCCGTCGGCACCGTGCTGACGAGCGGGCCCGCAGGACGGGCCATCACGTGGAAGACGCTGCACGAGGCCCGCATCGAGCCGGATGCCAAGCGCGTGGAGGCGCTGCTCGAGATCGTCGAGGCCCCGCAGGGGGCGCCCCGACCCGAGAAGGACGCGGTGCTCCACGTCGCAGACCCCACCGCGATCAAGCCGCTGGGCTCGGACGAGGCCGAGGCGCCCGCCGTGGGCGTGGCGGCGGGCATCGACCCGCCCGGCTCCGAGCTGGCCTTCGAGCGGCACATCATCGGACCGGTGGTGCGCAACCTCGCCGCACGCGGCATCGACATCGAGCCCACGAGCCTGCGCGAGTTCGTGGCCGTGAAGGCGCAGGCCCTGTCCGAGGACCTGCCCGACCGCGTCACCAAGGGCGCCTTGGGCCTGGCGGGCAAGCTCGTGCTGTCCGTGTACCAGTTCTTCCTGATCCTGATGATCACGGCGTTCCTCGTGATGGACCGCAAGGCCATCGGCACGTTCTTCGCCAGCCTGCCGCCCGATCCCTACAAGCCCGGCTACGGCAAGCTCATGCGCTACGTCGACGACGGCCTGGCTGGCGTCATCCGCGGCCAGCTCATGATCTGCCTCGTCAACGGCGTGCTCACGTGGCTCGGCCTGTTGTTGCTGGGCGTCAAGGGCGCCACGTGGCTCGGCTTGCTTGCCGCCGTGCTCAGCCTGATCCCGATCTTCGGCACGATCTTGTCGTCAATCCCCATCGTGGTGATCGCCAGCACGGACAGCATCGAGAAGGGCGTCCTCTCGCTCGTGTGGATCATCGTGATCCACGTCATCGAGGGCAACCTCCTGAACCCGCTCATCATGGGCAGCCACGCCCGCATGCACCCCGTGATCATCATCTTCGCGCTGCTCGCGGGCGAACACTACTTCGGCGTCTGGGGCGCGCTGCTGGCCGTCCCCACCGCGAGCATCGTCCAGTCCTGCTTCCGCTTCTACCTCCACGAAGTCGAGGGCCTGCCCGAGTCCCCCCACGACGACGGCCACGGCCAAGCCTTCAAGAAGCTCTTCGCCTGGGTGAAACGGAAGCTGGGCAAGGGCGAGGTCCCGACAACGCCCGCCTGACGGCGCTGCGTCAAAGCCGCAGCAGCTTGATCATGGTGGTGGTGCCGACGGGGTCGGTGGCGCCGCCCATCACGAGGACGACGGCCGAGCCGGGGGGCAGGCCCTCTTCGTCACGCAGCCGCTTGGCGACGGCTTCGACGCGGGCGTCGGTGTTGCTGCCCGTCGGCAGGCGGCGCGGGCGCACGCCCCAGGCGAGCGCCACGCGTCGCACGATGTGGGGGTAGGGCGCGTAGGCGAGGATCGGGGCGCGCGGGCGCTCCTTGGACATCCGCAGCGCCGAGGCCCCTTCGCGCGTGAACACGACGATGGCAGCGGCCTTGACCTGCGAGGCGAGCACCACGGCGGCCCGCACGACGTGCTGGTCGCGGCGGTGGACCGTGGCGTCGGGCGGTACGAAGCCGGGCTCGAGCGCGTAGGGCGCGCTGGGGTCGGCCTCCGCCGCGGCGAGGATGCGGTCCATGGTGCGCACGGCCAGCACGGGGTGCTTGCCCACGGCCGTCTCCGCGGACAGCATCACGCCGTCGGCGCCCTCGAACACCGAGCCCGCGACGTCGCTGGCCTCCGCGCGCGTCGGCCGCGAGCGCTCGATCATGGTCTCGAGCATCTCGGTCGCGATGTAGCCGGGGCGGCCGTGGCGACGACACGCGTCCAGGATCTGCCGCTGGAGGGAAGGCACGCGCTCGGGGCCCACGTCCACGCCCAGGTCGCCACGGGCGACGATGGCCTGGTTGGAGCGCACCAGGATGTCGTCCAAGTCCTCGACGGCGTCCTCGCGCTCGATCTTGCTGACGATGTCGAAGTCGCGGTTGCCCAGGCGCCCGAGGTGCTTGCGCGCGCGCTCGACGTCCTTGCCGTTGCGGACGAACGACAGTGCGATGGCGTCGGCGTCGGCCGCGAACGCGGCCTCGAGCAGCTTGACGTCGCGGGCCGTGGGCACGCGGGTGGGCAGGCGGGCGCCCGGGAAGTCGGCGCCCTTGCCCGCCAGGAGGCGGCCGCCCTGGACGACCTCGGCGTTCACGCCGTCGTCGGTGGACCCCACGACGGCCAGCTCGATCTGGCCGTCGGCCAGCAGCACACGCGCGCCGCGGGCCAGATGGTCGAGCCACGGCATGGGCGACACGGGGATGCGCCGCGCGCTGCCACCGGACGTGCCCCGGACGATCTCCACGCGCTGGCCCTCGACGAGCTCGATGCCGCCGACACTGCCGAGCGACCCGACGCGCACCTTGGTGCCCGGCAGGTCGACCAGCGTGGCTACCGTGCGACCGGCCACGCGGGCGGCACGACGGATCCGCCGCACCCACGGGGCCAGCTCCTCGGCCGGGGTGTGGGCCGCGTTCACCCGGAAGACGTCGACACCCTCCCGGATCAGCTCCGTGAGGATCTCGAGGTCCCGTGAGGCGGGACCGACCGTGGCGATGATCTTGGTGCGGACGAGACGCATGGGGGGACGGTACGGGGGACGCGGCGGCGGGTCACGCCTCCCGTCCTCGGGGAATCGGCGGTGAAGGGCCTGGAAAGGGGCTCGACCCCGACCGGGACCGTGCGCGGGAGTGCGGCAGGCGGACGGGGCAGCGGTACCCTCGGGGGTTTCACCCTCCCCACGGGCCCCACCGCCATGCACCCCTCCGCCTCGATCCGCAACGTCGCCGTCGTCGCCCACGTCGACCACGGCAAGACGACCCTCGTGGACCGCCTGCTGCTCACGGCCGGCGCGCTCGCGGCGCTGCCCGAGGACGAGAAGCTGGTCATGGACAGCAACGCGCTCGAAGGCGAGCGCGGCATCACGATCTTCTCCAAGTGCTGCGCCATCCAGTACGGCGACATCAAGATCAACCTCATCGACACGCCCGGGCACGCCGACTTCGGTGGCGAGGTCGAGCGCGTGCTGCGCATGGCCGACGGCGTGCTGCTGCTGGTCGACGCCTACGAGGGCCCGCTGCCCCAGACGCGCTTCGTGCTGCGCAAGGCGCGCGAGGCGGGGCTGAAGCCCATCGTGATCATCAACAAGGTCGACCGTCGCGACGCGCGTCCGGGCCAGGTGCTCGACCTGGTCTACGACCTGTTCATCGACCTTGGCGCGGACGAGGACGAGCTGCACTTCCCCGTGGTCTACGCCTCGGGGCGCTCGGGCGTGGCGGGTCCCTCGCCCGACGCCCTGCAGCCCAACCTCGCTCCCGTGCTCGACGCCATCGTGCAGCACGTGCCGGCGCCCAAGGCCGACACGGAGGGCGCGATGGGTCTGCCCATCTGCGACGTCATCGTGGATCGCTTCGCGGGCCGCATCGCCGTCGGCCGCCTCGAGACGGGCATCGTCAGGGAGGGCGACAACCTCATGGCGCTGAAGCGCGACGGCACCAAGCGCTCGCAGGGCGGCGTCAAGCTGTTCGCGTACCAGGGCATGCAGCGCGTGCCCGTGGACGGCGCCTCCACGGGCGACATCGTGGCCATCTCGGGCCTGGAGGGCGTCGAGATCGGCGACACGATCACCGACCCGCTGCGCCCGGTCGAGCCGTGGCAGATGACCATCGAAGCCCCCACGCTGGCGATGGAGTTCCGCGTCAACGACTCCCCCACCGCCGGCACGGAGGGCGAGTACGTCACGTCGCGCCACTTGCGCGCGCGGCTCGAACGGGCAGCCCAGGAAGACGTGGCGCTGCAGCTGGGCACGGGCAACGAGTCGGACAGCTTCGAGGTGCGCGGACGCGGCATCCTCCACCTCGGGATCCTCATCGAGACGCTGCGTCGCGAGGGCTACGAGTTCTCCGTGGGCCGTCCCCGCGTGCTCTTGAAGGAGACCGAGGACGGTCTGCTCGAGCCCATCGAGACCGTACACGTCGAGGTCCCGCCGGACGACGCCGGACGCGTCATCGAGATGCTCGGGCGCCGTCGCGGCGAGCTGCTCGACATGAAGACGCAAGGCGACTTGGCGTTCCTCACCTTCGAGGCGCCCTCGCGCGGCCTGATCGGCCTGCGTAGCCGCATGCTGTCGGCCACGCGCGGCGAGGCCGTGCTCTCGAGCGTGTTCGCGCGCTACGACACGTGGCGGGGCGACCTCCCGCGACGCAAGACGGGCAGCCAAGTGGCCAGCGAGACCGGGCAGGTCACCGCGTACGCCCTGAATGCACTGGTCGATCGTGGCACGTTCTTCGTGGACGCCGGTGAGGCCGTCTACGAGGGCCAGATCACCGGCGAGCATCGCCGCGAGGAAGACGTCCTCGTCAACCCCTGTCGGCGCAAGGCGCTCACGAACATGCGCGCGTCGGGCAGCGACGAGAAGTCCGACTACCCGCCGCCCATCCGCAAGGGCGTCGAGGAGAGCCTCGAGTTCCTGGCCGACGACGAGCTGCTCGAGGTCACTCCGAAGAGCCTGCGCCTGCGCAAGCGCATGCTCAAGGAGACCGACCGCCGCCGCCAGGCCCGCATGGAGCGCGCCCGCTCGTCGTAGCGGCCCCGGATGTGTCTGGCCCCTTGCCGCGGCGCCGCACAGCGGCAACGTGGGCAAGGTGCCTGCAATGGAAGGTGCCTGAACTCCGGGCTCGGACAGGACAGCCACGCTTCCATGGAAGGGGGTGCCGCGCGCATCGCGACGCGGTACGGAGGCGGGGATTTCTTCCGCAACTTGCCGCCCTGCGCTTCGGCATGCGGAAGTGCCCATCGGCAAGTTGCGGAAGAATTCCCCGCCTCCGTACGGGCTTTCGTTCCGCGCTCCCGCGCGGACTCGGTGCTCCGGCTCCGCCTGCGCAGCAGGGGGCTGTTCCGTCCCCCCCCCTGCACCCCTCACGGGGTTCAGACACCTCCGCGCGGCTACCCGAGCTCGAGCAGCTGCTTGTAGAAGGGCAGGACGTGCTCGGGCTCGTCGGTGAGCAGCACGTGCGTGTCGAGCCACGAGGGTGCGCGCCCGGCCTCCACCATCTGGCGGAACTGCTTGATCTGGTGGCGCCAGTAGGGCTTGCCTTCGTGGCGACCGAAGAACACGACGGGCGAGCGCTCGATGACGCCCAGCTTCATGTCGGTCAAGGTGAGGCCCACCTCTTCCAGGGTGCCCACGCCGCCCATGAAGAACAGGTGGAACGAGGCGATCTCGAACCAGCGCTGCCTCGACTGCCGGCTGCGTCCCTGGAAGGTCTGGTAGAAGTCCGAGGTCCTGTTGGTGCCCTGGTCCTCGATCTCGATGTAGCTCGCGCCCACGATGATCCCGCGCTCCTGCGCGATGTCGGTCACCTGCTGCATGGCGCCGGGCCCGCCGCCCGTCATGAACGCGATATCGGGACCGAAGAACTCGGCCAACCGCACGATCAGGTTCTTCATGCGCTCGACTTGATCGGGCGGCAGCAGGCGTGACGAGCCGTAGGCGGCGAAGATGAGTGCGCTCCGGAAGCGCTCGACCTTGTCGGCCTCGGTGAAGTAGCCGCGAAGCCCACGGAAGACGTGCTGGACGACGTGGCGGCGCACGTCATTGCACCAGAACACCTCCACGCCGAGGCCTTCGTAGTCGGCCAGGCGCCCGTGGTCGCGCGCCGAGAAGAACGGCCCGTGCTCGAAGGACGCGCGGCGGAAGATGATGCGCTTGATCTTGCGATCGAGCGCCGCGGCGCAGATGTGCGCATGCTCGATGAGGTTCGGGAAGTAGCCGAGCAGAAGGGTGCCCCCCAGCCCCGTGGGCAGGTCCTTGAGCATGGCGGTACCGAACGGCACGCGCCACGGCGCCTCGACCACGCCCTCGGACACGCGCGAGGAGATGTCGGTGCCCGACCGAGGCGCTGGCCCCCCCTCGGGATGGCACCACGTCCAACGCGGCTCGGCTCCGTCCACGACGGCCTGCATGTCTTCCACGAGCGCGACGAGGCGGTGCGAGTAGCGCTCCTCCAGGGCGTGCTCTTCCAGACGGTTGAACACGCGGGCCAGCGCTTCGTAGGAGCGCTCCTCCCCGGAAGTCCCCTTGGCCGTCGCCGGAGGCAGCTCGAGGCCCATGTGCCAGAGGCGCGGAGCGGCTCGCGTTTCGACCGCCTCGTAGACGGAGGCCGCCACCGTCGGATTGACGATGCGACGCTCGCCTCGGTTGTGGAACTCGAGGTAGACGTCCATGCCGCGCGTGCTGATGGGGTCCAGCACGACGGCTTCGAGGTGCTGGCCGAGATCGGTCGGCTGGCTCTCGAGCACCACGTAGTGGCGATGCAGGAACATGCTGCACGAGGTGATCACGCCGTCGCCCGCTTCCAGGGCGATGCGGCGAACAGGCCGTCGGACCTGCAGCCGGTTGAGGACGTCCTTGCCGCCTTCGCGCATGAGGATCGTGCGCAGGGTCTCCAGCGTCAGGGGGGAGGCCATCTCGTAGACCCAGCCCTGCGGCCGGATGCGGAACCGGCCGTCGCCGTCGATCGAGTAGCTGCGCGGCAGCTGGATCTGGTGCGCTTGCACGAGCTCGTCGACTTGCTCGCTCGTCAGCCGGCGCTCGCGCGGGCACACCACGAAGCGCCCGACGCGCAGGCCCGGCACCAGCAGCTCGGGGAGGAAGCGCGCGACGTCGTACGCCTTGACGGTGGGCTGGACGAGGGCTTCGAACGTGGCTTGGTCGCCGGCGAGCTTCGCCTTGCACGTCGGCTGGACGCTGATGCCGAGTCGCGCCAAGCGACTGCGCGCAGCGAAGACGACCTCGTCGAGTCGCCCGTCGAACCAGCCGACGAGTGCGTCGGGGACGGGCACCGCCACCTGGATGCGGAAGCGGGAAGACCCGTCGCCGCCCACGGGCTCGGCATGCTCGATCCAACCGTCCGGCGTCTGCAGCGCGGCGTACATGGACAGGACCCTCCTGGGCGGCCCATTTCTAGAGGCCCGCCAGCGACCCGGAAGGAATCGGTCGGCGTGGCGTCCGGCGCGCTTGCAAACACGGGGAACGTTCCCTCGCCCCGACGGCGCTACCCGAGGGTTACGCGTACCCCCCCGCTCGGTCGCGGCGCAGG
This sequence comes from Planctomycetota bacterium, assembly GCA_050248855.1. Taxonomy (GTDB): domain Bacteria; phylum Planctomycetota; class PLA2; order PLA2; family JAEUHO01; genus JACKGW01. The sequence continues at coordinate 44,983 of JBFWRP010000003.1, read as the reverse complement.
GGGCTCCGGGAGCCCCCAACTTGACACGCAAGTCCTTTCATTGCAGTATGTTGTGCATCGATGACTCCTTGGCGACACGGTCCCACGCCGGTCGCGCCCGGTCCGGGCACCCCCTGTGCATGATCGGGCGGGTAGCGTGGTGCGCCGTTCGTGCGGCACCGTCCGCGGGGCCTCTCGCGCCCCCGGCGTCGTCACGACCGAGGCACCCCGCCCCCTGACGTCCACGAGCTGCCTTTTCCCTGGTTTGGAGAGACACACGATGAAGCGCCTCGCCCTCTTCGGCGTCCTGGTCGCTGCGGCCGCACTGGCCCTGGCCCCCGACGCCCTCGCCCACGGCGGCCAGTTCAAGGCCCCGGGCGGCGCGGTCGACCCGGGCCAGCGCGCCCCGGAAGACCCCACGCCTCCGCCGCCCCCGCCGCCGTCCGGCCCGCCGACGACTCCGTCGCCGAGCGACCCGGGCAAGCCCGCTCCGACGGGTCCCACGACGCCGCCGCCCACCGCTCCGCCCCCGCCGACGACCGGTCCGGGTGACCTGGGCGGCACGCAGCGCGGCAAGGCCGCCGGCCTGTCCTACGACCAGTGGGTGTTCTGGTACGCCTACAACAACGCCGAGCTCGAGAACCTGAAGGACGCCCTGTACTCGAAGATCAGCTCGGACAACCCGCTTGCCGTCATGGGCTCGAGCGGCTCCAACCAGGGCTCCGAGACGCACGACGTGCGTACCAAGATCGCGTCGCACCTCATCCCCGCGATGATGTGGGCACGCGATCCGAAGAACGCCCGCTACAACGACGTCGAGTCGGCCGCCTACATCGGCTTGGCCAAGATGACGAAGGATCCGACGCACATCGACCTTCTCCGCGAAGGCCTCGACAAGAAGGGTGACCAGATCATCATCGAGTCGGCCGCCCTCTCCCTCGGCCTGCTGCGTCGTGCCAAGCCCGAAGAGCAGTTCGCCGGCAGCGACCTGGACCGCGTGCGCAGCACGCTGTTCGAGGTGCTCGAGGACGATGAGTACAAGATTCGCGAGCGCTGTTTCGCCGCGTTCGCCCTGGGTCTGCTGGGCGACCAGCCCTCGGGCTCCGGCTCCAGCAGCAAGGCCGCCGAGCACACGGCGCGCCTGTTCTCGCTGCTCGAGCGCGACTACAACGACGAGGTGACCACGGCGATCCTCACGGCCATCGGCCTGCAGGACCCTGCCACGGTGACCGACCCGCAGCGCAACGTCCTGCGTGACTGCGTCACCAAGGGCAAGCTCGGCCGCGGCGACGCCAAGGGCATCGTTCCCTCGGAGGCTGCGGCCGCGCTCGGTCGCGTCGGCACCGACAAGGATGTCGATATCCTCCTGCGTGCCATCGGCAGCCGCCGCACGGACCGCTTCACGGAGAGCTCGATCGCCATCGCGCTCGGCAAGCTCGCCCCGCTCATCTCGAGCGAGCAGCGCACCGACCTGGCCAAGGGCATCATCGGCTACCTCAAGAAGAGCAAGAACCAGCAGGCGGCCAACTTCGCGTTGATCAGCCTCGCTTACATCGCCATGGAAGACGTGAAGGCCGGCAAGACCGACGCGTTCACCTCGGCGAAGGTCGGCGAGTACCTGCTGTCGTCGGCCACCAGCGGCCGTCCGCTGGAGAAGCCCTACGGCGCCTTGGCCCTGGCCTTGGTGTCTCGCGAGATCGGCGACATGCCGACCGTCGAGGTGTTCGGTGAGTTCCGCCACAAGGCGATCACCACCCTCCGCGAGGGCGTCAACAGCGGCAAGATGACCGCTCGCGACCAGGCGGCTTTCGCCGTCGGCCTCGGTATCGCCAAGGACGAGGGCAGCATCCCGCTCCTCATGAAGGTCGTCGAGGACCGCAAGGAGAACTGGGAGAAGCAGGGCTACGCCGCCGTTGCGATCGGCATGGCCACGCCCGGCACCAACGTGGCGGCAGCCACGCTGCTTCGCGAGACCCTGAAGAAGACCAACGAGGAAGAGCTCAAGATCCGCTGTGCCACCGCCCTGGGCCTGCTCAAGGACCGCGGCGCCCTGGACATGCTGATCGACGAGCTCAAGAACGCCGACACGCAGTCGCTCAAGGGCCAGATCGCCCTGGCGATCGCCAAGATCGGTGACGGCCGTTCCATCGAGCCGATGGTCGAGATCATGAAGAGCGACCGCGAGAAGGACCTGACCCGCGCCATCGTGACCGCCGCCCTCGGCGTCATCGGCGACATGGAGCTGATCCCCTCGCTCAACCGCATCTCCAAGGACATCAACTACCGCGCGATGAACGACAGCCGCAACGAGATCGTCTCGATCCTGTAGCGACACGTTTCGCGAACCTGCAAGCGGCCGGCGGTCACGCCGGCCGCTTCGCTTTTTGCCAGGCGCAAGGACGTCCTGCGACCCCGGATGTGTCTGGACCCTTGCCGCGGAGCGGCACAGCCGCGACGTGGGCAAGGTGCCTGACACGCAGGGGGCGCGGTTCGACGGGCAGCGAACGTCGCTACCCCGGATGTGTCTGGACCCTTGCCGCGGAGCGGCACCGTGAGGGGTGCAGGGGTGGTAGGGACTAGCACCCCTGCCGCGAGGGCGTAGCCCGAGCGCCGAGTCCGCGCGGGAGCGCGGAACGGAAGCAAGAGCGTCGTCCCTCTACGGGCAACGCAAGGCACATATGAGACTCGCCCCGTTGACCGAGGCAGCAACGTGGGCAAGGTGCCTGCAATGGAAGGTGCCTGAACTCCGGGCACGGACAGGACAGCCACGCTTCCGTGGGAGGGGGTGCCGCGCGCATCGAGACGCGGTACGGGCTTACTGCTCGCGCACGCGCCGCAGGCCCACGCCTTCCAGGGGCTGCCAACCGGCGACGACGCGAGGCGCGGCCAGCAGGCAGGACTCGATGCCCTCGAGGTAGCTTCCGCCCATCACCCACCACCCCGTGACGCCGCCGCGCCGCTCGAAGGTGGACGTCATCTCGGCCACGTTGCCGGCCATGTCGAAGAGCCCGTGGACCGAGCGGTCAAGGGGGCTGGCCAGTACGTCCTCGGGGCCCGCGACGGCGCTGTCCACGTGCACCGACGCCGTGGCGACCTGGGCAAGCGATCCGACAGGCGTCACGCCCGGGCCGTCGCCCACGGCCGCCCACGCCCACTCGGCGGCCGTCGGAAGGCGTGCGCCCGTCGCTGCCGCGAACGCGGCGGCATCGCGCACGGAGATGCCCTCGACCGGACGTGACGTGCCGCCGCTGGGAACTTGCGGACGTTCGTCCGCACCTCGGGCCCACAGCGAACCGCCATCGCGACCGAGGTCGCCGGCGCGCCGCGGCACGCGCGCCCACGCCTCCTCGAGGGGCAGCGTCGCCAGCCACGCCCCGTACTCCGCCTGCGTGACCTCGCGCAGGTCCCAGTGCAGCGCGGGCACCTGCGTCCCGCGGAAGCTCCCGCCGGAAAACGTCCCGCCCACCACGTGGACCTGGCCGTCCGGGAGCCCCGTGGGATCGACGGGACACCGCACGGCGGGCGGACTCGTGGGCCGATCGGGGACGGTGAACGGGAGATGGACGCTGCGCCCGTCGCGCGCAACGCGCAGAACGTAGCGGCCCCGGGAAAGACGCGCTCGCGGCCCCTCGAGGACGACACGGCGCGAGGCGTTCCAGCCCACGACGCCATCCTCGGCGCCCCACGCCATCACGTCGACGGCAGCGCCCGCGGGTACGTCCACGAACAAGACCTCGAACCGGGGGTCCAAGGTCGCGCGCACCTCGGCCACGCGCTCGACTGCACCGGGCACGTCAGGTACATGCCGACCGTCGGGGCCCTCGACCTCGTCGAGCCGGCGCGCCGCTGCCGCCAAGGCCTGCTCGCGCGCCTCCGGCTCCTCCTCGCGCTCGGCCTGATCCCGCCAGCGAATGACCTCGGCGAGCCCTTGCTCGAACCGCCTGCGTGCGGCCACCGCCTCGAGGACCGCCTGGCCGCCCTTGGCGTCCCCCGCGCCGACGAGCGCGAGGGCGCGGGCCGACGCCGCGTCGAGGTCGCCTTCGTGGAGCGCACGCTGTGCCTCCGCGGCCAAGCTCGCGCGCCGCGCGGCACCGTCATCACCCTTCGACCGGAGGGCCCACGCCAGGCTCGCCGCGCCCAGCACCACGGCCGCCGCTGCGCCTGCGAGCACACGTCGACGATGGCGACGCGCAAAGAGGCTTCCTCGGTAGACGACCTCCCGGGCCGTGGACGTGGTGGCCAGGACGGCCGTGACCGGACGCCGGTCCAGCCAGGCCTCCAGGTCCTGGGCGAACGCCGCCGCGTCTTCGTAGCGCTGCTCGGGGTCGGGTGCCATGGCGCGCGTCAGGACGGCGGCCAGGCCGCGGCTCACGCCCGGGGGCAGCGGTCTCACGTGGCCGCGCTGCACCTCGCGGCGCAGCTGGTCCGGCGTGCGTTCGCGCCCGGCCTCGAGGTCGGCCAACATCTGGCGGTAGCCCTCGGCCTCGTCGTCCTTGCCCGCCGCCACGGCATCCTCGACGAGCAAGGTCAGGTTGCGGCGGCGCACGTCGGCGGGCACGCGCGACCGGACGACAGGCTCGTAGGGCGGTTCGCCCGTGACGAGAGCGTGCACGAGCGCGCCGAGGCCCCACACGTCGCCGCGCGGGTGCGCCTCACCGCGGGCCTGCTCGGGGGGCATGTAGACGAGCGTGCCCGTCACGTGCACGCCCTCGCCTCGCAGCGGCACGGGGAAGGTCTCGTCGATGCCCTGCAGCCGCGGGTTGTCCCGACGCAGGAGCGAGGCCACTCCGAAGTCGATGAGGTAGGGACGCCAGCCGTCGGGGTCCACCATGACGTTGGTGGGCTTGATGTCACGGTGCAGGACGCCTTCCTTGACGTTGGCGTGCTGCACGGCCGCCGCGATCGGCAGGACGACGTGGCGCAAGATGCCCTCGAGGGTGCGGATCCCCTCGCTTCCCGGGCGCCGCTCGAGCGCGCCGCTGCGCAGGTCGTGGATCAGGACCTCGAGATCCACGGGATCGTGCAACAGCTCCATGGCGTAGAAGCGCGTCTTGCCGACGTAGCCCGAGTCGTAGATCGGCATGATGTGCGGATGCCGGATGTTGGCCTGGATGGCGATCTCGCGTTGGAAGCGCAGCGCGTCGAGGTCCGTCGTCTCGCGAGCCAGGATCTTCAAGGCGACGTGTCGGTTGGCGCCCGGGTCGAAGGCGCGGACGACGGTGCCCATGCCGCCGCGTCCCAGCGGCCCCTCGATCTCGTAACGGCCCAGTCGCTCCCCCGGCGGGAACGAAGCGTGGGCCGCGGGCGGTGACGGCGACGGCGCCGAGGACGGCTCGGGGGCAGGTCGCGGTGGCGCGCCCGCGCGGCGCTTGCCGCGGGCTCCACGCGGTGCGGGGGCCTCACCGACGGCCTCGACGAAGAGGCGGTCCGCCTGGCGCCGGACGAGGAACGCACCTCCGCAGGCGCGGCACTTGGCATGCTGCCCGGCGGGGTCGTCGGGCAGACGGTCCGCATCGACGGCGAAACGCTTGCCGCAGCGAGGACATCGGACGCGGTCGAGAGGGGTACCCACGGAGCCCGGATTCTGGTGCTGGACGGCTCCCCCTGCAACGCCGAGGGGCGCTCGACGACGTCACGGGCTCGCGGCCCCCCCGACGTAGAATTCCGCGAAAGACGCCGTGGCGGCTTGCCTGCAGGCGGCACCGAGGTCCCGGCTCGGGAGAGGCATCATCGGCGCACCGGCTCCCTCTGCCCCGCCCGTGCTCGTCTGGAGTCGGGATGCCTCGCGCCGCCAGGCGCTGGCGGCCGCGGTCCGGGCCCTCGGAGGTGCCGTGCGCCTCGCCACGGACGCTCCCGACCCCGCCGAGGCCGTGGCCTTGGTCGTCGTGGACGCCGGCAGCGTGCCGCCGGACGCGATCGCCCGCTGGCGCCGCCCCACGTCGCTGGTTCCGTGGATCGCCGTCGCCCCGCCCGGCCGGAAGGCGCCGGAGCCGTGCGGCGCCACCGGCTGCCTCGGAGGCGACGAGGACCCGGCGCGGCCCGGCGGCGTGCTGGCCCGCTTCCTCGCGGCGATCCTCGAAGTGCCCGAGATCGGCCGGTACCTGCTGCGGCTCGACGAGGACGAAGTCGCGCTTGCCTTCCATCCACGGCCGGGCGTCAACGCCACGCTCGTGCGCTTCCTGCTGCGGGATCTCGCGCTCCGCCACGCCGGGCGCAGGCTCCCTGACACCGAGGTCCAGCTCGCGCTCCACGAAGCGTTGGCCAACGCGCTGGAGCACGGCAACCTCGGGATCACGTACGAGGAGAAGAGCGCCGCGATGGAGACGTCCGGTGGCGTGCGCGCGCTCGTGGACGAGCGCCTCGGCGACGAACGTCTGGCCGCCCGCATGGCTCATGTGCGCGTCCTCTACTCGGCCGACGACGTGGCCTACGTGGTGCGGGACGAGGGCAGCGGGTTCGATGCGCACTGCCGCTCCCACGAGCCCATGGCTGCCGCCACGGCCCTGCACGGGCGGGGCTTGAAGCTGATCCAGCACGTGATGGACGAGGTCCAGTGGAACCCGGCCGGCACCGAGATCACGATGGGCAAGCGCCTCGACCGCCCCGGGGTGCTCGACGACGACGAGGACGACGAGGACGACGACGACGAGGACGACCGCGACCTCGACGACGACCGCGTGCCGCGCGTCCGGGGCACGGCCTAGATCGCGCGGCAAGCGTTCAGGCCCGGGCTGGGCGCCGGAGCACCGCTTCGTCGTCCTTGCGTGGTCAACCACGCGGCGTCCTCCTCATCGGCACCCGGCATCCCATCCAGGCCCGAACGCGAGAGCATCGCCTCCCGCGAGATGGGAACGTCGTCGGAGAGGGACGTGAAGATTCGTGGTCTGTTCACTCGAGGAGCCGATGCGGGTGCGGGACCGAGCATCTGGCGAGCCGCACGTCCGCACCCCAGGGGCCGAACGTTTACATCCCGCCGCGCCCGATCAGGTACCGAGCAGGACCGGCCCCTCGGGAGGCGGGCGGTAGGGCGTGCTGGAGATCAGCTTGAAGAGCAGGCGCCGGACCACACGGCGACCGGGTGCGAAGCTGCCAAGCCAGGCGTTGATGTGGTCCAGCCCCTCGCCGTCGTCCTCGGCCCCCAGGAACTCGACCTCCAGACGCACGCCATCGCGGGCCCGGGGGTCCATGATCGGGTCGAGGACCAAGAGCGAGGCGCGGGGCTGGCGCCGCAGGTTGCGGAAGACGTTGGAACCCACGTGCTCTTCTTCGCCCCCGGCGATCTTGCCGTCCTCCAGCAGCCGCGGGGCCACGAGGACGCACGACTCCGGCACGCCGTGGGCCCCGACCGTCGCGAGGATCGCGATGGAAGTCCGCCGATCGAGAAACTCGCGCGTGCGATCGCCCGGGGGGCCCATGGTCGGGCCAAGATACCGGCGGCCCTTCGCCCTGCCCCGGGAAGCCCATGACCGGGCAGGGCGTCGGACGACGGGAGCCACCCATGCGCCGCAGCGCCACCGTCCCTCGAATGCGTCGAGCTCGCTCACCGAAGCAGAAGGGACGCCATGTGGCATGGATCGCAGCAGCGTCCCTGCTGGCCCCGCTCGCCGCGTGCGGCGCCGGGGGGACCTCCGACCTGAGGCGCCGCAGTCTCGAGATCCCCAGCCTGGGCGCGCTCGACGGCGTCGTGCGCTCGGATGGTGAGGTCACCGTACAGGGTGGGCTCCCCAACGTGGGCGACCTCGCGTCCAACCAGGAAATGCGCATGCTGCTCGCCTTCCCGCTGTACGACGTTCCCATGGGCGCCCGGATCACGTCGGCCGCCCTCCGGCTACGCACCACCCGCGTCGTCGGTGAGCCCCTGCTGATCGACCCGCTCCTCATCGAGCGCGTGGACATCGGCGCCGCGCTCGACGGCACGGACTTCTCGTCGCTGGCGCTCAGCAGCCCCACCAGCGTCACGATGAACAGCCTGCTGGTCACGCGCGAGATCGAGATCACGACGATGGTGCAGGAGGACGTGGACGAGATGCGCTCGCGAACCGACGTGCGCCTCCGGCTGTTCGGCGGCACGGACGGCGACCTGCGCGACGACTGGTTCGGCTTCGAGACGGGCGACAACGAGTACCGCACCGGCCAGCGTGCCGAGCTTGTCATCACGTACGAGACCATGCCCTGACGAGGTTGGGGAGGCAGGCCCATGGACGCACCCGACGCGGGGGCGGAAGAGCGCTTCGAGCTGGCGCTCCGCGCCGTACGCGAGGCCGCGTGGGCCACCGAAGCCGTGTCCGCCTCGTGGGCCGTGGACGAAGGACGGCGCGCCTCCGAGGCGCGCGCCAAGGCCGACGCCTCGCCCGTCACCGTCGCGGACCTGGCGGCCCAGATCCTCATGGCCCACACGATCGGGTCGGACGCGCCGCGGCGCGCGGAGGAAACGTCGGTGCCGCTCGGAGGCCCGCAAGGCACCGCCCTGGCGCAGAGCCTCCTCGAACTCGTCCGGGAACGCTGGCCCGGTGCGCGTCCGGACGACCTCCGTCGGCTGCTCGACGCTCCCCCTCCCGGCGACCCGCGCTCGCCGCACTGGATCCTCGACCCCGTGGATGGCACGTCGGGCTTCCTGCGCGGCATGCAGTACGCGATCTGCCTCGCGTACCTCGAAGGTGGCGCGCCCACCGTGGGCGTCCTCGGCTGCCCCCACCTGGGCCCCGAGGGCTCGCCGGATCCCTCTCCGGCACGCCCTCCGGGACGCCTCGTGGCCGCACGCCGCGGCTCCGGGACCGTCGAGATCGACCTCGCCGACGACGCACGGCGGCACGTCGCCGCGGCCCCATGGCGGCCGGGGCAGGTGGTCCGGATCGGCGTGCCTTGGGAGCCGCGTCACGCCAACCGCGAGGCGGTGGACGCGTGGCTCGGCCGTGCCGGACTCCCCTACAAGGCCGTCGCCGTGGACAGCCAGGCCAAGTACGCACTCGTCGCACGCGGCGACATCCACGCCTACCTGCGCATCCCGACGGACGAAGCGCGGCGCGAGAACGTGTGGGACCACGCCGCGGGCTTCGTGGTCGCCACGGAGGCCGGCGCCCTCGTGACGGACATCGATGGCCACGAGCTGGACTTCACCCGGGGCGCGACCCTGGAGGCCAATCGCGGGATCCTGTGCGCCACGCCAGCCGTTCACGCCGCGCTGCTCGAGGCCTGCTGAGTGCCCGACAGGAACACTCGGGCGCGCGTTTCGCCTACACTCCGGCCAACGTGTCGTCCCTCTCGGCGCTGACCCTCATCTACGACATCCGTGGCTTCACGGCGGCCAGCCGCCGCGTGGGCGCGCACGACCTGGGCACGTACGCGACCGCGGCGCACCGCATCGTGCTCGACTGCTTCGCGGACCGCCCCCCCACCTTCGTCAAGAACCTCGGCGACGGGCACCTGTTGATCTGGGAGGTGCACGGGGAGCTGGACCCGGCGCTCGCCGAGGCGGTGGTCGCGGCGGCGGGACGCGCGCGTACGGCGTTTGCCGCCTGGGCCACGCGTCAGCGCGAGGCCGGCGCGGACCTGCCGACGCGTGTGGGAATCGGCGTGGCCTTCGGCGAGGTGCACCGCAGCGACGACTACTACGGGCGCGCCATCAACGTGGCCAGCCGCCTGCAGCATCTCGCGCGACCCGAGGGCCTTGCGCTGGACGCCAGCGTGCACGCCGCCGTGCGCCGCCAGGAAAACGAGCTCGAAGCGGCCTTCACGAAGATGAAGGCCAAGCTGAAGGGCCTGGGGAGCACGTGGGTCTTCGTGCAGCGCCCCTTCAGCTGGGCGCGCCTCTTCGGACGCGTGGGGCGCGTCGCCGCGGTCGTGGCGCTGCCGCTCGGCTGGGTGGCTCTTGCGGACGCCGGTATCGCGCTTCCGGGCGGCGCGGCCATCCGGGACGCCATCGACGAGCGCGACTGGTCCGTGCTCCGGCCCGCGCCGACGGTGGAGGAGATCCAAGCGGCTGTACCGGCGCTTCGAACACGCCTGTGCGAAGCCTTGCTGGGGCTGGCCACGGAGGACGGCCTGTTGCGCAACGCGTTCGACGCGCCCGACGCGGACACGAGCGACGTCTGGAGCTCGTGCCAAGCGCTGACCGCGCTCTTCCGCGCGCCGGAGCTTGGGTCGGCCCACGCCGAGCGCCTGCGCGCCGCCTTGGAAGTGCCCTTCGCGGATCGGCACTTCATCGAGGTGGACGGGACCGCCTTCGGCTGGCTGGCGCACGCCGGGATGGCGTACACCGAGATCGAGCCCGCCCTCTGGACCGTGTCCGCCCTGGCCTTGGCCTTGGCGCGTCCCGGGTTCCTGGAGGGTGCGGCGCGCGAGCGCGCACTCGCCCATCTCGATCGCGCCCAACGCGCGGCGGACTTGTACCGCCCCATGGACACGGGGGGTTGGAACATCTTCCCGCAGCAGGACGATCTGCTGCGGCACAGCCCGTACAGCACGACCATGGCCGTCTTGGCGCTGCTCGAGCTGCGTGCCGCGGGCCTGGGCTGGCATGGGGCGGACGCCGAGCGCGATCGCCTGCTCGGGCAAAGCGTGCGCTTCCTGGCCCGGCACTTCGAGACCGACCGGCAACCCCCGGGGTGGCGGCGCACGAACGACCCCAGCGACAAGATCTCCGCGGGGCTCAGCATGCAGATCCTGGCCCTGCTCCTGCGCGCCGAACGCGAAGCGGGGCTGGCGCTGTCGGACGCCATCGAAGCGGCGATCCCCGACCTCCTGCTGCGCCTGGAAGACGCGTCGTTGGAGGACGCCTACGACATGGGCGAGTTCGCCGTGTCCTTCACCAACCACGAGGGCCGCAAGGACAGTCGGACCGAGGGCATCAACTTCCTCTGGCACCCGTGGGCCGTGGAGACGGCGTGGCGCTGGCTGGAGCGCGCCGAGGCGAAGGGCGCCTCGCGCCGCGACCAAGTGCGCGTGCGCCGCGCGCTGGGGCGCTGGATCCTGGAGCGCGGCGACGAGGCGGTGCGCGCGGCGACGACCGGCTACTGCTTCGTGGCCTCGGAGACCCTCTACGGCCTCTCGGCCGTCCGATGATCAGTTGCCCTTGGGCCCGAGCTGCCGACACGTGCCGCACCAGTCGGGCGAGATGTCGACCGTGATCTCGATCTCGGGCGGTGGCAGGAACGGCTTGCCGAACAGCGGGCTGCCGCCGAGCAGCCGCGGCCCCATCAGGGGATGGCCGCGGATCACCAGGCCCTGGCCGTCGGTGATCGTGCTGCCTCCGACGGCCTGCCAGTGCATGAGGTAGCCGCCGCCCGCCGTGGAGCAGACGCTGTTCGTTCCCGTTGACGGGCACTCCAGCGTGTCCGTGATGTCATCGTGCCCGCCGCCGTTCTGGGCGGACTCGACGGTGTGGGCGAGCCCGACGAAGTGGCCGATCTCGTGTGCGGCCACGAGCCCTACCAGGTTGGCGTTGCCGGGGTCGTAGAGGCTCATCACGCCGGAGAGCTGGGTGCCGTTGACGGACGGCCCTCCGATCGTCGCGGCCACGCCCAAGACGCCACCGCCCAGCGCCGTACGCACGAAGAACAGGTTGAGGCGCCGCTCGCTGGCCGCGCTGCTGGTGGCGAGCATGGGACCGAACTCGCCCTGCGTGACGTCGTCATAGGCCGAGTTGGTCATGTCGTAGTAGTCGATGTCTCCCAGCCGGATGCCCTGCTGCTGGAGGATGTTGTCCATGACGCCGAACACGGTCTGCAGCGTGCTGTCGCCCGCCGCCGTGTTCGCCTTGGGCGTGATGACGTTGGCCAGGAAGACGTTCAGGTCGAGCGTGGAGAGCACGTCCGTGCCCGTGCGCGGGCGCCGCTGCACGATGACCTTGACGGAGGTCGACGATGCGCTGCCGGACCAGCGCAGGAGACGCAGGGTGTAGGTCCCGCCTCCGGGGACGAGCTGCACGTCCGTGCGGTCGGTGTTCGGGACCTGGGCCGTGAACACGGGCGACGCGGGCGTCCAGATGTATGCGCCCGTGAGCTGCTCGTTCTCGTAGACCTTCCCGCCCGGGCCCGTGAGGCGCCGGAGGCCGACTTGCGTGTTGCCTGACACGGTGGCTTCGATCATGAAGCTGATCGCGTCGGGGGGCACGTCGAACGTCATGGCCGCCGTGTCGCCGTTGCCATCGAAGGCCTGCGCGCCCAGGTCGATGATCTCCTGCCCACCCGTCGTGCCCAGCGCCTGGATGGCGTGCGGCCCGTTGACCGCGTTGCTGGTGACCGTGAACGTGGTCGTCGGCGTTCCCGGCGTCGAGCCGTTGTAGCGCAGCACCAGCGACGCCGAGCCGCCCGCGGGGACCTGGAGGGGGAAGGGCGTGATGGCCACGAAGCCCGGATGCGACGAGACCACCGAGGTCACGCTGAGCGGGGACAGCACGGACTGGTTCTGGAGGAGGATGGTGCGGTTGGCGAAGCTGCCCGGCAGCACGTCCCCGAAGTCGATGGGCCCGCCCGGCACGGACAGCGAGGCGCCCACGGCCGTCGCCGTCACGCGCGTGAGCTGCACCTGCTCGCGGGTCCCTGCGCGGAGGCGGACCGAGATCTCGCCCATGGCAGCGCCCTCGCCCGCGGGCACGAAGGCCATCGAGACCTGCACGGTGGCCCCGGCACCGATGGCGGCCGGCAGGGCCCCGGGCCCCACGACCAGCGGGGTCCCCACGCTCTCGAGCGTCACCTCGCCTGCGCTGCCGAAGGGGTTCACGACCTCCAGGTCGAAGAACGTCGGGGACGTCGCCGGGATCGTGCCGAGGTCCCGCGCGAGCTCGACGGGAGCCGGCGCGGGCGCACTGCCGCCCCCGCCGCCCCCGCAGGCCCCAAGAACGAGACCCGCCACGAGCGCGGCGAGGAGGCGGGTCCGGGGGGGGAAGCCGAGCGTCATCAGGGTCTCCAGGGGCCACCGAAGTCTTGCCCAGGGGTAGGCGGGCGGCAAGTGACGTACCGCCGGCGAAAGCCCATGCGTCCGGCCCGCGCGGGCTTCGGCGAGCAGGATCGCACGGCCACCTTGCGCGATCCTTCTCCGGGCTGGCCCTTCCCTCCGCAGGCCCGTACGGTCCGGTCCCCCCAGGAGTCCCCATGCTGCCGCACCACGTCGACACCGGCCCGTCCGCCGCGCCCGCCCTCGTGCTGGTCCACGGTTTCCCCTTCTCGCTGGAGCAGTGGCGGCCCCAGCTGGACGCCCTCGCCGACGACTGGCGGGTGATCGCGTTCGACCTGCGGGGCCATGGCCGCTCCCCGGCCGGGCCGGGGCCGGTGTTCATCGAGGACCTCGTCGACGACTTCGTGGACCTGGTGAACCACCTGGAGCTCGAGTCGGTGTGCCTCGGCGGCCTGTCGATGGGCGGCTACGTGGCGCTGCGTGCCGCGGATCGCGAACCTGGCCGCATCCACGGGCTGGTACTTGCGGACACCAAGGCGGCCGCCGACGACAACGCCGGTCGCGTCAAGCGCGCCCAGGCCGCCCGCGCCGTGCGGGCCAAGGGCATGGCGGCGTTCGCCGACGGCTTGCTCCCGGCGCTCTTCCCCAAGGAGCGGCTCACGCCTCCTACGCCCGCGGTCACGGCCGTGCGCGCGATGATCGAGGGCACCTCGCCCGAGGGGGCCGCGTTCGCGATGGGCGCGATGGCTGCACGGCTGGACCTGCGTGAGCGCCTGCCGGCGATGACGATGCCCGCTCTCGTCGTGGTGGGCGACGAGGACACGTTGACGCCGCCGTCGGATGCCGAAGCGCTGGTCCAAGCCCTGCCGGACGCCACGCTCGTACGCTTGGCGGGGGCCGGGCACGTCAGCAACCTCGAGGCCCCCGCGGAGTTCACCGCGGCCGTGCGCGCGTTCCTGGAGCGGCTGCACCCGCGGGCTTGATGCGCCGGCCCGCACGTATCGTGGAGGACCCGAAGGAGGCGACGATGGCAGCCAAGAAGCGTCCGAGCTCGCGAGTCGCCAAGAGCAAGGCCAAGGTGCCGGCGAAGAAGGCTGCCGCCAAGAAGGCCGCGACCAAGAAGGCCCCCGCGGCGAAGCGGGCGCCTGCCAAGCGCGCCGGCTTGGCGCGCGCGCCCGGCGCCGAAGCGGCGCACGAGGCCTACCTGGCCAAGCTGCCGCCGGAGCGTGCCGAAGCCTTGCGCGCCGTTCGCGAGGCGATCCGCAAGGGGCTTCCGCCGGGCTACGAGGAGGGCATGCAATACAACATGATCGCGTGGTACGTGCCCCACTCGCGCTATCCGGCGGGCTACCACTGCGATCCCAAGCAGCCCGTGCCCTTTGCGAGCATCGCGTCCCAGAAGAGCCACATCGGCTTGTACCTGATGTGCATCTACGCCGACGACGGCCACCGCGAGCAGTTCATCAGCGAGTGGAAGGCCTCGGGCAAGCGTCTCGACATGGGCAAGGGCTGCGTGCGTGCCAAGCGCTTGGAGGACATCCCGCTGGACGTCGTCACGCGCGCCGTGTCCCGCATCCCCGTGGATGCGTTCCTCGCCCACTACGAGGAGATCATCCCGCCCTCCAAGCGGCGGCGGTGAGCCAAGGTCCGCCGCGGGCTCCACGCATCACCCGCTGCGACGTCACGCCGGCGGAGGCACGTCGCCAAGCCTCTCGACGGCCTGCTCCAACACCACATGCCCCATGCGGCGGGCAGCTTCGCGTGCCGCGTTCCGCGAGCGGACGTAACCCGCCCCGTTCCCGTCGGCGCGGGCTGCCATGGCCTCGAGCAGGTGCGCGGTTGCGTGCCGCTCGGCCTGCCGATCGCCGGCCACGAGGGCCAGGAGCTGCTCCGCAGCCAGCCGACATGCCGAGGGGGAGCAGTCGCCCACGGCGACGCGTGCCAGCGCGCGCACGCGCGCGACGCCGTCGATCCCCTCGTCGTCGGGCGGAAGCCGGGTCAAGCTGGGAGGGGCGCGCTCTCCCTGCGCAAGGTAGGCCAGCGCAAGGGCCTCGGTCGTCTCGATACGGTTGCCGGAGTCGCTCGATGCCGCTCCCAGCTCCACCGCAGCTTCCACGCCGCGCGCAGCCTCGGCGGGCGAACCGACCTGCAGATCCGCAATGGCGCCCAAGGCCCGTGACCACAAGCGAGCGGGGTTCAGGCCGGCACGCTCGCCCAGGTCGGCCAGCTCGGCGATGCAGGTGCGAGCCTCCTCCCGCTCGCCCAGGGCGAGCAGGACTCCGGCGTGGTGGATGCGCGCGTAGGCGCTGCTGGCCGACGATCCACTGGCATCCAAGACGGCGATCGCTGCCTGCGTGGCGCGTCGCGCATCGGCCAGTCGCCCCTCCCCCTCGTACACGCGAGCGAGGTGCACGCCCGTGTGGGCGGCGCGCTCGTCCAAGCCGGACAGGGCGAACACGCGCTGCGCCCTCTCGTAGATGCCCGCCACGCCCTCGACCGTGCCCTTCAGGAACCTCAGGTGCGCCAAGTTCACTTCGGCCACGGCCGCGCTCGTGCGCCGACCAAGCCGCCGTGCGAGGTCGGCAGCCGTCTTCCAGAGGATCTCCGCGTCATCCGCATGACCCAGCGCGCGCGCGACGGTGGCGCGCACGGCCACTGTCGTGCAGAGCAACACGTCCTCGCCGCAGGCACGGAAGACGGCCTCGGCCTGGCACGCGAAGGGGCTCGCCAGATCGGCTCGTCCGCGCCGCGTCAGCTCGAAGCGTGCGAGACAGAGCAGGGCCAACCCACGCTCGCGCCCTTCGGGAAGGCGCTCCGCTGCGTCGACCAGGCGCTCGGGGTCCAGCTCCTTGGGGCCCGCGTGCTGACGGCGAAGCTCGGCATCCACGACGTAGGCGCGCAGGGTCAGCTCCTCGTTGCCCGCTGCCGCGGCCGCTTCGGAGAGCGTACGCAGCAATCGCTCGGACTCGTCGCGCCGGCCGAGGTCGGCCAAGCATCCGGCCAAACCGATCAGCAGATCGGCATGCGCTTGGATCGCGTCATTCGCCGAGAGCTCCAGGAGCCCCGCCCGCTGCGCCAGCTCGACCGCACGGAGGTTCTCCTGCCGGAGAACGGCCTGCGTGGCGGCCTCGGCCAAGTACGGCCGCGCTCGCTCCGGCTGGCCCGCGTGCTCCCAGTGCCTGCCCAGGCGGTGGGGCTCGACGGGCTCCGCGGCCCGCCGTTGGTCCAGGTGCTCCGCCAACAGGCGATGGACCTCCCGCCGCAGCTCGCCACCGATCTGCTCGTAGATGACGTCGCGATAGAGCACGTGTGCGAAGCGGTACCCCTCCTTGGCGGCCGCGACCAGCCCATGCTGGCGCTGCAGGGCTTGCAGGCGCTGCAGGCACGGCAGGAGAGGTCGGCCCAACACGCTCGCGACCGCCCGACCGTCGAACTCGACGCCGTCCACCGCAGCGGCGTCCAGCAACATGCGGTCGCTCTCGTCCAGCAGCGCGACACGGCCGGCCACGATGTCGCGCACGTGTCGGGGGACCGCTCCTCCCGCCGCCGCGAGAGCGGGAGCGCTCTGGCTCAAGTCCGATGCCGTGGCTCCATGACGGGCGAGCTCCCGGAAGACTTCGAGTGCGTAGAGGGGGTTGCCTTCGGCCTTCCGCAGCACGACGTCGAGCATGCTGACGCCGAGGGGAGTGGACCCGGCCTCCCGCTCCAGGAGCGCATGCAGGGCTTCGGGCGAGAGGGCCGCAAGCCGGATCACCTCCGATCCGGCCTGCTTCTGCAGATCGCGCAGCGCCATCCACCAGTCCGCGTCATGCACCGTGGAGGCTTCCAGGTCGGTGTCGGTCGCGGCGGCGATCACGGCGACGGGGGCGTCGGCCAGGTGCTTCACGACCTCCTGGAGCAGGCGCAGGTCCTCCACGTCGACGATGTGCACGTCGTCGAGGAGCACGAGCAGCGGCGCGGCTTCCGACAGCTCGCGCAGGACGCGCTCCAGCGTCCACGCGAAGCGTGTCGGCTCGGCCTGCTCCGCCTCGCCTGACGTCAGCAGGGCGAGCAGGTCACTCGGGGGGGACGGCAGCTCGCCAGGCGCGGACATGGCGCCCTTCGAGCGGGCCGCACGCGCCAAGGCGCGACGAAGCCCACCGGACGTCGCCAGCGGTACCGACAGGACGAGCATGCCCAGGCGCCGCCCCTGCTCGCCCGCGGCGGCCAGAACCGAGCTCTTGCCGGCGCCAAGACGGCCGCTGATCCACGCCAAACCACCCGTCCTGTCATGGACGACCCTCTCGGCGAAGCGTGTCAGGGCGGCGAGCTCCGTCTCGCGGCCAAACAGCTGGGGCCGGTGCGGCGTACCGCCCCGGGCACCGGGTGGCGACGGCGGCTCGATCCTGCGGGACACGTCAGGCGAGCCGTCGAGCAGGTCCAAGGCGGCTTGCGCGCTCGGTGGACGGTCCTCGGGTTGGCGCCGCAGGCATGCGCGGCACAGCGCGGCGAGGTCGACGGGCACGTGGGGGTCCAGCGGCGCGGGCTCGCGCTCCGCAAGGGCGACATAGAGCTCGGCCAGGCTGCCGGCCGGGAACGGCAAGCGACCGGCCAACAGACGGTAGAGGAGCGCACCGACGCTCCACAAGTCCGACGCCTGGCTCGCCGGCCGCCCCGCGAACACCTCCGGCGCCATGTAGGCGGGCGTCCCCGCCAGTCGCGATCCCTCCTGGGAGGAGAGCGACTCCTGGCCGATCAGATGGCCCAACCCGAAGTCGGCCAGCTTCACGGCCCCGCCGGATCCGAGCAGGACATTGGCGGGCTTGACGTCGCGATGGAGCACGCCTTGGTCGTGCGCGGCAGCAAGTGCGGCCAACACGCCGCGAACGACGTAGCGGATCTCCGATTCGCCAAGCTGGCCCTGCTCGGCAAGGCGCTGCTCGAGCGTCCCGCCGTCCAAGAGCTCCATCTCGAACACGAGTGACTCGTCGTCGGCCACGTGCAGCCGGTAGAGCGTGACGACGTGGGGACTGGACAAGGCCCCCATCAGGCGGGCCTCGCGCAAGACGGACCGCGCACGGCGCTCACCCTCGGGCCCGCGGTCCCGCTCCACGACCTTGAGCGCCACGCGTCGGCCGATCACCTCGTCGCGGGCACGGTAGACCGTCGCGAACGCACCGCTGCCGATCTCGTCTTCGACGAGGAGGTCGGCGAAGCGTTGGCCGGACTGCAAGCGCAAGGCTGCCCCCCCGGGCCCGCGTCGTCCCGGATCGTACCCCACTGCATCGCCAAGTCGCCGAGGCTACGCTCCTCCGAGCGGAGGGCAGACCGTGAAGCGTCGAACGTGGACCCTCGGGGTCGTGGTTGCGGGGGTCCTCGGCGCAGGGGTCTGGCTCGCGTGGCCGCGTTGGGAGTCGGACGTGCCGCCGCCCCCGGACCATGTGGAGGCGCGCGATCGCACGTTTGCGCTCCTGGTCGGGTGCACGGAGTACCCCGGCCTGAAAACGGCTGCGAACGCGGCCTACTACGAGCAGAAGATCCGTCTCAAGGGCCCCGCCGAGGACGTGCACCTGCTCGCTCGAACGCTGCACGACTACCTCGGCGTTCCGCACGAGAACATGCGCAAGCTGGTGGGCTGGCCCGAACAGGCGTCCGAGCGACCGACCCGCGCCAACGTGCTGGCGGCGCTGGACCATCTGGCGTCGCAGGTCCGACCCGGCGACCGCGTCCTCTTCCAGTTCGCCGGCCATGGGACGCGGCAGCCCGACCGCGAGGGCGACGAAGACGATGGACTCGACGAGGTCCTGTTGACTGCCGATGCCGCCGCCCTCATCGGGCGCTCGGGGGGGCTACCGGGGGCGATCACCGACGACGAGCTGCACGCCAGGCTGCGTGCCTTGGTCGACGCCGGCGCGACCGTGCTCGCGCTCTTCGACTGCTGCCACTCCGGCACGCTCTCGCGCGACCCGACCGTGCGTACGCGCGAGGTCGCGCCGGAGGTGCTCGGCTTGCCGACACGGCCCGATCAGCTTCCGGACACGACGGCGCCCGAGGAGGCGGGTTCTCGCGGCCTCTCGGGCATCGCCGCCGTGTACGCAGCCCGCTCGTGGCAGCGCGCTCCCGAGATGCGCTTGCCCCTCGACTCGCGTGCACCCGATCGCCGCTGGCACGGTCTGCTGACGTGGCACGTCGTGCGTGCGTTGCAACGCCACGGCGCCGGCCTGACCGTGGCCGAGCTGCAGGCCTTGCTGGTGGCTGCCTATCGAGCGCAACCGTACGGCTCGGCCAGCCCCTTCGCGGAGGGCGATCTCTCGATGCGCGTGGCGCGCGACGAGCGTCTGGCCACGCCGCCGCTCCAGGCCGTGCGGGAAGACGGCGTGCTGCGCTTGGACGCCGGCTCGTTGCGCGGGATCGAGGAGGGCGCACGCATCGCCTTGTTCCCGCCGGGCCGCCTGGGCGAGGACGAAGCGAAGCTCTGCACGGCCACCGTGACGGCTGCGAGCGCGCTGAGCGCCTGGCTGGAGACGAGCGGGACGGCCCTGGTGGGCAACGGGCCGTTCGGAGCCAAGCTGGAAGGCGCGGGGATCCCCTCGACAAGCCTGTCCCTGGACATCGAGGGGCTCGACGCGGCGGCCCGTCGGCAGCTCGATGCCGTGCTGGCCTTGAAGGACGGTACTCGCTTCCGGACCGTGGGCCCGGAGGACGCGAGCTGGCGCGCATGGAGCGAGGACGGCCAGGTGCTCTTGGCCCGACGCGAGGCGGGCGTGGGGCCCACGCTGTCGGTTCGTGCGTTCGAGCTACCGGGCGCGCTGGAGACCGTGCTGCGTGCCGAGTCGCTGCGTGCGCTCGCCGAGCCGAGGCGTCTGCCGGACCTGCCGGAAGGACTCCGCGTCGAGCTCCGCTGGTTCGATCGCTATCCGGTCTCCGACGCGGAGTGGGAGGCCGGGCGACCGTTCGAACAGGACCGCGACGAGCTGCCCGGCACGCTCTTGGGTCTGCGCGTGCGCAACGCGGGCCCCGTGGCCGTCGACCTGGGGCTCGTCAGCGTGGATGCCGCCTGCGGCGTGACGGTGCTGTTCCCACGGGAGGAGGGGGTCACCTCGCGCCTCGAGCCGCGTTCCCCTGTTTGGACCCATGTGGGTCCCTGGCCCCTGGTCGACGATCCCCTGGGTGTGGAGATGGTGCTGGCCCTGGCGATCCCCCGGCCCGAGGGGGACGAGAGCGCCTACGACTTCACGCATCTGACGACGTCGTCGGTCGCACGCGCTCGCGCCGCGCCCGGGAAGGAGTCGGGCACGGCGGCCGCGTGGCTCGAACGTTGGACGCCCGCGGGGTTCGCGGCGCGTGGAGGACCCACGTCGGGGGAGCTGGCCGTACGCGCGTACACGTGGCGTACGACGGCCGCGAGCTGGCAGCTCGCGCCGGCGTGGCGTGCGGCAGGCCTCGCCGTGCCTGCGGACCAACGCCAGTCCGCGCGGGCCCCGACGGACGACGCACCCCCGGACCCTCGCTTCGTCGGCACGCACGACCTCCTGCTGCCCGCGGAGCAGGACGTTCGGGCCGCGGCGTACGTGACGTGGGACGAGGACGCGGTGCAGGTGCACGTGGATGCCACGGACCGGCGCGGCTGGGCCTCGATGGACCCGGCCACGCGACGTGTCGCCGCGGCGCGCGGCACGCTCGGGGGCGACGTCGTCCTGCGCCGCACGCCCGGGGCGGACATCACCTTCACGGCGCCCGAGGACCCCGGCCGAGGCGAGGTGCTGATCGCACCGCGGTCCGGTCCAGGCGCGCGCTGGACGGCGGAGCCCGATGGCGGGTGGCAGTCCCGCAGTGCCTGGGTGACGTGGCCTGACACGGCCGCGGCCCGCCGCGGGGCCACGTGGGACGACGCGAGCTTCCTGATGTGGATGGCCTTGGGCGATCTGGCCCGCGGCGGGCCAACAGCAGGCCCGAGGTGAGCGCGAAGTCACCGGCCCCTTGACCGGGACTTCCGCCCGGTGGCAGCCTGAAGCCAAGCGTGCCCGGAGGGCACGCTTGGCGCGGACGGACCGGCACCTTCGTCGGGACTTCCGATGGGAGGGCGCCACCATGAACGAGACCACCAAGAACCTGCTCATGCTCCTGCTGGGGCTGATCCTCGGCTTCCTCATCGGGCACTTCGCCTTGCCGCCGGAGTGTGCCCCCGAGAAGGGCGAGCGCGGACCGCTGGGCGTGCCGCCTTCGCAGCTGCCCGAGGTCATGGAGAGGCCAGAGGGGACGTGGCCCAAGCACGAGTGCGAGGGCGCGCAAGCCATCCAGATGCTGGACGAGATCTTCGATCTGGTCGACCAAGCCACCACGATGGTACCGCCGCGCATCGAGCCGCTGACGCAGTTCAACGTCGTGCAGGCGATCTACAACAAGGCGCGCCAGACGGAAGTTGGCGATCCCGTGGCAGCCTGTCAGAAGGTTGCCGAGGCCTTGCAGAAGGCCAAGGACATCGTTGCCCCTACGCCCCCTCCGGGTGCGTACGGCGATCTCTGGGCCGCCGTCATCGACGACCTGGAGATGCCCAACTAGACGGCGCGTGCGCCGACGCGCGGCTCACCTGAGCCGCGCGAGCACCTCGTCGGTACGGTCGGGGGGCGGTGCGACACCGTCGCGCGCCGCCTCGACCGTGCCGGCTTCACCCACGTAGTCATGGCCGAGCGCGCGCGCCATGGCGGCTACGGCGTCTCGAAAGCGCTGCGAGGCCTTGTTCATCAGCAAGTGGTAGCGCGGCTCGGTGTCGCGGAGTCCTTCGCTGCGAACTTGCTGGTACTCGGCGATGAGGGCGTAGACGGGGTCGCTGCGCACGACAGCCGGCTTCATCACGAGCGCGGCACGCCCGTGATACGCGCGGCTGGCGTCCAGCACGGAGTAGTCCCCGAGGCCGCGCTCTGCCACGTCGTCCTCGTCGGATCCGCAGCCTGTCGCGACGAGCGCCAGACACGCCGTGGCCAGGACCAGGACCGATCCCCGCAAGACCCTGAGCCGCATGGCGCCCCTCCCGGCGGGTCCCGTCCCGCCCCGGGGCTCCGACTGTACCGCCGGCGATCCCGGCGCCGCGACCCCGAGCGGTCTTTCGTATGCTCGGGGCGATGGAGGACCGCGAGCCGGACGGTGTGGAGAGCTTGCTGGACCGCCTCGGCGCGGGGGATCCGACCGCCGCCCAGAAGCTCCTCGATCTGCTCCACGACGAGCTGCATGCGGTCGCGCACCGCCACATGTCGCGGCAACGCCCCGGCCATACGCTCCAGACCACGGCCCTGCTCAACGAAGCCTGGATGAAGCTGGCCCCGGGCGCCGGCGACCGCTGGCAGGACCGCCAGCACTTCGTGCGCGCCGCTGCCCGCGCCATGCGCTTCGTCCTCGTCGATCACGCGCGCCGTCGGCTGGCCAAGAAGCGCCAGCAGCAACGCGCCGAGCCGCTCGCCGAGGGTCTCGCGGCACCTGACACGGGCGATGCCACGGACGTCTTGGCCTTGGACGAGGCCCTGCAGGAGCTGGGCGAGAACGACCCCGAGCTGCTGTCCATCGTCGAGCTGCGCTACTTCGGTGGGCTCACCCTGGACGAAGCCGGCCGCACGCTGGGCATGACGGTCCGGCAAGTCCACCGCCGCTGGACGATGGCGCGCGGCTGGCTTCGCCTGCGCCTCCAGTCGAGTACCGATGGAGCGTGAGGCCTGGCTCCGCATGACGCGGGCCGTGGAGGCCGCGGCCGACCTGCCGCCGGAGGCCGCCGACGCGCTGCTGGCCGAGACGCTCGGCGAAGACCCCGCCCTGCTCGAGGAAGCGCGCGCAGTGCTCGCGGCGGGGCGCGAGGCCGACGAGTTCCTGGAGGCCTCCCCGGAGGGCGCCTCGACCGCGCTGTCGGAGGCGTTCCGTCCGTCCATCGACGGCTACGAGCTGCTCGAAGTCATCGGGCACGGCGGCATGGGCACCGTCTACCGCGCCCGCCAGCTGAACCCCAAGCGCGATGTCGCGCTGAAGGTCCTGGCCACGACCGTCCACGACGCCAGTGCCCAAGCGCGCTTCGTGCGCGAGATCGAGTCCCTCGCCGTGCTGCGTCATCCGGGCATCGCCCACTTGCACGCCGCCGGCTTCGCCACGGATGCGGCAGGACGGCGGGTGCCGTGGTTCGCGATGGAGTTCGTCCCCGGGGCCACACCCCTCGTGCAGCACGCCGACGCCCGGCGCCTCGACGTACGGGGCCGCGTGCGGCTGCTGGCGTCGGTGTGCGAGGCCGTGCGGCACGGTCACCAGCGCGGGATCCTGCACCGCGACCTCAAGCCCGAGAACCTGCTCGTGGACCACGAGGGCCGCATCAAGGTGATCGACTACGGCGTCGCCACGTCGCTCGAAGGCGCGCCGGGCGCGGAACGGCAGACGGCCGCGCTGCACGTCGTCGGCACGCTGCCCTGGCTCAGCCCCGAGCGGGTGCGTGGCGAGGCAGGGGACGTGCGCGCCGACGTCTACGCCCTGGGCGTCGTCCTCTACGAGCTGCTCACGGGGGAGCTGCCCATTGCCGTCGACAGCAAGGACGTGGTGGGGTCGGCGCGCCGCGTGTGCGAGCAGGAACCCGAGCGCCCTTCGCGGCGCAGGCACGACCTCGACGAAGACCTTGACGCCATCGCGCTGACGGCCCTGGCCAAGGATCCCGAGGACCGCTACGCCTCGGTCGATGCACTCGGCGAGGATCTCCAGCGCTGGTTGGGTCACCTGCCCGTCCGCGCACGTGCCCCGGGCCCCTGGCGCCAGCTGCGGCTCTTCGCACGCCGGCACCGCGCGTTGGTCACGGCCGCGGCCGCGATCGCGCTCGTGACCGTGGCGGCCGCCGCCATCTCGGTGACATGGGCCGTCCGTTCCGACGAGTCGGAGCAGAAGGCCCTGCGTGAGCAGCTGGCGGCCGAGGAGGCACGCAGCCGTCAGCAGCGGCTCTTCGAAGCCCTGCTCGAGCGCAACGTCGAGAGCACGGCCGAGGCGGCCCCTCGTCTGATGGCGTCCGCGGACGGTGCCGAGCGGGTGAAGGAGATGCTCGACCGGGTGCTCGAGGATGTCGCCGTCCTCGAGCGCATCGGCGGCAGCGATCCCCGCGTGCAGACGCTCCTGGTGAACGCGCTCCTGCGGCTCGGCGATGCCCTGGGCAACAAGAACTTCATGCACTTGCACAAGGAGGGGGAAGCCGCCGTCAGCTACGACCGCGCGTTGGCGATCGCCGAGCGGATGCGCCGTGAACGACCCGACTCCGAGGAGGCACGCCTGCTCTTGGCCCAGGCACGCACGAAGCGCGCGCAGCTGCTGTTCCAGGAAGCGCAGCGGGCCCAGGTCCGCCCGCAGCTTCGCGACCCGGAGCGCGTCGAGCGTCGCCGTGCGCTGCTGCAGGCTGCCCTCGACGACCTGTTGGGCCGGCCCGGCGAGCCTGCCAACCCGGAGGCGGACGCCTTGGAGGTGGAGACCCGGGCAACCCTCGGGCGCCTGGCGATCGACGAGAAGCGCTTCGAGGACGCGCGCGCCCAAGCCGACGCGATCCAGCGCTTCTACGACAGTGGCCGGCTTCCGCGCGAGGTCCTCGGCCACACGCTGAGGGCGTGGGCCTACTACTACGAGAAGAGGTACGCGGAGGCCGTTCGGGCCTGGGACGACGCGATCTCCGTGCACACGGTGCTCACGGCCGATCCGCGGGCCTCGTTCCTGGCCTACGTGCGGCTCGCGGATGCCTGGGGAGGACGAGCGGAAGCCGCGTGGTTCGGGGGCGACTTCGAGGGCGCGCGCGCCAGCTTCGAGCAGGCGGAGGCCGTCCTCGCGCCCGTGTTCGAACGTGAGCCGGACAGCCGCGAGGCCTTCGACCGGCTCACCCTGCATGTCATGCAGCGCATGCGGATGGACGCGGCGTGGGCCTTGGCGCGGCCCGAAGAGGCCGAGAAGGCGCGTGCCGATGCGGTGGGCGCTGCAGCGCGCGCAAGCGATCGCGCAAAACGGGCCGCGGCCCCGAGCTCGTTTGCGACGATCCTCCTGAAGGGGATCGCCGAGCTCGAGGCCGCGTGGTCGGAGGATGCGGACCCGCCCTCGCCGGAGCTCGAGGGCGGGCACGCCGAGGGCGCTACTCCGAGTAGGTGATGATCAGCATGGGGCGGTTGGCGGCGTTGGCCGTCTCGCCGTCCGTCATGACCATGAAGTCCGCGGCCGCGTCGTTGTTGGAGGCGATCGCGGGACGCATGCGGAACTGCGAGCGAGGGCGACTCGCGTCGACGTCGCTCTGCACGGCCGACGTCACGTCGAGGGGCTTGGGGACGTTGAACGTGTCGAGGTCCGTCAGCTGCGCGATGTCCGCCGTGAGCAGGGAGAACGCTCCGCTGGTGGCCGGGAAGATCGCGCCGTAGTTGACGTGGTCCAGACGGGCGAGGGCGAACGCGGCCGTCGGGGCATTGGCCGTGCCGGCCTGGAAGAGGCGCAGGATGGCCGAGTCGATGGTGGCGCCCGACGGAATCGCGCTGATGTCGAACGACCAGAAGGCGTTGTAGTTGAGCGTGCCGCCGCTGGCGACGAACACGCCGTCGCCCACGAGGGGAGCGGAGCTCGCCGAGCCGAGGTTCGTGCTGCCGTTGTTGTTGAAGGTCGTGCCACCGTCCAGGTTGGCAGTGCTCTCGATGGTCAGCTCGATCGGGCCTTCGTCGTTGCCACCGCCGCCGCCGCAGGCAGCGAGGGCGAAGCAAGCGAAGAGCGAGGCGGAGCGGAGGAGGGAAGCGGACATGGGGAGGACTCCAGACCCCACTGCGCATCCGGGCAAGCCCGAGTCACCGTCCGGGGCCTAGGGTCGGTGACGTGCGTCACCCCACCCATCGCAAGTGGCCCTTGTCCTTGACCGCGAAGTCGCGAGAAAACATGCGCTCGCGAGTCAGGCCCCGGAAGTCCGGGCTCGCCGCGCACGGACGAAGGAGCGCACCGCCAGCACGAGGTAGACGAGGCAGAGCAGGGCCAGCACGGAACGGCCCCAGGCCGCGGCCGGCCGCTCGATGGCCTCCCCCTGCAGGTGCTTCACGAGAGACGGCACGCCCATCGCCCCCCCACCGATGCCGACCAGGGCGAGCACGGCGGCCGCATGTATGGCGTGCTTGCGCCGGGTCGGTGTGGAGGCCACCGCGGCGGCGATGGCGAAGCCCAGGCCCAGGAAGGCCGGAATCAGGGCCGTCAGGCTCTCCCGGCCCGTGCCGAGCCAGAGCCCCACCCCCAGGGCGATCAGGACGAGGGCGAGGACGGCGGTGACGTTGCGCATGGAGGCCTCCGGACGCGAGCGGGTCAAGCTGGATGATCGTACAGGTTTTTACCTATACAATCAAAGGAACCAGGAGGCTCCCATGATCACGGTCTGGCTCGCGTTCAACGCCCTCATGTACCTGGGCCTTGCCGCTTGGTGCACGCTCCTCCCCGACCGAACCGCGGAGGCGATCGGCTTCGCCTTCGCCAAGCCCGGGGCCCGCTCGGAGTACATCACCGTCTACGGCGGCATGGAGGCGGGCTTGGGCGTCTTCTTCGCCCTCGCGGCCTGGGTCCCCGCCTGGCGCGAGACCGGCCTCCTGCTCGGCCTGTGTCTCTACGCCGGCCTCGCGCTCTGGCGCCTCGGCACCTTCCTGCGCATCGACGGCATCACCGGTTTCCCGCGCATCGCCTTCGCGCTCGAGGCCGCGCTCCTCGTCACCGCCGCGATCCTGTGGGTACGTCGCGGCGCGGCGTGACGAACGGCGCCGGGGCTGCCGGCACCGGCGGTACACCTGGGAAGCACGGAGGTAGCCCATGGGCGAAGCGGACCAGGTGGATGTCGGCGCCGCAACGGACTGGGCGGAAGGCGCGCTGCGCGAAGTGAAGGTCGGGCACCAGCGCGTGGCCGTCTCCCGCCGCGGTGACACGTTCGGCGCCGTGTCCGGCACGTGCAACCACGTCGGGGGGCCCTTGGGCCACGGCACGCTCGAAGGGGACTACATCGTCTGTCCGTGGCACTACTGGAAGTTCCACCGGGAGACGGGCGAGGGCGAGCCGGGCTACGAAGAGGATCGCGTCCCGCGCTACGACGTGGAGGTGAAGGACGGCCGTGTGCTCGTGAGCGCCCGGGCCACGAGCAAACGTGGACACCTCCCCCATCCCCCCCATGCGCTGGCCCGCGAGGCCGAGCGGCACGAGGGGCCGCCGCGCGTGGTGGGCATCTCGACGACGAACATGGACGTCAGGCATCCCCGCACCTCCACGTCCAAGCTGCTGCTCGAACACGCGCTGGAACATGCGAGCACGACCCTTGGGCTCGAAACGCGGCTGATCGATCTCGCGGCCTTGTCCTTTCGCGCCTGCGAAGGCTTCTACTCCAAGAGCGCGCACGCCTGCACGTGGCCGTGCTCGATCACGCAGATGGACAAGAAGGACCAGCTCGACCAGGTCTACGAGGCCCTGGTCCATTGGGCGGACATCGTCCTGCTGGCCACGCCCATCCGCTGGGGAGCCGCCAGCTCGCTCTACCAGAAGATGATCGAGCGCCTGAACTGCGTGCAGAACCAGGTCACGCTGCGCAACCGCGTCCTGATCCGCGACAAGGTCGCGGCGTTCGTCATCACCGGCGGGCAGGACAACGTGCAGGCGGTAGCCGGCTCGGCCCTGGGGTTCTTCGCGGAGCTGGGCTTCGTGTTCCCGCCCTTCCCGTACGTGGCGCACAGCCGCGGCTGGTCGGCGGAGGACATGGAGAACAACGTCCGCGCCGTCGAGAACAGCGAGGAGCTGAGGGAAGGGACGCGCGCCTTGGTCGAGCGCGCCGTGACCCTCTCCTCGCGTCTGCGCGCGGCGTCGATGTGCGCAGCGTCCGTACCGCGGGGCGGGCGCAAGGCCCACCGCGACCGCGGGGCCTCGCCCGGCGCGGACGGCAGTCCGTGAGCGGGGCGCCGCCGGCGCGCTGATCCGTCGCTACACTCCCGCCGTGGAGTACCGCGAGCAGCCGCCCCGCTTCGAGCTCACGGGCCTGGTCCGCTGCTTCTGGCAGGTGCGCGGTCCGGGCCGACCGGGTGTGCCCGAACGTGTCGTCCCCGACGGGTGCGCAGAGATCGTGCTCAACCAAGCGGCGGCGTTCCGGCGCTTCGCAGCGGACGGGACCTCCCACCGCCAGGACCACGTACTGCTCGTGGGGCAGCTCGGACGCGCGATCACGATCGCACCCGAGGGCGCCGTGGACCTGCTGGGCATCCGCTTCGAGCCGGGCGGCTTGGCCCGCCTGCTCGGCGCACCCATGGACGAGCTCCTGGACGTGGACGTGGCCTTGCGCCATCTACGCCCTGACCTGCACGGACGACTCGAGGCCGCGGCGGCAGCGCACACCTTCGAAGCTCGGACCCACGCCATCGAGGGGGTGTTGCTCGACGAGCGCGCGCGCTCGCGTCCTCGGGCGCACGCCGGGCTCGTGGCGGCGGCCGTCGCCCGGCTGGGCCGCGCCGACCGCACGGTCGAGCGCGTGGCCGAGGAACTGGGTGTCGCGCGGCGCACGCTCGAGCGTGCGTTTCGCCGCGAGGTCGGTCTCTCGCCCCGTGACTTCGTGCGCGTGGCGCGCGTCCAGCGGGTGGTCACGCGCTTGGAGCACGGCGTGCCGGCAGGTGGCTGGGCGTCCCTGGCCGTCGATGCGGGCTACTTCGACCAGTCGCACCTCATCCGCGACTTCCGGCAGATTGCCGGCACGACGCCGGGGCGCTTCCTGGCCGAACGCAACCCGCTGAACGAAGCGTTCGCCGCGGCCGTGTCGCATTCTTCCAATCCGTAGGGTCGTCGGCCCCCTACCGTCGCGCGCCTCACCTGCACCAGGAGACCTGCCATGGCCCCGCGACTCGTCGTGACCGTCTTGCTGGCCGCCGCCCTCGTGGGCGTGGCCCCCCGCCTTGCCTCGCCCAAGGACGCCCCGGCGTCGGCCCCGGACGGCAAAGCCACGCTCGCCGCCATGACATGGCTCGGCGGAACGTGGTCCGGGGCCCTCTGGGGCGGCACGTTCACGGCGTACTACAGCACGCCCGAAGGCGGCAAGATCCTGAGCTACAGCAAGCTCGAGAAGGAGGGCAAGACGGCCTTCCACGAGTTCGAGCTGTTCGAGCTGGACGGCGACAAGCTGGTCCTCCGCCCCCACCCCGGCGGCAAGCCGGCGGCATCGTTCCAGCTGACGGCCGCGAGCGTGGGCGACAAGAAGGCCACCTTCGAGAACCCGAAGAACGACTTCCCCACGCGCCTCGTCTACCACCGCGTCGCCGACGACCGCCTCGTCATCACGCTGGACGACCCGCACGGCTCGTCGAACAAGGTCGAGACGTTCGACTTGAAGCGCGTGCCGTAAGGTACCGGTTCGACGCGATACCGAGTTCCGTCGCGGCCTCGGCCCGCTGGGTACGCTGGCGGGCCGACGAGGAGGTGCGACATGAACGAACGGGGTGGCGTCAACGTCCGGCTGCTCCTGCCAGGCGCCCTGGCGCTCGGCGTGCTGGGCTACGCGCTGCTGTCCTCCGTCGAACCGTCGTCGGGCGGTCATCCGGCAGCCGAGGCGACATACGCGCGACGGGCAGGCGTGCTCGAGGCTGCACAGCTCACGCTGCCGGCGGCGCGTCTCCTGGACACGTACCCGGCCGATACCCTGGCGGAGGGTGCGATCAGCGGCGACACCACGGATTGGCTCGAAGTGATGCGCCGCCGCCACGATGTCAGCCAAGTTCCGCTGGACCCTCACCGTGGGGGAGCGGTCCGCGTGCTGCTCGACTTGGCCGATCGCCAAGCCGGTGCCCTGGACCGGGCCGGCTTCGACGGCGTCCAAGCCGTCTGGGCATCCGATCCCCCAGGTAATGCGATCCCCGCCCGGAGGCCGCCTGCAGCACGCGCCGATCCGCACGTCACGTCGGAGCCCGGCGCTCCTCCCAACGTGATCCATGTCGACCATGAGAGGCGCCATGCAAGTGGAGGCGGACGAGGCGGTTACCTCGTGGACGCATCGGCCACGTGGATCGCCCACGTCCGGGTCTACGTGATCCCGCGCATGGCTGTGACGCTGTTCGTGCGCAACCAGTACGACACCGACTCGCAGATCATCACGAGCGAGTGGAGCTACGCCGACCGCAGCATTCACGGCACGAAGCGCTCCACCGGCAGCCACCTCGTCGGCCGCGAGCCGGGCGCCCACGAGCTACGCGAGTGGATCACGGACAAGCCGTGACGTAGCGCGTGCCGCAGGAGCGGCACGCCTCATGTTCGCTAGGAGGTCCGCACTGCCTGGTCGCGGACTGCCTGGTCGCGGACTGACGGCGCCGCGGGGCCACGCGACACGGGCTCGCGCGGCACGGACCGCCGCTCGATCCAGCTCGATATGTGGCGCAGGGCCATCACCTCGCCACCGAGACGCTCGAGCTCGAGGGCCCGGTGAGCATCGCCTCGCCGCCAAGCAGCATGTGCGGTCCACGTGATCGCGTTGCCCAGCCCGTACGCCGTGCGCTCGCCGGCGCGCTCGTACTCGAAGCGCACGGCCTCGTGCTCGGCGGGACGCAGCAGGCGCTGCGCAAGGAGCTGGTCCACGGCGGAATGCGGCGCGCGCTTCAGGACGTACTTCGGCCACACGTACGCTTCCGCCTCAGGGGACGTGGAGCGCCGAGGCTCGGGCCGCGCGGCGCTGCCCGGAGCGGTGGCGGCAGAGGCAGGGGCGTCCGCCTCCGGGCGGTACCGAAGTGCAGCCGCCTCGGAAGCCATGCGCGCCGCGCGCGACGCGGCGGCGCGCTCGCGCTGCGCTTCCACGAGCCTGCGAGCGCCCTCGGGAAGCTCCCGCGCGTTCGGCCCGGGAGTCAGCAAGTGCGTGAGAACCTCCCGTGGGAGAGCACCCAGCAGCCGCGCATGCCGCACGCGAGTCAGCTCTTCTGAACGAAGGCGGTCCTCCGGCCGGGTCTGCTGCCAGAGCGCCACGTCGATGGCGCTCCTCATTACCGCAGCCTGGGAATCAAGCCGCCTCTGGTCACTCGCGGTGCGGACGAGCTCCGTGACGTCGGTCTGCCATGTCCCTGGCGGCGACTGGGATGCGAACCTCATGGCCGAGGATTCGGTGCAGATCCGCGTCGCGCCGTTCAGGCAGACCAAGCGCATGGGACGCAGCTCACCCCACGTCTCGCCGCCCCGCTCGTGAGCGATGGCGAAGCCGCCATGCACGACATCGCCCCTTTGCACGGCTTGCAACCGCTTCGAGTCCCACATGGTCAGCACGAAGCCGTCGTCGGTGGGGACGGCATGCTGCACCCGGTAGGTGCCCCCCTGCGCCTCGCACGCCTGCTGGACCGTGTCGAGCACGTCTCTGCCGATTCCCTCGGCCAACGTGGCGCGCAGCGTGTCGAACATGGGGCACCTCCAAGCCGCCGAGTCTAGACCTCCGGGGGGCCGGGGCCGGCGCGCGGGCACCTCGAGTCTTCCTTGGGGGGCGTCAGGCCTCATGGAGGGGGCGCACGGCCCGTCGCCACGCACCGGCCGCGAGCCTTCCGTACGATCTCGCGGTGAGGCGAGCCCCCCTCCTGCTGCTCGTCCTGCTGCTCGGCGCGCTGGCGCTGCTCGCGTGGCTCGGGGGGGACGATGGAGCGGTGACGCCGCGCGCCGTGGCGCCGTCGGTGGGCTCGGCCCAGGACGCGAGCGGGAGCGACGCACCCCTGACAGGGCGGCCGGCGCTGCGTGGGCCTCCTCTCCCCGAGCCGGCGACCGAACCGACGGAGGAACGTAGCGTCGTCCGCTACCCCGGCTCGTCCCGGGGCGCGGGCTGCGCCTTGACCGTTCGCGTGCGCATGCGCGACGGCACGCCGCTACCCAACGTCGTCGTAGGTCTGCTGGACACGAGCATCCAAGCGCGTGGCGTGCTGCTGTCCGGCCCGACCGATGCGCAGGGCCGGGTCCGCTTCGTGGGGCTGCCAGCAGGGCCCGTCACATGCCAAGCCCAGCTTGTGGAGGCAACCCTCCGCGAAGACGCGTTGCTTGGTGAGGACTCAGAAGCGTCCGTCGTGCTCGAGAGTCCCTCCAGCACGACGTACGTGCATGGCACCGTGCGTCGAGCAGGCGCGGCCGTTCCTGGACGGGCCGTCGTGGCGCGCGGCCGCGACAGCGAAGGCACGGTCGTCTGGGCGCTCGCCAACACGGACGAGGCCGGACGCTACCAGCTCCTGCTCCGCCGCGGAGCCTACCGGCTGCAGGTCGCCGGTGCGCCCGCCGATGCGCAGCTCGCCGGCCGCGGCCACACGTGGTGGCAGCCCGGCGGTCGCGGGCCGTGGCTCGCAGGCGGCGAGCTCGATGTGGATGGGGATCCGGCGGTCGTCGAGCGCAACCTCGAAGTGCCACCCACCGCCATCGAGCTGGAGGTCCACGCACCCCACGGCACCGCGTTGGCCGAGGCACGTGCCTTCGCGCGCGTCATCGGGTTGGCTGCCGAGGGGTTGGCAAGCTTGGCGGTCGACGACAACGGTCGCGTCACGTTCCTCGACCTTCCCTTCGGCGCCGTCGAGCTGTCCGTCGTGGCGCAGGGCGCAGCGCAGTGGACACATCGAGTCGAGCTGACGCAGGCCAGTCCGACGCAGCGCGTGCGCGTCGATCTTGCCGCTGGCGGCTCGGTCCGCGCCGTGCTCAAGGGTCCGGCCGGCAACGTGCTCGAGCTCGCGACCGGTGACCCGATCTTCGCCGAGCATCTGGAGACGGGTCTTCGCATGCCGCGTCGCGAGGCACGCGGGCTTGTGCCCGAGCGGGCTGCGGTGTTCGAGAACCTCCCGCTGGGTCGCGTGCGGATCTTCGTCGAGCAGGCACGCACCGAACACGGTCTGCGCCTTGGCCGCTTGGATGCGCCCCACCCAGCGGAGGTGGATGTGCTGCCCGGACAGGCGGACGTGATCCTGGACGACGTTCGCGTGCACACCCGCGTGACGCTCCGCGCCAAGCCCCCCGAGGGGCGCGACGAGCGTTGGGCCCGCGTCGAGGTCTACGACGAGGGGGGGCAGCGCATGGCGGCCACCAACCCCGAGGCCCCGCACTGGGTGGGCTTCCTCGCGCCCGGCACCTACCGGCTGTCGCTGAACGATGGCTGGACCGGCACGTGGGAAGAGACCGTGCGGGTAGGAACAGACGACGTCGACCAGACCTTCGAGGCGCCCCGCTAGGAGCTGCGACCGCTCGCCGCTCGGGAGGGAGGGCCACCGGCAGGCGGCGGTATCCCGCCGCCAGGGTCGAAAGGCCCACGGCGGGGCGGCGGCATGCCGCCGGGCGGGTACCGACGAGGTCCGGCGGGCACCCCTAGCGGGGCGGCGGTATCCCGCCGCCCGAGTCGAGAAGCCCACGGCATGGCGGCGGCATGCCGCCGGGCCGGTACCGGCGACGTCCGGCAGGCACCCCCAGGGGGGGCGGCGGTGTTCCGCCGCCAGTGGCGAAAGGCCCGCGGCGGGGCGGCGGCATGCCGCCGGGCGGTTGCCCCCGAGGTCCGGCGGGCGCCCCCAGGGGGGGCGGCGGTATCCCGCCGGCTGTTCGGGTGCGAGCATGCGGCAGCCGTCGTGGAAGCCGTACCCGTCACGCCCGATTCGACCGCCTCCCGCCCTCGTGCCCTGCGTCGCGGGTTCCTCGACGTCGGCCCCCTCGTTACAGCGGCACTGCTCGCGGCGGAGTACCTGCAGGTCTCCCGGAGCGATGGCATCCACCCCGGTTGGTGGATCCTGTATCCCCTCGTCTACCTGGCCTCGTCGACCATGGCGAGCTGGTTGGCTGCACTGGCCGGACGCGTCCAGACATCGGCGCCCTCGCCATCGCCGGGGCTCGCTTCACGCTGGTGGCCCTTGCTCCCTGGTGGCGCGCTCGCCGGGTTCGCGATGTTCATGCTTCTCCTGCCCGGGACACGGCATGGCGACTACATGCTGGAGGCGTCGCGCTACGTACTGACCGTCGTTGATGCGGTCGGTCAACCCGTAGCGGGTGCGCGGGTCCGCCTGCTCGAGGCGGGGCGCGACGGTGTGCCACCTGCAACACCGAGCGACTTGGGCCTGGGAATGTACGTACTGGCCGACGCGCCGCTGACGAATGCGGATGGGCAGCTCGTCATCGAGCAGCCGTGGGGCGCAGCCCGCTCATCCCGCACGACGTACACGCTCTTGGGGATCGCCGTGGCGGAGAGGGGGAGGCGCGGATCCAGGACGCTGTCGGTGGAGCGCGATGGCTACCGCGCTGCAACGCTGTCGCTCGACGAGCTCGACGGCGACCGCTCGCGCCGCCGCCGCAGGCGCCTCGAGCTGGGCAAGGACGGCAACGAGCTGTTCCGCTCCGACGTACGCCTCGTGCTCGAGCCGGTAGCCCCGAACACCACGGACTACGGCGGCAGGTAACGCACCACGATGGGGTCGCTGGGCAGCGTGACCTCGGAGGGGACCTCCCAGGTGCCGCGCATGCGCTGCAGGTCCCCGACCAGCCTGACCTCGTAGGTCCCCGCGGGCAGCGCCGGCAGGCGGCTGGTGTTGCCGTCGAGGGCCAACCGCTGCACGAAGCCGCCCCGCACGAGCTCGACGTGCAAGCCCGAGCGGACCCGGGCGAGCAGGTTCA
The DNA here is from genome assembly GCA_050248855.1 of Planctomycetota bacterium. Taxonomy (GTDB): domain Bacteria; phylum Planctomycetota; class PLA2; order PLA2; family JAEUHO01; genus JACKGW01. Next base: position 10,516 of record JBFWRP010000003.1, on the reverse strand, counting down.
CGTCGGCGCCCTCGACTTCGACCTCCACGTGGTGCCCTTCTTCGGGTACGGCAACCCACGGAGCCTCGCGCGCCCCTGCCGCCGGCAGCCAGGCCACGGCACCCGTCGCAAACCGCACGAGGAGCGCGCCGTTGTCCGGTCCCACCGCGGCTGCTGCGGACATGCGGTTGGCGGAGAGGCGCAACGAGTGCGTGGCCGAGGCGGTGGCCTGCCCGGGGTCCAGCACGTGCAACGTCGCGGACTGCAGGGCCCCGGCACCGGGCGCCCCCTCCACGCGAATCACGTCGGGGGGAGGGACGTGCACGACCACGTCCAAGGACTCGTGCGGCAGGTCCACGCGCAGCACCGTGGGCAGCGGCGTGCGTGACCACATGACGCGCTGCGGAAGCTGGATCGAGACGCTGTAGGCGCCTCGGCGGAGGGGACGCAAGGCTACGCGGCCGTCGTCCCCCGTCTGCCCGCGGAGATCCTGGCCCAGCGGCTGATCCAGGAACCAGCCCGACACCGTGACCGTGGCCCGATGGAGCGGTTCACCCGATTCGTCCACGACGCGGAGCGCGAGGGTCTGGTGCCGCTCCACGACCAGCGTCACCGGTGCGTCAGGCAGGCGCACCCAGTCGACATCGGAGGGGAACGTTCCCTCGCTGCCGCTACGTGCCTCGAGCACAGAGATGCGAAGCTGCTTGTCGGAGGCAACGGACGCGAACTCGAAGCTGCCGTCCTCGCGCGTGGTCCGGGTGGCTTGGCTCTCGTTGGGCATCACCGGCTCGCCTCGGGGGGAGGCGAGCCGGACGGTTGCACCCACCACGGGATCGCCCGCGTCGTCCACGACGCGGCCGCGCAACGGTCGCCAGCGCAGCAACGTGATACGCAGATCCTCCACGACCACTTCGGTCCCCGCGCGGCCCAGGCTCGTCGTGAGGCGCCGTTTGGGTGGAGAGGCGAAGCCACGCGGCGCTGCGATGGACAGTTCGTAGTCCCACTCGGGACGCAGGCCCACCACCTCGAAGCGACCCTCCTCGTCGGTGGTGTCCACGGCGCTGCCATACGCGGCCCGCGGTGTCGGGGGCGGGCGCGGATCGTCCCCGCGCACATGCACGGCCGGGGCCTCGTTCTCGATCGGCTGGACCCGCACCTCGACCCCAGGCAGCAGGCGGCCCGCTTCGTCCAGCACGAGCCCACGAACGGTGCGCCCCGCGCGGAGCTGGACCTCGACCGGACGCCAGCGGCGATCCATGTGCAGGTCATGGTCCTCGGTCACGACGTTCAGCGGCTGGCCCTCGATGTCCGTGGCCTCCGTGACCCTCAAGCGAGCGTCGATGAAGGGCACCACACCCCACGCCCACAGCGCGAAGCGGCCACTCACGACCGGCGCACGGTCCGTCCGAGTACGTCCACCGACCAGCTGGACCCAGCCACGCGGGAGGGGGCGCCCATCCGGCAAGCGGACACGCCCGAACGCCACGAGCGAGGCTTTGTGATCGGGCACGCGAAGTGCAGTCTCGATGACCTCGGGCGGTACGACCAACACGTCAGGCAGGTCGCCCGGTGGAACTTGGTACTGGGCGTTGGCGACGAAGAGCGTATCGACCTTGGCGGGTACGTGGGGAAACCTCGCTTCGCCCCGTGCATCCGTCCTCGTGCTGTCCCAGCTGGACCCTGCAGGCACCTGCACCCACCAGCGGACCTCGAGATCGGACGCGGGAGTTCCGTCCGCGCGGCGCACCACGACGGATAGCGGACGGAGCGGCTCGGCGACGACAAGCTCGACCTCAGGCGCGACGTCTCGCTCCAAGTCGATGTGCGCGGCCCGCTCGCGATGCACGTCCGCCATCACGAACACGCGCTTCACGTGCTTGCCCTGCATTTCGATACGGAAGCGGCCGTCGGCATCGCTGGTGGCCGTCCCCCCGTAGTCGGCTCCCACGGCGATCCCCGCCAGGGCGCGTCCCGAGGCATCGACGACGCGACCGGTCACGGCCTGCCGCGGTGACACCGTGAGATGAACGTCGACGGAGGTGGTCCCACGCCCGAGTTCGACCGCATGAATGAGCTCTTCCGAGTGTCCAGCCACGGAGACACTCCCACTGAACGTCCACTGCTCGGGCAAGCCCTTGAACACCACGAGTCCCGGGGTGATGTCCGGCTCGTACCACGGGACACCGTCGCGCGGACTCTGGCCCAGCAACACGAAGGGCCCGCCGGGTCGCTGGGGCCGTCCACTGAGACCGGCGCGCTCGACGTGCACGGGCTTCCCGTCGGTGTCGGTCACGTGCACCCGAAGCTCCGCCGCAGGGCGCAGGGTGATCTCCAGGCTCTCGGCGCCCCGGGCAGGTACCTCGACATGGAAGAAGGGCACAGCGGGTGACTGCCCGGCGGCAGGCTGGCCCATGGGGTGCTCCGGCTGCACGGCCTCCTCGAGGACCGCGTGGCTGCCGGGATGCGTGACACGTAGTCGATACCCGCCCGCGGCCAGCGCCGGGATGCGAAACGCGCCGTCGGCGTCCGTCGTCGTGGAGCCGAGTCCCGAGCTCGGATCCGTGCCCGCGAGCACGTCAACGCCGGCGACCGGCTTACCCTCCAGCGTTCGCACGTGGCCCGCGATGTCGTGCCCCTGTGGCAGGGCGACTTCGAGCTCGAAGGGCTCGTCGTCCAGAAGCGGCACGCGGGCTTGGACGGAACCCGGCGGGTGCCCGCGCGCGAAGGCATGCACGGTCGCGACCGTGCCTCGGGGCAGGCCGTCGAGCGTGGCCCACCCGTCCTCGTCCGTCGTGGCCGCTCGAACGAGCCCCTGACCGTAGAGCCAGGAAGGCAGTCCGCTGGACTCCGCATCGGGCGGCCAGGGCGAGACCACGAGCATGACGGTCGCACCGGCAACGGCCTCCCGGCGATGTCCCACGACCCGCGCGCGCACCAAGCCAGGCCCGGCGAGGGGGCGCAACACCAGGAGGGTGCCTTCAGGCGGCAGGTCGACCTCGGACGTCGCCAGCAACGCATGCGGCACCAAGACCGACACGTGTGCCCGCTCCGCGCGCGGTACGAAGACCGAGAGACGCCCATGCTCGTCCGTGAGCCGAGGGGAAGCGAAGACAGAGCCGAAGGGCGACGTCCCCGCAGGTCCCACGGACCATTCGCTGAAGGACGCCTGCATGGGCTCGTCCGAAGCACCACGAACTTCGACGTCCAGACGCCGAGCCGGGTACACCGTGATCGACACGTCGCTCGAGTCGCGCGGCCGCCGTGTGCCCTGCCCCACCCAGTCCGGACCCTCCACGCGAAGTACCAAGCAGTCCGTCGTGCCGACGGTCGCTTGGAAGCGACCCTCCTCATCCGTGCGTCCCCGCCCGATCACCGGGCGAGGTGTGGACTGCTCCATCACGGACATGCGGGAGGGGATCCGTGGAGGCACGTACGGCGGTACGCACTCGATGAGGACTTCCACGTCGGCCACCGGGCGAGCATCCCCGTCGACGACCACGCCCCGCACATCAGCGCTGCCTGCGGCATCCTGCCCGTCATCGGCAAGGAGGGTAGGTGCGAACAGCAGGGCGACCGCAACACCCACGACGAGCACATGGATCAAGCGCACGCTCACGCTCCCCCGCGGGGGCCGCCAGGGCTGGCTCACGGCCACCGCGGCGCCAAGTCTAGTCGTCGCGCGAGCCGCTCGCCGTCACGCCCCCCACGCGAACTTGCCGTCCGCTTGCAAGACCAGTGGCGATACACCGACGACCGCAGCCGGGTCGAACGAGCCGTAGATGTGCGGGTAGGCCTCGCCGCCGGGGGTCGCGGCCTCGACGCGAAGGGGAACACGCAGCCGCGACGGGTCGATGTGCAGGACGACGAGGTCGGCTTGGCCGCGGAGGAAGCAGTTGGCCACGGCGAGGACCTGGTCACGCCATGAAGCGTGGATGAAGCCCTCGCTGGCGAGGCTCGCCGGCGCGTAGGTTCCCTGGGACCGGGCCTCGGCCCATGCCTGCTCGGTGGTCAGATGGAAGACGAGGTCCACCCACAAAGGGTAGCCCCGCGCGCCGTCACCTACCGTGATGCCGCGCCCGCCCCTCGCCGCGTGCGCGAAGGAGCCCAACGATGTCCGACCGCAAGATCTTGGCCGTGATCGGCGCCACCGGCGCCCATGGAGGCGGGCTCGTCCGCGCCGCCTTGGCCGATCGCGACGGCCCCTTTGCCGTGCGCGCGATCACGCGCAACCCCGACAGCGACAAGGGCCGGGCCCTCGCTGCGCAGGGCGCCGAAGTCGTGGCCGCGGACCTCGACGACCGCGCGAGCCTCGAGCGCGCCTTCGCGGGCGCCCACGGCGCGTTCTGCGTCACGAACTTCTGGGAGCACTTCTCCCCGGAGAAGGAGCTGGCGCAGGCCACGGCCTTGGCCGATGCCGCCCAGGCCGCCGGCGTGAAGCACGTCATCTGGTCCACGCTCGAGGACACGCGCAAGCACGTGCCGCTCTCCGACGACCGCATGCCCACGCTCATGGGGAAGTACAAGGTCCCCCACTTCGACGCCAAGGGCGAAGCCGATGCCGTGTTCGCCGCCCGCGTCCCCACCACCAACCTCGCCACGTCCTTCTACTGGGACAACCTGATCCACTTCGGGATGGGCCCGCAGCCGCTGGGGGATGGGCGCTACGCCTTCCGCCTGCCCATGGGCGAGGCCAAGCTGCCGGGCATCGCCGTGGAGGACATCGGCGCCTGCGCGTACGGCATCTTCCGCGCGGGGGACGCCCACATCGGCAAGACGCTCGGCGTGGCCGGCGAGCACCTCACGGGGCACGAGATGGCCGCCCAGCTGGGCAAGGCGCTGAAGAAGGACGTGGTCTACGAGGCCGTGCCCTTCGACGTGTACCGCGGCCTCGGGTTCCCCGGCGCGGACGACCTCGGCAACATGTTCCAGTTCAAGCACGACTTCCCGGAGGCGTTCTGCCGTCCGCGCGACCCGGCCATCGCACGCCGCCTCCACCCGGGCCTCCAGACCTTCGACGCATGGCTGGCAGCGAACGCTTCGAAGATCCCGCTCCCTGCGTAGCGACGCACAGCACGTACCATGGCCCCCATGGCGAGCGACCTCTCCAGGCGCCGGTTCCTTCGCTGGGCCGCGGCCGCCGGGATCGTCGTGCCGGCGTTGGCGTCGATGGAGGGCGTCACGCGGGCATGGGGCGCGCCGGACGGCGACGCGCCTTCACTCGGCGATGATCTCCTGGCGCAAGGGCTTGCGGCACTGGCCCACGCCCACCACCGCGGCTGGGCCCGTGGCCACCACGGCGCTGCCGTGATCGCCGCGTGGTGCTTCCAGCGGGAGCACGCGCTGGACGAGCGCACGACGGCGGCGCTCCGCAAGCAGGTCGAGGCTTTCATCGCCTCGCGCCGCTCCGAGTTCCCGCCGCCTGCGCCGGGCTCCGGCACGGCCCACCCCGAGCTGCTGCTCGAGAAGCTCGCCGAGCACGTCCACGAGCTGCGAAGCGGCGGGCACGATGCCATCCACACGGCGCTGGCGCTGAGGGCCTTGCGCCAGCTGCCGGAGTACGCGACACCCCGCATCCTCGACGGGCTGGTCAAGCTGCTCGAGGGCTTCGTCACGATGCTGCCCGTCGAGCCCGTATCCGACTTCCATCGCGAGCATCCACTGGCGCCCTACGCGAACGCGGACGCGATCCGCCAGGTCACCCTCGCTGCCCTGCTGCGCCCGTGGCGCCACATCCGCTCCGAGGGGGCAGGCGTGGTCGTGCACTGGGTGACCCACGGCGAGGCACTCGTGACGTTGCACGAGATGGGGTACGACCAGGTTGCACGCCTCGGTCACCCCGCACACCAGCAGTTCCTCAACCGGCCCGTCGGCCCCGACGACCTCGAGGAGCCCGAGGGCGAGCCCATCGCCTGGCTCCAGCCCGGATACTGGGAGAGCGATGCGCCGCGGACCCCGCAGAAGGGAACGTGGTTCTTCGGCCACTCCTTCAAGCTGCCCTTCAGCCTCTTCCGCCTCCTGGCGGGCACGACGGACGGTGCGCTCGGCACCAGGGCCCTCGTCCGCGCAGCCCAGCTGCACGTGCCCTTCGAGTAGGTCGCTCGCCGTGTGACCGCTGCACGCCCCGTGGCGAAGCCTCCTGGGAAACCTTTCCGGGAGGCCGTGGCCATGACGGACGACTTCACCATCTACAACGGCAAGCGCGTCGCCAAGGGTTGGCCCGAGAAGGTCGAGCAGGCCCAGCTCAAGACCACCGTCACCATCCGCGGCGTCGTGATGCAGCGCATCCCCTACGGCAAGGAAGGCCGCGGCTGGGGGAGCGCCCACATCCCCTGCCACGACTGCGTGGCCCGCAAGGGCCAGTACCACGTGCCCGGCTGCGACATGGAGCGCTGCCCCGCCTGCCGCGACCAGGCCTTCCTCTGCGGCTGCGAGGACGCGCCGGGGTAGGCAGCGCGAGCACATCCCCAGCCGCGGACGGCGCGACCCCGTCGACGTCGCCCTACCTGCCGTCCTACAGTCGTGGGCGGAGGGGCGTGATGAAGCGCGTCAGGTTGCTCGTGCTGGCCTTGGTCCTGGTGGGTGCGCCGCTCTGGTGGTTCACGCGTGACGAGCGTGAGCGCGACGCACCCTCCGCGGGCGGACGCATGCAGCTCACGGACTCCTCTGCGCAGCACGACGAGGGCGCGTCAGAGGTACGCCGTTCCCCTGGCCTGCAGGGCACGCTGGTCCTTGGAGAAGGAGAGCCGGACGTAGCTGCCAAGGCGGTGACCCGCAACGCCGAGTCGGATGCAGATCGCTTCGTGTCGGCGCGGGTGCTCACGAGCGAGGGCGTCGTCGTTGCCGATGCGCTCGTGGAGATCTGGGCGGGTACCGCGTGGGCCCCAGCTGTGCGAACCGACGCGCAAGGCCGGTTCCGCCTGCTCTTCGGCACGAGTTCCAGCCCCACGCTCAGGATCCGCACGCCCACGCACGCCCTGCCTGCTCGCTCGTCTGTCGTGTTCGGCGAGGGCATGCACACACTGGTTCTGGAACCGATTGTCGAGGTGGACGTGCTGGTGCGCGACGCCACAAGTCATCAGCCCGTGGCCGACGCGGCCGTCCGACTCGAGGCTCCACGCGTCTCGTGGCCGCTGGACGAGGGCGTCACCGCCGAGGACGGCGTGGCGCGCTTGCGCATCGCGCCGGGGCGCGTGACCGTGGTCGTCACATCGGCGCAGCACGCGCCGTACGCCTCGGACGTGTACCCGGCCGTCGCGCCACGACTGGGTGTCACGGCCGAGCTCGAACGGGGGGGGACGATCGTGGGCATCGTGCGGGATGCCGGAGGACAGGTCGTTGACGGCGCATCGATCGCCTTCGAGGACCACGACTCGAGCTTCGGCGCGACACGGACGAACGCGGCGGGGCGCTATCGCCTCGAGCACGTCACGCAGCACGACCCCGAGTTCTCCTTCAACTTGGTGTGGGTGAAGGTCACGCACGACGTGCATGGATCCGTGCGCGTCGTGGCACCTCGGCCTCGACCGGGCGAGGTCATCGAGCGCGACGTGAACTTCCCACCCGTCGTGCAAGTCACGGGCACGGCCTACACCACGAGTGGCGAAAGGCTCGACGCTGGCCGCTTGACCCTCTCGCCGACGCCAAGCCGGGAGCTGCTGGCAGCAGCCTACTGGTTGGAGCGCTTCGAGACGTCCGTCGGCAGGGACGGAAGCTTCACCTTCCTCCGTGCGCCGAGCGGCCCGGTGCAGATCAGGGGCATCTCGGCCGAGGGCATGGACCTGGGCACGATCGCCGTGGTCGTGCCGACGCCACCTCCGGCGAGCGCGCGGATCGACTTCCGCCCTGCGGCCGTCGAGGCCATGGGGGTCGATCGGGTGCCTCTCGTCGTGCAGGTCGCAGGTCCGGACGGCGAAGGGCTCCGTGATGTCGAGGTCGCTTGGGACGGGGAAGGCGACACGGGCGGTCAGGCCGACACGAATCGAGCAGGAGAGGTGACGTTCCAGGTGCCACGGGGTCGCGTCAACGTCCACGCGCACCGCCCCGGGTGGGTAGGCATGGTGCGGACACTGGATGTCAGGGGCCCCGGCCCGCACATGGAGACGCTGGCGTGGCCTGCCGGGCTTCTTCGAGGTCGCGTCGTGACAGGGAACGGCGCTGCCGCGCAGCTCTCGGTGGCCATCGCCGAGCGCCTCCCTGAGAGCGATGAGGACGAGTACTGGACGGAGGTGTCGATCCAGACTGACACCGAGGGACGGTTCCAGGTCCTCGGACTCCGCGCCGACGCCGCCTACAGCCTGCGTGTGGACGACCTCGGTATCCTCGATGGCCCTGTGGTATTCGGCCCCTCTGAGGACGAGGTCGTCTGGGTCGTCGGGACCGAGGCGGAGGCGCAACGAAGGCTACCGCGCATCCAGATCGTTCTCGACGGACCCCATCGGCCCGAGGAAGTCTCCGTGACGATCCGGGCCCTGGACGGCTACGACGAGTACTGGCCGCTCGATCGCGTCGGAGATCCGCACGTGTTTCTCGTGCCGGCCCGCCCCCCGCCCACCGTCGATGTGCGCGTGCACGGCGAGGACGTCCCCAGCGTTGATCTACTGGGGGTCGAGCTCCGCCCCGGGCCGGAGCCAACCGTCCTTCACGTCAAGTTCCCGCTCGGACACCGCATTTACGGGCGCTTGGTGGACGAAGCCGGGCAGCCCATGGCCGATGTCCACATCGCGGGGGGCGACGGGCAAGTGTTCTCGGACCGAGACGGGCGCTTCGAGCTGACCGGCCTCCGCGTCGGCACACTGGTCCTGCGGTTCCATGGACTGTACGTGACCCACGACGACCTGGTCATCGAGAGGGTGGTCGAGGTCGTTCCTGGCAAGTTGGACATCGGTGATCTCGTGCTACGCCGTCTCGGGGCCCTGCGCGTGACGTCGGCCGTGGCCACGTCCGCTTGGCGGCCGCCCGAAGTCCGTGCGGTGCGGGACGGAGTCCAGAGGCATGCTCCCATCAAGACTCCCCTTCACTTCGGTCCGGCGCGCCCGGACTCCTCGCTGCCGCCAGCCCACGCCCTCCTCTGCGCCCTGGAGCCCGGCGCATGGCGCGTTCGGGTCCACGAGCTCGGCAAGGTCAAGGACCTGGGCGTCGTGGAGATCCGGTCGGGCGAGACGACGACGGTCGCGTACGAGCGCGAGTAGCCAGGACATCCAACTTCAGGCCAGCGTCCCCTTGAACAAGTCGATCGTGCGCTGCCAAGCCAGCGTCGCCGCGGCGTGGTCGTAGCGCGGCGTGCTGTTGTTGTGGAAGCCGTGCTGCGTGCCGGGATAGACGTACATGGTGTGGTCGACGCCCGCGGCCTCGAGCGCGGCCTCGTAGGCCTCCTTGTGCTCGTTGACGCGGGGATCGGTCTCCGCGTAGTGGACGATCAGCTTGGCGCGGATCTCGCCGACGCGCTGGAGGTCGGCAGGCGCCCCATAGAACGGCGCGGCCGCTTGGAGCTGGTCCCCCATCTCCACGGCCAGGTAGTTGGAGACTCCGCCGCCGAAGCAGAACCCCGTTACGCCCAGCTTGCCATTGCAGCGCTCGTGGCTCTTGACCAGCCTGGCGCCGTTCAGCATGTCCACGTGGATCTTGGCGCGGTCGAGCTGGCGCTGGAGCTCCTTGCCGTCGTCGTCGTTGCCCGGGTAGCCGCCGAGCGGCGCCAGGGCATCCGGCGCGAACGCGATGAATCCGTCGACGGCGACGCGGCGCGCCACATCTTGCACGTAGGGGTTCAAGCCCCGGTTCTCGTGAACGACCAACACGGCCCCACACGGGCCGGGCTCCACGGGCGTCACGAGGTAGCCACGCATCCTGCCGTTGCCGCCCGGCGACTCGTACTCCACGAACTTCGCCTTGATGCGCGGATCGGTGAACGACACGGTCACCGTCTTGGCGTAGTCCGGCAGCAGCTCCTTGGCCTTCTCGCCGCAGCCCGGCAGCCCGGCGATGGCGGCCAGCGCCGCTGCGCTCGCCAGGAACTCACGACGCTTCATGCTGCCGTGGCAGTACTCGTCGTAGAGATCGAAAAGCCTGGCGTCGAATTCGCGTTCGTCCATGGCGGCATCCTACGCCGAGGCCGCGCGAAGATCCGGCGAGCCGGCGGTCAGCTACCCGTCGAGACGGGCAAGGCCTGCAGGCGGCGCGCGATCGCCGCCCGAACCCGTCGGTTGGACTCGTGCCGGCGCGCCGTCTCCAGGGCCTCGCGCGCCCTGGCTTCGGTTGCGGCGAGTGCGCCCAGCTCCCGCGCAGCGCGCGAGCGGATCCACCACTGGCCGTGCTCGACGAGTACCGAGGACCAGTGGGCGACCGGGTCTCCTCCCGGTCGCAAGGTCGCCATCTCGGCTCCGTGCCGTGACGCACGCCACAGCGCGGCGGCCGCGCCGAAGAACGCGGGCACGACACCCAGCGCTCCCACGACAGTGCCGCGCTGCCACTCGCCCGACGCGATCAGCCAGACGATCAAGCCCAACGCGGCCAACGCGCACGCAAGGGCCAGGCCACCTAG
>JBFWRP010000002.1:0-298607 GCA_050248855.1 Planctomycetota bacterium | reverse complement strand
GCCCGCGCCGACCGAGCGAAGGGGCGTTCAAGCCGATTCACGTGCTTCGCCGAAGCTGGAATCCAGGAATCCGCGCCGCAGGACGGGGGTGGCGCCGTGTACGCGATCTGTGGCGCAGACTCCTAGGCTCTTCGCGGGAGGGCCCATGCCCCTACGCCGGTTGGCCGCACCGCTGCTCCTGGGACTGTCCGTGATCGCTGCGCTCCACGTCGCGGCGCGTGCCGACGGCAAGAACCGCGAGGAGAAGCTGAAGGACGACCGCGCTCGCGTGACGGCGGCGGGCTTCTGGATCTACGACGACTACGAGGCGGCGCGCAAGGAGGCCCAACGAACCGACAAGCCGCTGGTCGTGGCACTCCGCTGCATCCCGTGCGAGCAGTGCGTGAGGCTCGACGAGGAGCTCGTCGAGACCGACCCCCATGTGAAGCCGCTGCTGGAGCAGTTCGTGCGCGTGCGCTTGATCCGCACGAACGGTTTGGATCTCTCCACGTTCCAGTTCGACACCGACCAGTCTTCCGCCGTGTTCCTGCTGCGTGCCGACGGCACCATCTACGGTCGCTACGGGACGCGCAGTGCGGCCCAGGACGAGGGGGACGCCACGTCGGTCCAAGGCTTGGCCGCGGCCCTCGAGAAGGCGCTGGAGATGCACGCGGCGTGGCCCCGCGATCGCGAAGCCCTGGCGGCCAAGCGTGGGCCCAAGCCGCGCGTGTCCACACCGGAGCGCTACCCCACGTTGAAGGACCGCTACGGGCCGACCCTGGCGAAGGACGGCCCGCAGGTACCTTCGTGCATCCACTGCCACCAGATCGGCGACGCGGAGCGGGCGGAAGTGCTCGAGCGCGGGCCCTTGCCCGAGGAGCTCTTCTTCCCGTACCCCAACCCGCGCGCGCTGGGCTTGACGCTCGATCCCGACACGTGCGCCACGGTCGCGAGCGTCGCCGCCGACACGCCGGCCGCTCGCGCCGGCTTCCAGGTGGGCGACGAGCTGCTACGTCTGGAGGGCCAGCCGATCCTCTCGATCGCCGATGTGCAGTGGATGCTGCACCACACGCCCGCACGGGGTGCCACGCTCGAAGCCATCGTGCGACGCGGCGACGTGGAGACGACGCTGGCCTGGAAGCTGGCGAAGGGCTGGCGGCGAAGCGACGACATGAGCTGGCGCGTCTCGACGTGGCCGCTGCGCCAACGGGCACTCGGCGGCATGCGCCTGGAGACCGTGGACGGGGCCCTGCGCGTCAAGCACGTAGGCCGCTTTCCCCCGCACGATCGCGCCAAGAAGGCGGGCATCCGAGCCGGCGACGTGCTGATCAGCTTCGACGGCGAAGACGGCTTCGCGCGCGAGGACGACCTTCTCTGGTACGCGCAAGGTCGCGCCGTGAAGGCGCGCACCGTTCCGGTCGTCCTCACCCGCGGTGATCGGCGCCTGGAGATCGACCTCCTCATCGGTCCGTAGTCCGCAGGTGGCGGAGCCCCCCGAAGGCGCGGAACTCGCTCTCGCCCACCGTGTCTCACGGGCACCTCCCGCGGAGCCTGCCCATGCATGCCCCTGGCCGCCTCGTCCAGCTCGAAGGCCTGAAGATCGCCGCGCCGTGTCCGGCCTCCTGGGCCGACATGGAGGGCGATGACCGCACGCGCTTCTGCCGGCAGTGCGAGCTTCACGTCCACGACTTGTCGGCCATGACGCGCGCGGAGGGCGAGTCCCTCGTGGCAAGCACGACGGGGCGTCTCTGCACCCGCATGACGCGCCGCCCGAACGGGACGGTCGTCACGCTCGACGACCGGGGCCCGCCGGCCGCGCGGCGGCTGCACCGCTGGCGCTCGCTCGCCGCCAGCCTCCTCGGCGCCCTGTCCACGCTCTGGCTCTCGGCCTGCGAGCGCACGGTCGCACCGACGCCCCCCGAGCCGACCGACCCGCCCCCGGACGTCACGCACGTCCAAGGTCTGATCGCCGTTCCCCCCGAGCGCATGCTGGGGAAGCCCATCATGGGCGAGGTTGACGTGCCGCCGGACGATGACCCGCAGGAGGCGCCCGGCACCGATCGCTGAAACTGGCCCCTCGACCTGCCCTCTGCGCACGTCCTAGACTGGCGGCATGAGAGGTTGGTCCGGTTTGCTGGCGGTGGCCTGCCTGATCGGCAGCGTCGTGGCGTGGTGGAGCGGGCACGACGGGTCGCCGACCAACCTCCCCCAAACGAAGGAAGCCGCAGATGTCGGCACCGGCCCTTCACTCGTGGGCAGAGCGCAGGGGGCCGCCGACCGCGAACACGAAGCACCACTGCATCCAACGCCGAACGCGAACTCGGCCAGCGTAGACCATGCCAGCATACCGTTCAAGATCAACGTGCGGGACTTGGAGAGCACGCCCCTGGGTGGCGCGCACGTCGAACGCCTCCAGCGCCGCCCATGGAACGACTCGGGCCCCGATGTCTGGCTCGGCTGGGGAACGACGGACGCCACGGGGTCGCTTGAGATCGTGGACCCCACGCTCATCGAGTCCGTTCAGGTCCGTGTCCACGCGGAGGGATACGAGAGCGGAGGCGCGCAGCTACGCCGCGGCGAGACGTCCTCGGTGCATCTCGGTCCTGGGCGCTCCGTGCGCGGTCAGGTGCTGGAGCGACCGGACGGCCGCCCCCTGCCAGGAGCCATCGTTCGGGCCTACGACCCGACAAGTGCTCCTACACGCGACATCGAGGTGGGCAGGCTCGCAACGACCGACGCCGATGGTCGCTTCCGGATCGGAGGCTTGCCGCCCGCGCCCAGCCTGCTGCTCGTAGCGTCCTCGGGTGGGCTGAGGCCAGGGCGTGCCTACTTCGAGACGCCGTGGCCCGAGATGGTGACCCTCCACATGGGTGGTCCATGTCGCGTGGAGGGCCGGGTCGCAACCGCGCGCGGCGAGCCTGCCCCGGGGCACCTGGTCTGGCTCTTTCCTGAGCGCATCGTGTCCCGCGTCCAAGACCGCCTGCCGCTGATGCACTTCCTCACGCGCAACGACGTCTGGGCCATGGGGCGCGAGCCTGTGCCAACGGCGCCGGACGGCTCCTACGTGTTCGAGGGCGTGGGAATCGAAGAACCGTGGGTCGTGCTCGTGTCGCGGGGTCGATTGTTGCTGGCCTCGAGTGGCGCCTTCACCCTTCGCCCCGAGGATGCGACCCACCGGGAGGACCTTCAGCTGGGCGCGCCGGGCACACTGCGCGTCCGCGTCGAAGGTGCAAGTGGTCAGCCACTCGAGGGCATCCAGATCGATCTCGTCTCGGCTCGTGGACGCCTCGACATCGAGAACCGGGAGGAGCTCCCCTACGAGCAAGGCGCCACACTGTTCCACGACCTCCCTCCAGGCACCTGGCGCGTGCGCGCCTGGCCGCCGGGTTCCCCCAACATCGAGACCGAGGTCCATCTGCCGCCCGGAGGCGATCTCTCGGTCACGTTGGCGGTGCCAGTTGGCGGCTCGATCCGCGGATCCTTGACCTACCCGGATGGCCTTCCCGTCCCTGGTGCGTCCGTCTGGTTCGTGAGCGCGAGCGATACCGTCATGGGCGCGGCGGATGAGGAAGGTAGGTTTGCCTTGGAGGGGCTTCCCGATGAAGCCGGCACACTCTGGATTCGCGCCGGATACGGCCTGTTCGAGGCCCGTGGCGGGTTCCGCTCGGCCGTGAACGTCGAGAACGTACGGCCGGGGACCGAGCCCGTGCGCATCGTGTTGGGCCCGCACGGTCGGTTGCGCGGTCGCATCGCCGGAATCGTGGACAGCGAGCTTCGCTTCGGCATGTACTCGCGGGCGACGAACGGGAATGGCAGGTGGAGCACGAGCAAGGATGGCCGGTTCGAGTTCCCGATGCCCGAACCCGCCATGCCTGTCCTCCTGCGCGTCGAGGATCGTGACGGCCGTCTGGCCCTGCACGAGCTGCCTGCGATGGATCCGGCAAGCGACGTCGACATGGGCACGTTGCACTTGCAGGCGAGCTGTGAGCTCACGGGCATCGTGCGAGCGTCGGGGGGGGAGCCTGTCGCCGACGCTCGAGTGCTCCTGACCGAGCGGTGGCTGGACGAGAGGCGAACCACCGCCGCAGACGGCAGCTTTCGCTTCACGGGACTTCCCCAGCGTCCGGTGTGGGTCCGGATTGACGCCCCGGGCCATCCAACGAGCTTCGACGTGATCGAGCTCGCGGGTGTCTCCACGCGCCGTGACCTGGTGTTGGAACAGCCTGGCACGCTCCGCCTACGGGTCGTGGATGCGGTCGGAGAGACATGCTCGGGCGGCCAGCTCGTCTTGAAGCGCGACGCGGACAGCCCCTGGGACGCGGACCTCGACCACCACTGGTTCCTGCACGCGTGGCCCGGTGGCGCGTCTGCCGACTTCCAACTGGCACCCGGTCCGTGGCGCGTGCGCTACGACCTGGAGAGACAGCACGGGGAGCGGCGCGAGGCCGCGGGGACCTTCGAAGTCCGTGCGGATCAAACGACAGAGGTGACACTCACGCTGCCAAGCGACTGACCAAGCGCACCTACTTGGGCGAGTCGCCAGGCGCGTCGAAGCCGAGGCGGGCTTGGGAGACGGCGGCGCGGGTTCGGATCCACGGGGAGCTGTCGTTGCGGAGCTCCGCGAGGGCCGTGCGGACCGCATCGCTCTTCACGCCGATGCGTCCAAGGGCACGGGCGATCGCCGAACGACCCCCGTCTGTTGCCTGCGGCGCGGCGGCAGCCAACGCCTCGGCTGCAAGCGCCGCCTCGGGTCCGAGCTCGGAGAGCAATCCGGTCCAGGGGGCCGCGCGGCCATCAGCGAGTGCGGGAAGAAGTCGCTCGAGAGCCTGCCCGGACTCGAGATGCCCGAGGCCTATCAGCGCCACGCAGGCCCCGATGGCGTGACGGTCGTCTCGGGCCGCCAGCTTCTCCAACTGCGGCACGAGGGCCGCTGCGGAGGCGCCCTGAGCGGACAGGAAGCCGAGCGCCAGGCTCCGCCGCTCGCTGTCGTCGAGCGCGCTTCGGAACCACGCCGCTCCCTGCTCGACGTCTTCCGGACGCGCTTCGAGGCGCATCAACGCGACGCGGGCCACGGCGGCCTCGTCGCCTTCGCCCGTGGCCAATGCCCGGAGGGCAGGTGCGGCCGTCGCGGCGGCGGGGCCGATGAGCCGCAGGACGTTGATGGCCAAGTACCGCAGCTGGGGATCGGCCTCGGGCACGAGGCACGAAACCAGGGCGCGCGTAGCCGCGGAGGCCCTCTCCCGCAGGGCACCCAACGCAGCGAGCGGCTGGAGAGCGAGCGTCGGGTTGCTGGTCGCACGCGCCAGCTCGAGAACTGCTGCGAGTCGGGGCACGACGCGGACAGCGTGCTCGCGCGTCAGGAACCCGTCGTTGGCCAGCCCCGCCACGGCGGCGACCACGCCGAACGTCTCTTGGGGGGGCGTGGCATCGAGGGCGTCGAGCACGGCGTCCAGCCCCTCGCGGGCGACCGGCCCGAGTCGCGCGAGGGTGATGCACGCCGCGCTGCGAGCGGTCGCATCCTCGCCCTTGATGGCCGCGAGCAGCAGCGGCATGGCGGGCGCCGCGTCGACGCCCAGGTTCGCGAGCGCCGTAAGCACCGCTTGGCGAACCGCCGGATCGGGATCCTGCGCCGCGGCGAGCAACACGTCGAGCGCCTCACGGTCGACCTGCTGGGCGAGCGCATGCACCGCCGACGAACGGGCCTGGGGGTCTTTGGCGTTGCGGGCCATGCGCTCGAGCAGCGGGACCATGCGCGGGCTTGCGTGCGCCCAGGCCGTCTGGACGACTTGCAGCTCGGTCATGCGCGGTGGATCGCGTTCGGCCTCGGCCAAGATCGCGTCGTCCACTTCGGGCATCCACGGCTCGCCCGTGGCGGCGAGTGCTGAGGCAGCCGCGAAGCGCGAGGCGTCGTCGTCGTCGCCGAGGCGTGCGATCAAGGCGGGGACCGCCTCGCGCGGTGCAATCAACCCGATGGCCTGCAGCGACCAAGTGCGCACCTCGGGGTCCTCGTGCGTCGAGAGCGCTACAAGTCGTGAGAGTGCCGCGTGCCCGTCGGCACCGCGCTGCGCAACGAGCGCGGCGGCCGTGGCCAAGAGCTGCGGATCGTCGTCCTCCAGACACCCGAGCAGCGCGGGGAACGCATGCTCGAGGAAGGAGGCAGGCAGGGGGCCTGACCGCCAGAGCAGCTTGGCGCCGGCCAGCCGCACGTCGGCCCGTCGATCGGCAAGCGCCTCCAAGAACAGCTGACGAGCCGGCTCCAAGACGCCGGGCGCCGTCTCGGCGCGCCAACGCTCCAGTACCCGCGTGACCGTGGCGCGAACGTAGTCATCGTCGTCGCGGAGTACGGTGGCGATGGCGAGCGCTTGCGACTGCGCAGCATCACCGAGGCTCCAGAGCGCGTACGCCGCCTGCTGGCGTGTCTTCACATCCGCGGACGAAAGCGCTTCGACAGCCTGTGCAAGTGGCGTAGAGGCCTGCGGTTCGTCAGCGAACACGGGCCCGTATGCATGCAGCCCCACCAAGGCCACGATCACGATGCATCTTCTCGACGTCATGGGCACCTCCGCATGCGAGGCCTTTCCAGCATAGCGACTTCCGCCCTCCCGTGGCGCATGCCAGACTTCACCCATGAGGTCGACCGCATGCCTGCTCGCGCTCGCCGCGACGCTCGTGGCCACGGCCGGACCGCTGGCGGCCGATCCCCCGCACTACGAAGCGGTCCGGGTGCTCGAGGCCCACGCGACGCGGGCGCGGGCGGTGGCATTCGACGACACGGGACGCTGGCTGGTGTCGGGCGGGTCGGACCGGCGCCTGCGCGTTTGGGACACGGCGACTTGGACGGCACGGGCCAGCTGGAGCGCGCCCCGGCAGGGGGAGCGCGACCCCTGAGTGGCGTGCGTGGCGCTCGGTCGAGCGCACGCCGGCGTGGCGAGCGGAGCTACGGACCACCTGGCCCGCTTGCACGAGCTGGCCACGGCCGTACCGCGCCACGTGATCCGCGTCCACGGTGACGTTGTGCACGCCATCGCCCTCGCGCGTCGACGCGGTGTCGTGGCCTCGGGAGCCGATGACGGATCCCTCGCCCTGACGCGGCTCGCCGACGGGCGGCTTCTGCGACGCGTGCAGGCGCAAGGCGCGCCGATCTGGTCGGCGGCCTTCAGCCACGACGAGCGTCTCCTGTTCACCGTGGCGCAGGACGGTGTGCTGCGCGGCTACCGCGTGGCCGATGGCCGCATCGTGCTGCACCGGCGCATCACGAGCGCACCGCTGATCTCCCTCGCCGTCAGCGTGCGCCATGTGGCCGTCGGTGCGGGCGATGGCCGCGTGCATGTGGTGAGCGACGGTGGCATGGGGAGCGCACGGGTGTTCGACGGCCACGGGCAGACCATCTACGCTATGGCCTTCGACCCCTCGGGTCGCCAGCTGGCCAGCGGGAGCGCCGACTGGACGGTTCGACTCTGGGACGTGGAGCGAGGAACCTCGACGGCACTTCTCGACCGCTTCGACGAAGCCGTGTTCTCGCTGGCCTACGACCCTCGCGGCTCACGCTTGGTCGTCGCCTGCGGCGGCGGCGCGATCCACGTGCTCGAAGCCCGCTGAACCGTACGAGGGTACGGAGTCGGGTGAGATTCCACCCTCGGGCCGCAATACACCCCCGCGGGCGACTGTGCCGGGCAGCCCGTGGGTTGAATCTCACCCGACTCCGTACCGGGGCGCCTCCTGTCTACCCCAGCTCGCGGCGGTCGAAGGCGCGGAGGGAGATGAGGAGCGCGAGGGCGGCGACGCCCAGGGCGAAGGAGAGACCGTCCGGCAGGAGGGCCGGGTCCCAACGGTCGTTCATGCCACGGCCGAGGTTGGCGGCGATGTCGCGCATCCAGTCGGGGTAGGAGGGCGGGAACACGCGCGTGACGTCGCGCGAGAGGCCCAGCAGGAGGTCACCGAAGCGCAGCGCCAGGTAGAGCAGGAAGGCCAGCGAGAGCGCGGGCACGACGCCCGAGAAGAACGCGCTGATGGCCAGGGCCAGCCAGGCCGTGGACGCCGCGCTCCCGATCCCGACCAAGCCCACGTCGATCAGGTGCGAGCGCATCACGGCAGCGGACTGGAACACCTCGACCTTCGACTCCCCGCCGAAGCCGGCCGGGACGTCCTTCACCACATCGCCAAGACCCAGCATGGACCAGGCCACGATGCCGCTGGACGCATAGGCCACGGCCACCAGGAGGAGGGCCGCCAGCGCCAGGACCAGTGCCTTGGCCATCACCCACTCGGAGCGCTCGTAGGCGTGCGGCAGGACCATCTTCATGGTGCCTTGCCCGATCTCGCCCGCGAGGGCCACGGCCCCCAGGACCAGCACGAAGATCTCGGCGGCCCATGCGCCGCGCCCGAACAGGCTGGCCCACTGGCTCCAGCCCGTCGCATCGGCGGGTGCCTCCTGCAACAAGCCCGACGCCACGGGCACGGCGGCGACGACCAACGCGGCCACCAGCAGGAGGCGGCCTGCGAAGAGCTTGCCCAGCTCGACCCGCACGAGGCGTCCGACGCGCGCACCCGCCGCGGGCGGAACAAGCAGCCGCAGCACGAACACACCGGTGAACACGAGCAGCAGCGGCCAGGGCGCCGGGAGATCGGGACTGTCGAGGAACGACAGGCCGAAGCGCGGGGCGATGCTGCCCAGGAGCGCGCCCGAGGGCGCGACGTCGCCCTCGCGTCCCCCGTCGACAAGCAGCCAACCCAACGCGCCCACGACCACGAAGGCCACGAGGAGATCGACGACACGGCGCGCCCAGGGCCGGGCGCGGATGCCTACCAGGGTCACGGCGGCCGCCACGGCCGCAGTGCCCAGCGCGAAGGCGTCGGGCGAGACCGTGGCGTCCACGCGCTCGCTTGCGAGGGCAAGGACGACCACCAGCGCGGCGGCCCAGCCCAGCCAGCGCAGCATCGGGACGATGCGGGAGCTCATCCCATGACCCCCTCGGTGGCGTCGAGGAACGTGCGCTCGAGCGACCCGCGCAGCGCGGCCACGCTCCTGGCGGGGAGCCCTGCCTGGGCGAGCACGAGCTGCGCGGACGCCAGCACGTCCGCGTCGCCTTCGATGCGCACGGCGTCGTGCTCGCGCACCGGGCGCGACGTCGGCACATGCTCGGACAGCACCTCGACGGCCCGCGCGTCGTCCGCCGTGGACAGGCGCCAGCCCGGCGTCGCGGCCGCCAGCAGGTCCTCCATGCGCCCCCCCGCCACGAGCTTGCCGCGGTGGAGGATGCCGACCTCGCTGCAGAGCGTCTCGACATCGTGGAGCAGGTGGCTCGACAGGAAGAACGTGACGCCGTGTTGCCCCGCGCGCTCACGAACGAGCTCGCGCACGAGATGGATGGCAGCGGGGTCCAAGCCGTTCATGGGCTCGTCGAGAACGACGAGACGCGGCTGACCGACCAGGGCCTGCGCGATGCCGAGCCGCTGGCGCATTCCCAGCGAGTAGCCCCCCACGGCGCGCTCGGCGGCGTGGGCCAGGCCCAGGCGCTCCAGGAGCGCGACGGCGTCCGACGCCGGCGCGCGCGCGAGCCGCGTGAACACGAGCAGGTTCTCGAGGCCCGTCAGCCCGGGGTGGAAGGCCGGGACTTCGACCAAGGCCCGGAATCCGACCGCGGCGCGCGTGCGGTCGCGCAGCAGGTCGCGGCCGTCGAGCAGGACCTCGCCGCGCGTAGGACGGGCGAGCCCCGCGAGGATGCGGATCGCCGTGGTCTTGCCGGCCCCGTTGGGGCCGAGGAAGCCGAAAACGGCGCCCGCGCTGACGTCGAGATCCACGCCGTCGAGCGCCCGGACGGTGCCGTAGTGCTTGGCGAGCCCGCGCAAGGAGAGCAGCGGACGGCTCATGCGATCACGCGCTCGCGGTGCCGCGAGGCGACCAGAGGTCGTTGACGTGGCTGTCGATCTCCTGGGCCGCGGCCGTGCCCATGTAGAGCATCTCGTCCAGGCGCGTGCGGGCGGCAGCGACGTAGGCCTCGTCGTGGATGCTGCCGAGGTTGATCTTGACGTTGTAGGCCGCGACCTTGAGGGCCGCGCGCGCCAGCTCGGCGCCCGCGGCACCGTCGGACGCCGCGTTCACGTTGCCGCGGCGCACGGCGTTCTTCGCGTACCCGATGACCTCGAGGCAACGCTCCATGACGCGCAGCGGCACGTCACAGGCGCCCTTCATGGCCGCTTGGAGGGCCTCGCTGCGGGCGGCCTTCGCCGCGTCGGTGTCCTTGGGCATCTGGAGTGCCGCGCCGACGGCCTCGTAGGCTTGGGCGTCTTCCTCGGCGAGCTCCAGCAGGGCCTCGCGCGCCGCGTTGGCCTCCTCGCCGATGGCCACCATCAGCTCGTGCGCCGAGGCGTACTTCTTGCGGCCCACGGTCAGGCCCGCGAGCATCGCCACGAGCGCCGCGCCGAGCGCCCCTGCCACGGCCGCACCCGTCCCGCCGCCGGGCGTCGGTGCGTCGGACGCCAGCGCCTCCGAGAACGCATCCAAGGTCATCGAGCGGAACGAGTCGGCCATCGCGGGGTCCTCCGCGCGCAGGATCACCGCAGACGCGGCGGCTGGCGAGGCAGGGTCGCGGCGCGCTACTTGGGCTCGCCCGCCGGCTCGTCCTTCGTCGGCTCGTCCTCCGGCTCGTCCTCCGGCTCGTCCGTGGACCCGTCGGGCTCGTCGGGCACGTCGCCCTCGTCGTCGTCGCCCGCCTCGGGCTTGTCCGGCTCGCCGTCGGGCTTGGCCTCGCCCTCGGCGCCGCCCTCCGCTGCCCGGGCCTCGGCCCGCGTCGCCGGCGTGGAGAGCTCCCAGGGGTTCTTCTCCGCCTTGGACTTGGCGTACAGCTGACCCGGGGCGAAGCGCAGACCGATGTCCAGCGTGACCCACAGCTTGGCATCGGGCTTCTTGCCGCCGAGCGGGAACCAGTGCTGGATGCGCCCCTCGTCCAGGTCGGCGTCGAGCATGAGCGACGACGGCGGGACTTTGTCCGCCTTGGCCTTCTGGACGTCGACCTGGATGAGCTGCTCGAGCATCTTGGGAATGAAGGCGACCAAGTCCATCGAGGCGTCGAACAGGGCGGCCTCGCCGTACCAGTAGCCCACGATGTAGGTGCCGGCGGGGGCCACGCCACCGCCCTTCGTGAGGGGCTTGAAGGCGTCCTTGCGCTTGCGCTTCTTCTCGAGGTCCTTCAGCTCGTCCTCGGTCATCTCGCTCTCGGGCTTGATGATGTCGAGCTCGACCAAGTCGACGTCGCTGTGGAGCACGCCGACCGGCAGGAAGCAGAACTCCGACTCGGACTTCCTCTTCAGCGTGACGCCCTTGTTGGCCTTGCTCGGCTTCTCCCAGAGCTCCTTGTTCTCCTTGACCGAGTCCTCGAAGAACATGGCCTTGAGCGGGATGAAGACCACCGAGTACGAGGGCCCGAGGACGTGGACGTGGTTCTCGGCGATGGTGCCCGCAGGCGCCCAGTCGCGCGTGGCGGCGCCGAGGTAGCGATCTTCGTCCAGCCAGGAGGAGCGCACCTTCAGGCGCCGCGTGATGCGCCGGTCGATGGGGCCGATGTGGTCACGGCCCGGATCGAGGTAGGCGGCGCAGCGGAACCCCACCCACGGGAAGCGGTTGCTGGGGTAGGGCGGCGCATGGCTGCCGCCACCCTGCCAGTTGCGGAACGCCGGGCGCAGCACGAGCCACTCGAGGTCCTTCGCGCTTCCTCCGCGGATGACCTTGACGTACTCGCCCAGCCAGGAGTTCTCCGTCTTCTGGTCGTCGCCGGGGTAGCGCTTGAACCAGCTGCCGGTCCACTCCGCGACGTTTCCGACCTGGTCCACGGCGCCGCACCACGAGGCGCCGGCTTCGATCTCGCCTACGGGCACGGTCCTGGCCTCGTAGTCGCTCCCGACGATCTTGGTGCCCCAGTTGGCGCGGCGCTCGTCCGTCATGCGCTCTTCGCCCCACGGCCAGGTGTGGGCCTCCGGGCCACGTGCGGCGTACTCGAACTCCTCTTCGAGCTGCACGTGCATGCCCGCCCAGGCGGCAAAGAGCTCGGCGTCGTTGTAGCTGATGCCACGCACGGGGTGGTCGAGCTCGTCGTCGGGCGGCGTGTTGCCCGCCCAGTGGTCCGGCGGGCGGACGGCCGTGTAGGTGAGCTTGGTGCCGTGGGGAAGCGGCTCGTGGACCATCGCGAGGAACGTGGCGTGCTCGTCGATGTCGCCATTGGGCAGACGCTTGACGAGCTGGTCGAAGATGGGCAGGCCGTTCTTTTTGGCGGCCTGGAAGGCGGCCCAGATGACCTCCTTGTTCGCCTCGTACAGCTGCCGGTGCGCACGGTACTTGGGCCCCCGGGCCTCCTTCTCGTCGACGCTCCAGATCTCACGCGCGATGCCGGCGATCGTGTTGGTGCGCTCCTTGTCGGTGTCGTAGACGCGGGTCGACGTCTGCATGAACTGCAGGTACTGGGCATTCGTCACCTCGGTCCGCATGTAGAGGTAGGGACCGATGTCGCGCACCGTCTGCGGCCGCTCGAACAGGAAGACGTCGACCTGCTCCTTGGGCCGCCCCTCGAGCATGCTCGCCAGCTGGGCGGGCTTGGTGCCGATGGTGGCCTTGCCGCGCGGGATCAAGATCATCCCGCCCGCGTAGGGCGTGCACGACGGATCGGTCGGGATCGGGTCCAGCGGGGGGAGGCCGTTGCGCGTGGGGTTCTGGCGCTCCCTTTCCTCTTTCTCGGCCTGGGCCGCCTCCTGCTCCAGCAGGTCCTTCTCCGCCTTGGCCTTGGCCTCGGCCGCCTCGCGCGCCTTGCGCTCGGCCTCGGTCTCCTCGGTCGGGGGGTCGTCTCCCTCGCCACCCCCCTCGGCCGCCGGCGTAGCGGGCTCCTCGGCGCAGGCCGTGGAGGCGAACGGGGTGACCAGGAGGGCGAGCAAGAGCGCGACGGCAAAGAGGGACCACGAGGGCGTGGCGGTGGCGGGCTGGTTCATGGGGAGCTCCCGGAGGCGCAGGGGACGGGATCGCGCGAAGGCTGGCAGCGAGGCGCCGGGCGGAGCTCGTCGGGCCGCGCGGAGGCCGGACGAAGCCTCCACGAGTATCCGCAGAGGAGCGGGGCCCCGCTACCTCGCACCTCCCTGCATCCCGGCAGGAACCGGGCCGCGCGGCCCGGGGCACCGGCCGCCGCGACCTCGAGCTCCGCCGGAGACCAAGTGGGGCGCCCTACCTTCCCTAGGGGCCCCTCACGCATTTTTCCACCAGATGTAGCGACTCGCCCATTGCCATCCCGACGGGCGCTCCTAGGATCGGCACGGGCGGGGTTCCGGTCGCCGCGTGCACCCGAGGAGGGTGGCGGCGTCGTGCGGATCCCCGACCCGGAGGAGAAGGCGGCGTAGCGCCATGGCCTCGGCGCCCGGCGAAGGGCTCGAGGCGGCACGGCCGCCCGCTTGACCGCAGCAGCTGCACCGGGCGGGACGGGCCCGGCAGGAGGGATGCATGGGCAACTTCGAGAAGCTCTCCGTCGTGGTGATCGTGGTCATCATCGTGATGATCCTGGTGGTCGCCCTGCACACGTGGACGGACCGGCCGGACGTCTCCAACGAGGCCACCGACAACAGCTCGCTCCTCGTCGACGAGCGCCTCGATCCCGGCCCGCTGCCTCCTCCGCCCCAGGACGACGACGGTGGCGGTCCGCTGCCCCTGCCCGATCACATCCGCCTGCAGGGGCCCGACCCGCTGCCCATCCCGATTCCCGTGCCGCCGGCACCCGAGCCGCGCGACGACGTGCCCGCGGCGCCCGTCCTCACCGACTACATGGTCCAGGCCGGCGAGACGCTCGGCCTGATCGCGCAGCGTGAGTACGGCTCCACTCGCTACGTGAAGGCGATCCAGGACGCCAACCCGGGCCTCGGCGAGTTCCTCCGGGCCGGCCAGGTGATCAAGCTGCCCTCCAAGGAGGACGTCCTTCGGGGCGCCGCCACGCCCGCCCCCGACGTGCTCGTGAACACGGACTCGCGCGCCCGCCCGGGCGGCACGTACACCACGCGCAGTGGCGACACGTGGGAGCGCATCTCGCGTCTCGTCTTCAAGACCAAGGAGCGTTGGCCCTCGATCTTCGCGCTCAACAGCCACCTGCACGACAGCGCCTTCACCGAGCTGCCGGCGGGGTTGGAGATCAAGCTCCCGAACTGACTCCGGGCGCGCCCCCGGTATCGACCTGACGCCCCCGGAGGCCTCCTTCGGGGGCGTCGTCGTGTCCGAAGGGACGGGCTGCACGCCGAGCGCCGTACGCTTGGGCCCATGGCGGAGACCCCGGCCCCCGTTGCCAGCTCGCCGGGCCTGGTCCAGGCGGTACGCGGCCTCGGCTTGGACCTGCTGGGGCTTCCCTACCGCGCGGCCGTCGCGGTGCGCGGCCAGCTGTATGACGCCGGCTGGCGCGAGACGGTCCGCCTTCCGCTTCCCGTGATCTCGGTCGGCAATCTTGCCGCGGGCGGCACCGGCAAGACGCCGCTCGTCATCATGCTGGCCGACGAGCTGCTCCGGCGGGGGCGGCGTCCGGGCGTCGTGGCCCGCGGCTACCGGCGTGAGCCGGGCGAAACGCTCAACGACGAAGGCCGCGAGATTGCCGCGGCCCTGGGCGACCTCGTGCCGCAGGTGCAGGATGCGGATCGGGTCGCCGCCGCGCACCGGCTGCTCGCCGCCCACCCGCGCACCGACGTGCTCCTGCTCGACGATGGCTTCCAGCACCGACGGGTCCGCCGCGACCTGGACATCGTGCTCCTGGACGGCCGGGAGCCGCTGGCCCGTGCCCACCTGCTGCCGCGCGGGCGCCTGCGCGAGCCACCCGCGGCGCTGTCCCGAGCGGACCTCGTCGTCATCACGCGCGCCGAGGGCTTGATGCCCGCAGCGCGCCTGGAGCGCGCGCTGGAGGTCGCGCGCTTCACGGCAGCGCCCCTGGCCTTCACCGCCACGCGCGTGCTGCGCATCGAGGGCCTCGCCGACACGGATCCTGCGGCCCTCTACGGGCTGCCCGTGGCCCTGCTGTCGGGCATCGGCGCCCCCGGCGCCTTCCGCGCCACGGTGGAGGACCTCGGGGCCGAGGTGCGTTGGCACGTGGCGCTTGGCGACCATCGCCCGGCGTCCGCCGAGCGGCTGGCCGCGCTCCGCCAGCGGGCCCGGGCCACGGGTGCGCGTGCACTGCTCGTGACGCGCAAGGACGCGATGAAGCTGGCCCCCGCAGGGCGGGCCGCGGGCGCGGTCCCGGTGGGCGTCGTGGTCACCGCGATGGACATCGTCGAAGGCCTGGACGCCTGGACCGCGGCCGTCGGACGCGCCCTCGGCGCCGTGGGATGCGCCGGGTAGCCTCGGCCCGAGGCGAGTCCCGCTGCGAGGCAACCCGACGATGGCCGGTCTGCTCGAGTGCGTTCCCAACATCAGCGACGGCCGTCGGCCGCACGAGATCGAGGCGATCGCCGATGCGTTCGCGTCGGCCGGCGCCACGCCGCTGGGCGTGGACGCCGACGCCGACCACAACCGGACGGTCATCACCCTGGCCGGGACCGCCCAGCAGGTGATCGACGGCGCTGTCGCTGGAGTCCGCGCCGCCCGCGACCGCATCGACCTCAATCGCCACCACGGGGCGCATCCGCGCATGGGGGCGACCGACGTCGTGCCTTTCATCCCGCTGGCGGGCAGCTCGATGGACGACGCCGTCGCCGCCGCCCGCACGGCGGCCGAGCGGATCTGGAACGAGCTGCGCGTCCCCACCTACCTCTACGCGAAGGCCGCGATGCGGCCCGAGCGGGCCGATCTCGCGGCCGTGCGCAGGGGCCAGTTCGAGGGCATTCGCGACACGATCGCGGTGGACCCGCGGCGGCTTCCCGACTTCGGCGAGGCGGCGGTGCACCCGACGG
Organism: Planctomycetota bacterium; assembly: GCA_050248855.1. Lineage (GTDB taxonomy): Bacteria > Planctomycetota > PLA2 > PLA2 > JAEUHO01 > JACKGW01. The sequence goes on along the minus strand of JBFWRP010000002.1, from coordinate 282,734 downwards.
CCGGCATCACGGCCGTCGGCGCGCGGTTCTTCCTCGTCGCCTACAACGTGAACCTCGCATCGCGAGATCTCGAGCTGGCCCGGCGGATCGCCAAGTCCATCCGCGAGAAGGACGGCGGCCTGCCCGCCGTCAAGGCCATGGGCTTCGACCTGCCCGAGCAACGCCTCGTGCAGGTCTCGATGAACCTCGTGGACTATCGCACGACGAGCCCGACCGACGTCTTCGACGTGATCGCGGCCAAGGCCAAGGAAGCCGGCGTCGAAGTGGCCGGCAGCGAAGTCGTGGGCCTTATCCCGGCCGAGGCCGCACCGGAGGGCTTCCGCGAACGCGTCCAGGCCCATGACTTCGACGCCGACGAGCAGGTGATCGAGCGCCGCTTGGCTCGGGCGCGCGGCTGACGTGGCCCATCGTCCCGCGGCCGTCCTGTTCGACATGGACGGCGTGCTCGTCGACTCGTTCGGCATCTGGCTCGCCGTCGTGAACGCCACCGCGCGGGAGCTCGGGCATCCGCCCATCTCCGAAGCCGACATGCGCGATGCGTTCGGCCAAGGCCTGGAAGAGGATGTCCGCCGCTTCTACCCCGGCGCGACCGTTGCCCAGGTCCGCGCCTCCTTCGCCCGCGCGATGCCGGAGCACCTCCACGAGGTGCGCGTGGACGAGGAGGCGGCCGACGTGCTCCGCGAGCTCGGGCGCGCGGGCGTGCGTCGTGCCGTCGTCACGAACACGCAGGACGATCTTGCGGGCGCCGTGCTGCGGGCCGCGGGTCTGGACGACCTCGCCGACTTCGTGAGCGCACTGTCCCCCGGCGTGCGCGAGAAGCCCGCGCCCGACCTCGTCCTGCGAGCGCTCACCGCCTTGGGCGTAGTCCCCGGTGAGGCCGGCATGGTGGGTGACACGGCGTTCGACGCGCGCGCCGCCGCGGCGGCGAGCGTGCCGTTCTTGCACCACCGGATGGGGCACGATGGCTCCCTGCGCGAGCACTTGATCGCCCACGGGTGGATGCGGCGCGCAGCGCCTCGGTAGGATCCAGAGCCATGCAGCCCCACGCCGTAGCCACCCGCGTCCACAGCCTGCTCGTCGTTGCGCTGGCCGTGGCGCTGGCCTCGGGCGCCCCGGCCGCAGCGGGCACACCCGGCGCGTACGTCATCGATCTCGGTGCGCCCGTGCGCGACGTGCGCCTGGCGGACGTCGAAGGCGACGCCAAGGCCGAGATGGCCGTGCTGCTGACCGACGCGGGTGGCATCAACCGCATCGTCACGTTCCGGGCGGGCCAGTTCCCGACGCCCAAGACGTTCTTCCGCGCGGGAACGAGCACCGAGGTGCCGCTCGCCGGAGCGCTCTCCCAGGCGGGAACGGTGGCCTTCGCGCGTTTCCCGGACGCCACGCTGCGCGTGTTCCACGGGGAAGGGTTCACGGACGTGGCGCCGGACGGGACTGCGCGGCGCAACGTGACCTCGGCGGGCCCCACCCTGCTCGCGCGCGACGCCAGCGAGGGCGTCGTGTTCCACGACGGCGCGGCCGACCTGGACGGGGACGGCCTGGCCGAGTGCTGGTTCCCGCTCGACGAAGGCGAAGGGCGCCTCGTCGTGCGCACGGGCGACGAGCACGACGTACGGCTCGAGCTGGCGGCCACGAACCGCGCCGGGAGCGAGCCCGACACCGTGCTGCAGCGCGAGGCCGAGGTGCCCGCCCTGGTCCCGGCGGACCTCGACGGCGACGGTCGGCGCGAGCTCGTGACCGTGGTCGATGGGCACCTGCTGGGGTTCGACCCGTGCGCCCCCGGCGGTGGCGACCGCGGGACTCCCGTGGTGCGCCTTCCCCTGCCGTTCCTCCTCGACGCGCCGGCCGCGCAGCCGGGCCTGCTCCACACGCCGCGCCTGCAGCTGGCCGACGTGGATGGAGATGGCGCCAGCGACTTGCTCGTCACGCTGATCACGGGCCGCACGGACAAGCTCGGCTCGCTGAAGACGATCCTCTTCCAGTACCCCGGCCCGCTGCGCGCACCCGGTCGCACGGAGCTGGGCGCGCCTCGCGCGCGCATCGACACGCCGTCCGTCGTCCTCCATCCCGTGTTCGAGGACCTCGATGGCGATGGCGCGCTCGACTACATCGGCGACTCCATCCGCGACGCCAACCTCGTGGGCTTGGCTGCACGCATGCTGGGCAAGGACCCGCCGCTCACGCTCGAGGCCTTCCGGTTCGACAAGGAAGTCGGGGCCTTCGAGACGGTTCCACACCTGCGCGTGGAGCGGCTCTATCCGAGCTCCGAGGCCCTGGGCAACCGGTTCCGGGCCAATGCGTTCTTCGGCGCCGACCTGGACGGGGACGGCAAGAAGGACCTGCTCGACCTGGGCACGCTCGGCACGGTGACCGTCCTCGGCGCGGGGCCCGCGACGCAACGGGGCGGCACGCCCTGGACGTTCGAGCGCACGATCGTCGGCCCCCTGCCCGTGGAGGGGCCGCTGGAGCCCGCCGCGCGCTTCGGCGATCTCGACGGCGACGGCGCCACCGACGTGGCCCTGTTCGGCGGTTCCCGCGTCTACCTGCTGGTCAGCGGGGGCAAGCGATGACGCGCCGCCGCCGAGGCTGGTCGTGGGTCACCCTCGCCCTGGCGCTCGCGGCGCGTCCCGCGCGGGCCGAAGAGAGGGCAGCGTTTCGCGTCGAGCTCGACGCTCCGCTCGTGGCCCTGCGCGTCGAGGACGCCGACGGCGACGGCGTGGACGACTTGGTCACGCTCGACGCGAAGCGCACGCTGAGCGTCTGGCGCGGGCGGCACGAGGGGGGGCCCGTGCCGACGCCGACGTGGCGGCACACGCTGGACGAGGGCGTCGCCTTCGTGGCGCTCGAGGCAGGTGCATCGCCCGCGGGCTACGTGACGCTGGGCACGACCGGCGCGCGCCGGCACGGCTGGGACGACCCCACACCGCGCCCCGTCGAGGGGGCAAGCGCCCTCACGTGGAGCAGCCAGGCGGGCGCGTTGCTGGCCGACTTGTCGCTTCCCGAAGTCGGTCTCCTGCTGCCGACGCCAAGCGGCTGGCGCGTGGAGCGACCCGGCTCCGAGCCGTGGTTCGTGTCCGCGCGCCCGGCCCGACGCGTGGCGCCGGCCGGCCCGTTCCTCGAGGACCGCCTGACCCTCACGACCGCGTGGTCCACACCCTTCCTGGGCCGCACCCCGGGCGATGCCGACGGGGCTGCGCTGTACTGGATCGAGGGCACGACGCTCGAAGCGCGCTCGCCGAGCGGCCAGCCGTGGAGCTGGGACCTGGGGCCGCTGCCCATCGGCACGATCCGGACGTTGCGCGATCTCGATGGCGACAGGCGTCCCGAGGTCATCGAGCGGGCGGGCACGAACCAGGAGAGCCACTACGCCTTGGCACGGCCCGTGGTGCGCGACGGCAAGACGGCGCTCGAGACGTTGGGCGGCTTCCGCTTGGCCGGCTTCCAGCTGGACCCGGAGTGGGTGGACGTCAACCGCGATGGGCGGCTGGACGTCGTGATCACCACGATCCCGATCCACGGCTCCAACATCCTCCGCACGATCACGGCGGGGCGCGTGACCGCGTGGCACAACGCCTACCTGCAACGGGCGCCCGGAGGCCCGAGCGCCTTCCCGGCCGAGCCCGACGGGGTCGTCCCGAGCGACGTCGAGGTCAACATCCGGTTCACGTACGCCGGGACGATCGAGGTCGAGCGGGCGCTGACGTTGGTGGTCGACGCCGACGGCGACGGCGACGGCCACGTGGACCTGCTCTGCCGCGAGGGTGACGCGGTGCTGCGTTGGCACCGCGGCAGCGCGGCGGGCGTGTGGACCACCGAGGGGCAGGCCGTGTCGATCCCGCCACGCGGAGACAGCCCCGACGTGCCCGCCTACGCGGGCGACCTGGACGGGGACGGCCACGACGACGTGGTGCTCGTGTACCGGGCGCCGCCGGGCGGCCGCGAGGTGATCGTCATCGTCCGGCTCGACTGACCATCCCACATACGCATGTACGGATGTACGGACTCGATGTACGGAGTCGGGTGAGATTCCAACCTCAGGCTGGGGAGCGCTTCCGCATGCGGGAGCCCGCTGCGGCCTGAGGTTGGAATCTCACCCGACTCCGTACCGCCCGTGCCCGGGCGCCTACTCCTCGGTCTCGTCGATCGCTTCTTCGATGCGATCGGTGCGCTCCTGGCAGAGCAGATGGCGCACGCCCTCGACGGGACCGTTCGGGTCGGTGCCGGGAACGCGCTCGACGATGAAGAGCTCCTCCCGCCGCGTGTTCTCCGTGGTCCCGGAGATGCGCATCGAGAAGATGTTGCTCTTGACGTCGAAGTCGCGGGCCAGAACCACGTTGTTGGCACGCAGCACCTGCTGGTTGATGCCCTCGATCTCGTTCAGCTGGTTCACGTCGGTGAATGGATTGCCCGGGTTCTCGCCCGTGTCGGGATCGACCTCGGCATCCTCGGCTGCACCCTCGCGTCGTTCGATGATGCGCTCGGCGATCGTGGGGTCCTTCGAGAAGATGCTCTCGAGCACCACCTTCTCGGCCGTGTTCAGGTTGACACGCCCCGTGCCTTGGATGGTGACGTAGCGCCACAGGCCATGGCCGATGTCCCCCTCCTCGCGCACGTCCTGGAGCAGCTTGAGGCGGGCGAACTGCTCGCTGGCGAAGTGCAGGTCGTCCAGCGTGAGGACCGGGCTCCCGTTGATGGTGCTGGGCTTGGGAACCTGTCCGCGGTTCTCGCCCCTGAAGAAGCGCACCATCTCGTCGGCAAGCTCTTCGGCCACGCCGCTGGCATCGAAGCGCGTGTCCCGCCGGAAGCGCTTGAGCAGCTCGATGAGGCGCACCTTCCAGATGGCCTGCTCCTCCGTCGAGCCCTCCGCCAGCTTGCGCAGCGGCAGCTTGCCCTGCTCGTCGAGCACGCGGGTGCGCAAGCGCACCTGGATGCCCGGCTCCTCGCGATCCAGGAGCTCGTCCGCGTTCCACGGGTCCGTGTAGCTGTCGTACTCGTTGCCGATCGCGTCGTACTCGAGGCGCGCCACCACGATCTGGTACTGCCCCTCGATCGCGTTGTCGATGGCCAGCTGCTCCTTCACGTTGAGCGCGGTCCGCGACTCGACATCCGTCTGGAAGACGAACTCCGACACGAAGGGGATGAGGACCGCGGCCAGCAGAAGCACGACCAGGAGCGCCATGCCGCGCTCGGCAGCTTGCGCCGAGGCGGAACGCCGGCGGGAGGAAGCAGCAGGGGTCGTCACGGGCGCCGATTGTGGACCGATCCGCGGGCTGCCGCGACCACCGCTCGTGCGCGCCGTCCCCTCGCGTCCCGCCTCACTGCAGCGTTGGCCCATGCCTCTCCGACGGCAGGGCGGCCGCGCGCCTTCCCCGCCCGTCGCTCCAGGGAAGGGCCGCCGTGGGGCCCGCGCGCGAGGGAAGAAACACGAGCAGGGATGGGTCGCGAACGACCCATCCCTGCCCGCAAGCACGAGGCCCAGCATGGAAATGGGGCTTTGTTGGGCTACGGAACTTGGGGTTTGTCCTCGGTCGAACGTTGTCGCCGAACCTCGTGGGCGGGGGAGGCGCAAGCCCCATGCCGTAGGGCCCGGGCGCCTCGTCGGAGCCTCGCAAGCCCTTGGGAGACAAGCGCTTGCACGGACTCGAGTGAGCTGGCCGGTCCACGCGTCGGGTGCAGGTTCGGCGCCAGACGTGCAAGGCCGCACGTAGGCCGGCCTGCACCGGGGCCGCGCGGCGCGCCAGCGTGCGGAAGCGCGCACGCAGTCACGTACGCTCTGCCCCTTCGTGGCGCGCCGCACCTCCTACCGCCGTCTTGCCCCCTACTTCCGCCGCTACGCGTGGGTCCTCGTGGCGGGCATGGTGGCCGTGATCGCGAGCCGAGCCCTCATGGTGCTCGCACCTCGCTACCTGGGCGGTGCCATCAACCTGCTGCGCTCGGGCGACGAGAGCCTCTTCGGCCAGGCGGTCCGCCGGGGCTGGACGTTCCTCGCGCTGACCGTGGGCTCGGGCTGCCTCACCTACGTGATGCGCTATCTGCTCGTCGGCACGTCGAGGCGCGTCGAACGCAACCTCAAGCGCGACCTCTTCGCCCACGTGGAGCACCTGCCCGCCTCGGCCTTCGACCGGCTCAGGACCGGCGACCTGCTCTCGCGCCTGACGAGCGACATCGAGGCGGTGCGGTTCTCGTTCGGGCCCGGGATCATGTACGTCGTCAGCACGCTGGTGCTGGTACCGCTCGCCCTGGCCAGCATGGTGCAGCTGGACGGCGCCCTGACCCTGCTCACGCTGCTGCCCCTCGTCGCGATCGGCATCGTCGTGCGCGTCCTGGCCCCGAGCATCATGCGCCGCACGCGGGCGGTGCAGGACCGCATCGGCGACTTGAGCGCACGCGCGCAGGAGAGCTTTGCCGGCGCCCGCGTGGTCCGCGCCTACGCCACGGAGGCCATCGAGAAGGACGCGTTCCGCCGCGAGAACGAGGGGCTGGTCGCCGAGACGCTCGCCCTGGCGCGTACGCGGGCGTGGATGACGGGGCTGCTCTACCTGCTCGGGGGCCTGGGCAACCTGGCCGTGCTCTGGGCCGGGGGGCGGCGCGTCATCGACGGCTCGCTGGGCTACGGCGACCTCGTCACGTTCCTCGCGTACGTGGCCATGCTGATCTGGCCCATGATCAGCGTCGGCTGGGTGGTCAGCTCGTTCCAGCGCTCCGCCGCCGCGATGCAGCGGCTGGAGGATCTCCTGGGCCGCGACGTCGAGCCCTCCACCCTGGACGAGCCGATCCCCGCGCCGGCGCGCATCGCCGGTGCGCTGGCGGCGCGCCACCTGACCTTCACGTACGAGGGTGCGACCCGGCCCGCGCTGACCGATGTCTCGTTCGAGCTGCCGGCGGGCGGCACGCTCGGCCTCGTGGGTCCAGTCGGCAGCGGCAAGAGCACGCTGCTGGCGCTCCTCACGCGCCAGCGCACGCCGCCGCCGGGCACGGTGTTCCTCGACGGCCGCGACGTCCGACGGCTGCCGCTTGCGACCTTGCGTGAGGCGTTCGCCGTCGTGCCGCAGGACGCGTTCCTCTTCTCCACCACGCTGCGCGAGAACCTGGCGCTGGCAACCGGCGGCGAGATCGACACCGGGCGGGCGCAGGAGGCGCTACGCATGGCCGGGCTTGCCGAGGACGTCGCGGGGTTCCCGGACGGACTCGAGACGCTGGTCGGCGAGCGCGGTCTCACGCTGTCCGGCGGTCAGAAGCAGCGCATGACGCTGGCCCGGGCGCTCCTGCGCGAGGCGCCCGTGCTGCTGCTCGACGACACGCTGAGCGCCGTCGACACCGAGACGGAAGCGCGCATCCTCGAGCACCTGCTCGTGGAGATGCGCCGCCGGACCACCGTCGTCGTGGCACACCGCCTGGGCACCGTGCGCCACGCCGACCACATCCTGGTCCTCGACGACGGCCGGGTGGTCGAGTCGGGCACCCATGACCAGCTCGTCGCGGCGGGCGGCTGGTACGCCCGCACGCACGAGCGGCAGCGCCTGGAAGCACGGGTGGAGGGCGCCTCATGAGCGAAGGCGCGCCCGCCGTCCGCCGCATCCTCCCGCGCCTGCTCGGCTACGTGGCCCGCCACCGCGGGCTCATGGCGTGGAGCCTCGTGGCCATGATCGCGGCCGCGGGCACCGACCTGCTCCTCCCCTACCTGATCCGCTTGTTGGTCGACGGCCCCATCCGCGAGCAGCAGCCCGAAGCCCTGCCCCGCTTCGCCCTGGGGATCGTCATCGTGTTGGTCGTGGGCGCGGTCATCCGCGGTGCCCAGACGGTCTTGTCCGTGCGCGCCGGTCGCGAGATCGGCATGAGCTTGCGTACGGACGTGTTCGACCACCTGCAACGCCACAGCCTGCGGTTCTTCGACCGCCATCCGGTCGGCGTGCTCACGACGCGCGTCACGGGCGACATCGAAGCGATCGAGGGCTTCTTCGCGTCGGGCGTGGCCGCCGCCTTCCACGACGCGCTCAAGCTCGTCGTGATCCTCGTCGTGTTGCTCGTCGTCAACGCCAAGCTGGCCTTGGGCCTCCTGGCCACGCTGCCGCTGCTGGTGGCCGCCTCGGCGCTGTTCAGCGTGCGCAGCGGACGCGCCTTCCGGCGTGTGCGCGCCGAGACCAGCGCCACGAACGGCTACACGGCCGAGTCGATCGACGGCTTGGCGGTCACGCGACTGTTCCAACGCGAGGCCGCGGCGGTCCGCGGCTACGAGGAACACGTGGACCGGCTGCGGGGCGCCCATCTGGCGACCGTGCGCAACTTCGCCTTCTTCTTCCCCGCCGTCCAGGTGCTCGAGTCGCTCGCCGTGGCGCTCGTCGTGCAGCTCGGCGCCACCGGGCTGTTGCACCACACGCTCTCGTTCGGCGAGTTCCTGCAGTTCTGGTTCCTGATCGAGATCTTCTTCGATCCGATCCGCAACCTCTCCGAGAACCTCAACTTGCTCCTGCAGGCCGGGGCGGCGGGCGAGCGGGTCTTCAAGATCCTCGACGAAGAGCCCGAGATCGTCTCGCCAGCGGACGGCGTGCAGCTGGATGCGATGAAGGGCGACATCGCCATCGAGGGCGTCGAGTTCGCCTACGAGCCGGACACGCCGGTCCTGCGCGGGATCGACGCGGTGGTGCCCGCGGGGACCACGACCGCCATCGTGGGGCCGACGGGCGCGGGCAAGTCGAGCCTGCTCGGGCTGGTCAGCCGCTTCTACGACGTGCAGCAGGGTCGCGTCACCGTGGACGGCGTGGACGTGCGCAAGCTGGACCTGCCGTCGCTGCGTCGGCGCGTGGCCCTGGTGCTGCAGGACGTCTTCCTGTTCCGCGGCTCCGTGTTCGACAACATCCGCCTCTTCGACGAGGCGATCTCGCGGGAGCGCGTGGAGGCCGCCGTCGCGTCGATCCGCGCGGACAAGCTGGTGGCGCAGCTGCCCGGCGGCTTGGACGCGCCCGTCGAGGAGCGCGGCGGGAACCTCTCCGTCGGCCAGCGCCAGCTCATTGCCTTCGCCCGCGCCCTCGTACACGATCCCGCGATCCTGGTGCTCGACGAGGCCACGTCCTCGATCGACACCGAGACCGAGCACTGGATCCAGGAAGCCCTCGCCACGCTGCGCACAGGCCGCACGACGTTGGTCGTGGCCCACCGCCTGAGCACGATCCGTACCGCCGACCAGATCCTCGTGTTGCAGAAGGGCCGCATCGTCGAGCGCGGCCGCCACGAGGACCTGCTGCGCCAAGGCGGTCTCTACCGCACCCTCTACGAGCTGCAGGTGCGCTCGGAAGGATAGGCTGCGCGAACCCGGATGTTCCAGGACCCTTGCCGCGGCGCGGCACCGTGAGGGGTGCAGGGGTGGTAGGGACTGGCACCCATGCCGCGAGACGCGTACGGGCTTTGCCGTTGGCATGACGAGCCGACACGTAGATGTCGCGGTACGCTGGCCGGCGAACGTCGCACTCCGCACGACGGCTCCTGCGCACTACTCCTCGCGCAGAAGCTCCTTCAGGTCGCGCAGGAACCAGATGAAGAGCGCGATGGCGCCGGGGCCCAGGACGACGATGGCGGCCCATGTGAGAAGCGTCATGCAACCTCCCGACGGCGGCGATCCAGCAGGGCCCCCACGACGTAGGCCGCGAACGAGAGCGGCACGGTGAGCAGGAGCGTCTCCTCCCGCTCCATCACGTGCGCAAAGCCGCCGATCTCGATGCCCAGCGTCAGCGTTTCCTCTTCCGGATGGAACGTCCCGAACGCGAAGAAGGCGGCAAACAGCAGCACGGAGGCGCCCAGGCCCACGACGGCCGCCAGCTGCCCGCCGCGGCGCGAGGGCCGGGAGCTTCGGAACAGCGCCATCATCATGGGCACCAAGGCCGTCGACAGCAGCAGCGTGGCCATGAAGATCCAGGCATCGCGGACGCGGTCGTAGGCCAGGGCCAGCCACAGGCTGACCACGAGGGTGACGATCGTGAACAGGCGGCTCGCGCGCAGCATGGCGCGGTCGGAGAGCGGACGGCCGCCCAGGGCCGGCCATGCGTCGTACACGAGGTTGCCCGCCGCGATCAGCGTGTACGAGTCGATCGTGGACATCGCGGCGGCGAGGCACCCCGCGTAGAAGAGGCCCACGAAACCGACGGGCAGCACATGGCCGATCACGTGCAAGAGCGACGTCTTGCCCTCGACGTCCGCCGGAAGCTCGCCGGAGGCAACGAGGGCCTGCCCCGTCAGGCCCAGGTACACGACGAGCCAGTCGTACGCGACCCACAGCACGATGCCGATGAGCAGCGCCTTCACCACGCTTCGCGTGGAGCGCGCCGCGAACGTGCGCTGGTAGAACGCAGGTTCCACCAGCGGCGTCAACGCCGCGCCGGCGAACACGAGGATCTCGACCAGGCCGAGCTGGCCGAAGGGTTCGAGCATCGTCGGCTCGAGGTTGGCCGCCACGGACTCGGGCGGTCCGTACCGCAGCAACACCACGAGCGCGGCGACGGCAACCGACACGCACATGATGACGAACTGCACGGTGTCGGTGAGCGCGTCCGCCCAGAGGCCGCCGAGGATCGTGTAGACGAGCGAGAACGCGGCGCCCGCCGCCGCCCCCGCCACCACGTCCCAGCCGAACGCAACATGGCCGACGAGGCCCATGCCCCACACGGCGAGGATCGGTGCGCTGTAGACGAACGACGCGACGGCCCCGGCAACACGGGCCGGGCGTCCGTAGAAGTGGCCCATGGCTTCGGGCAAGGACGCGACGGGCAGACGGCGCAAGCGTGGAGCCACGAGCATCGCCATCGCGAGGTAGGCCAGGTAGAACGGCGCCGAGTAGGCGAAGAACGCCGCCACGCCCTCGTAGAAGGCCGTCTCGCTGGTCCCGAAGGTGACGTCGAGGCCGTAGTAGGTGGAGACGAGCGTGCACACGAGCACCGGCGTCGTCATCCGCCGGCCGGCCAGGAACCAGTCCTCGAACGAGCCGATGCGGCGGGACACCACCCAGCCGATGGCCAGCATGCCGACGAGGTAGAGGACGACGATGCCGGTGTCGATCCCGCCGAGTCCCACGCGCCACCCTCCGGGAGCCGGGCGCATGGTACGCGTGTGTACTTTCGTCCCCCATCGCGCACGATTCGGGCAGGTCGGGGCTGCGGAGCCCCCCTGTCCGGCGTTCAAAGGTCCGGGGCTAGGGACAGGTGCCTGGCGACCAGCCTTCGCCGGTCCGCACCCCGCCCCACCCCCTCTCCGCCTCGCAGGATCCATTGACTGTTGCCGGTGCCGCGCTTGATCCTCCGGGTGGCGGGGGAGCGCGGGGCCCAGGAGGTGCGCCATGTCCGAGCGCTCGCAGCATCCCCTCGTCCGCGGCGTTGCCGCCCTCCTCGCCCTCGCGCTCGTCACGGGCGTGGCGGGAACGAGTCGGGCCGACGAGGTCCGCCCCCCGGTCGTGGACCCGGAGCAAGACGCCTGGAAGCAGGCGCACGTGGCCCGCGTCTCGGCCGAGCTCGCCACGCGACCCACGGAGCACCTCGCGCCCGAGGCGCAGGCCGCGCGCCGCGCCCTGGTCGAGGCCCTGAAGGCCTACGGCGAGCGCGGGGTGTTCGCGCAGGACCCGGACCATCCCGGGCTGGCCATCTCGCACCTCATCGACCCGCACGGGACGCGGTGCGCTCTGGCCCACTTGATCGACGTCTCGGGCGACAGCGCCTTGCTGGGTCGCCTGGCCGCGGCCAACAACGAGGCGTTCGTGCCCGAGCTGTTGGAGGACGCGGGCTTCCGCGCCTGGCTCGCGAAGAACGGCTTGGAGGCGGACGAGGCTGCCTGGATCCAGGCCCCCGGCTTCGTCGACCCCACCCCCGACGGCTCCACCCCGTCGGACGGGCCCGTCACGGACGGGAGAGGCGGCCCGACGACGGTCTCGGGCGGGGCCCGCAGCGGGCCGACGCGCCGCGGCGGCGCCACGGAGACCGCGTGGCCCACGTGGTGGGGTCTGCACCGCGACGAGTGGATGGACCTGCGCGCCCGCTACCACGCGGCCATCGCGGCGACCGGCGAGGGCGCCGAGCGCGGGCTTCGCCCCTCGGACGAGCAGGTGCGAAGCGACGTCTTGCCGCTGCTCCGTCGCTTGGCCACGGAGAAGGACGGGCCCGTCCGTCCGACGGCCCTGATGGCCTGGGCGCGGGTGGCGCGCGGCGCGGAAGCCGAAGCCGCCATCGAGGCGACGCTCGACTACCTGGCCCACGAGCACGGTGTCTGGCGCGAGGTCATGGTGCTCGCCCTCGGTGTGCCGCGCCACGAGGCCGCCTTGGAGCCGCTGATCGGCCTGGCCACGGACAGCGCCGTGGGTCGCCGCTTGCTCAAGCGCTCGGACGTGCCGTCGCGCGTGCAGGCGTTCGCGGCCTTGGCCCTCGGCCAGCTGGGCCGCCCCGAGGCCGTCGAGCCGCTGCTGGCGTTGCTGGAGCGCACCAGCTCCGACGACCTGCGTTGCGCCTGCTGGCTCGGCCTGGGCGGCAGCGTGCGCGACACGCGCGACGTGGCACGGGCCACCGTGGTCCGGCGTGCCGTGGAACGCCTGCGCACGAAGGGCCTGGACGACGGAGAGGCTGCAGCAGTCCCCGCCGCGCTCGCGTTGGCCGGCGACACGACCGCCCTGCCGGCCCTCGAGGAGGTGTTGGCGAGGTTCCGCAAGCCCGAGGCCGCGCGCCCGGCGTGCGTCCTTGCCATCACCCGTCTGGCGCCGCGGCTTGCGCCGGGCCTGGCCGACACGCTGATCGCCACGGCCCGTCGCGATCCCGATCCCGACGCCCGCCGCTTTGCCCTCGTCGCCCTGGGCGAGCTTGCCGAGCGCACGGCTCGCTGCCCCGAGGCCAGCTCCGAAGATCTCGCCATGATCGGTGCGAAGTCGGCCCGCTTCTGGCGCGGCGCCTTCGACGGCCTCAACGTGGCCCAGCACGAGCAGGGCTGGGCGGCGCTGGGCGCGGCCCGCTTCGCGCGCGCGTGGCCCGAGCACGCCGTGACGATCGCGAAGGACCTGCGGTCCCTGGCCGGCGATCGCGGCAACAAGGAACGGCAGTCCGCGGCGGCCCTGGCCCTGGCCGTGCTCGAGGACACGGACTCGCTGCAGCGCCTGCGGGCCGACTTCCAGGACGCCAAGGACGTCGAGCTGCGCTCGTGGCTCGCGCTGGTCCTGGGGGCTCTCGGTGCGCACGAGGAGCGCGGCCATCTGCTGGAGCTGGCACGCGAGGACGGCAACGACGCGGTGCGCTACCGCGCCGCGCTGGGGCTCGGCTACGCCGCCGATTCCACGGCGGTGCCGCAGCTGGTGCAGGCGCTGCAGGCCACCAAGTCGCAGCCCGTGCAAACGGCGCTGGCCCGCGTGCTCGGCGAGCTGGGTGACCGCCGCGCGCTCCCGGCGCTGCTCGAGGTCGCGGGCGACGCCAAGGCCGACGACTGGACGCGCCACCGGGCCATCGGCGCGATCGCCCTGATCGCACAGCCCGAGGACCGCGCCTGGGTGCGGACCTTCCAGCCCCTGCTCGACCCCACGCGCGCGACGCCGACGGTCCGGGCGCTGCTCTCCTTGTATTGATCCTCGGCAGGCCGAGGCGCCCGAAGGCCGGGCCCTGACGACGCGCTTCGCTGGGGAGGCGATGACGCCAAGCAGGACCCGCTGCAACGGAAGGTGCCTGAACTCCGGGCTCGGACAGGACAGCCACGCTTCCATGGGAGGGGGTGCCGCGCGCATCGAGACGCGGTACGGAGGCGGGGATTTCTTCCGCAACTTGCCGCCCTGCGCTTCGGCATGCGGAAGTGCCCATCGGCAAGTTGCGGAAGAATTCCCCGCCTCCGTACGGGCTTTGCCGTCGGCATGAAGAACTGACACCGCAGGGCGCTACTGCGGCAGCGTGAACGACACCGCCGCCGTGGCGCCGGGCGTCACGTCGACCCAGGCCTTGTCGCGGTAGCCGGCCTCGGACTCGATGTCCACGCGGTAGCGTCCGGCCGCGAGGCCGGTGATCCAGCCCTCTGCGCCGAAGCTGGCCTCCACGCCGCGCACACGTGGCCCCACGCGGGGGTTGTTGCGCTCCTGCCACCACGCCTCGACGGGCTTGCCGGCTTCGTCCGTGAGCGTGGCGTGGATGCGCGAGGGGGCGCTGCCGTCACCCAGCGTGGTGCGCACCTGCACGGCGCCGGCAGGCTCGACGGTGATGACGAGCGGAGGCGTGTCCTGCGCCAGGATCTTGGCCTCGCCGACGGCGTCGCGGAAGTGCCGGCCCATGGCCTTCACGCGCACGGGGCCGACGGGCTCGCCGCGGAAGGTCCACGTCCGGGCCTCGATGTCGCGGTGCGCCAAGCGTCGGCCCGGGAAGGGCAGCCCGATGCGCTCGATCTCGAGATCGACGCCGTCCGTCGGGATCCGCTCCCCCTCCGCGTCGACGAGGACGACGGTGAGGTCCCCGCGCTCGACGGTGCGTATGTCGACGGGAGCAGGTCCGTCCCGCCCGCTCGCCGGCGGCCCCGCCGGCCCATCGGTCGGCGCGCGCCCCACGAGCCCCGTCGGCGACTCGGCGGGGAGGTCGCCCGAGATCGGCGTGTCCAGGTCGGGGCCGACGGCCCGCGGGGATGAGCGCAGCAGGACCAACCCGATTGCAGCGGCCGCGGCGACGATCGTGAGGAGGATGGGTAGGAGACGCATGGGCAGGCGGGGAACGACGGCCCCCGTGGGCCATTCCCCGACGGTACCGCGTAGTCGGGCGCCGCGCGCCGGGGAGTCGAGATCGCCCGCTGGCGGTAGGCTCCGCGCCGCCGGCGCAGCCAGCTCCCGTCTGGAGGTGCGCGCCCGGTCGGAGGCGGCATGGCTCCCTACGAGGCTCCCGACTTCTTCGACATCGACGACCTCCTCGGGGAGGAGGAACGCATGGTGCGCGACACCGTGCGCGACTGGGTCGGCGAGCGGTTCCTGCCTCGCGTGGAGAAGGCCTACCGGGAGGGCTCGTTCCCGAAGGACCTGGTTCCCGAGCTGGCCGAGATGGGCGTGCTCGGCGGCAACCTCGACTACGCCGACTTCCCGCGCCTGGGCGCCACGGCGTACGGCCTCGTCATGCAGGAGCTCGAGCGCGGCGACAGCGGACTGCGCTCGTTCGTCAGCGTGCAAGGCGCGTTGGTCATGTACCCGATCTGGCGCTACGGCAGCGAGGAGATCAAGGCGCGCTGGCTGCCGGCCCTGCACGACGGGTCGGCGATCGGGTGCTTCGGACTCACTGAACCGAACCACGGCAGCGACCCCGGCAGCATGGAGACGAAGGCCGTCCGCGACGGCGACGACTTCGTGCTGAACGGCGCCAAGATGTGGATCACCAACGGCACCATTGCCGACGTGGCCGTCGTCTGGGCCAAGCTGGACGGCGAGATCCACGGGTTCGTCGTGCCCACGGACACGCCCGGCTTCAGCGCGCCGGAGCAGCGCGGCAAGCACAGCTTGCGCGCCAGCGTCACGAGCGAGCTGGTCCTGCAGGACGTGCGCATCCCTGCGGGCAACCTGCTGGAGGGCGCCAAGGGCCTCGGCGGCCCGCTGTCCTGCCTCAACCAGGCGCGCTACGGCATCGCCTGGGGCGTGGTCGGCGCCGCCATGGCGTGCTTCGACGAAGCACGTGCCTACGGGCTCTCGCGCAAGCAGTTCGGCCGGCCGCTGGCCTCGTTCCAGCTGTACCAGGCCAAGCTCGCCCACATGCTGACGGAGATCACGAAGGCGCAGCTGATGAACCTGCGTCTGGGCCGCCTCAAGGAAGCCGGCAAGGTCACGCCCGTCCAGGTCAGCATGGCCAAGCGCAACGCCTGCTACCACGCCCTGGAGATCGCCCGCACGGCGCGCGACATGCTCGGCGCCAACGGCGTGGCGGACGAGTACCAGTCGATGCGCCACATGTGCAACCTCGAGAGCGTGAAGACGTACGAGGGCACGCACGACATCCACACGCTGATCCTCGGTCGCGCCATCACGGGCATCAGCGCATTCAGCTAGGCAAGGTATGCGAACGTAGGCATCGCTTGCATGCGCGATCGTAGATGTACGATGCAACCATGTGGACGACCGAGCTCGAGCGTCTGGAGACCCTGCTGGCCGAGGGCCTCGGCGAGGACGCCGCCGCGGAGGCCCTCGAGGCCTCCGAGGCGCGCTTTCTCCTGGCCCTCGCACCCGACGAGGCCGTGGCCATGCAGGAGGTGGCACGGCGCCTGGGGCGGGACCCCACGACCGCCACGCGCTTTGCCGACCGCGTCGAGCGCCGCGGCCTGATCGAACGGCGCGCGGGCAGCCGCGATCGGCGCCAGCGGATGGCACGGCTCACACTGGAGGGCGCGGCCCGGCGGGCGCGGTTGCTCCTGCGTCGCGAGCAGCGGGCCCGTCGTCTCGTCGAACGCGTCCTGGAGCAGACGGGCCTCGGTGAAGGCCAGGTCGGCTGGTTCCTGGGCGCCCTGGTCGCCGGGCTGGAGCCTGCGCCGACGACGGAGTAGCGCCGGCCTAGCGCCTTCGCTTCTTGCGCACCGGCGCCTTGATGCCCGTGCCGGCGAGCATGTCCTTCTGGACGTAGCGCAGCTCCGTCGCGCCGGCGCGGATGGTGTCGCCGTCCTTGAGCGGCGCCCGGCGCGCGCGACGACCGTTCAGGAAGGTCCCGTTGGTGGAGCCCAGGTCCTCCAGCATCCACGTGCCCGCGGTGCCAACCACCCGGAAGTGCTGCCGCGACATCGATGTGTCGTCGATCGTGAAGTCCACGCCCGGCCCGCGCCCGACGACGCAGGCCCCCACACCCAACGGCTGGTCGCGCCCGATGCCCTCACCCTGGCGCACCACGAGTCGCGGCATGTGGACCTCCTTCGCGGGCCGCCAGCGTGCGGCGCCTGGCGAGCGAGCGTACCGCCGCGGCCCGACGGGAGCGGGGCCCCGGGCCCAGGTCCGGGCCGTGGTAGGACGGGCGCATGAGCGACGACGTGCCCTGGATCCGAGCCCGCGTGGCCGAGGTGCGGCAGGAGACGCCGTTGGATCGGACCCTCGTCTTCGCGCTGGACGCCGACGTCCGGCGCGCCTTCACCTGGCACCCGGGCCAGCACGTGGCCGTCCGACTCCCGGACGAGATCCCGCCCAAGGCTCGCCCCTACTCGCTCTCCGGCGCCGATGGGCCGGGGCGCCCCGTGCGCATCACGGTGCGAGGCAGCGGGGCGTGGGGCCTGCCCGTCTACGAGCGACCTGTCGGCACGGTCGTGGACCTGTCCGCGCCGCGCGGCGCGTTCGACCTCTCGGTGCCGGCGGGCGACGACGCCGTGCTCGTCGCGGGAGGCAGCGGCGTCGCGCCGTTCCGCGCCCTGGTCGAAGCCTGGGTGGCGCGGGGTGCGCCGGGCCATGTGACGCTCCTGCAAGCGTCCCGCCAGCAGGACCACCTCGTCTTCGCGGACGAGTGGGCGGCGTGGGAGCGCGACGTGCCCGGCTTCACGTGGCGACCCACCGTCACCGGGGCCGACGACGCCGTCGCCTGGCCCGGGGCGCGTGGGCGCTTCGGTCGCGAGGCCTTGGCGGCCTCGCTGCGCAACCCGCGGCGGACCCTGGTCGCGGCCTGCGGGCCGAAGGATCTCGTGGCCGACACGATGACCTGGGCACGCGAGCTGGGCGTGCCCGAGGACCTTTGTCGGAAGGAGGCGTGGTGAAGCGCACGCGCGTGACGATGCTGACGGTGCTTGCCCTGGCTGCCCTGGCCGCGCTCCGACCCGCCGCGCGCGCCGAAGACGACGACGACGGGGGCGAGCGACGGGCGATCCTGGCCCTGATCGCGCCACGCGCGGGCGAACGCATCGCCGACCTGGGCTGCGGAAGCGGTACCTGGACCGTTCCGCTGGCACGCGCCGTCGGCGCCGATGGGCGCGTGTTCGCCGTGGACATCGACGCGCGCCAGCTGGAGAGGGTGCGAGAGCGTCTCGTGCGCGAGGGCGTCGAGAACGTCCAGGTGATCCAGTCGCTTCCCGACGACCCGATGCTGCCCGCCGAACGTCTGGACGCGGTGTTCCTGAACGACGTGATCGACTACGTCGAACGTCGCGCGCTGGCCGGGTTCCTCGAGGGCATTCGCGCCGCGCTCAAGCCCACCGGGCGGCTCGTCATCCGCGACCCCAACGGCGGCGTGGGGCGCGTCATCGCGGAGTGCCATCGCGCGGGCTTCGACCTCGTCGAGGCCAAGGTGCCGCTGCGTGAAGCCCCGCAGGGCTCGTTCGGCGACAGCTGGTACGCCCTCAAGCTGCGCGTCGGCGGGGGCCCCCGCCCGTCCCTCCTGCCGCGGCTCGGGCGTCCCTCGGCGCGCACGACGCGCCTGCTGCTCGTCGAGGAGCTGTTTCGCCGCGGCCTGCTGGAGCGCCAGGAGCTGCGCGCCGCGTGGGAGGCGGTCGAGGCGCTCCCGCCGGCGCCGGACGCCGTCCGCGAGGACGACGCGGACCTCGTGGCGGCCGCCACGTGCCTCGGAGCGCTCGGGCCCGAAGCCGCGGAGACCGTGCGCAAGCGGCTCGAAGCCCGGTAGTCCGGGCCTGGATGGGCGCACGCAACCCGCTGTCCGCCTCGAGCCCCGCGCCGCACTCGTGAGTCCGGGAAGGCGTTCGCCCGTCCCCCGGCTTGCGGGTCCCTGCCCGCGCCCGGATCGTCAGGGACTTCCCCTACCCGGGCGCCCCTTGGGGACGCCCCCGGAGACCCCCATGCGTCGTATTCGCACCTTGGCCCTGTTCCCCCTGGCCGCGCTCCTGCTCGGCGGGCTGGGCGGCTGCTTCGAGATGGAGGAGACCCTCGTCCTGCGCAAGGACGGCACGGGCACGATGACCGTGAAGGCCGTCATGGACCTGAAGAAGCTCGAGCAGGTCAAGCAGATGGTGGAAGGCATGTTCGGCGGCGAGGGCGGCGGCATGGATGACGCGCCCGTCAACGAGGACGACTTCGACCTGAAGAAGGTCAAGGATGAGGTCGCCAAGGTCGAGGGCCTGAAGCTGCTCAAGGCCGAGGAGATCAACGACGCCGAGGCGGGCAAGCGCGGCTTCCTGGCCGTGGTCGAGTTCAAGAACCTCGAGGCGCTGGCCAAGTCCGGCCTCTGGGACGGCGATCGCGTCCTGCTGCAGCCCGCCGAGGGTGGCGCGTGGACCCTCGAGGTGCGCCGCGTTCCCCAGGAAGCCGTCGAGCAGGCCAAGGGTGAAGAGGCCGCGCAGATGATGCCCATGATCGAGGGCATGTTCGGCCCGCTCGTCGAGGGCATGAAGATGACCTCGACCTGGGTGCTGCCCGGCACGGTCGTCAAGAGCAACGGCAAGGCGGACGCCGAGGGCCACATCGTCTGGACCGGTGGCTTCAAGGAGATGCTCAGCAACCCCGGCTCCATGAACCGTCTCGTGACCTTCAAGGCCGAGGGCCTGACCCTCGCGGCGTTCGAGCGCAAGAGCGATGCGGCCGAGGAGATCCTGGAAGGCGCGGGCATGGGCGGCGCCAAGGACGAGGCCGAGGAAGCCGAAGAGACCGAAGAGGCCGAGGAAGAGGTTCCCTCCGGTCGCTGATCCCCTCGCGGACTCGGCATGCGACAGCTCTACAGCGGTCTGGCGATCTGGAACCTGCTCGTCCAAGCAGGATTCCTGGTGCTGGTCGTGCTGCAAGCCGGAACGCCCGTGGTCTCACCACGGGCGTTCTTGCTTTCCGCCATGTTCGTGCCCGTGTTCTGCCTGATCGTGCACTCCCTGCTGATCGTGCACTTCATCGGCAGCATGAAGTGGATCCAGCAGAGCGGTCCCACCGCCGGCATCGACGACACGCAGCCGCTGCGTCGGGCATGGATCAAGGGACCGCTCTTTCCCTTGCTCGTGGTCGCGATGCTGGTGTGGGTGGCGGTCGGCATCCTCGCCGGCGGCATGGCGGACGGGCAGGTTGCGGAAGGCGTCGTGATCGGCCTGACGGCGCTCGGCCTGCTGCTCGACATCGCCATCCTGCCCCTGGCGCGCCGGGGCATCACGGCCAACAAGACCCGGCTCGTGGACATGCAGGAGCGCATGGCGCAGCGGATTGCCGCGGGTCACGTCCGCGACGAAGACGCCGACGTCCTGCTGCCCGAGTCCGGTCGCGCGGGCGGCAAGACGCTGGCCTTCCTCGGGATCAACGTCTGGGTGCTCTACGCCTACAACCGCTTCGTGCTGCGCCACCTGAACGAGCCGATGTGGCCCTACGCCATCGCATGCGCCCTGCTGATGGGCGTCGGCTTCGTCATGATGTTGCGCTACGACCGCCCCAACGCGACGTAAGCGCGGGGTCTGACCCCAAGCGGAGCGGACGGAGCATCGTTCCACGCTCCCGCGCGGATTCGGTGCTCCGGCTTCGCCTGCGCAGCAGGGGGGCTATTCCGTTCCGCATGCTTCCGCCCGCGCAGGGAAGAACTTGCTCGGAGCACCGCTGAGCAGCTGTTCCGCGCTCCCGCGCGGATTCGGTGCTCCGGCTTCGCCTGCGCAGCAGGGGGGCTATTCCGTACCCCCCCTGCACCCCTCACGGGGGTTGCGGTTCGCCGGCCGGCGGACGTCGCACTTCGGTGTCTGACACCGCGCCACCGTCGCTTCGCTCCGAGGCGCAGGTTCAGACACCTCCGCGCGCCTCGCGAACCCGGATGTGTCAGGACCCTTGCCGCGGAGCGGCGCAGCCGCGACGTGGGCAAGGTGCCTGACACGCAGGGGTCGCGGTTCGCCGGCCGGCGAACGTCGCACTTTGGTGTCTGGTCGCTCCACGCTCGTTCCGCGCTACCGCGCGGATTCGGTGCTCCGGCTCCGCCGCCGCGAGCCGGGAACCTGCGTGCTACTTCGCGTAGAGGTCGCCCAGCGCGGAGTCGATGTCGGGGAAGCGGAAGCGGAAGCCGCGGTCCTGGAGGACGTAGGGCTTCACCTCCTGGCCTTCGAGCAGCATGCTGGCGCGGCCCTTGCCGAAGACGAGCTTGGCCACGGGTGCCGGCATGCCCGGCAGGATCGCCCTCTTGCCCATCGCCTTGGCGAGCGACTTGGCCAGCTGGCGGCTCGTGACGGGCTCGGGGGCCGTCGCGTTGACGGGGCCCTTCAGGTCCGGCGTCTCCAGCGCATACACCAGGATGTTGACCAGATCGTCCAGGTGGACCCAGCTGACGACCTGGCGGCCGTTGCCCATCTGCACGCTCACGTGCTTGCGCGCGACCGGCTCCATCTGCTGCAGCGCACCTCCGCCGCGTCCCAACACGACGCCGATGCGCGGCGTGACCACGCGCAAGCCCAGCAGCTCCAGGCGCCTCGCGGCGACCTCCCACTCCTCGCAGAGGTGACCGAGGAAGTCGGGAGCGTTCAGCTGGGTGGCGGCGTGCTCGTCTTCGGGACACGCGGTGCCCGCGGGGCGGGCGCCGTAGTAGCCGACGGCGCTGGCCGACACGAAGACCTTGGGGCGCTCCTCCAGCTTGACCGGGTGGAGCGCGTCGTAGAACACGCGCGTCGTGACCACGCGAGAGTCGCGCAGGGACTGCTTGACGGCCGTGGTCCAGCGGGCGCCGAAGATGTTCTCGCCCGCCAGGTTGACGACGCCGTCGACGTCGGTCAGCGCATCGCGCACGTCGGCGGCATCGTAGGGGTCGTAGACGCGCAGCTCGGCCGCGGCACCCAGCGCATCCTCGGCCCGCCCGAGGTCGCGCACCAACGCCCGCACCTCGTGCCCCTTCTCGCGCAAGCGGGCGACGAGGTGGCGTCCGACGAAGCCCGTGGCGCCTGTGACCGCGATCCGCATGACCGACCCCCGCGCCGCCCCATCGGCGGCCTTCGAGCCGGGGAGGATACGGCGTGGCCCGCGCCCGTCCCCCCCCTGCCGGAGGGGGCGTCCGGAGCCGACCTCGCGCGCGCGGTCGCCCGCGCCGCGGCCGCCTGGAGGGTCAGCCTTCCTTGTGCTCGTACTGGCGGCGCAGACGGTCGACGACCGTCGGGTCCGCAAGGGTGGTCGTGTCGCCCAGGGCCCTGCCCTCGGCGATGTCGCGGAGCAGCCGGCGCATGATCTTGCCGCTCCGTGTCTTGGGCAGCTCGGCCGAGATGAAGACCGCATCCGGCCGGGCGATGGGCCCGAGCACCTTCGCGACGTGGTCGCGGATGGCCCGGACGAGCGCTTCGTCCCCCTCGATGCCCTCGCGCAGGCTGACGAAGGCCGCGATGGCCTGGCCCTTGATGTCGTCCTTGCGACCGACGACGGCGGCCTCCGCCACGTCGGGGTGGTCGACACACGCCGACTCGACTTCCATCGTGCTGATGTTGTGGCCCGCGACGAGCATGATGTCGTCCACGCGACCGAGCAGCCACAGGTAGCCGTCTGCGTCGCGCTTGCAGCCGTCGCCCGCGAAGTAGCGACCCGGGAAGCGCGACCAGTAGGTGTCCTTGTAGCGCTGCGGGTCGCCGTGGATGCCGCGCAGCATGGACGGCCAGGGTCCGTCCAGCACGAGGAAGCCGCCCTCGCCGCGCGGCACCGAGCGGCCCTCCTCGTCGACGACGTCGACGGCGATCCCGGGCAGGGGACCGCACGCCGAGCCCGGCTTGGTCGTGGTGAGGCCCGGCAGGGGGCTCAGCAGGATGCTGCCCGTCTCCGTCTGCCACCATGTGTCCACGATCGGGCAGCGGCCGCCGCCGACGTGCTCGTGGTACCACATCCACGCTTCGGGGTTGATGGGCTCGCCGACGCTGCCGAGCAGGCGCAGCGACGACAGGTCGTGCTTGTGCACGTGCTTCACGCCCCAGCGCATGAACGTACGGATGGCCGTGGGCGCCGTGTAGAAGATCGTCACGCCGTAACGCTCGACGATCGACCACAAGCGCGACTCGTCGGGCTGGTTGGGAGCGCCCTCGTAGATCACGCTGGTGGCGCCGCAGAGGAGCGGCCCGTACACGATGTACGTGTGCCCCGTGACCCAGCCGATGTCGGCCGTACACCAGTAGACGTCGTCGTCGCGCAGGTCGAAGACGTACTTGGTGGTGGTTCCGGCGCCCACCATGTAGCCGCCCGTCGAGTGCACGATGCCCTTGGGCTTGCCGGTCGTGCCGCTCGTGTAGAGCAAGAAGAGGGTGTCCTCGGCGTCGCGCGGCTCCGCGTGGCGGTCCGCGGACTGGCGGGGCACGATGTCGTGCCACCAGACGTCGCGGCCGGCCTGCATGGGAAGCGTCGCGGTCGAGGCGTGCGCCGAGCCGATGCGCCGGAGCACGAGGACCTTCTCGATGGTCGTGTCGCCGGACACGGCCTCGTCGGCGTTGGCCTTGAGCGGTACCACGTGGCCGCGGCGCCACGCGCCGTCGGCGGTCACGAGGACGCGGCTGGTCGAGTCGTGGATGCGCTCGCGAAGCGATGTCGGGCTGAAGCCGCCGAACACCACGCTGTGCGGCGCGCCCAAGCGCGCGCAGGCCAGCACGGCAACGGCCAGCTCGGGCACCATGCCCATGTAGAGCGTCACGCGGTCGCCAGCCCTCACGCCGAGCTCGGCCAGCGCGTTGGCGGTGCGGTTCACCTCGGCCAGGAGCTCGGCGTACGTGATCGCCCGCTGGTCGCCGGGCTCACCCTCCCAGTGGAAGGCAACGCGATCGCCCTTCCCGGCGGCCACGTGCCGGTCGAGGCAGCTCTCGGTGATGTTGAGCTTGCCGCCCGTGAACCACTTGGCAAACGGCAGGTTCCACTCGAGCACCGTGTGCCACGGCTCCATCCACTGGAACGTCTTCGCCTCGCGCGCCCAGTAGGCCTCGGGATCGCGATCCGCCTCCTCGAACAACGAGCGGTCCCGGACCACGGCCTTCGCGGCAAAGTCCGGCGGCGGCGGGAAGCGACGCTCCTCCGCGAGCAGCGACTCGATCGACGGTTCGTGCATGGCGACCTCCAGGGGACGTGGGTACCCGTACCCCCCGGGAGGTCCCGGGTCAATCCGCCGCGACGACCTCGAGGGCGCCGCGCACGTCGTGGCCCTCGGTGCTGCCCTCGAAACGATGTCCCTCGCCATCGACCACGCCGTAGGCCACGCGCGTCGCCAGCACCTGCTCCGCCACGTAGACCTCGTGCTCACGCACGGCGGCCTCGACTTCGGCGGGCAGGTCCAGCCGCAAGGCGATACGGTCCGTGATCACGAGATCCGCGTCCTTGCGGGCGCTCTGCACCAGGCGTACGACGTCGCGCGCCATGCCCTCCGCACGCAGGACAGGCGTCACCTCGTCGTCGAGCACCGCGACCATGTCGTTCGTGCGAAGCGCCCCGGCCAGGGCGCCCTCGTGCGCCTGCAGGCGGATCTTGAGCTCGCCGGGCTCGAGCACGAGGTCGCCGACCTGGACGCGGCCCCCGTCCAGCGCGTGCCAGGTACCGGCCTTGGCGGCGGCCGCGACCTCGCGGAAGCGTGGGCCCAGCCGCGGGCCGAGCACCCGACCGTCCGGCACGAGCACGCGCGTCGCGTAGGCGCCGAGCTCCTCGGTCAGCTCGACCTCCTTCACGTTGACTTCATCGCGGACGAGATGCAGGAACGGCGCCAGTCGCGCGGCGCCCTTGCCCGCGAGCGTGAGCTTGGCCAGCGGCAGGCGGGCCCGGAGGCCCTTCTCCTCGCGCAGCATGAGCGCCACCGAGCACGCATCGCGCACGCGGTCCATGTCGCGCACGAGGTCGGGATCGGCCGGGAGCGTCGCGGCGTCCGGCCAGTCCGCAAGATGCACGCTCGGCTCGCCCGTGAGGTCGCGGTAGATGCGCTCGGTCGTGAACGGCAGCAAGGGTGCCGCGAGCTTCACGAGCGTCGTGAGCACCGTGTAGAGGGTGTCGTAGGCGTCCCGCTTGTCCGCGCTGTCCTCCGCGGCCCAGAACCGGGGTCGCCCGCGGCGGATGACCCAGTTGTTGAGCGCGTCCAGGAACGCGGTGATCTCCGCACACGCGCCGGCCAGGTCGTAGGCGTCCATGCGCGCCGTCACGGTCTCGACGAGCGCGCGCAGCTTGGCCAGCGCGTAGCGGTCGATCAGCTGCGTGCTGTCGGCACGCACCTTCGCCCGCACCCGGTCCGCGTTGGCGTACAGGGTGAAGAAGGCGAAGGCGTTCCAGATCGGGTTGATGACGAGGCGCACGACCTCGGCGATGCCGGCGCCCTGCTGGTCGATCTTGAGGTCGCCGCCGCGCAAGACGGGCGAGGCCATCAGGTACCAGCGCAGCGCGTCCGAGCCGATCGTCTCGAACACCTCCTCGGGGTCGGGGTAGTTGCGCAAGCGCTTGGAGAGCTTGCGGCCGTCGGTATCGAGCACGATGCCGTGCGCGATGCAGCTGCGAAACGGCGGCCGGTCGAACAGCGCCGTGGAAAGCACCATCAGCGTGTAGAACCACCCACGCGTCTGGGCGATGTACTCCACGATGAAGTCGGCGGGGAAGTGGTCCTCGAACCACTCGCGGTTCTCGAACGGGTAGTGCAGCTGGGCGAAGGGCATGGACCCGGACTCGAACCAGCAGTCGAGCACCTCCGGCACGCGCCGCATCGTGCTCTTGCCCGTGGGGTCATCCGGGTTGGGGCGCGTCAGCGCGTCCACCGTGGGGCGGTGCAGATCCGTCAGGCGCACGCCGAAGTCGCGCTCCAGCTCGTCCAGGCTGCCGTACACGTCCACGCGCGGATACGCCGGATCGTCGCTCTTCCACACCGGGATCGGTGCACCCCAGAAGCGGTTGCGGCTGATGGACCAGTCACGCGCGCCCTCGAGCCAGCGACCGAACTGCCCGTCACGCACGTGGTCGGGGATCCACTGGATGGCCCGGTTGAGCTCCACCATGCGGTCGCGGAACGCCGTGACCTGCACGTACCAGGAGCGCAGCGGCTTGAAGATGATCGGCGTGTCCGTGCGCCAGCAGTGCGGGTAGTTGTGCACGATCGTCTCGTGCTTGAGCAGCACACCCCGCTCCTTCAGGTCGCGGATGATCACCTTGTTGGCGTCGAAGACGTGCTGGCCGGCGTACGGCGTCACGGGCTCGGTGAAGCGGCCCTCCTCGTCGACGGGGTCCACCAGCGTGACGCCGTTCGCCTCGAGCAGGCGCTGGTCGTCCTCGCCGTAGGGCGCCATGTGCACGATGCCCGTGCCCTCGCCCGTCTCCACGAAGTCGGCGGCGAACACCTGGAAGGCGTGGCGGTGGCCCGTGAAGAAGGGGAACAGGGGCCCGTACGTGCGACCGACGAGCTCGCGTCCGTGGAGCGTGCCCACGCGCTCGGCGCCGTCGAGCTCCTTGGCGAAGCGCTCCAGCACGGCCGCGCCGAGGACGACGAGGCGATCGCCGTGGCGCAGCAGGGCGTACTCGAGATCCGGCCCGACGGCGGCGCCGAGGTTGCTCGGTAGCGTCCACGGGGTGGTCGTCCACACGAGCAGGTCCATCGGGCCGGGGTCGCCCGGTTTGGGGTCCAGACGCAGGGCCACCGTGACGGCCGGGTCCTGCTTGGGCCGGGTGGCGTCGTCCAGGCGGATCTCGAAGTTGGACAGCGGCGTCTGGGCGGCCCACGAGTAGGGCATCACGCGGTAGCCCTCGTAGACCAGGCCCTTCTGCCACAGCTGCTGGAACGCCCAGATCACGCTCTCCATGTAGGAGAGGTCCAGCGTCTTGTAGTCGTTGGCGAAGTCCACCCAACGACCCATGCGCGTGACGTAGCGCTCCCAGGCCGCCGTGTACTTGAGCACCGACGTGCGGCAGGCCGCGTTGAAGCGCTCGATGCCGTACTCGGTGATGGCCTTGCGCCCCGAGACGCCGAGCTCCTTCTCGGCCTCCATCTCCGCGGGAAGTCCATGGCAGTCCCAGCCGAAGCGACGCTCCACCCGCTTGCCGCGCATGGTCTGGTAGCGCGGCACGACGTCCTTCACGTAGCCCGTCAGCAAGTGGCCGTAGTGAGGCAGCCCGTTGGCGAACGGCGGGCCGTCGTAGAAGACGTACTCGCGGTCCCCACCGGGCCGCGCATCGACCGAGGCCTGGAAGGTGTCGTCGCGCTGCCAACGCGCCAGGATCTCCCGCTCGATCGCCGGGAAGTCGGGCCGGGGCTCGACGGCGGGATACGGCAGCGGTTCCTTGGGCGCAGACATGAGGGGGCTTCCGGGCGCGCGCCGGGACCATCGCGGAACGGCGAGAGCCGTCCCCGGCGGCGCGGGGCGGAGTCTACGGCCACTTCGTGCTGCGCCCGCGGCTCCCACGCAGCGGGCCGTAGGATGCCGGCGTGCCGCCCGTCGTCGACCCGCCGCCGCATGCCTGGGACGTGCGCACGTCGATCGGCCACGAACGGGACGAGCCGCCCTCGCGCTTGGCCCGCCCGGCACCGCCCCCGGGCGTGCTGGAGCGGCACGTGTGGCCGCTCGCCACGGAGGTCGATCCGTTCGCGTGGCTGGCGCGCCTGCCACGTGGTTCCCGGCGGCTGTTCGTCGGGCGCGAGACCGGCGACCTCGCCGCGGGGGCGGGCGAGGCGCTGGTCCTCGAAGGCCGGGACTTCGGCGTCCTGGAGCACCTGCCGCCCGACCCCGCGCCGGGGCCCGACGGCGGGCTGGGGGCCTTCCTCACCTCGCGGTTCGACCTCGGCGTGGCCCCGTCACCGCCGTGGCGTCCCTACGGCGCGGTGCGCCTCGTGGTGCCCAGCCTCGAGCTGCGCCGTCACGAGGGTCGCTGGTTTGCCATCGAGCAGCGCGTCGCCGGCGAGCCACCCGCCGAGCCGCCCGGCGGGACCGGGCCCGAGGACGCTCCGCGCGGGCCCGTCGACGAGCGCGCCCGCTGGGACGCGTCGATGGGGCTGCTGTTGGCACGCGTGCAGGCGGGTCAGCTGGTGAAGGGCGTGCTGGCGCGCCGCGACGCGCGTCGCGTGGGCCCGCCGGCGGACGCGCTGTCCGTGCTCCGCCGCCTGGACCGGACCGCGGGCGTTGGGTACCGCTTCCTCGTCGAGGCCGGAGGCGCGCGCGCGTTCCTGGGCGTCAGCCCCGAGTGCCTGGCCCGACGCCAGGGGCGCCACGTGTGGACGGAGGCACTGGCCGGGACGCTGGCGTCGGTCGAGCGGGCTACGGCAGGGGGCGCCGTGGAGCTCTTCGGATCGGACAAGGACCGCCGCGAGCACGCCGTCGTCGTCGAGCACGTGCTGTCCCGCTTGCGCAGGATCTCGACGCAGGTCCACGCGGCACCTGTCCCCGTGGTCGAGGCGGCCGGCCGCCTGTTGCACCTCCGGACCCGCATCGAGGCCGATCTCGCACCGGGGGTGCACGACACGGACCTCCTCGCGGCGCTCCACCCCACACCGGCGGTGGCCGGCGAGCCGGTGGACGCGGCGCTCGCCTGGCTGCGGACCCACGAGGGCTTTGACCGCGGCCTCTATGCCGGCCTCGTGGGCCGCGTCGGCGCGTTCGGCTTGGATGTCGCGGTGGCGCTGCGCAGCGCGCGTCTGGACGGCGCGGAGGCCATCGCCTACGCCGGCGCCGGTGTCGTCCACGGCAGCCGCACCGAGGCCGAGTGGGAGGAGACCGAGCAGAAGCTTGCCGCCATGCGGACCGCGCTCGAACCGAGCTGACCGCCTGCGGCACGGAGAACGTCGGCTTGGAACGGCCGCGCGCTACCGTGGGCTTCGTGGCGTCCCCCTACCGCGACGAGCCCAACCTGAATGCGGCGTGGGCGCGTCTCGTCATCGAGACGTGCGTGGCGCAAGGGGTGGGCGTGTTCGTCGTCGCACCGGGCTCGCGCTCGACGCCCCTGGTGCGCGCGATCCTCGCCGACGAGCACGCCGAGGCCGTCCTGTGGCTGGACGAGCGGGGCGCGGCCTTCCATGCCCTGGGCCACGCCCGGGCCACGGGTCGGCCCGCCGCCGTCGTCACCACGTCGGGTACGGCGGTGGCCAACCTGCTCCCCGCGGCCGTCGAGGCGACGGCCGACGGCGTACCCCTGTTGCTGCTCACGGCCGATCGGCCGGCGGAGCTCGTGGATGTCGGCGCCAACCAGGCGATCCGCCAAGCGGGCCTCTTCGGCGAGCACGTCCGCCACGCGGTGGACCTGCCGGCACCCGACGCAGGTACGCCGCTACGTCTCGGCGCGGCGCACGTGGCGCGCGCCCTGGCCCTTGCGCGCCTGGCGCCACGGGGCGCGGTCCACGTCAACGTCCGCTTGCGCGAGCCGCTCGCACCCACGCATGTCGCGTTCCCCGCCGAGGCCGTGGCCGACCTGGACGCGGACCGGCCTGCGCCGTGGCGGAGCCCAACCCACCTGATCCCGCGGGGTGCCGCGCTGGGGCGCGATCGCGCGCGCCTCTTCACGCGCTGGCTCGACGGCGCCCAGGGGATGGTCGTGGCCGCCGGCCCTTGCCCCGCGGATGTCGGCGCCTTGGCGGAGCGGCTCGGCTGGCCGTTGCTGGCCGATCTGCGCTCGGGCCACCGCCTGGGCCGCGACCGTGACGTGTTCTGCCCGCACCTGGACCGGCTGCTCGGGACGGCCGCCCGGCCCGAGGTCGTGCTGCAGCTTGGTGCACGCCCGACGTCCAAGCGCTACGCGCACTGGCTGGACGAAGCAGGCGCGACGCGCTTGGTGGTCGTGGACGACCAGCTCGCGTGGGCGGACCCGAGCGGACGCACCGTCGAGCACGTCGTCGCGGCCCCCGAGCGCGTCGTGGACGAGCTCCTGGCGCACGCGCTCGAGGAAGGGCTCGACGAGCGGCGACCGCCGGCGGCGCTCGTCGAGCTGGACCGCGCCATCGACACGGCCATCGACGAGGTGCTCGACCTGGCGCCCGACGACCCGCTCGTCGAGCCGGCGGTCGCGCGCCAGCTCAGCGCGCGGATCGACCCCGCGCACGCGCTCTTCGTTTCCAACAGCCTCCCCGTGCGCATGCTGCAGGCCTTCGCGCGACGTGACGGGCCGGACGTCCCGGTAGGGCTCAACCGGGGCGCGAGCGGGATCGACGGGATCGTGTCCACGGCGGCGGGCTTCGCGGCCGGCGCCGACCGCCCCACCACGGTCCTGCTCGGCGACCAAGCCCTGCTGCACGACCTGAACGCCCTGGCCGGGCTCGCGCGCGGCGGTGGCCCCCCGCTGACCCTGTTGGTCGTGAACAACGGCGGCGGCGGCATCTTCCACACGCTGCCCGTAGGCGCCTACGCCGACCTCGTCACGCCGTGGCTCGACGCGCGCCACGACCTGGACTTCGAGAGCGTCTGCCACGGGTTCGGACTCCCCTACCGACGCGTCACCACCCAGGAAGAGCTCGAAGGCTGCTACGAGGAGGCCGCCCAGGCCGGCGAACACGCCGTGATCGAAGCGAGCACGTCCATCGAGGCGACCGTCGAGGCCCTGGGCGAGATCGAGGGCGCCATCCGGCGCGTGCTGGGGCCCGCCTCCGCATGACGCCCAGCCCGCGGCCCGAGCCCACGCCCGTCGTGTTCCTGCACGGCTTCTTCGGCACGGCCGACGACTGGGACGATGTCGCCTGGGAGCTGGCCGACGACCGGCCGGTCGTGGCCGTCGACTTGCCCGGCCACGAGCCCGCCGACGAACCCTTGGACGAAGACGAAGCCGCGCTGCCCACGGACCTCGCCAGCGCGGCACGCGCCGTCGTCCGCCACCTGGACCACCTCGAGCTGACGCGCGTGGACATCGTCGGCTACTCCCTGGGCGGACGCATCGCCGCCGCGCTGGCGGGGGCCGCGCCGCAGCGCGTGCGCAAGCTCGTCCTGATCGGCGCCCGCCTCGAACCCGACACCGACCCCACGCGCGAGGCGCGTGATCGCGCGTGGGCGCAGCGCCTGCGCGACGAAGGCGTTGCCGCGTTCCTGGAGGCGTGGTGGCAGCAGCCCCTGTTCGACACCCTGCGCAGGCACCCCGACCTGCCGACGTGGCGGGCGCGGAGGCTGCGCGGCCGGGCGGACCGGCTCGCCGACGTGCTGGAGGCGTTGACGCCAGCGCACCAACCGGACCTCGTGCCCGCCCTGGCCGCGGCCGACCTCCCCGTCCTGCTGGTCGCGGGCGAGCACGACGCCGGCTACCGCCACGCCAACACGGCGGTCGCCGCGCGGCTGCCGCGGGCTACGGTGCACGTCGTGCCCGGCGCCGGCCACGCGCCGCACCTGGAAGCCCCTGACGCGCTGGCCGACGCCGTGCGCGCCTTCCTGGGGTGAACGGCGCGACGCGGGCCATCCCCCACCGCCATCGTGAAGATCCTCGTCATCACCCCCAGCTCGCCGTGGCCGCCGACGATGGGCGGCCGGCAACGCGCCGCGCTGCTGGTCCGCGCCCTCGCCCGCCTGGGCTCCGTGACCACCCTGATCACGTCCAGCGACCCGATCACGGACGACCCCGACGTCGCGTCGGTCGTGGCGCGCGACTTCGGGGTGGTGGAGGTCGTTCCTCCGGGTCGACCGTCGCTACGACCGCCGTGGCGCCTGGCGCGCCGCTGGCTGCTGCGCAAGCGCGTGCTCGACACCTGGGCCACACGCTGGGCGGGCGCCGCGGCACCGCTGCTCGTCGACTCCGCCACGGCAGCACGCGTGGCCCACCACGTGGGACGGCTCCGTCCGGACCTCGTGGCCGTGTACGGCGCCCCGGCGCTGGCGGCCAGCGGCGTGCTCCACCTGGCGCATCGGCCGCGCGTGTGGCTCGACGTCGACGACGTCCCCACGGTGATGGCCGATGAGGCCGCGGGACGCGTGCGCACGTGGCGCCGCGGCGCGCTGGGCCGCCGTCAGCTCGCCCTGCTCCAAGCGGCCGATGCGCTCACCGTCACGAAGCGCGAGGACCTGGTGGCCGCACCTGGGCTCGAACGCGCCACCGTGCTCCCGAACCTGCCGTGGCCGCTGGCTGCGGGGCGTGTCCCCGACGGAGCTCCCCCACCCGGTCGCGGACACGTGGTCTCCGTGGCCACCATGAGCTGGCCGCCGCACACGGAGGGTGTCGAGTGGTTCGTGCAGGACGTCTGGCCGCGTGTGCGGAGTGTCCGGCCCGACGCCGCGCTCGACCTCGTCGGTGCGCCCCCGGGGCCAGCGCGTGCGGCCGCGTGGGCCGCGGCGCCCGGCGTGCGCCTGCGGGGACGGGTCGAGGACGTCGCCACCGCGTACGCGGGCGCCGACCTCGCGATCGTCGCGGCACGCCGCGGCGGGGGCTCCTCGCTCAAGACGCCGGAGGCCTTCCTCTACGGGCGCACGTGCGTCACGACGTCCGCGGGGGCCCGCGGCTGGCGTGAGCTGTTGCCGGACCCGCATGCGCTCTGCATCGCCGACGACGCCGAGGCGTTCGCCCGTGCCGTGCTCGACCTGCTCGCCGATCCCGGGAGGGCCGCGCGCATGGCGGCCACCGGGCGCGCCGCCGTACTCGACGGCCTCTCCTTCGAGCGGTTCGCGGCGACGGCCGCCGAGGCGGCTCGCCGCGCCCTCGCCGGGTCCTGACGGGTGCGCAGGGAGGGCAAACGTGGACGGTCCACCGGGGCAACCCAGGATGCACGGCCCCCTGCGGAGGCCCTCGATGCCGTCTTTCCCCTGGCAGCCCGGCAAGGCGTTCACCGACATCCGGTACGAGACGATGGACGGCATCGCCAAGATCACGATCTGCCGGCCCGAGGTGCGCAACGCCTTCCGCCCCCTCACGGTGACGGAGATGCGCGAGGCGTTGCAGATCGCGCGCGACGACCCGTCGATCGGCGTGGTCATCCTGACGGGCGAGGGCGACATGGCCTTCTGCAGCGGTGGCGACCAGCGCGTGCGTGGCGACGCCGGATACGTGGACGCCAAGGGCGTCCACCGCCTCAACGTGCTCGACTTCCAGCGCGAGATCCGCACGTGCCCCAAGCCGGTCGTGGCGATGGTCGCCGGCTACGCGATCGGCGGCGGCCACGTGCTGCACGTGATGTGCGACCTGACGATCGCCGCCGAGAACGCGGTGTTCGGCCAGACGGGTCCGAAGGTCGGCTCGTTCGACGGGGGCTACGGCTCGAGCTACCTCGCGCGCATGGTCGGCCAGAAGAAGGCCCGCGAGATCTGGTTCCTTTGTCGCCAGTACGACGCGCGCCAGGCCTTGGCGATGGGGCTCGTCAACACGGTGGTGCCGCTCGACCAGCTGGAGACCGAGACGGTGACGTGGTGCCGCGAGATCCTCCAGCACTCGCCGCTGGCCATCCGCTGCCTCAAGTCGGCGCTGAACGCCGACTGCGACGGCCAAGCCGGCTTGCAGGAGCTCGCCGGCAACGCCACGCTCCTCTACTACATGACCGAAGAAGGCCAAGAAGGTCGCGACGCCTACCTCGGCAAGCGCAAGCCTGATTTCGGTCGCTTCCCCAAGCGGCCGTGATGACCGGGGGCGACACCTCCGCGGCGAGGCTCCGGTGTGACGATGGAGCGCGGGGTTTGACCCCAAGCGAGAACCGCACGGCGGTGTCTGACACCGTGCCACCGTCGCTTCGCTCCGAGGCACAGGTTCAGACACCTCCGCGCGGCACGCCATGCGCGTGAGGTCCGCCCTCGCGGCGTGGGTCGCGGCGAGCCGGCCGCGCACGCTGCCGGCGGCGGCGGCGCCCGTGGCGATCGGGGTGGGGCTCGCGTGGCGGGAGGGTGTCTTCCACCTGCCGTCCGCGCTCGGCGCCCTGGCGGGTGCCTTGCTGTTGCAGATCGGCGCCAACTTCGCGAACGACTACTTCGATGGCGTGAAGGGTACGGACACGCCCGATCGACTGGGCCCCACGCGTGCAGTGGCCGCGGGGCTCGTCACGCCAGCGGCCATGCGCACGGCGTTCGTCCTCGCGCTCGTCGCCGCGACCGTCGTCGGCGCGCTGCTGGCGTGGCGCGCCGGGTGGCCCGTCATCGCGATCGGCGTGGCCTCGATCGCCGGCGCCGTGCTGTACACGGGCGGTGCCAAGCCGCTGGGCTACCTCGGGCTCGGCGACGTGCTCGTGCTCGCCTTCTTCGGTCCGGTGGCGGTCGCCGGCACGGTGTTCGTGCAGGCGCTTGCCTGGCGCGCCGACGCGGTCGTCGCGGGCTTCGGCCCCGGCCTGCTCGCCGTCGCGCTCCTGGCCGTGAACAACGTGCGCGACGTGGACACCGACCGCCGCGCCGGCAAGGGCACGTTGGCCGTGCGCTTCGGACGCGGCTTCGCGCGCGCGGAGATCGTCGGTGCGCTGCTGGGCGCGGCCCTCGTCCCCGTCGTCCTCGTGCTGCTGTTCGGGGCCCCGCGCGCCGTGCTCGGAGCCACCGGCCTCGCCCTCGTCGGTTGGCCTGCTGCGCGCCGCGCGCTACGCGCGCAGCCCGGCGACCGTCTCCTGGACGTCCTCGCCGCCTTCGGCAGGCTGCTGGCCCTCTACGGCCTCGGCCTCGGCGCGCTCTGGGCCTGGGGCCCGGCGTGAGTGCGTCGTGGCTGCCGTACAGCCTTCGCATCCGGCGCCGTTGGCGCCGTGCCCTGCACCTTGCGCCCGAGAAGCCGGGGCTGCTGCTGCGTCTTGGCGATGCGCACGGGAACGCCGGCTGGGGTGAGCTGGCGCCGCTCGCCGCCGTACACGGACGACGCCGCGAGCAGCGCGTGCTGGGGGAAGTCGCGCGCGCGGCCCGGGCCGCCCCGGACCTGGCGTCGCTCTCGGCGTGCGACGGCTTTGCCGACCTGACCTCGCGCTTGGATGCCGCTCCGTGGGCCCGTCACCCGGCCGTTCGCTTCGCTGTCGAGATGGCGTGGCATGGCTTGGATCGCGTACGCCGCGGCGAGCCCGAGGACCTCGCGGGCCGTCGCGAGCAGCGCGGTCGCGTGCCCGTCAACGCGCTGGTCGCCGCAACCGCGGAGGCCGCGCTGGGCTTCCTCGCCGCACCCGACGCCGCAACCTGGCCCGCGGTGAAGGTCAAGGTCGGACGCCGCACGCGGGAGGTGGAGCACGAAGGAATCCTGCGGCTCCTCGACGGCCTCGCCTCCGACGTCGTGGTGCGCTTGGACGCCAACCGCGCCTTCGACCTCGATGCGGCC
The DNA here is from genome assembly GCA_050248855.1 of Planctomycetota bacterium. Classification (GTDB taxonomy): domain Bacteria; phylum Planctomycetota; class PLA2; order PLA2; family JAEUHO01; genus JACKGW01. The sequence goes on along the minus strand of JBFWRP010000002.1, from coordinate 247,774 downwards.
CGCGCGTTCCTCGAGGGCCTGCCGCTCGAGCGCTTCGAGAGCATCGAGGAACCGCTGGCCGACCCCCGCCTGCTGCCGACCCTCGCGGCCGAGCTCGGCGTGCGCATCGCCCTGGACGAGACCCTGCGCGAGCCGGTCGGCGCGGAGCTGGCCACGGCGCCCTTCGTCGACGCATGGATCGTGAAGCCCGCCGGCGTGGGCGTGGCCGCCACGCTCGACCTCGACGACCGCGCCTTGCGCGCCGGCAAGCGCCTGGTCGTGTCGTCCGCCCTCGAGTCGGGCCTGGGGCTGTCGTTCCTCGCCCGGCTGTCGCTGCATCTGGCGGCTGCCGAGGGCGCGATGGGCCTGGGCACGGAAGACGTGTTCCGCGCCGACCCGCTGCGCACGTCGCCGCTGGTCGTCGAGGGGCACATCGCGCCCGAGCGCATGACCCACGCCCCTTCGCCCGTCTGGCTGGACGCGGCCTCGACCTTGGTGCCTTGGCTGCATGCCGCGCGGCCGCCGCTCGGCCCGGGCGCCGTCCGCCTGCCGCGTCGTGCGTCCACGCCGGCCCCCACCGTCGTGGCGCTGGAGGGCCTCGGCGTCGACGCCACGCTGGCGGCCCTGGCCCAAGCGGGCGACGAGCGCGCCCCGTTCGTACCGCTGCTGCTCGGCGCGACGTGGCCGGCCGCGCGCCGCCACGCCGCCGTCGTCGAGGCCGGCGCCGCGCACCTGCTGACCCCCGCGGGCCTCGAACCCGGACCGGCGCCACGCCCGCTCACCGACCCGCGCATCGGCACCTTGCTGGGCACATCGGGCAGCGGGGGTCGACCGCGCCTCGTGGCCCACGCGTGGGCCCACCATCGCGAGGCCGCCTGGGCCGCGCTGACGCGGCTGGCGCTGGCGCCCGGCGCCCGCTGGCTGCTCTCGCTGCCGCTGCATCACGTCGGGGGACTGGCGCTCGTGCACCGCGCAGGCGTCGGCGACCTGGACCTGCTCGTGCCGGGACCGGGCGAGCGCCTCGGCGAGGCCCTGCTGCGCGTGCGCCCCGACGTGCTCTCCCTCGTGCCCACGCAGCTGGTACGGTTGCTCGACGACCCCGCCGCCGCGCGCGCGCTGGCGGGCACGAGCGCCGTGTTGCTGGGCGGCGCGCCCGCGCCGTGCGGTCTGCGACGCCGCGCCATCGAGGCCGGCGTACCGCTGGTCGTCACGTACGGCATGACCGAGACCACGGCGTTCATCGTCTCGAGCACGAACGCCGACGAGGCCGCGGCAGACGGCGTCGCCGGTCGGGCGTTGCCCGGTGTGGACCTGCGCATCGAGGCGAACGGGCGCATCCACGTGCGCACGCCCACGTTGGCGCTGGGCACGTACGGCCCGGCGGGCCTGGTGCCGCTCGCGGACGACGACGGCTGGTACGCGACCGGCGACCGCGGACGCCTCGAGGAGGGAGTCCTCCACGTGCTCGGTCGCATGGACCGTCTCTTCCACTCCGGCGGCGTGAACGTGCAGCCCGAGCTGATCGAGTCCGTGGTGGGCGCTTGGCCGGATGTGGAGGCCGTGGCCGTGCTGCCTGTCGAGGACCCGGAATGGGGCGCACGCGCGGCGGCGATCGTCGCCCTGCGCAGGCCGCTGCGTGCCGCGGAGCTGACCGCGCGCGCGCGCGAGCACCTCGCGCCCGCGGAACGACCCGTCGGCTGGTGGGCATGGCCCGCGGACCCGGCGCCGGGCCCGAAGGTGCCCTATGCGGCGCTGGCCACGTGGCTCGCCACGCGTCCGGACCGCCTTGCCTGAGTCAGGCCGCGGGCGGCGGTGACACGTCGTGGCGCGCCACCCACATCGCGGGCTTGCTGCCGCCGGAGCGGACCAGCAGGTTCAGCTGTCCGGTGTGGTGCGCCACGTGGCGCAGCCCGTAGAGCAGGACCTCCAGCGCGGTCACGTCGCCCCACGGCATCCTCACGCGGCGTGCCGCACCGTCTGCATCCGCCAACGTCGCGGCGCGGGCTTCCAGCTGCGCAGGGATCTGCCCCAGCCACCCCAAGACCTCCTCGCGCGACCACGGTCGCGGCGGATAGGAGTCTTCTTCGAGCTCGCTGTTGGTGAAGGGCGGCGGCGGCGTGAAGTCGGGGGCGCCTTCGGCCAGGTACCACGCCAGCCAATAGGTCGCGTGGTACGCGACGTACCAGGGCTGGAACCAGCGCCGCCCCGTGTACCACGTGGTGTCGGGACACGCTCGCACCGTTGCGGCCAAGGACTCGATCGCGGCCCCCATCTGCTGGCGGACGGCTTCCTGCATCGTCGGCGACCTCGACGGACGGCGCTCCGTCTTCGTCGTGCCAAGATAGCTCCGGCGACTACCCGACAAGATGCGTGCGCAAGGCCGTCGCGAGGTCGTCGGGCAGCGGTACGGGCGTCCGCGTCGGGACCTCGATGGCCACGTGGGTCATGCGGACGACCGCGACCTCGCCGTGCCCGGCGTGGACGAAGCGGTGGCGGAGCGTGAACGACGTACGGCCCACCCGTTCTGCCTCGACCTGCACGGCGACCCGATCGCCGAGCACCAGGGGCCGCCGGTACTCGGCCTCCGAGCGGACGAGGGGGAACCCGATGGAGGCCCGCCACAGCTCGGCGGGAATCCGATGGCCGAGATGGTCGAACAGCTCCTCGAAAGCCAGGTGGGCCAAGTCGAAGTAGCGCGCGAAGAACACGACGCCCGCTGCGTCCGTGAAGGGAAGGCGGATGACCTGCGGCATCTCGAACATGCAGGCGGCGGGTCTACCACGCCTGCTCTCCCCGGAAAACCGGGCTCCAGGGGGGCGGGCCCGCCGCTGCCGACCAGCCCCCGGCTCCTCCGGCACACGGGCCCTCGGCCCCCGGTCACTTCTCCGGTCCACCTCCCGGGGAACCTCGCCCCGACCAGGATGCGTCCCACCTGGGCGCGGGAGCGGGCGATGGGCGCCCGAGGAGTCCCGCGCTTGTGCGGGCCCCCCGTAGGTGCCGGTACCCTCCCCGCTCCCGTCCGAGGGCGCTTCGCTCATCGGGCCGAGAGCCTAGATCCACGTCAGTCCACGAGAGGAATCTCCACGATGCGCACTCCCATCAAGCTTGCCCTCGGCCTTCTGGCCGCCGCCGGCCTCGCGTTCGGCGCGTACGGCCTCGGCGCCGACAGCGCCTTCGCCGGTGACGAGGCCCCCGCGGCCGCGCCGGCTGCGAAGGCCCCGGCCTCCGAGGCCCCCGCCACCACGACCGAGGCTCCGGCCACGAAGACCGAGACGCCGTTCCACTCGATCATCATGTACGTCGGCCAGCAGGTCTGCGGCGGCGAGTGCGTCTGCGCCTCGACCCCCGAGGGCAGCGCCAAGTGGTCGGCTTGGTTCGACAGCAAGGACGCCGTCATGCCGGGCCTCAAGGCCGCGCTGATCGCGGACGGGTGGACGAAGGAGCGCTTCGTCGGCTTCTTCCAGGCGATGGCCAAGGCCAAGAGCGGCGACTGCTGCGGCAAGTGCGAGTCGGGCGAAGCCTGCGACGAGGGCTGCAACTGCCCGAACAAGGCCAAGGCCGAGGGCGTGAGCGGTTCGGCCAGCGACGCCGCCGGCTGCGGCAAGTGCGGCGAGGGTTGCTGCAAGAACAAGGCGAAGACCGACGGCGCCGCCGCCCCCACGGGTGACGCCAGCGGTTCGGCCAGCGACGCCGCCGGCTGCACCAAGTGCGGCGAAGGCTGCTGCAAGAACAAGGCGAAGGCCGATGGCGCCGCGGCCCCCACGGGTGACGCCAGCGGTTCGGCCAGCGACGAGGGCTGCACGAAGTGCCCGAACGGCTGCTGCGGTGGCAAGAAGAAGGCCGAGAAGGACGTCCCCGCGACGACCAACGGCTGATCGACGCTAGAGCCTGAGAAGAGATCTCAGGCTCTGACACCTACAAGCGAAAGCCTGCGAGGCTGGGAAGCGACGCTTTCCAGCCTCGCTTCCGTTTTGGCGTCGGCATGGGCCGTACGGAGCCGGGCGCGTCGTCGTCAGCGGGCAAGGTCGCGATGCAGGGCGACGTTCCTGACCAGCGTCGCGCGGTCGTCGGGGGGAGCGCCGGTGACCAGGTGGTCCAAGGCCTCGCGTGCACGCCTCGCGGCCGCAGCACCGCCACCGGCCTCGGCGACCCACCACCACGCCGCCACGGCATGAAGGGGAGCCAGCCGCGCCTGCTCGCGCTCGAGCCGCTCTCGCGTCTCGACGGCGTCCACGATGCCCCCGAGCGCGCGGGCGGCCTCGACGCGCAGCGCGAGGCCCAAGCTGCCTACACGACCCGCCAGCTCGTGCGCCGCGACGAGATGCGCACGTGCCGCATCCCCCCGACCCAGCCGACGCGCCGCGAGGAAGCACTCGAGCTCGTCACGCGCCAAGCCGTAAGCATCGTCGAGCGCTCGCCTGGCGGCGCGCACGTCCAGGAACGCTGCGTACGCGGCCGCCGCATCGTCACCCTCCTTGATCACCAGCGCGCGAGCCGCGGAGGCCTGCACCGAGAGCCTGCGATCTCCCAAGGCCGTCGCCAGACGCAGCGCCTTCGTCGCGGCATCGAGGCTGGCCGGCAGGCGGCCCAATGCGTGGAGCACACGGGCCAGGACCAGGTACGCCTTGCCGGCCGCGGAAGAGGGCGGGAGCAGCGCCGCCACGGCGATCGCCTCGTCGGCCAGGCCCAGTGCCTGGGCCAAGGCCCCGTCCAAGGCGGCGACCTCCGCGCCGCGGGCAATGGCGTCGAGTCGCGTCGGCGTGTCGTCCGCCCGCTCGGCCAGGCGCACGGCCTCGTCCAGGTGGCGACGCGCCGCGGCCCACTCACCGGCATCCAACGCGACATCGGCGGCGAGCAGGCGACACGCGGCGCCCTCGGCCGGAGCGTCCAGCGCCGCAGCGAGCTCGATGGCCTCGACCGTCCACGGACGAGCCTCCGCGAGCCGCCCGCGGCGAACGAGCCAGAGGCCCTGCAGCCGCCGCAGGGCGAGCATCTCGGCAGGACCGCTGGCCGGCCCTTCGTCGCGGACGGCGCACGCCAAGGCCTCGCCGGCCTCGGCCATGCGCCCGATGTCGACCAGGCACTCGATGCGCGCCAGCTCCAGGGCGACGGCGGTTCGCGGGGCGAGCCCCTTCATCGGCCGCTCCTTGGCGCGCTCCAGCAGCTGGGCGCCCTCCGTGCTGCGCCCGGTTGCACGCAGGTGCGCCACCGCCGGCACGAACCACGGCACGGCCTGCTGCGGACGCGAACCGCGCAGGTGATGCGAGGCGATGAACACGGCGTCCTCGCCGCCGGTACCGCCCTGCGCTTCGGCGCGGGCCGCACGCGCCTCGGCGAGGCTCGCGTGGGCTTCGGCGCGGAGCTCATCGCCCAGGCCTTCCACCAAGAGGTCGCGCAGGCGTGGGACATCCAGCTGGACGCCCTGGCGACTGCTGCGCACCAAGCGCGTGCGGCGCTCCACGTGCACGAGCGTCTGCAGGACCTGCAGCCGCGTCATGCCGAGCGCGCGCGCCACGAGGTCCGGATCGAACGTGACGCCGGCGACGGCGCCCAGCTCCAGCACGCGCCGCTCGTCGTCGTCGAGCCCGGCCAAGCGCGACGCCAAGAGGCCCTGCACGGCGTCCGGCATGTCGATCCGGTCGATGGGCAGCTCGGCGCGCCAGCCGCCTTCGCCGTCCGGACCGACGACGCCGCGATCCACCAGCGCATGGAGCACTTCGACGGCCGCGAAGGGCAGGCCGTCGCTGGCCTCGTGGAGCCGCGCCGCGAGCTCGGCCACGAACGGGGCCGCACCGAACACCGAGCCCACGAGCGCTTCCAACGACGCGGCATCCAGACGTCCGACGTCCCGCGTGTCCACGGCGAGGCCCGAGAGTGCCGGGGCCCACGCTTCGTCCGGCCCCGGCTCGGTCGCCAGGATCACGAGCAAGGGCACGTCGCGCGTGGCGCGCGCCAGCACGAAGACGGCCTCGCGTGCCGCGTCGTCGGCGGCGTGGAAGTCGTCCACGACCCACAGCGTCGGCGTCGTGCGGGCCAGCGCGTCGGCCACCAGTCGAAGGCCTCGACGCAGGGCCGCCGGCTCGAGCCCGCCGCTGCCGCCTCCTTGCAGCGCACGTGCGAGGCCCGGCACGAGCGGGGGCGCGGAGGCCAGCGCACGCTCGAGGAACGGCGTCGGGTCCCCGGGGCCCAGGTGCGCGGCGAGCCCTGCAAGAAGTGCCGCCACGTCGGACTCGTCGCCGAACGAAGCGTAGATCGCGCGCAGGTCGCGCCCGGCTTCGGCGCGCAGCAGCGCATCGAGCAACCTGGACTTGCCCGCGCCTGCCTCGCCGCGTAGCACGACCACGCCGCCCTGACCATGCCGCAGCGCGTCGATGCGTGCATCCAGCGCGGCCCGCAACACGTCGCGTCCCACGAGGCGCGTGCTGCGACGCACGGGCACCTCGGGCCACGTCGCATGCCGTCCGCTCCCGCGCCGGTCGCGGTGGGCCTGCCACCACGTTCCGCCCTCGCCGGCTTCGAGCACGGCCGCCAGCTCGGCGGCCGAGGCGAACCGTTCCTCGGGCCGCTTGGCCAGCAGCGTCTCGAGCACGCTCTCGAGGAACGGGCCGAGTGGCGCCTCGTCACGGAGAGGGAAGCGGGGGGCGGCCTCCAGGTGCAAGCGCACGAGACGGCGCGGGTCGTCGGCGGCGAACGGCGGCACGCCCGCCGCCAGCTCGTACAGCGTGACGCCGAGCGCGTACAGGTCGGCGGCGGGACCGACGGCGTGGCCCTCGATCTGCTCCGGCGCGGCGTAGCGCAGGCTGCCCACGAAGCCGCCGCTCGTCTCGTCGCCCGCCACCGCGGCGACGCCCAGGTCCATGACGCGCACGCGCTGGGCATCGTCGATCATGAGGTTGTCGGGCTTGACGTCGCGATGGACGATCCCGGCCTCGTGGATGGCGGCCAGCCCGAGGGCCGCTTGACGTCCAACCTCGACGAGCAAGGCCTCGGGCAGCGGTCCGACGTCGCCGAGCAGCTCGCGCAGCGTGCGGCCCGGCACGAGCTCGAGCACGAGGTAGACGACCGGCGCGCCGTCCACGACCTCGATCGCGCACGCGTGGGTGCGTAGCACGTGCGGGTCGAGCACGCGGGCGCCGGCCTCGGCCTCGCGACGGATGCGCTGCAACGCGTCGCCGCCACCGATGCGATGCGGATGGAGGATCTTGAGCGCGACCAGCTGGTCGTCCGCGACGTGACGAGCGCGGTAGACCGCGCCCATCGCCCCCGTGCCCAGACGTTCGAGGACCTCGTAATCGCCGACGCGGCGTCCGCACCAGAGGTCGCGCGAGCCCGGCGCGAGCGCGACGGCGCGCAGGGCCATGGCGAACGCCTCCACGTCCGGGTGCCGGGCGGCGGGATCCAGCGCGAGCGCACGCAGGACGGCGGCCTCCAGCGCCTCGGGCACCTCGGGTCGCAGCGTGCGAGGCACGGGGATGCCCATGCGGCTGCGCTCGGCGAGGACGTCCTTCAGCCCCAGATGGCGCAGCGGCCAGTCGCCGGTGATCGCCTGGTACAGACAGGCCGCGAGGCCGTACTGGTCGGCCGCCGCGTCCGGCGGGTCGCCGCGCACCTGCTCCGGCGCCATGTACGCAGGCGTGCCCGGCAAGTCGCGCGTGGAGGTCAGCGTACTGGCTTCGTCCCAGTGGACGACGCCGAAGTCGGCGAGCACGAGCCGCTCGTCGGGACGGAGCAGCAGGTTGGCGGGCTTCACGTCGCGGTGCACCAGCCCGGCTTCGTGCACGGCGTGGAGCGCTTCGGCAACGTCGGCGAACCGGGACGCGAGCTCGGCGAAGGGCAGGGCCCACGGCCCGTCGGCCAGCACGTCCTCGAGCGTGCGGCCCTCGTGGAGCTCCATCGCGTACCAGAGGAGCGCGCGCGACCCACCGAGGTCGAACACCTGCACCACGTGCGGGTGGCGCAGCGAGGCCAGCGCGCGCGCCTCGCGTTCGAAGCGCTGCTCGCCGTGCTCCGGCAACGCGGCGCGGCGGCAGACCTTGAGCGCCACGGCCCGCCCGAGGCGCGTGTCCTGCGCGCGATAGACGACGCCCATGCCACCGCGGCCGATGCGCGCCAGGACGCGGTACGGGCCGACGTGCTCCCCAGGCGCCGGGAGCCGCCCGTGCTCGCCTTCGATCGAGGCCAGCGTGCGGAGCAGGTCCAGCGCCTCCGCGCTGGTGACCCCGCGCTCGTGGAGGAACGCCTCGGGCTCCAGCCCGCCCCCCGCGTCGAGGTGGGCGAGGTAGGCGTCGGCGAGCTCCAGGATCTCCTCGGCGGCCATGGGCCCGCGCATGGTTCCCCGGCGAGGGCCCGGGGGCCACGCTTTCCCCTCCAGGGGACCGCCGGCCCTCGCGGCGGGGAGCGGGCAGGCACGGCGTGCACCCCGTCCCGGGTTGCGCGGCGGCCCACGCCACGGGTACGGTGCTGCGCCGGGCTGGATCCACGTCCGGCCCGCCAACCTCCGGGAGGTCACTCCGATGACCCGTCTGCTTGCCTTGCTCGTCGCCGCCGGCCTCGTGACCGGGCTCGCCGCCTGCTCGGGCGGCCCGAGCCTGCCCGACCCGCTCGGGCTCTTCTCGGGTGGCGGCTCGGCCGATCCCGCGCCCCCGCGCGACACGACGCCGTACACGCCCCCCGAGGCGCCGTCCTACACGCCGCCCGGTGGCGCCTACGAGCCCTCGTACACGCCGCCCAGCTACGACTCGGGCTATGGCTACTCGGATCCGGGCTACACGGATCCGGGCTACACGACGCCGACCTACCCCGATCCCGGCTACCCGGCGCCCAGCTACCAGGACCCCTACGGTGGTAGCTACCCGGCCCCGGCTCCGGCTCCCGCCCCCTCCGGCGGCGGAGCCTGCGGCGCCGGCGGCAAGGCCTGCGGGTAGGGTGCGGTAGCACCCTGGCGTACGAACGGGCGGCTCGCCAGATACTCGGTCCCGCACCAGCATCGGCTCCTCGAGTGAACAGACCACGAGTCGTCGCCGATGCTGGCGCGCTACCTTCGTCCTGACGACCCGATGCGTGTCGGAAGCGCGAGGTAGAGGGCTCCCTGCGCAACTCGGGGGTGGAGCCTGGGAATTGTTCGGCGACTCGCCGCAGGGCGCCCCGGCGGCTCCTTGGGCGTGATGCGAATCGCGGAACAAATCCCTGGCTCCGTATCGGGTTCGCGCAACCACCCTGCGCCACCGACCCCCCCAGCGTTCACGGACCCGCCGCATGCCGGGGCAGGCCCGAGCCGCGCGCTCGCATGACGAGCGCGTGACGGGGGCCTTTCGCGAATCCTCACGCGCGGACGCCCGTGCGCGGGGCGCGCAGGGCACCGGATGCAGGGAGGGGTAGCCTCGTTCGCGGGCCCCCGGGAGACGCGCACGTGACGACGCACGAGGCAAGCGAACGGCCCTCGCGGCTGGCCGTGGCGGTCGGCGTCCTGGCCGCCTTGGTCCTGGGCGGCGTCCTCTTGTTTGGCGTCTACGGCAAGGCGCTGGATCCCGACGGCTTCACCGAGCACATGGAGACCAACGGGATCGTGGTCCCCGGGCTGGAGCTCGACCTCACGTTCGGCCTCCCGGGACGGTTCATGGCCTTGGCCACGCTCTTCCTGGAGACGCTGATCGGCGCCCTCCTGCTCTTCAACGTGCGCCGTCTCTGGGTCCTGGTTCCCGCGCTCCTGTTGACCGCCCTCTTCCTCTCGATCACGGCCAACGAGTGGTGGAAGGTCGAGCACGGCCTGATCGACCCGCTCACCGGCTGCGGGTGCTTCGGCAAGGTCGTCACGCGGACGCCGAAGGAGGCCTTCTTCCAGGACCTGGGGCTGCTGCTCTTCCCTGCGCTCCTCGCCTTCCTCGGGCGACCCAAGGGCCCGCCGCGCGTCCCGCGCCGCCGCACGCTGACGGCGCTGGCCCTGGCCGTCGCGGCCACGGTGTTCGCCTGGTTCGCGCCGGACATCGACGCGCTGGACGACTACGCCACGAAGCTGGCGCCCGGCGTGGACGTGGCCGAGCTGTGCGTCGGGTCCGGAGAGGACATGGCGTGCCTCGGCGGACCGGGCAACGTCGTGCCTCCTCTTGCGACGGGCCGCCACCTCGTCATCCTCTCGCGTCTGGAAGAACCCGCCATGGACGCCGCCGTCGCGCGCCTCAATGCGTATGCGGAGGCTTGGTACCTCGAGAGCGACGAACGCGAGGCGGCTGGAGGCGCGCCGCTCCAAGCACCCGAGCCCTGGGTGCTGACGCACGTCGAGGGCGACAACGAGTCGCCGTGGGCCGCTGGTGATCCGTCTGCCGACCGCCCGCCCGCGCTGTTCCAGATCCGCACGATCCCCGAGCCGCTGCTCACGATCCTGCACCGCCGCTTGCCGCGCACGTTCCTGGTCCACGACGGGAAGGTCGTGGCCACGTGGACCGGCATCCCGACGCTGCCGGGGATCGATCCGTGACCCCGGATTGCGCGGCGCAGGCGCTCGCGAGCCGGGTTGCAGCGCGCCGCGGGGGGGGCAAGGCCCACCCCGGCGGGTAAGGTGGGGCCGGACGCCTCGGCTCCCGGGAGGCGCGCCCCGGAGGAATCGATCGTGAACCCGTCCCGCCCCATCAGGACGCGCGTCGCTCGCGTGTCCCTGCTGGCCTTGGCGTTCCTGACCGGTCTCGGAGCCTGGGTGGCCGCCGGCAGCTCGGCCTCGGCCCAGGACAAGCACCCGGAGTACAACGCCTACCACCCGTCCAGCCGCTTGTTGACGCTGGACGGCGAGCCCGTCGAGCGGGCGCGCGTGTACGACCGCTACGTGAAGGTCGGGCGCAACAAGTCGCACCACTCGTGCTTGGTCACGGACGTGCCCGGCTACGGCGCGCTCATCGTCAAGCGCATGGGTCTGCGCGTCCTCAAGGTGCGCCCCGAGGACATCACCGTCAACGACGACCTCTCGCGCGATCTCAAGCTCGACGCGGCCCTCACCGAGCTGGGCCCGGTGCGCATCGATCCGCAGATGCAGTGGCTGCTCTTCGACCTGGTACGGGCCGGGGGCAGCGAGCCCGTTCGCGGCGTCATCAAGGACGCTCCGATGCTGCTCGGTTGGAAGACGCTGCAGGAGGTGTTGGACAGCAACAAGCGCTTCAACGCCGAAGTGATGATGTACACCCCGGACCCCGAGTCGCTGGCCAAGCTGGCATCGGTCGGCGGCGCGTGGCGCGTCGACATGTACTTCGGCACGTGGTGCACGCAGTGCGAGCGCTACTTGCCGCGCATCATCGCCACGGCGCACACGCACCTGGCCGCGATGAAGAAGACCAACCCCAAGGCGACCGAAGTGTCGCTCCGGTTCTACGGCCTGCCGCCCGTGGGGGGAGATCCCGGCTACTACGACGACCCCGAGGTCAAGGCGCGGTCCATCGGCAAGCTGCCCGCAGGCCTCATCTACAAGAGCGGTCAGCTTGTCGGTCGCATCGAGGGCACGAACTGGGAGAACCCGGCCGCAGCGCTCTACGCCGTGCTGTCGTCCGTCAGCAACTGAGACGCTGGGATTTCTTCCCAGGCTCTGACCGGGCTCCCGCACGCGAACGGCTACCGCCGGGGTCCGCCGGACCTCGGCGGTGTCGTTTCCGGGGCGAGCGCCTCGTCAGGCGCCCACGGCGCCTCGCCGCCAAGGACGGTGACCAGGCGGCGGCCGAACCCGCCCCACGCCCGGTAGCCCAGCTGCAAGTGGTCCGGCGCGCGCTCGGGGGGGACGTGATCCACCGGCGGTACGTCCAGGCCCGCATGCGTGACGTCGCGGTTGTCCGCACCTCGCACCGGATGACCGCGGTAGAGCGCCGAGGGTCCGGGACAGCCCTGGTAGCAGCCGTTGCGCTGGAAGACGCACCACGCGTGGAGCCGCGAGTCGCCGGCCGGCAGCGCAAACGACTTGCGCAGCGTCCCCACCGGATCGAGCAGGCCCAAGCGCACGAACAGGGAGCTCGGGCGGTCGGGCCCGAACACCCGGTCGGCCAGGAGGTCCGACGCGAGGTGTCCGGCAGTCACCGCGCCCCACGAGTAGCCCACCAAGCGGACCTCGACCGAAGCCGCCGACGCGGCCTCGACGCGGCGGCGCAGCCAGCGCTTGCCGGCACCCAACGAGCGGCTGGGCAAGACGAGGTCGGCGTGTGGCGCGACCTCCTCGTTCCAGCTGCCGCGGCGGTGGCTCTGCCACGCGCCGAGGAACGCGAGCCGGAGCACGAGGGGCCCGTGTTCAGGCACGGCCGATCCAGCGGCCGAAGGGCGTGGCCAGGAAGTCCGCCAACGGGATCGACTCGAGCTTGATCAAGCCCTTCGCCGGCAGGTGCCCGTCGAGCAGCAGGTGCAGCGGTCCTGCGACACCGGCTGCCGTGGACAGCTCGATGCCGGTGAACGCGTGCGTTCCGATCATCTGGCTGCCCACCCGCCGCCACCACGTGCGCTCCACGAACTGGTCGCCCACGTAGCCCAGCGCGCGCGCCGAGACCAGGACGACGTCGTCGCGCGTCGTGGGAATGGAGCGCTGGAAGATCCGCACCAGCTCCTCGGGCGACTCGCGGAAGCGCAGGTCGTCCAGCAGGAAGCGGATCAGCTCGAGGTGATCCGGGTAGCGCATGGTCTTGTAGTCCAAGCGCTTCACGCGGCCCTCGAGCGTGTGGCAAAGGGTGCCCACGCCCCCGGACGTCGTGAACGCCTCGTAGGCGACGCCGTCCACGATGATCTCTTCCTTGCCCTCGAGCGGCGGCACCGTCACCAGCTTGCCGCCGCGCAGCGCCTCGCACGGGTGGAGGTACTCGTTGACGAGCCCCTCCGTGGACCACGTCAGGTTGTACTTGAGGCGGTTGTTGGGCTGGTCGGGCAAGGCGCCGACGCGCAGCGTCAGCGTGTCGACGCGGTCCAGCTGCTCCACGAGGTGCATGCCCACCAGGGTGATGAACCCCGGCGCGACGCCGCACTGGGGCACGAACGCCGCGCCGCGGCCCGACGCGGCCAGCTCCTTCACGAAGCGCGTGACGGAGACGTCCTCCGTGAGGTCGAGGTAATGGACGCCGGCGTCCGCGGCGGCCTCGGCGATCGTGCGGTTCTCCGTGAAGGGCGCCGCGGAGATCACGGCCCGCATGCCGCCCAGCGCCCGCTTCAGCGCCGCAGGCTGATCGACCGGCTCGCCGAAGGCCTCTGCGCGTACGGTCTCGGCGGCCACCGCGGCTGCGCGCGCCGGGTCGCGATCCGCGACGCGGACGCGGTAGCCCGCTTCGGCTCCCAGCATGTGGACCACGGTGCGGCCGACGCGGCCAGCACCGACGAGCAGGACGTCGTGCATCGCGACTTCCCTACCCGGGCGCGGAAGGTCTGGCGAGGAATGCGGCTTGCGCCCTTCGCCGCGACCTCACGTCGCCTCGCTGCGTCGTGCGCGGTAGCCTCGCGAGCATGCCGTACGAACCTCTTCTCGCCCGCCTTCGGGTTCCCGACGACCCGCGCGTGACACTGCCGGGCCAAGGCGACATCGACAGTCTGGACCCGGCGACGGGCAAGCCTCTCGCCGGCCTCCGCCTGGACGACGCGGCCGCGTACGAGGCGATCGTGATCCGCGCGGAGGCCGCGTTCCGCGCGTGGCGCCAGCTGCCGGCGCCCAAGCGCGGCGAAGTGGTACGCCGGATCGGCAACGCCATCCGGGAGCACGTCGACGACCTGGGTGAGCTCATCACCCGGGAGATGGGCAAGATCCGCGAAGAGGGCGTGGGCGAGGTCGTGGAGTGCATCGACATCGCCGACTTCGCGGTCGGGCTGTCGCGTCAGCTGTACGGCCTCTCCATGCACAGCGAACGCCCCGACCACCGCATGTTCGAGCAGTGGCACCCGCTGGGCGTGGTCGGCATCATCACGGCCTTCAACTTCCCCATGGCCGTGTGGGCCTGGAACTCGATGATTGCGGCCGTCTGCGGCGACTCGATGATCTGGAAGCCGAGCCCGGTCGCTCCGCTCACGGCGATCGCGCTGAACGGCCTGTGTCGTCGCGTCATGGCCGAGCAGGACGTGTTCCAGCCCGAGGACGCGGACCCGGCCGACGTCTTCTGCTTGGTCATCGGCCCGGACAAGACCGTCGGCGAGACGATGATCGCCGACCGCCGGCTGCCGCTGATCAGTGCCACGGGCTCGTGCCGCATGGGCCGCCACGTGGGCCAGGTCGTGGCCGCGCGTCTGGGTCGCACGCTGCTCGAGCTGGGCGGGAACAACGCGCTGATCGTCATGCCCGATGCGGATCTGGATCTTGTCGAGCGGGCGGTGCTCTTCGGCGCCGTCGGCACGGCGGGTCAACGCTGCACCACGACGCGCCGCCTGCTGCTGCACCGCGACATCGCCGACGAGGTGGTCGCGCGGTTGAAGCGCTCGTACGCCCACGTGCGCGTGGGCAACCCGATGGACGACGGCGTGCTGATGGGGCCCTTGATCGATCGCCGTAGCGTGGACGCCATGCGCCACGCGGTGAAGGCCGCGGTGGCCGCGGGCGGCGAGGTGGTGACAGGCGGCCTCGAGGCCATCGACGCCTACAAGGACACGCCGGGCTTCTACGTGGCGCCGACGATCGTGCGCATGCCCGACGGCCCCACGGCCGACATCGTCAAGGAGGAGACGTTCGCGCCCCTGCTCTACGTGCAGGTCGTGGACGATCTCGACGAGGCGATCGCCAAGAACAACGAGGTCGACCAGGGGCTCTCGAGCGCCGTGTTCACCGGCGGGATGCGCTCGGCCGAGCGCTTCCTGTCGGCCGTCGGCTCGGACTGCGGGATCGCCAACGTCAACATCGGCACATCCGGGGCCGAGATCGGCGGCGCCTTCGGCGGCGAGAAGGACACGGGCGGCGGTCGCGAAGCCGGCTCGGACGCCTGGAAGGCCTACATGCGCCGCCAGACCTGCACCGTCAACTACGGCACCTCGCTCCCGCTCGCCCAGGGCATCACGTTCGGCTAGCGACGGGCGCCTCGCGACCCCGGATGTGTCAGTTCGTCATGCCGGCGACGAAGCCCGTACCGCGTCTCGAGGCCTGCGGCACGCCCTCCGAGGGAAGAGTGGCTATCCCCTTCGAGCGCGGAGCCCAGGCACCCTCCATCGCAGATCCCTTGCCACGCAGGGGATTCATCGCCCGCCATGGTCGAGCTCGGTGCGCCAGAGGAGGTGCACGTGGTCGCCGGGATCGCGGTGCTCGGCCGCGAAGCGGGGGCCGGCGATCTCGAGGTGGTGGGCGCGCACGGCCTGCGGGTCGCCGCGCACGCGAAGGCGCACGCCCACCAGCTCGGCCGCCGTGCGGGGAAGCCCGGGCTCGCCGTCGCGCGCTCCCACGGCATAGGTGGCCACCAGGGCCAGCAGCAGCGCCTGCTGGCGATCGTCCAACGCCGCGGCGTCAAGGCCCGAGGCCGGCGGACCCGCACGACGTGCGCCCGGCTGCATCACGATGTCGCCGGGGATCCGCGCGCCCGCGTACACGGCGGCGCGCTGGCGTTCGTCCAGCGAGGCGTACAAAGCGCGCCAGGCGCCAAGCGTGGCGCGCGCGACATGCCCGCCGTCCTCGCGCGTCGAGGCCGGGTTGCCGCCCAGGAACGCCGGCGAGGCGCCCACCAGCTGCGAGCCCACGTACGTGAGATGCACCGACAGGTGATGGCCGTCAAGGCGCCAGGACCACCGCTCCTCGGCGCCGGGCGTGCCGAACACGGCGAGGTGGTAGAGGCCCGGATCCCGCCATCCACGCTGCCGAGCCGAAGCCGACACGCCAGCTTGCAGGATCCGCTCGCGCAAGAGCACGGCACCGATGCGACGCATGCCCTCGGCGCCCAGGCCGCTCCGCCACAGGGCTTCGGCGGCCGCGCGCTGCGCGGGCGTCATGCGTCCGAGCGGCAGGCCCGCACGGTACCCGGGCCGGTACTCCCACGCGAACCGCTCGGGTGCACCGAACCGCAGGTGCGCCACGCTCCGACGCGGGGCGTCCAACGCGGCCAGGAACGCCTCGGCCGCTGCGACGGGGTCGCCCGCCTCCGCGGCGCGTGCGATCGGCGCCTCCAGCAGGGCCGCCGTGAAGGCGAGCACGACGAGCGAGAAGCAGCGGCAAACCAGGACGGCACGCATGCGCCCAGGCTACGTCAGGAGCGACCTCGGGCGTGCCGACCGGGTACCCTGCCGCCATGCTGCCGATCGTCCTCGGAATCGCCGCGGGTGTGCTCCTCCTGGGGCTCCTGCTCGTCTTCAACCGGCTCGTGCGCCTGCGCAACCGCGTCCGGGAGTCGTTCTCCGGCGTGGACGTCCAGCTCAAGCGCCGTCACGACCTGGTGCCCAACCTCGTCGACACGGTCAAGGGCTACGCGCAGCACGAGAAGCAGACGCTCGAAGACGTGGTCGCTGCCCGGCGGGACGCGCAGGCCGCATCGCAGATCCCCGACAAGGAGGCCCGCGAGACGGCGCTCGGCGGCGCGGTCCGCAAGCTCATGCTGCTCGCCGAGTCGTACCCGGATCTCAAGGCCGACCGCTCGTTCCGCTCGCTGCAGCAGGACCTCGTGAAGATCGAGGACGACCTCCAGTACGCACGGCGCTACTACAACGGCACGGTGCGCGACTACAACACGGCGCAGTCGACCTTCCCGGCCCTGCTCGTGGCCTCGTGGTTCGGACACCGCGAGGAGCCTTTCTTCCAGCTGGACGGCGCGGGCGAACGCGTCGTCCCCGACATCGACCTCGGCGACCGCCCGGACGCCGACGGCGCGTGATGCGCCACCTGGTCGTGGGGAGGCCCGGGATGCGCATCCTCGCTTCGTTCGCGCTGCTGCTCGTCCTGGGCAGCGCCATGGCCCGCGACGCCTGGGCCCGGCGCTACGACGTGGAGCGGTTCAGCGCCGAGATCGTCGTGGACGAAGACGGCACGATGCACGTCACGGAACGGATCACGTTCCGCTTCGAAGGCCAGTTCGGAGGCGTCTACCGGATCATCCCCTACGGCGTGAACCCGTCCTGGTGGTACCGCGGCCTCATCGACATCGACGCCGAGTCGATCACCGACAACGGTGGCGCACCTCTCGACTTCACGACGGACTCACGCGCCGGCAAGCTCCGCTTCCGCGTCCCGATTCCCGGCGCCTTCAACACCACCAAGACGATCGTGCTCCGCTACACGGTGGAGAACGCCGTGCGCAGCCACGCGTCCAAGGACGCCGAGTTCGCCATCTACGACGAGGTCTACTGGAACGTCACGGGCAACGCCTGGGAGGTACCGATCGCCGTCGCCGAGGTGAGGGTCCGGCTGCCGGACTCGCTGGCGGCGAAGGACCTGCATCCGAGTGCATTCACGGGCCTCTACGGCGGTCGCTCCGTGGACTACACGACTACCACCGAGGACGACGGCGCCATCGTCTTCCGCACCACGCGCCGCCTCCTGCCCAACGAGGGCCTCACGATCAGCGTGGCGTTCCCCCCGGGCCACGTGCATCTGCCGGGATCCTTCGCGCGCGCCCTGTGGCTGCTCCGGGCCAACTGGACCGTGCTGTTGGTCGGCGCCGCGGCGCTCGTCTGGTTCTTGCTGTGGTGGTTCCGGGGTCGGGACCCGCTGAACCGCGCCATCGTGGCCGAGTTCGCCCGGCCCGAAGACCTCCCCCCCACGGAGGCGGGCGCGCTGCTCGACGACCGCGTCGACCCCCGCGACTTGAGTGCCGCGTTCGTGGACTTCGCCGTGCGCGGCCTCATCAAGCTGGACGGCGCCGCGAAGCGCGAGGCCATGAGCTTCCATCTGGACCGCCAGGCGTTCGAGAGCGCGAACCTCATCAAGTGGGAGCGGGACCTGCTGCAGGAAGTGTTCGGCACCGAGGACACGATCACCATGAAGGAGCTCGAGCGCGACCTGCCCAAGCGCGTGCCGAATCTCCGGAGCCGCGTGCTCGACCGTTTGGTCGGCAAGGGTCTCTACCCGCGTCGTCCCGATCACGTGGCCGGTGGGTGGATGACGCTGGCCTTCTTCGTGCTCGTGGGCCTCGGCGTGTTGGGCTTCCTGACCGAGGCGCGCCCCATCCACTACGTGGCCATGGCCCTCGCGGCCGTGCCGATGTTCCTGTTGAGCCGCCTCATGCCGCGGCGGACGAAGAAGGGACTCGACATGCTGGCTCGCTTGCGCGGTCTCGAGGACTACCTCGTGACCGCCGAGCGCGAGCGCATGCGCCACATGCCACTTGAGGTGCTCGAGGGCCTGCTGCCCTTCGCCGTCGCCTTCGGCGTGCACGAGCGGTGGGCGCAGCGTCTGGACGAGCTGTTCCACTACAAGCCTGCCTGGTACCAGGAGGGCGCCGGAGCCCCGATCTGGTGGGACGGCCTCGGCTGGATGGACCGCAGCGTGCACGTCGGCAGCATGCCGCCCTCCCGCGTCTCCACGAGCAAGTCCTCGCCCGGCGGCTGGGGCAGCAGCTGGGGCAGTGGCACCTGGAGCGGCGGTAGCGGCTTCGGCGGTGGTGGCTTCTCGGGCGGGGGGTTCGGCGGCGGCGGCGGCGGCGCCTGGTAGTGGTGGGATTCGCGAGCCGCCTGTGCCGTCGTACGAACGGCTCGCCAGATGCTCGGTCCCGCACCGCCATCGGCTCCTCGAGTGAACAGACCACGAGTCGTCGCCGATGGCGGCGCGCTACCGTCGCCCTGGCGACCCGATGCCGCGCGGACGGTGCCTGAGCCCAGCGGCGATCGCGGCTGGCGGGGCGTGGGGTCGCGGAGGAGCCGGGTGAGATTCCTACTTCACGCTGCCTGCGGCTCGGACACCTCGGTGCATGTCCCGGCGTGAAGTTGGAATCTCACCGGGCTCCGTACGCGATCTACGGGAACCGCGAACGACAGTCCACCGCCTGACCCACGGACCTCGAGCCACGGGGACCTCGGAAGACAGGAAGCTGACCCCCGGTGTGCGGCCGTCGCGAGCCCCGCGACTCAGGGCGTGAAGATGTCGTGGAGGCGGGCCGAGGTGCTGTCGTCGATGTCGACCTTCAGGGCACCGAGGTTCTCGGCAAGCTGGTCGACGGACGTGGCGCCGAGGATGACGCTGCTGATGCCGGGCTGGGCGGCGACCCAGGCCAGGGCCAGCTGGGTGCGGCTTGCGCCGAGGTCGTCGGCCACGGCCTTCATGGCGCGCACCTTCTCGACGCGCTCGTCATGCAGCAGCTGCTCGCGGAGCCAGTCGATGCGGGCGAGGCGCGACCCCTCCGGAACGCCGTCGTCGTACTTGCCGGTGAGGAGGCCCGAGGCCAGGGGGCTCCACACGACCAAGCCCATGCCGAGGTCGTGCGCCGCGGGCCGCACGTCCCCCTCGACCTTGTCGCGCACCAAGAGGCTGTACTGCGGCTGCTCCACCTGCGGCCCGTAGGCCAGGTGCTGGCGGGCCAGCGCGTGCGCCTCGCGCATCTGGCCCCCGGTCCACTCGCTGGTCCCCCAGTAGAGGACCTTGCCTCTCCGCACCAGGTCATCCATCGCCCGCACGGTCTCCTCGAGCGGCGTCTCGGGGTCGTAGCGGTGGCAGAAGTAGATGTCCAGGTAGTCCGTGCCGATGCGCTTCAAGCTCGCATCGACGGACTCCATGATGTGCTTGCGCGAGAGACCGCGGTCGTTGACGTCGTCGCTCATGGGCCAGAACAGCTTGGAGCTGATCACCAGCTCGTGGCGCGGCAGCTGCCCCAGGGCCTTGCCCATGACGCGCTCGGCCGCGCCCCGCGCGTAGACGTCGGCGATATCGAAGAAGTTGACGCCGGCATCGAACGCCGCGTGCAGGATCCCTCGCGTCTCGTCCTCGTCGGGGATGGACCCGCCGAAGGTGGTCCACCCGCCGAGGCCGTACTCGCTGACTTTCGTCCCACAATGGCCCAACGAGCGAAAGCGCATCTCGGTCCTCATGTCAGCCTCCTTGCCGTGTATGCACTTTACCGCTCTGCGCCGGTGTTCCGGGCCTGCGCGCGACCCCCCGCCCTGGAGCGCAACCCTCGCGCCGAGCACGGGTACCCTGGTGCCTCACCCGGCCCCTCCCGGCACCGGAGCCCTCCCATGCGCGCACGATCCCTGGCCCTCGCTCTCGCCCTGCTCACGGGCCTCGCGGCGCTCCCCGCCGCCGCCGCCCCCGTCGACGCCCAAGTCGGCCAGACGCGCCGCACGTGGAACAAGCAGGGCACGGCGCTGCGCCAGGCGCCCGGCAGCCTCAGCGCGCTCGTCGCCACGCTGCCCGTGGGCAGCAACGTGCAGGTGCTCGAAGTGCGCCTGCCGTGGCTGCGCGTGCAGGCGCCTGGGGGCCAGGGCTGGCTGATGGCGCTCGACACGATCGAGCCCGCCGCGCTCGGCGGCAACGCCCCGCCGCTCGCGGCGCAAGGCGGCGGGGGCGTCAACCAGCGGGACGTGAGCGCTGTCGGACGCCAGTTCGATGCGGACGTGGAGCGCGGCTACCGCCGGCGCCATACCGACCTCGAGTCGGCGTATCGGATGGTCGACGCCCTGGAGCAGGAGACCGCCGCGCTCGAACCGGCGGATGCCATTGCGTTCATCATCGAGGGACGCCTCGGACGTCGCGGCACCGACTGGGCCCGACCGGCCCGCCTTCCGCCGTCGCCGCGCCCGAAGGCGCGGGAGCGCAAGCGCGACAGGGTCCGCAAGAAGGTCGGCGGGGCGCTTGGCGACTTCCTGCGCGACAAGATCGGCGGCGACATCGATGACAACGTCCTGGATGCCGCCGAGACCTTCGTCGGGGAGCTCGGCGCCTATCACGAAGAGATGTCCAAGAAGTTCACGCCGGATCAGGAGTACTACCTGGGCCGTGCGGTCGCGGCCACGGCCATCGCGCGGTTTGGCGTGGATCCCGATGCCCAGCGTCGCCAGTACGTCCGCTTGATCGGCGAAGCGGTCATCCGCGCCTCCACGCGGGTTCCGGCCAACCGCGGGGGCTACCACTTCGAGGTCCTCGACAGCGATGCCGTCAACGCCATCAGCGGACCCGGCGGCTTCGTCCTGATCACGCGCGGCGCCGTCGAGGCCTGCGCCAGCGAAGACGAGCTGGCCGCCGTGCTCTGCCATGAGCTGGCTCACGTCACGCGCCAGCACGGCGAGAAGACGCTGCGCGAGAGCAAGACCTTCCAGGCCCAGCTGCAGATGTTCGGTCGCACGGCGGCTGCGGGCTTCGGGCTCGACGACGAGCGCGCGTTGGGCCCGCTGCTCGACATGTTCGACAAGGCTGCCGGCGAGGCCGCGCGCAACGCGATGGAGGCCAGCTACGGCAAGAACCTCGAGCTGGAGGCCGACATGGAGGGCACCTTCCTGCTCGCCGACGTGATGTACGAGCCGACGGCGCTGCAGGGTCTCTTGGCGCGCAACCAGGGCACGCACGGCGGTCACGGTAGCCATACGCACGACTCGCCGACCGCCCGCGCCGGCCACCTGTCGCGCGCCCTCGCCCAGGTCGCGCAGTTCCGCGTCCCCGCGGAGGCGCGCGCGCTACGCGACGAGCGCTTCGCCACATGGATGCGTCGCGCTCCGGCCGTTCCCCGCTAGGCGTCGCTTGGCCCCCGGCGGGACCTGTCCCTGGCAGCCTCGGGCTTGACCCGCGGCGACTCCCCCCTCGAAGACGCGAGCCTCGGGCGCCGCGTCAGGACGGGCCTGCTGTTGGGCGCCGCCGCCACGCTGCTGGCGGTCGGCCTGTCGCGCACGGGGCCGGGGCGTGCCCTGGAGCGCGCCATCCTCGATCGTCACCTCGTGCGCGCTTCGACGGCCGGCGCCGAGGACATCGTCCTCGTGCAGATCGGTGACGCCGACGTCGAGAGCCTGCGTGCCGCCCACGGCATCTCCTGGCCCTGGCCGCTCGACGTCAACGTCTACCTGGTCGATGCCGTGCGCAAGGCAGGGGCCGCGGCCTTGGTCGTGGACATCCTGCACTTGGACCGCGGGGCCGGACCCGAGGACGTCCGCGCTGGCTCCTTCGATGGCATCGCTCCCGGCGAACGCGAGACGCTCGTCAAGTCGCTCGAGATCGCGCAGATGGAGGCCGACCCCTACCGCGACGCCCTGGCCGCACTCGGGCCACGATGCGTCGTCGCCATGGAGCTCGCGCAGGCCGACAACGGCTACGAGGCGCCTGCGCGGCGCGAGGCGGTCGTCGCCAAGCTGCCGGACCTCGCTGGCCCCGTGGCGCCCGACGCGTACGCCCGTCCCTTCGCCCGCCTTCCCGTGCTTCGCGTGGGTGAGGGCGCCGGAGCGTTCGGCTTCCCCAACATCGACGCAGACGAGGATGGCGTCCTGCGGCGCCTGCACGCGTTGGCGCTCTGGCGGGAGCGCGTGGTGCCCTCGCTGGCGCTGGCGGCGGTCGCGGCAGCGGACGGCGCGACCTTGCGACGCGCGCCCGACGGCGTGTTGTCAGGCTCTCGCCATGTGCGCTTGGCCCACGATGGCGCCTACCACGTACCGATCGCGCGCCCCGGCGGCACCTCACCGTTCCCCACGGTGAGCGCACGCCAGCTCATCGACTGGGCCCAGGCCGCTGCGAGCGGAGAAGCGCCGGCCGAGGCGCGTGAAGCCCTCGCGGGGCGCATCGTGATCTTGGGTGTCAACATGGCGGGCATCAAGGACATCGTGCCTACGGCCGCCGGCACCATCGAGGGCCCTGAGCTGCACGCACATGCCATCAAGGCCCTGCGCACGGGCACGCAACGGATTCGTGTTCCCTTCGGCGTCGATGTCGCCTTCACCGCTGGATTGGCCTTGCTGCTGGGTCTCCTGCTCGCCGGACACGCGTCCCTGCTCCGGGGACTCGTGGCGACGGGCATCTTGGTGGCCGTGAGCCAAGCCCTTCCCTGGTGGGGTCACGAGAACGGCCACGTCATCGCGGCCGCGATGCCGGCCGTGGCCGTGCTGCTCACGGCCGTCGGCCACGGTGCGGTGACGCTCGTCAAGCGCACGCGGGCCAACCGGTGGCTCAAGGGCACGTTCGGGCGCTATCTCGCGCCGTCGGTGATCCAGGCGCTCGGTCGCGATCCGTCGCTGATCAAGCTGGGCGGCCGACGTCGCCGCTTGACGCTGCTGTTCAGCGACCTGGCCGGGTTCACGACCATGGCGCGCAGGATGGAGCCCGACCAGGTCGTGGACTTGCTCAACCGCTACCTCTCCATGCACGCTGGCGCCGTGCTGGCCGAGGGCGGCGTGGTCGACAAGTTCATCGGCGATGCGGTGATGGCGTTCTGGGGCGACCCGCTGGAGCAGTCCGACCAGGCGGCACGCGCTTGCCGCACGGCGCTGGCCGTCGTGCGCGGCATGCCGGACATCGAGGCCTACGCCACGCGGTACGGCCTCGAAGGCTTCCACGCCCGCATCGGCATCCACACGGGGCCGGCCGTGGTGGGCAACATGGGCAGCAACGACCGCCAGGACTACACGTGCATCGGCGACACCGTGAACCTGGCCAGCCGCCTGGAGGGCGCCAACAAGGCCTTCGGCACGACGTGCCTGCTGGGCGATGCCACGTACCAGGAGGCCCGCGAGGCGATCGTGGCGCGGCACCTCGCCGACGTCGTCGTCGTGGGCCAGGAGAAGCCGCTGCCCGTGTACGAGCTCGTGGGCGAGCCGGGTGACGCAGCGGCCGAAGACCGTGTGGCGCGCTTCGACGAGGCCACGCGCCTGGTCCGCGAAGACCGCCGCGACGAGGCCCGCGCCACGCTGGCGGCGCTGCGCGAGCGTCATCCTGACGACGCGGCCGCCGCGTGGCTCGTGCGCTTGCTCGACGAGCTGGACGCGGGGCGCCGCCCTACGCCGTGGGATGGAACGCTCGTCCTGGATGCCAAGTAGGCGCGGAGCTACTTCTTCGCCGCGCGCTCCGCGACGAGCTGACGCAGGGCCACGAGCGCCGCTTCCAGCTGCGGATCGCGGCCGTCGGGCGTGGGCAGGCCCTCCACACGCACGTCCGGCGGCACCCCCACGTCCTCCAGGAACGCGCCGTCGGGCAAGCGCGTGCGCCACGTCGAGCACAGCACCGTGAGCCCGTTGGGCAAGGGGATCGGCTGGGGGTTGCCGCTGCTGCCGCGCGTGAAGCGACCGACCAGCTTGGCGTGCGGCAAGCTGCGCAGCATGAGCGCCAGGCCCTCCCCACTGCTGACGCAGCCCGGGCCCAGGAGCACGACGATCGGCTTGTCGTGGGCGTAGCCGTCGGGAGGCCCGATGCGACGCGGTTCGACCTCGACGAACGACGTGGGGTCCGGGCCGGAGCGCGTCTCCGTGCGCGCGTACACACGGTCCCGGTCAGCCCACCACCGCACCATGCGCTGCGCGACCTGCTCGTCGCCCCCCGAGCAGGTGCGCAAGTCCACGAGGAGCCCTGGGGCCGCCACGGCATTGCGCGCCGCCTTCTCCAGCTTGTCGGCGCGGCGCGCGTCGGACGGCAGGCTGTCGACCAGCACGTAGGCGAGCCCGTCGGGCGTCGTGCCAGACAGCAGGACGGAGGGCTCGACCTCGAAGGACTCGAGCGCGGCGCGCACCGCGGGAAACGAGAAGCCGACCTCGATCGGCTTGGCGAAGGTCGGGTGTCGACGGCCGTCGCGACCCACCACCACGACGTGCTCGTCGCGCAGCGCGCCCAGCAACGCGATCGCCGCGGGGAGGAAGGTCTCGGCTTCGGCGATCGCGGCCGGGCCCAGGCCCACCAGCGCGACGCGCGCGTCCCAGCGCACGTCCTCGTCGGCCACGCCCGGATGCAGCCGCGCCACGGCGCCGGCCAGGACCTCCAGGCTGTCGGCGGGCGCGAGCCGCCGCAAACGCACGCGCTTGACCTCGAGGCGCCCGACGCGCGAGAGGAAGATGCGCAGCTCGACCTGGGTCGTGTCCGCGGGGCAGCGCAGGACCAGGCGCTCCGTGACGAAGTCCTCGGCCCAGACGTCGCGCAGCGCCGTGGCGAGCACCTTGCCCGACGCATCCAACGCGAGCACGGCGACGTAGTGGCTGGCGAAGTCGGCGCTGCCGTCGCCGAGCCGGGCGAGACGGACATCGAACGAGGCCTCGACGGTGCTCGACGGCGCCATCGCGACCCGCTGGGCCAGGAGCGGCCAGCGGTGCGTGGCGTCGACGCCCTCCAGCGCCAGCCCCCCACCGTCGAGCTCGGCGAGCGTCGCCTCGGGCCCGTCGGCCGAACGCATGGCGCCGGGCGTGACCGACCAGCCCTCGGGTCGATCGCCGAGCCAGCGGACCAGGTCCGGGTTGACCAGCAGCGGTGTCGGGTCGGGCTCGCCCGCACCCGCGGGAAGTGCCAGCACGAGGCTCGAGAGCAGGGCGGAAAGCCAAGGTCGGCGCCACATGGCTACCCTGTACCGCAAGGCCCCGCCTTTCGTGGAGACTGGCACGAGGCAGGCCGCAGCCGCCAACGGGAGGGAGAAACCCGTGGGACGAAACCACATGCAGGCCCGGCGCGCGCCGGGAGGCCGACTCCTG
Organism: Planctomycetota bacterium; assembly: GCA_050248855.1. Lineage (GTDB taxonomy): Bacteria > Planctomycetota > PLA2 > PLA2 > JAEUHO01 > JACKGW01. The sequence goes on along the minus strand of JBFWRP010000002.1, from coordinate 222,322 downwards.
GCCCTGTGCTTCGCGCTGATCGTGGCCGGCGGCCCGTCCGCAGACGCCAAGGAGGCGGCCGCGCGCGCGCCGACCGCAGAGGGCTTGGGGGACCTGTTCCCCTTCGGTGTGCCGGAGGTGGCGGCCTCGTGGCAGGACCTGCCGGGGGGCACGCGGCGCTTCGAGGCCGTGCAGCATGCCGTGACGTGGCTCGCGACGCACCAGGGCAGCACGGGGTCGTGGCGCCCCCATGAGCTGGGCTGGGTCAACGGCAAGCACGACGAGCAGAACGCACCGAGCGGACCGGGCAAGGCCTACTACGAAGTGGGCGTGACGGGCTTGGCCACCGCGGCCCTGCTAGCCGCCGGCGTGGACCCGTCGGGGACGCACGAGCACGCCGACGCCGTGAAGCGCGCCTTGGACTTCCTGGTCGCCGCCCAGGACGACGAGGGCTGCTTCGGTCCGCGCACCACGCAGCAGTACATCTACAACCACGCGTTCGCGCTGCCCGCCGTGCTCGAGGCCTGGGCCCTCACGGGCGACCCCACGTACGCGAAGGCCCTCCAACGGGGCCTCTCGTTCTCCGAGCGCGCGCGCAACCCCGCGGCCGGCTGGCGCTACGGCGTGCGACCCGGTGACAACGACACCTCGGCGACCTGCACGTCGTGCATGCCGTTCGCCTTCCTGCATCGCCTGGACGTGATCGCGGCCGCGGCGGGGCGCACCCTGCCCCACGGCGTGCCCGCCGAGCTGCGCGGCGACATCGACCGCTACCTCGAACGCGTGACGGACGCGGAAACCGGGCGGGTGGGCTACCTCACGCGCGGCACGGGTCCGGCACGCCCCCAAGAGGCGATCGACAAGTTCCCGGGGGAGCTGAGCGAAGCCATGACGGCGGCCATGCTGGCCACGCGCCTCTTGCTGCTCGACGCCTCGCCCGAGGACGCGGGCATCCGCAAGTCGTTCGGGCTCGTTGCCGGGCTGCCCCCGCGCTGGGACCTCGAAGGCGGCACGATCGATCTCTACTACTGGTACTACGGGGCGCTCGCCGCGGCGGCGCTTCCCGAAGCCTCGGCGCGCACGTGGGAGCAGGCGCTCGCCGGAGCGCTGATCCAAGCCCAGCGGATGGACGGATCGCCCGCCGGCGTGCAAGGGTCGTGGGATGCCGTGGGTGTGTGGTGCCTCGACGGCGGGCGCATCTACGCAACGGCCATGGCGTGCCTGTCGCTCCTGGCGCCGTTCCGCGTGGGGGCCCTGCAGCCCGAGCGACCCGACATCGTGCGCGCGCTCTCGCGGCCGATCGACGACGTGACCGTCGAACGCCGCCTCCTCGACGCCGTCGCTCGTCTCGAGCTGCTCGATGCACTGCCCGCGCTGACCGAGCGGCTGGGGAAGGGTGCGCCGGAGGTCCGACTGGGCGCGGCCAGCGCCCTGACGGAGCTCGGTCAGGGCAACGAGCGCGTCCAGGCGACGCTGCGCGACCTCGTCCGCGACGGGAGCGCGCTGCTGCGTCACGAGGCGCTGTTGACCTTGGGCGCCGTGCCCGAGCCGACGACCGCCTCGCTGACGCTGCTCGAAGCGGTCGTGGCCGATCCCGATCCCCAGGTGCGGACCGCGGCGGCACGCGGACTGGCCACGCGGGCGGCGGACCACGCCGAGCGCCTGGCGGCGCTCCAGCAGGATGTCTCGCCGCGCGTGCGGGCCTGGGCCGCCTCGCCCGCGGCGCCGCACGGCAACGACGAGGTCCTGCGGGCGTGTCTCGCCACGGACGATCCCGTGGCGCGCGCAGTGGCGCTGCGCGCCCTGGGCCGCGATCCGGCGCGCACGCAGCCAAGCGCGGCAGCCGTCGAGAGTGCGCTGACCGATCCCGACCTCGCGGTGCGCCGGGCGGCCGCGGTGGCGCGACTCGGGCTCGCCCTGCCCGCGGAGGGCCCGGCCCTCGAGATCGTCCGCGAGGCCCTCGAACGCGCGCGCGGCGATGACCTGCAGCTCGCGCTGGAGGGCGCACGCCGTGCCGGCCCACGCGGTGCCGTCCTCGCCCGGCCGCTGGCGCGGCTGCTGGGAACGCCCCGCCATCGCGGCACTGCGTTGGACCTCCTGGAACGGCTTGGCGGCGAGGCCGTCGGCGCGGCGCCGCGTCTGGCCGTGGAAGCCCGGTCCAAGGACCGCGCGTGGGCCGCGCGGGCCCGCGCGCTGCTGGCGCTCGTTGCGGAGGCGCGGGATCGCTACGTGCACACGCTGCTCGGGGCGCTGACGTCGCCCGACCTCGCCGAGCGGGAGAGCGCGACGGCCCTGCTCACGCCCTTTCCCGTCGAGGGGCTGGGCCAAGCGCGCACGATGCTGCGGACGGGCTCGGCGTCCACGCGCATGGCCATCCTCGGGCTCGTGGGCAGCGGGGGGGAGCCCATGAAGCCCCTGGTCCCCGACGTGGAGCTGCTGCTGGCCACCGGCGACGACGTGGCCCTGCGCACGGCCGCGGCCCGTGCGCTGGGCAAGCTCGGGCCCGCCGCCGAGGGCTCGGTGCCTGCCCTGCTGGCGGCCGCCAAGGAGAAGGACGTCACGCTGCACGCAAGCGCCATCCAGGCGATCGGGACGATCGACGCCGAGCAGGCCTACGACGCGCTCCTCGCCCTGGCGTTCGCGCCCGAAGAGCCGGGCGCGAACCGACAGATCCCCGCCATCGCCGCCCTGGGCCATGCCCGCTCGAAAGCCGACGCCCTCGTGCCGCGCCTCCTCGAGCTCTACGGCACCGAGGGCCTCCCCTGGGGGGCCCGCGAGGCGATCCCCGACACGCTGGGCCGCCTGGGCAAGGGCGCCGTCCCCCGCCTTCGCGTGGCGCTGCGCGCGCGCGATCCCGTGCGCACGGCGATGATCTGCCGTGCGCTCGGCGCCGTCGGGGCGGACGCGGAGGACGCCGTCGACGACCTGATCGAGCTCCTGTCCGACCCGATGGGCTTCGTCTTCGCCGGCGAAGCCGGGTCCGCCCTGGCCGGGATCGGCAAGCCCGCGGTCAAGCCGCTCAAGAAGCTGCTGAAGGCCCGCGAAGCGTTCATCCGCAAGGAGGTCGTCGTGGCCTTCGGGCGCATGGGGGTCGAGGCCAAGTCCGTGGTCTCCACCCTGAAGCGCATGGCGCGGAGCGACGACGACCTGGGCGTCCGCCACGCGGCAGAGCGGGCCGTCGTGCTGGTCGAGCGGGCGCTTGACGAGGCCAAGGGCCGGTAACGGCCGTCCGGGCGGAAACCTGGACGAACCGCACGTTCGTTTAGTAAATTATCTGTACGACTCCAGGCGCCGGGCAGGATGTCGCGCGGGCGGGTAGGTCCCGCCGACCCACGCTCTCCTTTCCGGAGTCCCTCCCATGCGCTCTTCCCTTCGTCTCCTCTCCCTGTCCCTGGCCGGCGTCCTGGCGCTCGGCTCCCCGGCCCTGGCCGGGGAGACCTGCCCCTACTCGGGTGGCCAGCCCAAGCCCGCCTCCGACACCCGGACCGCGCCCGTGAAGAACCTGGTCGAGACCGCCCAGGCCGCGGGCTCGTTCTCCACGCTGCTCGAGGCCGCCGAGGCCGCCGGCTTGGTCGACGTCCTCGCCGGCCAGGGCCCCCTCACGGTGTTCGCGCCGACGGACGAGGCCTTCGCGAAGGTCCCGGCGAAGGCGCTCGAGGCGCTGCTCGCCGACAAGGCGGCCCTGACCGAGGTGCTGACGTACCACGTCGTGCCGGGCCGCGTCCTGGCCGCCGACGCGGTCAAGCTGGACTGGGCACCGACCGTGTCCGGCAGCGCGCTGCGCGTCGAGGCCCAGGACGACGGCGTGCTCATCGACGGGGCCCGCGTCCTGTCGACGGACATCCAGGCCAGCAACGGCGTCATCCACGTGATCGACAGCGTCATGATGCCGCGCAAGGACCTGGTCGCAACCGCCGTCAGTGCCGGCAGCTTCACCACGCTCGTGACGGCCGTCAAGGCCGCGGGTCTCGTCGAGACGCTCGCCGAGGGCGGGCCCTTCACGGTGTTCGCGCCCGCGGATGCCGCTTTCGCCAAGGTCCCGGAGGCCACGCTCAAGGGCCTGCTCGCCGACAAGGCGGCGCTTGCCAGCGTCCTCACCTACCACGTGGTGCCCGGCCGCATCCTGGCCAAGGCGATCGCCGAGGGTTCGACCCGGGTGAAGACCGTCCAGGGCCAAGAGCTCTCGATCGTCCGCGCGAAGGACGGCACGATCACGGTGGACGGCGCCCGCGTGGTGACCACCGACGTGCTGGCCGGCAATGGCGTGATCCACGTGATCGACGCCGTCGTCCTGCCCCGCCAGGGCTCGATGTAGCTCCCGCACGCCCATCGCGTGACCCGGCTTGGCCACCTCCCACCGCCAAGCCACCCCGCGCGGGCCGCTCGCCACCTCCGGCGAGCGGCCCGCCTCGCGTCCGGGCTACCCTGTCGGCCCGGAGGACGCCATGAGGGGTTGGTTGTCGGGCATCTTGCTGACGGCGGTCGCGTTCACGGCTCTCGCCGTGCCCGCACGGCCGGTGGACGCCGAAGACGCCAAGACGGTCGCGGCCCGCACGGAGCTGGACCGCATGCGCGAGGCCATGCTGCAAGAGGCCGGCACGCAGATGGCCAAGGTGGGTGTGTGGTGCCGCGATGCCGGGCTCGTTGCCCAAGCCACCACCTCGTTCCTGCGCGCGGTGGAAGTGTCCGAGGGCCGCAACGCGTGGGCGGTTCGCATCCTCGCGCTCATGCAGTCGCTGGACGAGGCCTTCTGGCCGAAGCGCCTGAAGAAGCCCTCGCCAGGCATGGTACGCGGCTACACGAAGCGCATGCAAGCCGCCGAGGAGGACTTGGCCAAGGCGCGCTGGAAGCTGGCCAAGTGGGCGGACAAGAAGGGGCTTGTCCACGAGGCCTACAAGACCTACCGCGAACATGTGCTGTCGCTGGACATCCCGTTGGAGGCTGGCGACGACGGCCTGATTGCGACGCCGCAAGGCAAGATTCCCAAGGAACACAGCGAGAAGCTGCTCGAGCGCGCCATCCGCATCAACGGGCGCCTGGCCGTCCGCGACGCCACGCTCGAGCTCCTGGGCGACATCCAGACCATCTTCCTGGCGGCCAACAACGAGGCCGTCGTGCGAAGCGAGTCCAGCATGGAGCAGGCCAGCGGGCTCCTGGCCCTCGTCACGGCGCTCGTCCCGTTCCTGGAAGCGGACATGGGCGGGCGTCCGACGCGCCCGCTCCGGGTGCTGGTCTTCGCCAAGCGCAGCACGTTCGAGTCGTGGTGCGACCAAGCCGGACTTGGGGGTCACAAGCAGGCCACGGGCGTGGCCGACAGCAAGACGTGGGCGACCGTGATCTGCGGCGAGGGCCTGTCCGAGGAGACGCTGCAGGGCATCGTGCTGCACGAATGCACGCACTTGTTCCAGTACGGCGTGTCGCCGGCGGTGATGCCCAGCTGGTACAACGAAGGCGTGGCCGAGACCTACGGCGCGCCCGGCACGTTCACCTGGGACGGCAAGAAGCTCGAGGTCGGGGGGCCCCAGGACGCCGAGCGGGTCCGGGCCCAGGCCGCCGACGGGGCGTGGATCCCGTTCGAGCGGTTCCTGACCGATGACGCCATGACGCTCATCACCCGTGATGACGGCTCGTCGCACGCCTTCTACCTGCAGAGCTGGGCCTTCGTCCGCTGGCTGCGTACGGCGGCCGGCAAGGACATCGCCGAGCGCTTCGAGCAGTTCGAGCTGCTTGCACGAGGCAGTGGCGCCGGCGCGCAGGCCGGCCAGCACCGCAGCCACGACGCCAAGGCCGCCAGCGAGCTGTTCACGCGCACCGTCGGCCCGGACGTGCGCACCCTGGAGACCGACTTCCGGGCCTGGCTGGCCGCATTCGGGAGCTGACGTACGCAAGCGGGAGGCGCGTGCCGCCGCGAGGCGGCTGTTGCCGGGACGGCCTCCCCCGTTTCGTGCGGGTACGTGCCCGCAGGCAACGGGCACGCGGTACGCGGGCGATGGATACGCCCCCGCGCCTTGCCTTCAGGGCCCTGGCGGGTGGTCGTCGCCCGGCCCCCGCCCTTGGCACGCGGCCTGCGAGCAGGCGCTCCTACTCCGAGGCTGCATCCGGCGGCCTCGCCAACGAAGGAGCTCCCATGCGTTCCCCCCTCCCCCTGCTTGCCGCAGCAGCTTGCTGCGGCCTGTTCGCGCCAGGGGCCCTCGCCGACGACATGGCCGGTGACACCGCCGTCGCGACGAAGGCCGAGGTGCGCCTCGAAGGCCCCGTGCGCGTCATGACGTCGGGCGCCGTCGAGCTTCGCTCGCCGCTCGGTAGCGACGACGTCGCGCTGTTCGTCCGTCGTGCCGAGCCCGATCATCCGTCGCACACGTACGTCGTGTACCGCGGTCCGGACCTGGCCACGATCCTCGACGAGAACGCGGCCCTCGCCGAGCACGAGGACATCGTCGTGCTCAGGTCCTCCATCGACAACCTGGCCCAAGCGGCCACGCCGTCCGCGCAGGAGGCGCCTTGGCGCGTCTCGTTCGTCGAGGGGCCCGTGCGCTACGAGACGTGGCGCGGCAACGGCGCGATCCTCTACGTGACGACCGACGGCGAGACCCTCGCCTACCGCGGCAAGGATCTCGACGCCATCATCGCCGCCCACCCGGCGCTGAAGCCGCGTCCCGAGATCGCCGTCGTGCGCCGCCACATCGCCCTGCTTCCGGAGTACCGCCTGCGCACGCAGCCGTACGCCAACCGGATCGAGCGCGCCGCTTGGCTGGACATGACCGTCAAGCCCGACACGACCGAGGTCATCGTGTACGAGACCACGCCGCAAGGCACGTGGACCAAGCACACCTGGTCGGGCAAGGACTACCGCGACATCGCTCGTGCGGAGGCTGGCTTCCGCGCCCGCGGTCCGCTCTGGTTCGACCTCGACTTCGGGGCCGAGCTTCCGGACCTGCCGCCGCTTCCGGATCTGCCGAACCCCTTCAACTGATCCGTTGCGACAACACCCACGTGTGCTGGTCCCTTCGGGATCGGTACGCGTGCCCCCCCGGGCGCCCTCGCCACATGGCGAGGGCGCCCACTTCGCGTTCGAGCCCGAGGACGGTTCCCAGGCTCTACGCGGGGCAGCGCGTGTAGGTGAAGCGCATCACCTCCATGCCGTTGGGGCCGATCTCCGGGTCCCAGATCTCGAGCTCGAACTTGTCCTCGCCGAGCTTGCGCATGACGGTGCGGAACGGCTTGTAGATCTGGCCGTTCGTCCACTCGTTCATCATGCCCTGGAAGCCGAAGGTCTTGCCGTCTTGCGTGACCTTGTTGCCGCGAGAGACCTTCGCGTCGTTCGACATGCTGTCGAAGCCGATCGTCTCGTAGGTCTTGGTCATCGTGTTGTAGCCGTGGACATGCGCCCATTCCACGGGCATGCCCATCATGGGGGCCTTCATGCGCGAGATCATCCAGCGGCCCTCGATGAGCCAGCTGTAGGTGCACGTTCCCGTCGAAGGCGGCATCTTCATGCCCCCGGGCATCTTGATCTCGATGGACACGTCCCAGTCGCCCAGGTACCAAGCCATCTCGGCGTGTTCAGGGCCCGTCTTGATGCGGGCCAGCGCTTCGGGCGGAAGGCCCATCGGGTTCGCTGGCGCCTCGTCTTCGCCGAGCGCCACGCGGGCGCCGACGGCGGCCAGGCCAAGCCCAAGCGCGAGAGCCAAGGTCAGCAAGCAGTGCTTCGTCTTCCTCGGGATGTCTCTCCTTCGGGGTGAGCAGGGGACTCGGCGCCACGTGCACCCTCGGGGGCGGCGTGCAGCACGAGCGAACGGAGGGCGACGAGGCGTCCGGGCGTGCAGCCGCGGCCCGGCTGGCGCGTGGTCCACGTGGCAGCCTCGGCGCGAGCGGCCCTCGCGTCGTCCCACCACGCCGGCCACGGCGCGCTGGCCACGGTGGCGGCCAGCCCCAGCGTGACGAGCAGCGTGGGGACGGCCGCGGCCGCGCGCGCCAGGCGCGGCGCGCGCAGCGGACGCCGCAGCAGGACGTCGAGCCGCTCGACCAGCGACGCAGGCTGGCGCCACGCCGCGGCGCCTGCGAGCGGCTGCGAGCCGGCGAGCGCCCGTCGTGCGACCTGACCCAGCGCCTGGCGGTAGCGCGACGCCCGCACGCCCAGGGCCCGGGTGACCGTCGCATCGCACGCGACCTCGCGGGCGGCGGCGGCGCGGCGACGCGCCAGACCCAGGAGCGGATGCGGCCACCAGAGTGCGTGCACGATGGCGAAGGCCGCCTGCGCCAGCAGGTCGTGCCGTCGCACGTGGGCCAGCTCGTGCCAGAGCGCCGCGCGGCGCTCGGCGCGCGGCGCATCGCGCGGCAGGACCACGAGGGGCCTCCGCACGCCGATCACGAAGGCCGAGGCCAGCCCGCTCGCCACGCGCACTTCGGGCGTGCGACGCAGGCCGAGGCGCTTGGCGATGCGCGACGCCTCGCGCCGCGTCGCGCTCGGCGCCGGCGCGCTCGCGCGACGCCAGCGCCGCGAAGTGCGCTGGAGGACCCAGCCCCCGCGCGCGATCAGCAGGGCCGCCACGGCGAGCCACGTGATGAGCAGCAGGGCGCCGCCGCCGGGCGCGCTCGACGCGGCCGACGCCACGCCCTCGCTCGCCTGCTGCGCCACCGCGCCCCAGCCGGCCGACCAGGTGCCGACGGGCAGCTGCTCGGCCAACCAGCCCCAGGGCAACGCGAGACGCGCGAGCACGGCCAGCCACAGCGTGGAACGGACCACGGCGCGCCGACCGCGCAGCACCGTCCGCTCCGCCACGAGGGCGAGCACGACGAGCACGCTGCTGTCGAGCAACCCGCGCGCGAGGTCGCCAAGGAGCGGCGCGGCGAGCTCGTTCACACCTCGCCCTCCTCGCGGTCGGCGGACTCCAGACGCCGCACCAGCTTCTCGAGCGCCTCGCGGTCCCGGGCGCCCAGGCGCCCCTCCCCCAGCAGCAGGTGGAGCATGCCGCCCAGGCGGCCGCCGAACGCCTTGGCGCGCAAGGCCTCGAGCTCGCCGCGCTGGGCCTCTTCACGACGCACGACCGCCGTGTAGAGCCAGCGCCGGCCCTCCGCACGCGCTTCGAGGGCGCCCTTGTCCACGAGCCGGTCGAGCAGCGTCTTCACGGTCGTGTACGCCCAGCTCGTGGCGGGCTCGAGGGCTTGGTGGACCTCGCGCACGGCGACGCTGCCGCGGTCCCAGACCACGTCCATGACCTTCCATTCGGCATCGGTGAGGTGCGGTTCGCCCATGCGGCCGGGGATTCTACTACATCCGTAGCAATGTCAAGCACTCCCGCCGGGACCCTTGACCTGGGGCGGGCCCGGCTAGGCTGCCCGCCCATGGACCTCGTGACCGCCGCGCGTCTCGTGGGTGGCTTGGTGGCGCTGCTGGTCGGCGCCGACCTCCTGGTTCGCGGTGCCGCCGCGCTGGCTCGCCGCTTGGGCGTGGGCCCGCTGGTCGTCGGGCTGACCGTCGTCGCCTTCGGGACCAGCGCCCCGGAAGTCGCCGTCTCCGTCGGGGCCTCGCTGCGGGGCGCGGGCGACCTCGCGCTCGGCAACGTGATCGGCAGCAACACCTTCAACGTGTTGTTCATCCTGGGCCTGTCGAGCCTCGTGGCGCCGCTGGTGGTCCATCGGCGCATCGTGCGCATCGACTTGCCGTTGCTCCTCGTGCTGACGCTCGCCGTCGTGGCCCTGTCCCGGGACGGCTCGATCGGGCGTGGGGAGGGGATCGGCCTGCTCGCCGGCCTGCTGCTCTACGTGCTCATCCAGATCCGGGGAGCGCGCGCCGAGGAACCGCCCGAAGGGGCCCTCCAGGCGGCGCCCGCACCGCTGCCGCGCAGCCTCCTGCTGGTGGGCGGGGGCTTGGGGCTGCTCGTGTTCGGCGCGGACCTCTTCGTCACCGGCGCCTCGGCCCTCGCCGCGGCCCTCGGCGTCGACGAACGCGTCATCGGCCTCACGATCGTCAGCGCGGGCACGAGCCTGCCCGAAGTCGCCACGTCCGTCGTGGCCGCGGCCCGCGGCGAGCGCGACATCGCCGTCGGCAACGTGGTGGGCAGCAATGTCTTCAACCTGCTCGGCGTGCTGGGCGCGGCGGCGGTCACGAGCTCGAGCGGCTTGCCCGTGGCCGATGCGACGTCGGCCTTCGACATCCCCGTCATGCTCGGTGCGACGATCGTCGTGGTGCCGCTGGCCTTCTCCGGCGGGCGCTTGGCCCGCGGGGAGGGACTCGTGCTCTTGCTGGGCTACGCGGCCTACGCCACCTACCTCGTACTGGCCGAGACCGACGTCGCTTCGCTCCCGGGCTACCGCGACGCCCTGCTCGGTGTCGGCTTGCCGCTCCTGGTGATGGCCGTGGCCCTGTCCGTCTGGCCGCGGCGCCGCCCGTCGTAGCGGGGGTAGTAGTACGCAGCTACGCGTCCGCCGGGCCCAGCCGCAGCACACGTGCCAAGCTCCCCTTGGCCGCCATCACGAGGCGGAAGAGGGTGGGCACGAGGAACAGCGTGAACACCGTGGACACGAGCAAGCCGCCCACGAGCACGCTGCCCAGGCCACGGTAGAGCTCGCTGCCCGCGCCCGGCCGGAGCACCAACGGCATCAGACCCAGGATGGTCGTGGTGACCGTCATGAAGATGGGCCGGATGCGCGACGCGACGCTCTTGCGGACGGCCTCGCGCACGGGGTCGTTCTCGTCGCGGATGTGGATCAGGCTCTGGTGGACGATCAGGATCGCGTTGTTCACCACCGTACCGACCAGGATGACGAACCCGATCATCGTGAGCACATCGAGGGCCTGGACCGTGCCGGCAGGCAGCACGTACTGGTTGAGCGCCCAGAGTCCGGCGATGCCACCCGCGGCGCCGAGCGGCACGCTGAACAGGATGACGAACGGGTGGAGCCAGCTCTCGAAGAGCGCGGCCATCAGCAAGTAGGTGATCAGGACCGCCAGGATCAGGTTGAAGGACATGGCCTTCCAGGTGGCAGAGAGCTTGTCGGCGGTGCCGGCCAGGCGGATCTGGTACGGACCACCTTGGATGCCGCCCTGCTCGACCGGCGTCGCCTCCAGCGGCTTCACGATGGACTCCGTGACCATCTCGATCGCCTCCTCGAGCGGCACGGTCTCCGGCGGCGTGATGCGGATCGTGATGGCCCGCTCGCGCTCGCGGCGATCGATCTGCTCGGGGCCGGACGCAAGCTGCACGTCGGCCACGGCGCGCAGCGGGACGAGGTCGCCCGTGGGCGTGGCAATCGCCAGCTCGCCAAGGTCCTCCAGGCGCGAGGCGAACGTCTCGCGGCCCACGATGGTCATGTCGATCTTCTCGCCTTCGACCAGGTAATCGCCCGCGTACGCGCCATCGACCAGCGCGTTCACGGTGTAGCCGATCTCGTCGGCGCCCAGGCCCACGGCGGCCGCCCGCGACCAGCGCGGCACCACGTGGACCTCGGGGTTGGAGAGATCCAGGCTCGGTACGGGCCGCGCCTGGACACCGGGGATCAAGCCGAAGACCTTGCCCAGCGCCTGGCCGCCGACCGCGACCAAGTGCTCCAGCTGCGGCCCCGTGATCTCGACGTCGATGGAGCGTCCACCCGTCAGGCCTCGCTCGAACAGGCTGGCTTGGCTCGCCACGAGGAACGTGCCCGGCAGGGTGGCCCCGATGCGCTGCATGACCGGCACCAAGCCCCCCGCCCGCAGCGGGTCGTGGGCGCGCATGCCGATGAACACCTGGCGACCGCGCGCGACGAAGAAGAAGTGGTTCAGCGGCGGTCCGTCGAGCTTCTTCGCCTCGTCGCTGCCGGGCTCCACGTTCCAGAGGGGAGCGACCTGCTTCTCGATCGTCTCGCCGAGCGCCACCAGCTCGTCCAGATTGTAGCCGGGTGGTGGCAGCACGATGCCGAAGACCAGGTTGCGGTTGCCGTTGGGCAGGTACTCGAGCTTGGGCATCAGCGCCGTGCTCGTGAACCACGCGCCCGCCACGAGGGCGACCACGACGGCCAGCTGGCGCAGCACGCCCCGCTCGAGCCAGGCGTGGATGCCGACGACACCGCCCACGAAGCCCCGGGCGAGGGGATCAAGCGGCTTGAAGACCACCTCGAGGAAGCCCTTGCCCTGCTGCTCGCGCTTCGCCTGGGTGGGGAGGATGCGCGCCGTGAGCATCGGGATCAGTGTCACGGACACGATCAGCGACAGGCCCACCGAGCAGCTGATGGCCAGGGCGATGTCGCGGAAGAGCTGACCGGCCTCCTCCTCGATGAACAGGATCGGGATGAAGACGGCCAGCGTGGTCAGGGTGGACGACACGACGGCGCCCCACACCTCGCGCGTGCCGTCCACCGCCGCGGCGAAGCGGCGGGAGCCCATCTGGTAACGGCGGTAGATGTTCTCCAGGACGACCACCGCGTTGTCCACGAGCATGCCCACGGCGAAGGCCAAGCCCGCCAGGCTGACGACGTTGAGCGAGCGCCCCATCAGGTCGAGCAGGAGGAACGTGCCGATCAGGCTCGTGGGAATGGCGAGGGCAATGACCAGGGTGCTGCGGGCGCTGCGCAGGAACACGAGCAGCACGATGACGGTGAGGACGGCGGCCAGCAGGATGTTGTCTTGGAGCAACCCCACGGAGGAGTGGATGTACTCCGTCTCGTCGTAGACCTGGTCCAGCTGGAGTCCGCGCGTCTTGAGCACGCCCTCGTTGAGCTCCTGGCGCGCCGCGTAGAGGCCCTCCATGACCTCCAACACGTTGGCGGAACGGTTGCGGATGACGCGAATGGCGAGCACTTCCGTGCCCATGTTGCGCACCACGCCGTCGGGCTTCTTGTAGTCCGTCTTGACCTCGGCGACGTCGGAGAGCAGGACCTGGCCCGCCGGGCCGTCCTCCAAGATCACGGTGGAAGCGACGTCCGGCGGGTTCTTGAAGCGGCCCAGGGTGCGCACGACGTAGCGGCGCTTGCCCTCCCAGTAGTCGCCGGCCGAGACGTCGGTGTTGCGCGCGGCCAGCGCCCGCCGCACGTCGAGGATGGTCACGCCGCGTGCGGCCAGGCGCTGCGGGTCGATGAGGATCTGCAGCTCGTCCTCGCGGCCGCCGAGCACGTCGCTGTTGGACACGCCGCCGACGCGCTCGAAGCGCGCCTCGATCTCGTCCTCGGCGAAGCGTCGCTCCTTGGACAGCTCGATGTCCGGGGGCAGCAGCTGGCGCAGCGCCTCGTGCTTCGCGGCGGCCTCGATCAGGCGGCTGTGGAGCATGCCCGTGGAGATGGCACGGCGGGCCGGGTCGAGCGCCTCCCGCAGCTCGGGGTTGGCGTCCTGGAACGCGGCCAGCTCGTCCTGCGTGGGCAGGCGCGGGCGGAGGATGAACCAGGCGATCGGCTGGTCGTTGGAGCTGGCCGAGCTCAAGACGGGCTGGTCGGCGTTCTCGGGGTACTCGCGCACCTGCTGCAGGCGCGTGTTGACGCGCAGGAGCGCCGCGGACATGTCCTCGCCCGCTGCGAACTCGAGCGTGATCGTGGCCTTGGAGTCCATGCACTCGGCGGACATCTTGGTGACGCCCTCGACGCCCTTCAGCTGCTCTTCCTGCTCCTGGACGATCTCGCGCTCGATCTCCTGGGGGCTTGCACCGGGCCACGTCGTCTCGATCGTGATGACCGGCGTCTGCACCTCCGGCACGAGCTGCATGGGCATGCGGCTCAACGCGATCGCGCCGAAGAGGGCGAGCAGGAGCGCCCCCACCGTGACCTTGACGGGGTTGCGCACGAAGCTGGCGACGAGATTCATCGAGCCGACTCCGCGCGGACGGGCATGCCGGGACGCAGGCGCTCGTTGCCGCGCACGACGACCTGGGCACCTGCGGCCAGCGGCCCCTGCACCTCGATGTCGTCACCCACGGCCACGCCCAGGCGGACGGAGACGGGTCGCACGGTGGAGCTTGCCGCGTCCACGACGTAGACGAAAGGATCGCGCTGCCCGAGCACGATGGCGTCCTTGGGCACGACGAGCGCCAGGCGCTCGGGCCCCGAGGCGAAGTGGACGCGGCAGAACATGCCGGGCCGCAGCAGCTTGCCGCGCTCGTCCTCGCGCCCCGGCAGGCGGACGCGTACGGGCAGCGTGCGCGCCTTGGGGTCCACGACGGGCATCAGGCGGTGGATCGTGCCGGTGACGAGGCGGCCGGGAAGCGCGTCGACTTCGACCGTGACCTCGAGTCCCTCGCGCAGGCGGGGGAGGTCGTCTTCGAGCACCGGTACTTCGACATCGAGGTGGGTCATGTCGACGAGCTCGGCCACGGCCTGGCCCGGAGCCACCCAGCTGCCCGCCTCCACGAGCCGGCGCAGGATGGTGCCGGGGAAGGGAGCCACGATCTCGTGGCGACGCTTCTCGTCCTCGAGACGCGCCACGACAGCCTCCTGCGCCGCGACGCGCGCGCGGGCCTGCGCCTTGCGCTCGGCGCGCGGGCCCGCGCGCAGCAGCGCAAGCGCGGCCTCGAGCTGACGAATGCGGGCCCGCGTCGTCTCGACCATGCGACGGGCCTCGCGCAGCTCCTCTTCCGTGACACGGGTCTGCTCGCGGAGGCGCTCGGTGGCCTCGAGCTTCCATGCGTAGGTGTCGAGATCGGCGCGCGCCGACAGCAGCTCGGCCTCGGCCTGCTCGATCTCCTCGGGTCGGGCCCCCGCTTCCAGCTCGGCGAGCTCCTGCTGGCGGAGCTCCAGCTCGGCTGCGGCCTCCGCGATGCGCGGCACGAGGCTGTCCTGGCGCAGGCGGGCCAGGACGTGCTCGGCCTCGACCGCCACGCCTTCGGGGATGTCGACCCACTCCACGTAGCCCGCGATCTCGACGCCGGCCATGCCGCGGCGATCGGCGCGGATCGTGCCCACGTACGAGCGGTCCGTGCCGACGGGCACCTCCTGGACCGGGGCGACGACGACGGGGGTCGCAGGCGGCTCGGCGTGGGACACGCCGCGGCCGGTCAGGAGGCCGGCGGCGAGGACGCCCGCCCAGGCGAAGGAGGTGGCAAGACGTCGGGACATGGAACCTCCGCGGGGACCTCGGGGTCCATCCGTAGCCGGCTGGCACCCTACCGGGAGGCCGGGGCGTTGCCCTGCGACGGCGACGGTGTGCCCACCGCGGCGACAGCCTCCAGCGATCGCAGGTCCGCGTGGCGACCGGCGATCCACGCGAGCAGGGTTCCCGCGCGCTCTGCGTCCCAGGCCGCGCCCTCCATCCACCATGTGACGGCGGGACCTTCGTCGCGGTGCGCCTCGACACCCCAGAGCGCCTCGAAGCCGGCGCCGAGCGCAAATCGCGCATCGACCAGCACGGCAGGCGTCGTCCCCGCCGTCACGTAGCCGTCGGCGAAGGTCGAAAACCGCCGACCGACGTCCAACAAGCGGTCACGGTCCCGCGCGCGTCCCTCGGCGGCCCATACGTCGAGGTCCAAGCGCGCGCGACGTCCCCCCGCCACGCCGCGCGTGTCGCCGAGCGGTACGGGACGGACGACGTCCGCCACGATCGTGTCATCGACCTCCATCACCGAGCGCCAGAGCAGGAGACTGCCCGGCAGGGGCATCACACGCGAGCGGGTCGGCGCCTCGCCGCGTGCGTGGGCCAGGGCCGCCTGGGCCTCCCGTGCGCCGTGCTGCTGGACGAGCGCGAAGACCACGTAAAGCAGCAGGAACGTGCCGACGGGCCGGAGCGAGCGACGCCCGCGCCGCCACGCCACGACGGTGCCCACCAGCAGGACGAGCGTGAAGAGCGGGTCCACGATGGGGAACAGGTCCAACGTGAGGTTCGCCAGCGAGAAGGGCCACAGGATCTTCGTGCCGTAGGACGTGCACAGGTCCAGTGGGGCGTGTGTGAGCGCACCGAGTACGGCGGCACCGAGGACGAGCCTGGGGCGCGAGCGCCAGCGCGGACGTAGCAGGAGGAGCAACGCGGCGGCCAGCGCGCCCATCACCGGCGCCATGACGAGCGCGTGCGTGAAGTGGCGGTGCAGCTCCCACGGCAGCGCGGGATCGGCGAACCGCTGCAACGCCACGTCGGCATCGGGCAGCAGCCCACCGGCCAACCCGGCCACGGTGACGGGTGTGCGCCGCTCCACACGCGGCAGCGAGCGGTCGCCAGCCAGCACCGCCTGCGCCGCCACGGCGCCCAGCAACCCTTGGGTCAGCGGGTCCACGGTTGGGGTCGCCTATCTTCTCGGGTGCGTCTGGACGGCCCGCCAGATGCTCGGCGGCAGCGGCGCCATCCGCTCCTCGAGTGAACAGACCACGAGTCGTCGCGGATGGCTTGCTGGCGCCTTCGCCCTGACGACCCGATGCGTGGCGAAGGTGCTCCTCTTCGAGTGGAGAACAGGCGCCCATCCCTGGCGGGTTGTCGGGGAAGGTGAACGGTTGTCCACGGTGTCAGCAAGTCCAGGGGTCAGCGGGTCCACGGCGAAGATGCGCCGGGGCCCGACTCAGCCTTCGAGCGACTCGGCGAGGAAGCGGTCGGCCGCGTCCCACGCGCGGTGCGCCGCGACCGCATCGTAGGCGGCTCCCTTCGACGGGTCGTCGCCCGCCTCGGGGTCGGTGAAGGCGTGCACGGCGCCGGAGAGGACCAGGATCTGGTAGTCGACCTTGGCCGCGCGCAGCTCCTTCCAGAGCGCCATCACCTGGTCGGCGGGCACCCACGGATCGTCGCCGCCGTGGCAGACGAGCACGCGGGCCTTGACGGCGCCGGCCTCGGCACGGGCCTTCGTCTCGAGGCCGCCGTGGAAGCTGACGACGCCGGCGAGCGGCGCGCCGTCGCGCGCCATCTCGAGCACGGTGGTCCCGCCGAAGCAGAAACCCACCGCCGCGACGCGGCCCGGATCGACCTCGGGGCGGTTGCGCAGGATCTCCAGCCCCGCGCGGGCGCGAGCGCGCATGAGGGCGGGATCGGCGTAGAACGGGCTCGCGAGCTTGGCGGCTTCCTCGTTGTCCTTGGCGTACACGTCCTTGCCATACATGTCGAGCGCGAACGCGACGTAGCCATCGCGAGCCAGCCGCTGCGCCACCTTGCGCACGAACCCGCCGTGGCCGCGCCACGCATGCACCACGAGGACTGCCGGCAGGCGTGCGCCCGCGTCGGCGTCATCCGGGCGCTGGAGCCAGCCCTGCAGCTCGACATCGCCGTGTCGGTACGAGACGAGCTCGCCGTGGTCGTCGAGCGCCACGGGGTCCTCGCCATGGGCGGCGGGCTGGACGAACAACAGCGCACCGACCACGAGCAGGGCGACGCGAACGAGGGACGTGGGCATGGAGACCTCCGGGAGGGGGACGAGGCAGTGCGCCATGGTACGCCCCTACTTGCCGGCTTCCGTCGCGCGGCGCGTGAGCGCCACGAGGGCGTCCACCAAGTCCGGGGGCGCCGTGGCAAGCACCCGGGCGGCGCGCTCGCGCTGGAGGGCGCGCTGGGCGTCGGTCCACCGGGCCGGGTCGATGCGCGCGGCCACGGTCAGGTCGTCGTCGCGCCTCACGAGGCCGCCGAACAGGCGCGGCTCCTCGCGGGCGAGCCGCGCGAGGTGCTCGTCCACGCGGCGCGCGGGCGTCGGGCCTTCGTCCGGCCCCGTGTGGGCCAGCATCTGCACGAGCACGAAGGCCATGAGCCCCAAGAGCAGCGCGGCGATCAGCACCGGGACGCGACGGGAAGCGGTGGAAGTGGCGGAGGCGGCGGGCATCGGGGCACTCTACGCAGCGGGACGGGTTTCACGTCGGGTACCCATTCAGCTACCCCGAGAACCATCCGTCAGGGGTGCGCAGACGCCGCGCGGAGCGGAGCGCGACCGCCACACATCGGGTCGCCAGGGCCCCGTGAGGGGTGCAGGGGGGGTACGGAATAGCCCCCCTGCTGCGCAGGCGAAGCCGGAGCACCGAATCCGCGCGGTAGCGCGGAACGAGGTTCAGTCGCGTCGGCTGCACGAGGAGCCGATGCGGGTGCGGGACCGAGCATCTGGCGAGCCGCCCGTCCGCACGCCAGGGGCTGAACGCTTACCCCGCCGGCCACGTCAGGCGCGCCATGAGGGGCAGATGGTCGCTGAGGGCCGTCCACGGCTCGCCGCGCAGCACGCGCGCTTCCTGGACGGCGAGCCGGTGGGCGTAGAGGCGGTCCAGCGGCAGCCACGGTCGCCGTACCGGATACGTGCAGCGCGCGCGCCAGCCATGTCCGGCCAGCAGGTTCTGCGCATCGAGACGCCGACAGACGTGGGCGTCCAGCCGCATGGTCCAGTCGTTGAAGTCGCCGCCGAGCAGCCAGGGCTCGCCGGCGGGCACGTGGTCGGCCACGAAGCGCGCGATGCCGTGGACCTGACGACGGCGCTGCACGGCATTGAGCCCCAGATGCGTGTTCATCACGTGGACGTGGGGTCGTCCAGGCAGCTCGAGATGCACGTGCAGGAGCCCGCGGTGTTCGTAGGCGTTGGTCGAGATGTCGCGGTGACGCACCAGTGGCAACGCGTTGCGGGCCAAGGTGGCGTTGCCATGGTGGCCCCGGGCGTAGCGCGCGTTCGGGACGTAGGCGGCATGCATGTCCAGCCGCCGCGCGAGCTCGGCCGACTGGGACACGCCCGTCCACGCATGGAACACCTCCTGGAGCAGGAGCACGTCGGCCTCGACCCCCGCCAGGGCCTCGGCGAGCCGCCCGAGCTCCACCGGCCGGCGCTTGGCGTCGCGCCCCTTGTGCATGTTCCACGTGAGCACCGTGACGTCGCAGGGCCTCCCGGGCAGGCACTCGAGGGGGGCGGTCGGGGCATCCATGCGAGCAGCAGGGCCAGCATGCCCCTCGCACCCTCCTCCCCCAAGCGAAGCAGGAAGCGTTCACCCCCAGCGAGGCGTACGGAAACGAGGAGCGCGGGGGATGCGTGTCCGAACCGCACCACGAGCTCGGCGGGTCGGCTGGACCAGGGGGGGTACGATGCGCGCGCGTGCGTGGCGATCGCAAGCCCATCCATGGTGGCCCCTTCGTGGCCCGGTTCGTCACCGAGACGAACGGGGCCACGCTGCCGCTGGACCGCGCCGCGCTCCAGGACCTGGTCGAGGTTGCCTTCACCGCGAGCCTCGAGCCCGAGGAAGGCCGCTTCCCCACGCCCCTGCTCTACGTCCCGGACCCGCGTGCCGTGCACGACCGCTCGGGCACGCTGTCCATCCGCTTCGCCGAGCCGCTCACGCTCACGCCCGAGCGCGTGCGCCGCCTCGCCCGGGTCGTGCCCCAGCGGCCCCATGCGCTGTTCGTGGCGCAGCGCGGTGGCGAGCTGATCTGCATCGGCACGGGCATCGTGGAGCGCCTTCGTGTCCAGTCGTTCCGACCCTCGGTCGGCCTCTACCTGGCCGTCCAGGGACCGGGCCGGCTCACCCTGTCGGGGCCGTCGCACCCCATCATCGAGTGGCGCGGCGACGTCGTCCGCCGCGTGCACGACGTGAGCCACGCAGCCTTGTTCCGCGAGGTGTGTCGCACCGCCCTCGAGCTGCGTGCACGCGAGCTCGGCCTGGGCGTGGACGTGCTCGAGCAGGCCATGCTGGACGAGGAGTACCAGAGCGTGCTCGGTGTGGCGCTCGGCGCCGTGATCGCCGGCATTCGCGATGCGGGTCGCGGCGGGTGCGTGGTGATCCTGCCGCGCGACGCGAGCGAGGTGCCGCCGCTCGTGCGCCTGGGCTACGAGACGCGGGGCCCGGAGCTGGCGCGACGGCTCACCCGGCGGCTCTCCGAGGCGCAGGGGCGCAGCGTTCCCGAGCCCACGGTCGCGCGCAAGGACCTGCACGACGCGTTGTCCCTCGCGCGCATGGGCTCGGTCGACGGCTGCCTCGTCTTCGATGCGCGCCTGCTCTGCCGGGGCTTCGGCGGCAAGATCCACGGCGTGCACTTGCCTCCGTGCCGCGCCGTGGATGCACCGCTGGACGCGGCCCCCGAGCTCGTGGAGCGCGCCGCCACGTGGGACCTGGCCTCGCGCGGCACGCGGCACCAGTCGGCGGCCACGCTGTGCGCGCGCCAGCCCGGCACGGTGGCCATCGTCATCTCGCAGGACGGCGAGATCTCGGCCATGGCCAGCCCGGACGGCCGCATCGTCCACGTCGCCAACCCGCTCGGAACCTACGTAGGCTGGAGCGGCACGATCGACTCGGCGTGAAGCCAAGTCGCGCGCATGCCGAAGGAGCCCGATGGTCCGCATCCTCGTCACGAGCGGGAGCGCTCGCCGCGCGTCGTACAACGCCAAGCTGGCCCGCCACGTACGCGATCGCCTGCGCGCGGCCGGTGTGGACACGACGTACCTAGACCCGGCGCATCTGGTGATGCCGCTCTACGACGGCGACTTCGAAGCCGCCGAGGGCCTGCCCGAACCGGCGCGGGCCCTCAAGCGCGCGCTGCAGGAACACGACGGCTGGGTGCTCGCCTGTCCCGAGTACAACGGCTCGATCACGCCGCTGTTGAAGAACGCCATCGACTGGGCGAGCCGGCGCGAAGGCGACGAGGCGCCCCTGGCCGCCTTCCGCGGACGGACGGCCTTGCTGCTGTCCACCTCGCCCGGCGCGCTGGGGGGCCTGCGCGGCCTCGTCCACGTCCGCGCGATCCTGTCGGGCATCGGGGTCCATGTGGTCCCCGACCAGCTGGCCATCGGTGGCGCCAAGACCG
This sequence comes from Planctomycetota bacterium, assembly GCA_050248855.1. GTDB lineage: Bacteria > Planctomycetota > PLA2 > PLA2 > JAEUHO01 > JACKGW01. Next base: position 201,711 of record JBFWRP010000002.1, on the reverse strand, counting down.
CGTTCGACGACGTCGGAGCCCTGGCCGACCCGGACCGCCGCGAACGCCTCCGGTCGATGCTGGCTTCGTTCGTGGACGTCACCACCCGCCTTCGCCGAGACTAGCCACTGTCCGAGACCCCACCCACCACACGGAGCCGCCATGCCGACCACCTTCCTCCTGCTGACCTGTGCCTTCATCGTGGGCGCGTTCGTCCTGGGCATGCAAGGCGCCGACGCCGGAGGCGATGGCGAGCGCAAGCCGTTGGCCGTGGGCGATACGGCGCCGGCGTGGCGCCTCAACGACGACGCCGGTCGTGCGGTGTCGCTGGCCGACGCGAAGGGCAAGGCGTGGGTGGTGCTGGCCTTCTATCCGAAGGCGAGCACGTCGGGCTGCACGAAGGAGATGTGCTCCCTGCGCGATGCCCTGGCCGACCTGGAGGGCCTGGACGCGCGCGTGTACGGGATCAGCATCGACGACGTCGTCGATCAACGGGCGTTCAAGGAGGCCCAGAGCCTCACGTTCCCCCTGCTGAGCGATCCCGACGGCGGCGTGGCGCGGAAGTACCAGGTGCTGCCCGCGGGTGCGGCGTACACCCAGCGCGTCACGTTCATCACGGACCCCGAGGGCGTGTTGCGCGCGATCGACCGCGAAGTGGGTGTCACGTCGCACGGTCGGGACCTGGCCGCCCGGTTGCGCCAGCTGCAAGCCAAGTAGGCCACGCAAGCCCGAAAGATACGAGGGCCCGAGGAGGCACCATGACGCGCAAGACGTATCGCGGCACGGCGCTGGATGTGACCTTCGATCTGGACGTCTGCATCCATGCGGGAGAGTGCGTGCGCCGCCTGCCCCAGGTGTTCGACACGCAGCGCAAGCCCTGGATCCTGCCCGACGGCGCGGACGCGGACGCCGTGCGCCAGGTCGTGGCCTGCTGCCCGAGCGGCGCGCTGGCGATCGCGGAGAAGGTCGCCGCGACCGCGGCTCCCGCGGCGCCGGCTGCCGAAGGCGTGCGCATCGAGACGACCGAGCACGGGCCCATCCGCGTTCGCGGGCCCGTGCGCATCTTCGCACCCGACGGCTCCCTGCTTCGCGAGACCGAAAGGGTCACCTTCTGCGGCTGCGCCCGCTCCGCCAACCACCCCTTCTGCGACGGGACGCACAAGCTGCCACGCGAGTGAGCCGTCCTCCTACGCCCCCCACCGCGCGAGCCGCCGGCCGAAGCGCCGTAGGTCTTCGACGGCCAGGTACAGCGACGGCACCAGCACCAGGGTGATCGCCGTGGCGAAGAGGATGCCGAAGCCCAGCGAGATGGCCATCGGGATCATGAAGCGGGCTTGGCGCGAGGTCTCGAAGATCATCGGCGCCAAGCCGCCGAACGTGGTGAGGGTCGTCAACAGGATTGGTCGGAACCTCCGCTTGCCCGCCGCCACGATCACGTCGCGCGGCGACTGGCCCGGCTGGCGGGAGCGGTTGGCGTAGTCCACGAGAACGAGCGAGTCGTTGACGACCACGCCCGAGAGCGCCACGACGCCCATGATGCTGATCATGCTCAGCTCGTAGCCCATCCAGACGTGTCCGAGGATCGCACCCACCATGCCGAAGGGGATCGCGATCATGACGATGACCGGCTGGATGTAGCTCCGGAACGTGATGGCCAGCGTCACGAACAGGATCAGGATCACGATCAGGTAGCTGCCCTTCAGGCTGTCGAGCGACTCCTTGAGCTCGGCCTGGCGCCCTTGGAACGACCAGGCCAAGCCCGGGAAGTCCCGTTGGAGCTGCGGCAGCGTGGTGGCCTTCAGGTCCTCCAGCACGCGTTGGGTCTCGGTGGCCGGCGTCACGTCGGCCGTGATGGTCACGGTGCGCCGGCCGTCGCGGCGATCGATCGTGGTGTAGGCCCGCTCCGCGGCCACATCGGCGATCTCGCGCAGGGGCGCCTCGCCCCCCTGGGGCAAGCGCACGACGAACGACTCGACGGAGGCCTCCTGGGCCCGCTCCTCGGCCGGCAGCCGCACGAGCACACGGATCTCATCGCGTCCCCGCTGCTGCCGCAGGGCCTCGGCGCCCTGGAACGCGCCGCGCACCTGGCGGGCGATCTCGGCGCTCGTCAGGCCTGCGGTGCGGGCCTCGGGCCGCAGCACGAAGTCGAGCTGTCGCTTGCCCGGGCGGTAGCCGTCGTCCACATCGCGGGTGGCCGCGAACTCCGAGAGCGATGCGGCCAGCGACTCGCTCGCCCGGTCCAGGACGTCGATGTCGCGGTGGCTGATCTCGACCGTGACGCCTGCACCGCTGCCGGGTCCGCCCCGGTCGAACTCGAAACGCAGCGTCTCCACCCCCAGCACCGTGCCGGTGGCGTCGCGCCACGCCGTCGTGTAGTCGCGCGTGCTCAGGGGACGTACGTCGGGTGCCGTCAGGTAGACCGTGACCTCGACCTGGTCCTCGTCGACCTCCGCGTGGACGCCCGTGGCCAGCTTCTCGCCGCCGTGGGCCGCCACGACGCGCTGCGCCGCATCCACGAGCCGGTCGCGCACTTCGACGGCGGCGTGTCCAGGACTGCCAAATGGCAGGCGCGCCGTGGCCACCGCGCGATCCGACTCCACCTTGGGCATCAGCACGAAGCCCAGGCGACCGCTCTGCGCGTAGGCCAGGGCGGCGACGAGCGTGGCCAGCATCACGGCGATCGTCACGTAGCGCACACGGACGACGGCGCCGATGAACGGACCGTAGATCCGCTCGACGAACCAGGCGAACCCACGCGCAAAGCCCTGCTGGAGCCACGAGATGCCCTGCAGCACGGGGTTGGCGTAGCCCTTGGCGGCGTGGGCCAGGTGCGACGGCAGGATGAACAGCGACTCGACCCAGCTCATCACGAACACGGCGGTGACCACGATGGGGATCACGAGCCACGTCTTGCCCAGCGTGCCGGGCATGAACAACAACGGCATGAAGGCCACGATGTTGGTGAAGATGCTCACGCCGATCGGCGTGGCCACGTCCTTCGCGCCCTGGATGGCGGCGTCCTCGCCGGAGAGCCCCGATTGGCGGTAGGCGTAGATGTTCTCGCCGGCCACGATCGCGTCATCGACCACGATGCCCAGCGCGATGATGAACGCGAACAGCGAGATCATGTTGATCGTGACATCGAACGCGGGCAGCACGAGCAGGCCGCCCATGAACGCCGTCGGGATGCCCATCGTGACCCAGAAGGCCAGGCGCAGGTCCAGGAACAGGCCCAGCACGACGAGGACGAGGGCCAAGCCCATGAGCCCGTTGCGCATGAGCAGCTCGAGCCGCTGCTCGTAGATCTCGCTGCGGTCGCGGTTGATGGCGTAGTGCACGCCCGCCGGCAAGTCGGCTCCGATGCGGTCCATGGCTTCGTGCACGGTGCGCGAGATGCCCAGCGGCGTCTCGTCGCCGACGCGGAACACCTCGAGCCCGACGGCCGGCAGGCCGTTGAAGGTGGACGAGAGGTCCTTCTCCTCGAAACCGTCCGCGACGTCGGCGATGTCGCCCAAGGTGCGGACCGCACCGAGCGACGAGGTGACGACCGGCAGGCCGGCGAACTCGCGCGCCCAGTCACGGCGCTCGCGCACGCGGAGCAACATCTCCCCGCCGCTCGTCTCGAGGCTTCCCCCCGGCACCTCCACGGCATTCTCGCGAATGCGCTGGGCCACCTCGTCCAGCGTGAGCCCCAGCTCGCGCAGGCGGGCCGCGCGGATCTCGACGTGGATCTCGGGCTTGCGCACCCCCGCGAGGTCGACCTGCGTGATGCCGTCCTCCTGGAGCAGGCGATCGCGCACCTGCTCGGCGACCTCGCGCAGGACGGCCTCGCCGGCCTGACCGTAGATCTGGATGTCGAGCACCTCGCGCCGCCGGGCCTCCAGGGACACGACGGGGCGCTCGGCATCCTCGGGAAAGGTGCGGATGCGGTTGACGGCCTGCTGGATGTCCTGGAAGACGCGTTGCTGATCGGCGCCGCGCAGCAGCTCGGCGCGGACCGTGCCGGACCCCTCGGAGGCCGTGGCCGTGACCTCGTCGATGCCGTCCAGACCGCGGATCGCTTCCTCGATCGAGAGCAGGATGCCGCGCTCGATCTCTTCGGGGCTCGAGCCCGGGTAGCCGACGCGAACGGTGACGGCGTCGAGGTCGAACTCGGGGAACACCTCCTGCTTGATCCGGGTGGCCATGAAGAGGCCGCCGAAGAGCAGGGCGGCCATGAGCACGTTGGGCGTCACCCCGTTGCGGACGAGACGTCCGATCCAGCCGTCCCCCTCGAGGGGCCGCAGCGGAAGCGCCTTGGTCACCGGGCCTCCTCGCCAGGTTCCCGGGGCTCGAGCGCCATCCCGGAGACCGGCGTGCCGAGGTCCGTCTTGACCACGCGGTCACCGGGCTGCAGCCCGCCCCGGACGAACACGTCGTCGGTCCCGCGCCACGCGACGTCCACGCCCCGGATCTCGAGCGTGTCGTCGGGCGCGGCGATCCACACCACGTCACCGTGGCGCAGCAGGCCGCGGTCCAGCTTGACGGCCGAAGGGAGCGCGCGCCCGGGGAGGGTGACGCGCAGCACGCTGCCGAGCACGAGCGGCCGACCGGTACCCGCTTCGGGCTCGAGCTGGAGCGGATCCTCCACCTCGACCAGGAGGCGTGCCATGCGGCCCGTGCTCTCGAGCTCGCCCAGCTGCCGCAGCAGGCGTCCGTGGCGCACGCCCTGCGGCCCCCAGGCGGCCTCGTCGCGCAGCTCGATCTCGGCGCGCCCCTCCGTGCCCGGCGCCGGCAGATCGAGCCACCGCACGTCGGACGCGGGGACGAGGACCTCCACGTGGTAGGCCTCGGTCCCGACCAGCCGCGCGATGTCGGTGGTCGGTGTGACGTACCCGCCCTTCTCGACGCGGCGTTCTGCGATCCACGCGGCGAACGGTGCACCGACGGCCGTGCGCTCGGTGTCCAGCGCCGTCGTACGCACGCGATGACCCGCCGCTTGCAGGCGCGCGCGGGCCGCCGCGAGGGATGCTTCGGCGGCGGCCACCCCCGCCTCCGCGGCCTCGACCGCCGCCTCCGCCATGGCGCGCTGCGGAACGCGCAGGACGAGGTCACGGTCCACGCGGCGGCCCTCGTCGCCGAGCATCTCCAGCTCGCGGCGTGCGACTTCGGCTTGGCCCTCTTCCAGGCGCAGCTTGGCGCGGGCATCCGCGAGCGCGGTCTTGCGCTGCGCGACGAGACTCGAGGCCCCGGCCACCTCCGCCTCGGCCTGCGTCACGTCGATGGCCGCGGCGTCCTCGGCCAGCTTGAAGTCCGTCGGGTCGATCTGCACGAGGAGCTCGTCGGGCGCGACGAAGCCTCCCACCTCGAAGTGCTCGCCGACATGCAGCACCGGGCCCGCGACGCGCGCCCGGACGATCGTCTCGCGCGCCGCCTTGACCGCGCCGAGCGCCTGGATGCGCGGGCCTTCGGAAGCCGCGCGCACGCGGACCACTTCCACGGGCCGTGCCGTGCGCGCCCGCGGCTTGCGCTCGGTCTTGGGCGCGGTCTCCAGCAGCCACGTGGCGCCGCGCCAGCCGCCGTAGAGCACGGCCGCCGGCAGGGCGATGTGCAGCACGAGCACGCGCGCGACGCGACCGACGTGCCACCAGGCACCGTGGTGGGTCGGGAGGGAGGAGGGCTCGCTCACGGACCTGGGTCTCCCGGGGTGATCGGGCCGGCGAGTGCGCGCAGCAGCTGGACGCGACGCTCGACGAGCACCGCGCGCTGGGCCACCAACGTCCGAGCCAGGGCCTGCTCGGACTCCACCGCGCCGAGGATCTCGAAGTAGTCCGCGGCGCCCTGGCCGTAGCGCCCGAGCAGGCTCTCCACGGTCTGACGGGCGAAGTCGTGCTGGCGTTCCAGCCGCGCAAGCACCTCCGCGCCGAGGACTTCGCCACGCAGGGCGTCTTCGACTTCGAGGGCGGCCGACAGCATCAGGTCCGCGTACGCCGCCACACGCTCCGCGCGCAAGGCGCACGCGGCAGCAACGGCGGCATCGCGCGCTCCCCCATCGGCCAGCGGCCCCACCAGCTCGTACGCGAGCGCCGCGGCCCACTCGCGGAAGAGGTCCTCGAGGTCGCCGCCCCCGAGGCCCACATCGGCCCCGAGGCGGATGCGCGGGGCACGGTCCGCCAGGGCGGAGGCCAGATCCCGATCGGACGCGGCCATCCGGGCGCGCGCCGCGGCCAGGTCGGGGCGGCGCGCCAGCACCTCCGCGGGCACGCCGGTCGCGGGCAGCGGCCCGAGACGTGGCAACGGCGGGCTCTTGGGCAGCGCCTCGCGGGGAGGCCGTCCCCGCAGCACGTTCAGCTGGTGGACGAGGAGCTCGCGCTCGACGGCGTTCCGTGCGAGCTCCGCGCGCGTTCGCTCGACGAGCTGCTGCTGGCGGAACACGTCGGGCGCGGCGGCCTGGCCGCCGTCGAAGCGTTGCTGCACGACCTGCAGGAGATCCGCGTTCGTGCCGCGCTGCTCCTCGAGCAGGGCCGCCTCCTCCGTGGCCGCGGCCCGTCGCACCCAGGCGATCGTGATCGAGCCGGCCACGGCGACACGGGCCGCCTCGCGATCGTGGCGCGTGGCGAGCGCTTCGAAGCGTGCTGCATCGTGGGCGCTCCGCAGCCGCCCCCACAGATCCAGCTCGTAGCCGGCTTCGACCCCGAGACCCGCGGTGATCGAGCCGTCGGTGTCCAAGCCGCTACCCGACCGACGACGCGCGACCGAGGCGCCGCCCCGCCTGACGGCGTCGAGCGTCGGGTAGCGCGCCGCCCCCTCCAGGCGGGCCAACGCGTGCGCACGACGGCAGCGTGCGGCCGCCACCGCGAGACCCGGGTTGGCGGCGAGCGCCTGTGCGATGAACGCATCGAGCTCGGTGTCTTCGAAGACCGTCCACCACGCCGCCGGCATGGCCGCCTCGCCCGGTGACGAGAACGTGGCCGGAGCCGGGCCCGGCCCGGGGAGGGCCGGCGTGCGCGGCGGCGCCCCGTGGCAGCCGACGAACGACGTCGCCCCGAGAGCCAATACGAGGAGGGAGCGGACGGTCACGCGCGAACGCCTCCCCGGGAGCGCTTGTCGGCGCGGGGGTGCGTCGGACGGCGCCGGAGGGAGGGAGCCGGGTCCAAGCCGGCAAGATCGTCGGACCTTCGGGGCGCGTCCAGCGGAACCTCACGCCGGCTTCCCGGTGACCGGACCGAAGGCCCCGTGCCCACGCGGGACCTTGCGGGCGGCGAACGCGTCAGCGCTTGAAGGTCTTCACGTCCGAGGTGGTGCCGTCGGCGTAGGTCAGCTGGACGGCGACGTACCGGGTGCCCTCGGGCACCGTGACGTAGGGCATGTGGTCGCTGGGGATGGCGTACGGGTTGGCCGGGTAGAACGGAGGCAGCTCGTACGAGCGATCCAGCTTCTCGCTGTCGATCGACCACCGCACGTGCCTTATCGCGCCGCGCGACGAGACCAGGTGCGTGAAGTAGACGAGGAGCTTGCCGTCCCAGTCGCGGAACGCGAGCCAGGCGTTGGCCGTCATCTCCAGCACCGACTTGCCCTGCGCGATGCGCTGGGCGTCCGGGTCGAACGTCAGCTCGTAGGGCCCGCGTTCGCGCCCCTTGGCGTCCACGTACCTGACTTCGATGACCCCGGGCGAGGGGTCGGAGAGGGGGACGTACATCACGGGCATGGGGAAGCCCGACGCGCTGCGCGTACCGGGCTGGTGGCCCGTGCTCTTGAACTCCCCCTGGTCCTTGCGCCGCCAGAGGATCTCGCGAGCCTCCTCCGCGATCAGGAACGTGAGACCCCACCCCGCGTTGCTCTGCATCGCGTTCAGCGTGACGGGGTTCTCGAGCACGTCGTCGGCCACGGCGCGTGCCGAGGCGAGGCGCTCCCGGGCGTCCTCCAGCTGGGCCGCCGCAACCTGCTGGTCCAGGTAGAGGCCCAGGAACGCGCCCTCCTCGGCGAGCGCCAGGAAGCGCTCGAGCGCCTCCTTCTCCTGGCGCTTGTCCTCCAGCGATTGCTTGCCCAGGCGGGCGAGGGACACGTCGCGACTGATCTCGTACCAAGCGGGCGCGAAGTCGGCGTGGGCCGCCGCGAAGGCCCTCAGCTGCTCCGTGCGCGCCTCGGCCGGCAGCAGCAGGCGCCACGCGAAGTCCGTCATCAAGTCCGGGCTCGCCTCCTTCATGGCGTGGTACTGCTCGCGGGCACCGGCCACCCCGCTCTGCAGCTTGAGCACGGCCTGGTAGCGCAGATGGGGATCCACGAAGCCGTGCTGCGTCGTGGCGAAGTAGCGGCGGTAGGCCTCCATGGCCTTGGACGTATCGCCGCGCTGCTCGTACACGCGCGCGTTGTGGTACCAGGCCTCGGGTCGGTCGGCGTCGACGATGGTGCCGCCCTCCTTCAGCAGCGCGGCGAAGCCTTCCTTGAGGTCGTCGATCGAGCGCGCCACGTTCTCCGTGCTCGCGGCAGCTTCTTCCGCGGCAACCCGGGCCGCTTCGGCGGCCTCCTTCGCCGCACTGCTCGTCTCCTCGACGCGCGCAGCGCTGTCCTCGACGCGCGCAGCGCTGTCCTCGACCCGCCCGGCCGTCTCGCGAGCCGCCGCCTCCGCGGCCATCGCGGCCTGCTCGGCCGCCGACGACGACTCGCTGGCCTCGCGCGACGCGGACGCGGCATCGCGCGCCGCCTCGCCCGTCCGCACGGTCTCCTCGCGCGCTTGCTCGACGGCCTCCTTCGTCTCGCCGCCCCCCTTCAGCACGAAGAACAGCCCCACGAGCACGGCCAGCACCCCCGCGCCGATCGCGATCAGCTTGCGGTCGATCCCCGTCGCCTGCCGGCGGAGCGCTTGCGTGTCTTCGCGCACGCCCGCGATCCGGCCCGTCAAGTCGGCCCGCAGGTCGGCCAAGTCCTCGCGCACCGCCTGCACGTCGTCTTCGAGCCCGCCGACCCAGCGCTCGAGCTCGTCGCGACCCACGTCGAGGTACGTCCCCGGGTCGACGCGCGTCTCGCCCTGGTCGTGGGCCGCCTGGACCGGCCCGACGATCTCCTCGTAGTAGAGGTCGAGCAGCGTCAGCTGCGTCGGTGTGACGCGCTTGTTGTGCGCCAGCACGTTGCGGATGCGGCGCACGTCGTCGAGGAAGGACTGGATGGTCTTCCGACGCTGCTTCAGCAGCGTCAGGAACGGCGTGTCCTCGTACAGGCCCTCGTAGCGCGCGAACTCTTCCTTGTCGACGAAGAGGCTCGCGAGCTCGCTGAAGGTGAGCCCCGAGAGGATGTCGCCGGGATCGGCCTTGGCCTTCCAGCCCGCTACGACTTTCTCGTTCATGGCGGCCCGCAGGCGTGCGAGCAGCGCCTCCTGGCTGCCGTAGCTCTCCGTGACGAGGCTGCGCACGATCAGCTCGAGCGCGCGTACCTGCTTGTGCCCGACGTCGACGTTCAGGGCCGCACCCAGGTCTCCGTCGACGAGCGTGACGCCGAGCTGCCCCTCGATCGTCTCCAGCCACGACAGCTCGCGGACCAAGGCCAGCACCGCGTTGCGCTCGTCGGCGGGGGCGTCGCTCTCCGCACGCCGCGCCAGCGTGCGTTCCACGTCGCGACCCGCCGCCTCGAAGGGGGCGAGCTCGGCTTCGGACAGGCCGACGGCCGCCGCCAGTGCCTTGCCACCGCGCTCGGCCTTCGCGCGCGACCAGACCTTGAGCGCGTCACGCAGATCCCCGCCGGGAGGGGCTTGGAGGCCCAGATGCTCCAGCAGCTTGCGGTAGGCACGGGCGACGAGCGGAGCCAGGGTATCGGTTGCCAGCACGGTCATTTCTCCTCGAGCTGCAGGGCGTCCACGGCGGCTTCGGCCGACGAAGCCATGGAAGGACGGAGTGCGGGCGCCGCCGCCCACCGGACGAAGGCGCCGCGGCCCGCGCCTTGCTCGGCGGCCAGGGCCTCGAACGCGGCGCGCGCGGCGTCCGCCTTCCCCGCCGCCCGGAGCGCGAAGGCCTCGGTGGCCCGCTGCGCGCGCCGCGCCTGCTCCGCGCGGGCCGTCACGGCACGACCGAGCACGGCATGCACGTCGACCGACGCGCCGCGGCCCTTCGGGCGGAAGCGACCGAGGGGGATCGTCGACCACGCCTCGGCGTCGGGCAACGTGGCGAGCAGCGCACCGCTGGCCAGCAGCGGCGCCTCGAGCTGCTTGCACATCCCTTCGAGGCGCGAGGCGGTGTTCACGACATCGCCGAGCACGGTGAAGGAGCGCTTGCGCGGCGAGCCGACCAAGCCCGCCACGACGCGACCGGTGTGGACGCCGGCATGGGCGCGCAGCGGCCCTACGCCCGGCGGAAGCTGGCGGTTGATGCGCGCCAGCTCGACCTGCATGGCCAACGCGGCGCGCAGCGCGGCGGCGCCGTGCCCGTCGGGGTGGCAAGCGGCGGGAAACACCGCCATCACGGCATCGCCGATGAACTTGTCCACGCGCCCCCCGAAGGCCTCGATGGCGCGCGTCATGTCCTCGAAGTAGCCGTTGAGGGTCGCGACGAGCGCCTCCGCATCGAGTCGCTCCGTGAGCGCCGTGAAGCCGCGCAAGTCGCTGAACAAGACCGCCACCTCGGCCTCGTGGCCGCGGAACCCGCCGCGGCCCGCCTCGTCGAGCAAGCGCTCCAGCTCGGCGTGGCCCATGAAGCGGCCGCTGGCGTGCAACGTCCAGAGGGCTTCGTCGGTCTCCTTGAGGCGTGCGTCCAAGCGCGTGCGAAACGCCTCGGCGCCGGTCGCATCCAGCGCATGCAGCGCCTCGCGCAAGCACTCGCCGGCGGCACGCGCGTCTCCGTCGCCGGCCGCATGCCAGGCGATGGCCTCGAGCAGCTCGGCCTGCTCCAACGGCGTCACGCGGGAGGCGGCAGCGTAGAAGCGCCGCGCGATCGCAAGCGCACGCCCGGCCCCTTCGCGATCGCCCAGCGCGTCCCGCGCCTGTCCCTCCAGATGCGCGGCGAGACCCCGCAGCTCCGGCCACGCGTCGGCGGGCGCGTCGCGCAGGAGGTCGGCCACCGCCGTGGCCGCTTCGCGCGCGACGAGCGGCGTGCCGCGGCGCAAGGCCAGGCGGCCGGCGTGGACCGTGGCGAATGCTTCCGCGACACGCTCGCCCGCCGCGTGCGCCGCCGCGCGCACGTCGGCCAGGCGCCGTGCCGCGGCCTCGAGCTGCCCCGTCTCCATCTCGCACATGGCCAGCTCGGTGGCGAGCTGCCAGCCGATGCGGGCCGGAGTGCCGGGACGCGACGCCACGAACGCCAAGTCCTCCCGCAGGAGATCCTGCGCGAGGCGGAACTCCCCCACGGCCATCAGCAGGCGCGCGAGATTGCCCAGCGTGAGCGCGACGCCTTCGGCATCGCCTGCAGCGCGCTTGGCCGCAAGGGCCTCCTCGAAGGCCCGTCGCGCCGGCAGGAAGCGGCCCTGGTGGAGCAGCACCTGGCCCAGCGTGTCCCCCAGTCGCCCGATGTAGCGCGCGCCGTCGGTCCCCGCGGCCTCGAGCGCGGCACGCCCCTCCTCGATCCAGGCCAGGGCCTCTTGCGGGTCGCGTTCGTGCCGCCACGCCATGAGCGCGCGGACGTGCGCCTCGACGCCGCGCTCGAACGGACCGAGCGGCCCGAGGGCCTGCGCCTGCTCGAGCAGCGACGGCCCCAGGCGTCCCAGCCAGGTGGGATGGGTCGCCGCCGACAGGGCCAGCCTCAGCCGCGCACCCCGGGCGTCGCCCAGCAAGGGAGGGGGAAGCACGCCACGCGCCCCGGCTGCGAGGCGGTCGCGCTCGTCGTCGGCGAGCGCCAGGCCCTCGAGCGTGGAAGCAAGCGCGGCCTCGTCCATGGAGCGGAGCGTACCCCCGCGCTCGGCAGGGTCAGAACCGCGCTTCCAGAGCCACGAAGACCTGGTGAAGCCACGAGAACGTGTAGACCTCGTCGTTGTCGGCGCCGCCTTCCAGCGTGCGGTAGCCCAGGCCCAGGGACCACCGACGGTCCACGTCGTACAGAAGGCGCGCCGACAGGTCGAAGGCGCGCCCCTGGGGGGCCGCGAGGCCGTCCAGGTCCGCCAGGAACCGCCAGCGCGGTGCCAGGCGACGCTCGTAGGCGACGTGCAGCAGCGGGACGAGACCCAGGTCGGTCTTGCGCTCCCGGCCCCCGACATCCTCCAGGGCGATCTCGGCGTCGCGGACCTTCAGCGTGCCGCCCACCTTGAGCGACCAGTCGCGGCCGCAGGCGAGCAGGTAACGGTACGTCGCACGCCACGAGTCGAAGCGAAAGCGCGCCTTCACGTCGGTGCCGGCGGCGAAGGTCCGTCCCCGGAAGCTCACGTCCCGATCGAGGCGGCCCGACTCCTCGATGTCGAGGGGGGCGTACAGGAAGCGCAGCTCGTGGCGTGTCCCGAAGCGGGCCGTCAGCGCGGCCCGCGACCAGGCGAAGGGGCCCTCGCCGGTGATGTCGTCGAGTGCGAACCGCGTCCCGGTGTCGCCGGGGATGGCCGCATCGTTGCGCGTCGTCCAGACGGGGCCGGCTTCGAGCGACAAGGTCCAGGCCGGGCCGACGCGACGTCCGCGGTCCGCTCCGCAGCACCAGACGGCGTCGCACGGTGAGCAGGCGGCGCCCGAGGACGCGCCCGTCATGGAGCGCGCGAGGGGGCCGGGTGTGCCCACGCGCAGCGGTGTGCGGCAGCCCGCCAGGCCCAAGCAGAGCGCGGCCAACGAGAGCGCAAGGCAGCGTGTCATGGGAGCCCTCCGTGGCGGGCGCCATCGCGCACGCCCCCGTGCGGAGACTACGCAGCGGCCCGCGACGAAGCGTGTGGTGGGCGCAGCTATCGACAGCCGTGACCAGATATCGGGCTGGGGGCGCCCCAGCGCGGAGTGGGATCCCGTAATGCGCGCGTCGCGAACCCGGATGTGTCAGGACCCTTGCCGCGGCGCCGCACCGTGAGGGGTGCAGGGGTGGTAGGGACTAGCACCCATGCCGCGAGGGCGGAGCCTGAGCGCACACTCCGCGCGGGAGCGCGGAACCGTAGCGAGATCGTCGTCCCTCTACGGGCAACGCAAGGCACATCCGGGACTCACCATGGACCGAGGCAGCAACGTGGGCAAGGTGCCTGACACGCAGGGGTCGCGCGTCGCGAACCCGGATGTGTCAGGACCCTTGCCGCGGCGCCGCGCAGCGGCAACGTGGGCAAGGTGCCTGACACGCAGGGGTCGCGGTTCGCCGGCCGGCGGACGTCGCACTTCGGTGTCTGACACCGTGCCACCGTCGCTATCGCTCCGAGGCACAGGTTCAGACACCTCCGCGCGCCTACGGGCGGGCGACGTAGACGGTGTCGACCTGCTCGGCATCGATCATGGGGTTGTCGACGCGGATCGCGTGCGCCGTGACGTGGGCGAACGCGGTCGCGATGCGCTCCAGGAACGCGTCCTGCGGGGGACCGGCCGACCAGAAGCCGAAGGCCCCGCCCGCTGCGAGGCGGCGTGCAAGCCGCGCCAGGGATGCGCGACCCTGGAAGCGCGCGTTGCGGGGATCGAGCAGTGCATCGGGGCGATGGTCGATGTCCACGAGCACCGCGTGCGGATGGGCGGGCGCACCCACGTCGCCTGCCGGCGCCTCGATCCACGCGAAGAAGTCCGCGACGTGCACGTGCACGCGCGGGTCGGCCACCAGGGCAGGCCCCCACGGCACCAGGCCATCGCGATGCCAGGCCACGACCTCGGGCACGATCTCCACCACGTGCACGTGGGCCACGCGAGGGTCCTCGAGAACCGCCTGGGCGGTACGCCCGAGCCCCAGGCCGCCCACGACCACCTCCAGCGCCTCGCCCGCCACGACGGCCAGCGTGTGCTGCGCCAAGGCCCGCTCGCTGGCATCGAGCCAGCTCGACATCAGCATCTCGCCGTCCACGGTGATCTCGTGGATGGGCCCCGCATCGAGACCGGGGATCTCACGCCGCCGAAGGACGAGCTCGCCAAACGGGCTCCGGGTCCACGCGAGCTCTTCGAAGGTCGCCATGCGACCGATCAGGGTACGGGCGCCTCCGTGATGAGGATGTCGAGGTCCTCGAAGCCCGCCGAACCGCCCCCGTTCTCGCCAAGCTCGCTGCCGGCTCGCCAGACGACCACGAGGGACTCGGAGCTGACGCTTCCACCGAGCGCCGTCGTGGTGCTCCGCGGCGCGTCCAGGGGGATCGTGCGCAGCGGGACTTCGACGCCTCCCGTCACGCGCAGGAGCAACAGCGAGCTCGGGTTGGACGCGAACGTCGCGCCCGTCCGCACATGCACGGCTTCCCAGCCGAGGGACGTGGCAGGGGCCAGCTGCACGAGCATCCGGATCTCGCCCGCCACGGGGTTGCCGGCGTCCACGGGCGTCAGGGCCGGTCGCCACGTGCCCGGCTGCGTGTCGTGCTTGTTCGGGGCCACCGGGTTGACGGCTTGGATCGTCACGCGGTCGATCCGCGGATCGAGCGTGAACAGGGCGGGCTGCAGGTCGCTGTCGAGCGTCAGTCCCTCCGTGCCGAGGAACGACGCCACGTGCACCTGGACAAGCGCCGGTCCCGTGGGCACGGGCTCGTCGGAGAGCCCTTGGCCGCCGCCGCCGCAGGCGGCCAGGGGCACGAAGGCGAGGGTGCAAAGCGCAAGCCGCAGGACGCGGCGGGCGAACAAACGACGTACGAGCGGTTGGCACATGGGGCCTCCAAGGGGCCGCGACCGCACACGTGCGCGGGCCGGGCCGACCCACGCCCCTGACTCCGCACATGCATGCGCCGGGGACAAGCGGACCGGCCCGCCCCCCCGGCACCGTGACCTCGGACGCCCCTTGCCCCGGCATCAAGTAGGATCCGCGGCCTTCGGAGGTCCCCCCCTCCGTCGTGTGCTGGAGACGATCCGATGGAGCTCGAGCTGCCGGTAGGCGCGTTGAAGAACCTGGCGGCGGTCCACCACCACCCGGGGCGGTCGGTCCTCGTGGAGCACGCGGTCTGCCGCGGGGAAGCGCAGCTGGCCAACGCCGGCCCGCTGGTGGCCACCACGGGCGAGTACACGGGCCGCTCGCCCAAGGACAAGTACGTGGTCGCGGACGACACCACCCGCGACGTGATCTGGTGGGATGGCGGCGAGGCCCACCGCTTCGCCCCGGAGCAGCTCGAGGCCCTGCAGCGGCGCCAGGCCGCCTACCTCCAGGGGCGCGAGGTCTACGTGCGCGACGTCTACGCGGGCGCCGACACGGCCCACCGGCTGGCGGTGCGCGTGATCACCGAGCAGGCGTGGCACAGCCTGTTCGTCGACAACATGTTCCGCCCCGTCCCCGAGTCGGAGCGCGCGTCGTTCGAGCCCCAGTTCACCATCGTGCACACGCCGGGCATGAAGGCCGTGCCCGAGGTCGATGGCACGCGCAGCGAGGTCTACGTCGCGCTGGACTTCACGCGCGGCATGGCGGTGATCGGCGGCTCCAGCTACGCCGGCGAGATCAAGAAGAGCGTGTTCACGGCGCTCAACTACCTGCTGCCCCGCCGCGGGGTGATGGGCATGCACTGCTCGGCCAACACGGGCAAGGATGGGCGCACGGCGCTCTTCTTCGGCCTCTCCGGCACCGGCAAGACCACCCTGTCGGCCGACCCGGCCCGCGCGCTGGTCGGCGACGACGAGCACGGCTGGAGCGACAACGGCATCTTCAACTTCGAGGGCGGCTGCTACGCCAAGGTGATCCGCCTCTCGCCGGCCGCCGAGCCCGAGATCTACGCCACGACGCGCCGCTACGGCACGATCCTCGAGAACGTGGTGATGGACCCCCTGACGCGCGAGATCGACCTCGACGACGACTCGCTCACGCAGAACACGCGCGCCTCCTACCCGCTGGACGCGATCCCGGGCGTGGTTCCCGGCGGCTGCGGCGAACACCCGAGCGACATCGTGTTCCTGACCTGCGATGCGTTCGGCATCATGCCGCCCATCGCCCGGCTGTCGCCCGAGCAGGCCATGTACCACTTCATCTCGGGCTACACGGCCAAGGTCGCCGGCACCGAGCGCTGCGTCACGGAGCCCAAGGCCGCGTTCTCGGCCTGCTTCGGCGCACCCTTCATGCCGCTGCACCCCGGCGTCTACGCCAAGCTGCTCGGCGAGAAGATCGCCCAGCACGGCAGCCGCTGCTGGCTCGTCAACACGGGCTGGTCGGGCGGCCCGTACGGCGCGGGCTCGCGCATGCCGATCGCCTGGTCGCGGGCGCTGCTCGCGGCGGCCTTGGGCGATCGCCTCGACGACCTGGCGACGGTGCGCGACCCCTGGTTCGGTTTCGAGGTGCCCACCTCGTGCCCCGGCGTGCCGGCCGACGTGCTCCAGCCGCGTGGGACGTGGACCGACGGCAACGCCTACGACGAGAAGGCCGCCGCGCTGGTCGAGATGTTCCGCAAGAACTTCCAGCGCTTCGAAGCGGGCGTCACCCAGCCGATCCGGAACGCGGGTCCGGTGATCCACCAGCCCAGCTGAACGTGCCGATCTCTAGCGCACGATGATGCCCCCGGGCACGGGCTCGTCGCCCTCCCAGAGGATTTCCTCTTCCCACACCTCGCCGCCCAGGCTGCTGGCGCGCTCTTGCGCGCTGGCCGCCTCGCTCTCGCGGCCCGCGCGGCGCAGGGCGTTGGCGAGTCGGTTCCAGCCGTTGGCGTCGCCGGGATGCGCGTCCACGTAGGTGCGGACCGCCGTGACGGCGGCTTCGGGTGCGTGCTCGGCGAGCGCATCGGCCCAGTCGATCGAGATGCCGACGGCCCGCGTCAGCGCCCGCACGCCCTCCTCGCGGCGGCCGGCCGCAACCAGGGCCTTGCCGTAGGCGGCCTGGGCGTTGGCGTCCTGCGGATTGGCCGTGGCGCGCTCGCCGAACAGCGTGACGCCGCGCGCGGCGTCCACGGCGACGAGCGACCCGACCCACTCGTGGTCGGCGGGGTCCTTGCGCCACGCGGCCTCGTACAGCTCGAGCGCACGCTCCGCCTGGCCCGCGGAGCGGTAGGCGTCGGCCAGGTCGCCGAGGCGCTCGTCGTCGTTGGCCATCAGGTCGGGGCCCATCTGCCGCAGCAGCAGCTCGATCGCCCGCGGGCCGTCGACCTGGGTCAGCCCGCTGATCCACTCGCTGTCGGCCGGGTCCCGCTCGTGCGCCAGCATGTACCACGTGGCGGCCTCCTTCGCGCGCCCCGCGCGCGCGTAGGCGTGGCCGGCAGCGCCCAACGTCTCGTCATCGGTGATGCGGTCGCCGATGCGATCGAGCAGGTCCAAGGCGCGGTCGGCGTCCAGCTCGACGAGCGCCGTGAGCGCTTCGCGGTTGGGGCTCAGGCGGACGCTCTCGCCGTACGCGGCGAAGGCGCCGGCCGTGTCGCCCAGCTCCTTCAGGTTCTGCCCGAGGAACGTCCAGCCCCAGGGGTCGTCGGGCAGACGCCGTACGCGCTCCTGGGCAAAGCGCACGGCCTCCCGCCGGTCCACCAGGGCGAGCGTGGTCAGCGCCGCCGTGTCGTCGGGCTCGGCCACGAGGCGAGCCGCGATCAGCCCCGCGAGCGGGGCGCGCTGGCCTTCCTCCAACGCCTCCACGACCTGCCGCAGCTGGCCCCCGTCCCAGGCGACCGAGCCCGGCACGGCGCGCAGGTCCTGGCCAGCGCGATCGGGGGCAAGCACGACGAGGCGGGCCACGAGGGCGACGTCGAGCTCGGTCATGCGGCCAAGCGCCCCGAGCACGACGTCGATCGCACGATCGACACGGCCGGCCGCCTGGAAGACATGGGACACGGCCACGGCCTCCAGCGGCTCGAGGCCGCGCGCCAGGATCAGGGCGTCGAGCGCATCGGCCAGGACCGCGGACTCGACACCCTCCAGCGACGCGAGGAACGCGCCGGACCCGCCCCCGCGGTCGAAGTACGCGATGCCGGCCCGCGCGAAGTCATGCGTGCGGCCCGCCACCGCGTAGAGCACGGCCAGCGCACGCAGCGAGGGCAGGCTGCCGTCGGGCGGGGGCTCTTCCGCGCCCGGCAGGCGTGGCTGCGGCCGGGCGCTCTCGAAGTGCTTGAGGGCCTCGACCTCGACGTCGGCCAGCGAGGGCGCACCCGCCAGGGGGGCCGCGCGGCCGGTCAGGGCGGGTCCACCCGAGGTGGCCGCCGCCGGTGCGGGCGTGCGGGCCAGGGCGTCGGGCGAGGGCGAGCGCGCCCCCCCACCGTCCAACACGTCACGCCCGAACCAGCCGACGACGACGCCCGCCACGGACAGGAGTGCGATCACCAACCACGAGGCGCGCATCGCGTCCTCCCTGCGGAACCGGGCGGGCCCGCGCCGACTCTACAACGCCCCGCGGGGCGGGCCGGATCGGGCGCATCGGCGTCGGGTCAGGCTTCGTCGTCGTACTTCCGGGCCGACCCGCGGAAGCGCTCCACGGGGTACTTCCGGGCGTTCAGCGCCAGCTTGGCGCGCGTGGTCGCCGCGAGGTCCAAGCCGGCGTGCTCGGCCAGGTAGAGCAGGTAGACGAGGACGTCGGCCATCTCCTCGCCAAGACGCGCCCTCAGGTCCTCGTCCTCGGCCAGGCGCTCGAGGACGGCGGGATCGCGCCAGAGCACGACCTCGGCGAGCTCCCCGGCCTCGGCCACGAGCCCCAGGACGAGATCCTTGGCCTGGTGGAAGCGGCGCCAGTCGCGTGCGTCGCGGAAGGCGATGACCTCGGCCTGGAGCGCGGCAAGCGAGTCGTCCATGGGCTGAGCATCGCCGCCGCGGGGGACGCTGCTGCGCCGCCCGGCTCCATCGCACGGAGCGATGGAGCGATCGGGCGACGTGTCCCCAGGCCGATGCTGACGGGATCGAGGGCCCGGAACGCGGAAAGAGGGCGGAACCAGGGAACCCGGCGACTCGGTCCTTGTGGCGTCCGCGCGCCATCCCGCCGGCGCCTGGGGACCGTCGCCGCCAGGGGGCGGCCACCGAGGGAGATCCCGATGAGCACCGAGTCCAAGACCCCGAGCCCCGCGTCCGCCGTGGCGCGCCGTGTCCGCCTTGCCGCCCTGCTGGCCGCCCTGCTGGGCCTGGGCCTGGGGGGCACGCTGCCAAGGCCCCTGGCCGAAGCGGGCAGCAAGGACGCCGAGCCGGTCACCTGCGTGACGCTGGCCAGGACCTGGGACGAGGCGGTGGCCGAGGCCCGCATGCTGTCCCTCCCGATCGTCGTACACAGCCATGGCTTCTACTGTGGGCCGTGCTGGGGCATGCACGCATCGGTGATGTGCAACGACAAGTACATCGACTTCGCCAACGACAACACGGTCGAGGTCATCAGCCTGGGTCGCCTGGACGAGGGCATCGAGAAGGAAGACCGGCGCGCGGCCACGTACGAGGCGAAGGTGGGCGGCGAGACGGTCCGGTACCTGGTGGAGTTCCCGGGCTTGACGACCGACCAGATGCTCGCGCTCAACCGCTCGAAGGCGGCCTCCTACAACAACACCGGCGGCGTGCCCTACACGTGCGCCGTGAACCCGTTCACGCTCGAGGAGATCAAGAGCTGGCCGGGCGGCGGGCACAGCGCCAAGTCGTTGATCGAGGAGCTCGGCGAGATCGCCGAGAGCCTGCGCAAGGAGCACCCCGTCGCCCTCGGGCGCAAGGACTTGCGCAAGTACGAGGAGGCCGAAGCCGAGGCGAGCGCCGAGGCCAAGGAGGGCGACTACGCCAAGGCCTTGAAGGGCCTCGAGAAGTGCACCAAGAAGGTTGCCGAGTGGCCGGAGGAGCTGCAGGCCCGCGCGGCCGCGGCCCACACGGCGATCATCGACCTGGCCACGAAGAACCTCGACGAGGTCGAGGCCCTGATCGGCACCGACGCCAAGGAGGCGCGCAAGCAGATCGGCCGCCTCAAGAGCAAGATCAAGGGCACGGGCCTCGAAGACCGCTTGGCCGCGCTCGACACCCAGGTGCGCGAGGCGCTCGCCGCGAAGTAGCTCCAGCTACGGAGCGCCTACGCGCCGTCGTGCACACCGATGCTGACGCCCCGGGCAGCCAGGGCGTCCAACAGCTTCCGCGGCTCGTCGACGCCGACGTGGAACACGCGGCCGTTCGTGCGTTCGAGCGCGACGGCTTGGAGACCACGTAGGCGCCAGAGCCACCCGCGCGGCGTCCAGCGCAGGCCCCAGCCCCACCACCAGGACAGGCGCGCCCCGCGCGCCTCCTTCAGCTCGGCCAACGGGATGACCGTGCGCGGCCAGCCCAGCGGGAACGTGACGCGGATCTCGCGGCCGTCGACGACGACGCGCATGCGCCCGAGCCCGAGCATGACCGCGAACGCGATGGCGGCCGATGCGGCCACCACCCACACCACCGCGCGCGGGACGTCGGGGCGCGTCCCCATCCACACACCCAGCCCCACGAGCAACACCGGGGTCGGCCACAAGATCCACGGCGACAGGGACTGCTCGGTCTCGAAGCGGGAGCGGGGCTCGCTCATGCCTCCCAGACTACGCGCACGAGCTACCCCGGCAGCACGCCGCTCCACGTGGCCAGGTCGCGCGCGGGCTGGAAGACAGGGGCCAGTGCGTGCGCGGCCACGACGTCCAGGCGGTGCGTCGCCCGCGAACAGGCCACCCGCAGGTGCGACATCAGGTCGGGCTTGAGGTCGGGACCGAGCTCGCACACGACGACTCCGCGATGGTCCAGCCCCTTGTGGCGGTGCGTCGTGTCGATCCAGACGTGGTCCGCGGAGTCGCGCCCTTTCCACGAGGCCGGGGCGCCGCCGAGCGTGTCGACCTCCTTGAGCACGCTGCGTTCCCGGCCGCGGGGGGTGATCACGGCGATGTCGCCGGGCGCCAGGCCGTGGTCCTGCACCAGGGCCTTCACCGCTGCGTCGATGACCGCGGCGACGTCCCCGCCGGGGCCGACCCAGCGCACGGACGGAGGCACGCCGGTGGTCACGTTGCTTCCCCTCAGCGCCGCAAGCGACGTGTCGACCGCTTGGAGCCACGCGTGCACCTCGGCGGGGTTGCGGCAGTTGCGGTCCAGCTCCAGCGGCCCGTGCAGTCCCTCCAGGGGAGGCCGCGCCGCGTCGCCCCGCAGCGCCTGGCCGGGGTCGGCGAACACGTAGAAGATCCCGTCGCCTCGGGACAAGAGCTGCTCCAGCACCGGCCACCACGACGGGTCGAAGTCCTGGCCCTCGTCCACGACGATGGCGTCGACGCTGCGATGAAGCGCCGACGCCGCCTCCAAGAGGACGTTGGCAAAGCCCTCCGTCCAGTCGCCGGCCGCTTGCGCGGCGTCGACCAGGTCCGTCAGCCCGGCCTCCGCCGCCCAGGCGCGACAGAGCCCATGGAAGTGCGTCGCGGTCACGCCCTCGATGCCGCGGGCTTCCTCGACGAGCCGGCCGGCCAGCGGCCCGTTGTAGCAAAGGAGCAGCGTGCTTCGACCGGCGGCGGCGAACCGACGCGCCGCCTCCACCGCGATCAAGGACTTGCCCGTACCGGGTCCGCCCTCGACCAGCACGCGTGGCAGCGAGCGCGTCAAGTCCAGGACGCGGTACTGCCGTTCGGTAAGCTCGAGCAGCTCGACATCGACACCGGCGTTCTCGCCAGCGCGCGAACGCGTCAACGTGCGGCGTGGCGCAAGGAGCTCGACGATCGCCCGGACACCCTCCTTCCCGAGCTCGCGGGCCGCCGGATGGCGGTCGGTGTGGGCCACGACACCCTGGACCCACTCCTCGAGCATCGCGAGGTCCCGCGCGTCCCCGAGAAGCGCCCGCGGCGCGTCGGCACCCAGGCCGGTGTCCGGCACGTGGCTCTCGGGCAGCAAGGCGGCGTGGACCAGGTGCGGCGTCCCCGCGCGGAAGCGGCGCATGTTCTCGAGCAGCGCGCGTAGGGCGTACTTGCCATCGTGCGCCTGCTGCAGCGGACCCCGGCCGAGGTCGTGCCGTTGCCCGGACGTGCTCGTGCTCGTCCACCGCTGCCGCTCGCGGGCAACGGTTCCACCCTTCACCTCGAGCACGACGGCACCGTGCTTGGGATGGAGCAACAAGAAGTCGATCTCGCCGTCCTGCCCGTCGCGGCCGTGGCGCCGCCCGACCCAACGGGCCCCGTGAACCACGGTCCAATCGTCCGGCAGCCGCTCGGACAAGGCGCGCCGAACGAGGCGCTCGGCCCGCGAGTCGACCTCCCCCTCGTCTCGCTCCGGCACCATCTGCGCCATGCCACCGTCCTCCTCGGGAGAAGGATCGGCCAGATGCCCCACGCAGGCCAGCGGGGCCGTCAGGGCCGGCTGGCCGGGATGCGGAAGCGGTAGTCCTCTCCGCGCAGGCCGTGGCGCCGCAGCAGGTCGTAGAGGGTGCGCGGCGGGAGGCCCGAGCGGAGCGACGCCTCGCCGACGCGGCCGCCGCTGCGTTCGAGGAGGGCCACGAGGTAGTCGCGCTCGAACTGCTCGAGGACGGTACGGCGGGCCTTGGCAAACGGGATGTCGCCCGCCGGCGCGTGGCGCAGCACGGCCGCGGGGCCCTGGAGCGGCGTGCCCGGCAGCGCGGCGCGGACGATGTCGTCGGGCAGGTCCGCCGCGTGCACGACGGGGCCCGACGACAGCAGCACGGCGCGCTCGACGACGTTCACGAGCTCGCGCAGGTTGCCGGGCCAGCGGTAGGCCAGAAGGGCCTCCAAGGCCTCGGGGGAGAACGACGTGGCCTCGCGCCCGAGCGTGGCCGCCTGCCGCTCGAGCCAACCCTGGGCCAAGACGGCCAGGTCCTCGAGACGCTCGCGCAAGGGCGGCACGCGAAGCGTGACGACCGCCAGGCGGTACCAGAGATCCTCGCGGAGCGCGCCTGCGGCGCGCAACGCCTCCGGGTCGCGGTGCGTGGCCGCGAGCACGCGGACGTCGACCTCCGTCGCGCGCTCCGCGCCCAGCCGCTGCACGCGACGCTCCTGCAGCACGCGCAACAGCTTCACTTGCAGGTGCAGCGGCATGTCGCCGACTTCGTCGAGGAACACGGTGCCGCCGTGCGCCATCTCGAAGTGCCCGCGGTGGGCGCGGACGGCCCCGGTGAACGCCCCGCGCTCGTGGCCGAACATCTCGCTCTCGAGCAGCTGTTCGGGCAAGGCGCCGCAGTTGACGGCGACGAACGGACCGGCCGCCCGCGGTCCTTCCTCGTGGAGCGATCGCGCCAGCCATTCCTTGCCGACGCCCGTCTCCCCCAACAGCACGACCGTCGAGGACGAGCTCACGACGCGCCGGGCCGTGGCCAGGAGCTTGGCCATTGCGGGGCTGGCGCTGGCGAAGTCGGCAAGGCGATGGGCGCGCACGAAGGGCTGCGCACGCTGCCGGCCCACCAGCTCCTCGCGGCGTCGGGCCAGGATCGCGTCGAGGGCCTCGCGGAGCGCACTGTCGCTCCAGCGCGTGGCGAGCACCGCCACGGCACGCGCCGCCAGCAGCCGCGCACGATCTTCCGTGCCGTCGCGCTCCACGATCGCGACGACGTCGGGGCGCGCCGTGAGCGCACGCAGCGCCGCGATGCTGACCGCCGGCTTGCGGCCGAGCCGTTCCGCGTCGGCGACGACGAGGTCCACGTCATCGCCTTCGAGGCGTTCGGGCACGGGCTCCACGTCGCGCGCGGGCACGACCTGCGCACCGAGGGACTCCAGGAGGGCCCGGAAGCGGGCGACCTCCGCGACGAAGAGCGCGACGCGGACGTGCATGGGGCCTCGCGCCGGAAAGACGGCGGACGTCCGCCGAAGCCCCGGCAGGTGCGCATTGTCCGACGCCGCGTCACCGCGGCGAGCGGCGGCCCGCGGGCAGGGCGCAAGTGCCCTGCCGGCTGCCACTTGCGCGCGCGGCTCCGCACCGACGGTCGGGTGGCACGCCCGCTGCTTCCCCACCGCCGGCAGCACGTGGCCCGGGGAGGTTCCCGGGTGCGGCTGCCGACCGGCCCCAGAGCGGGGCCCTGGAGCACAGCACGTGAGCACTTCGAAGCACGACGCGCAGACCACGAAGATGGCCTCCACCCCCCCGGCGAAGCCCGGCGCGACCCCCGCGAAGCCCGCCGCCGCCCCGGCCAAGGCTGCCCCGGCCCCCGCCGCCAAGCCCGCCGCCGCCCCGGCCAAGCCCGCCTCCAAGCCCCAGCGGTAG
Source organism: Planctomycetota bacterium (assembly GCA_050248855.1). Lineage (GTDB taxonomy): Bacteria > Planctomycetota > PLA2 > PLA2 > JAEUHO01 > JACKGW01. The sequence goes on along the minus strand of JBFWRP010000002.1, from coordinate 177,650 downwards.
TCGGCCCCGGACGCCATCTGGCGCCCCCGATCCGCCTCGCGGATCGGGGGCGCGCTCGTTTTGTCGGCCCGCCAACCGCGAGCCCTGCTCGCGACGTTAGGAAGCGGACCATGACCCCGCCCCCTCCCCCGCCCCCCGCCGAGCGCCTGGAATCCCTGGCCCGCCACTGCGGGGCGCGGGGCTGGGCCGCCGCCTACGGCGTGCTGCGCCACGCGGAGGACGCGCGCGATGCCGTGCAGCAGGCGCTCGTCGCCGCGGCCCGCAAGCCCGACTGCATCCCGGTGGACGATCCGTGGCCTTGGTTCCGCCGTGTCGTCTTCCTGGAAGCGCGCAACCTCCGGCGCAAGCGTCGGCCGCGGACCAACCTCGAGGACGTCGCCGCTTGGGGACCGACGGACGGCTCCGCAGCTGGCCCCGACGACCAGCTCGATCGAGCGGAGGTCCGCCGCGCACTGCAGGCCGCGATCCGTCGGCTGCCGGCCGTCGAGCGCGAGATCGTGCTGCTCACCCAGGTTGCCGGCTGGTCGCATGCGACCGCGGCGGACGTGCTGGGCATGCCGCGCGCCACGCTCACGTGGCACCTCGTGCGGGCCCGGGATCGTCTGAAGCGTCACCTCTGCACGAACGACGCGGGCATCTCAGCGGGACTGGCTGCGCTGGCCCCGGCCGTCCCACTGCCCGGCGGTGGCTTCGCCGCCAACACGAGCGCGACGCTCGCCTCGACGTGGGGCGAGATCGCCACGACCTTGCTAGGAGGAACGACCGTGACGACCAAGTGGGCTTGGCTGGGCGGGATCGCCCTCTCCGTGGGGCTCGGCGCCGCGGCGGGCGTGGGCGCCGACCGTGCCGGCTGGCTGGGTGCGAGCCCGGACGGCGGTGCAGGCGTCACGCACGAGGCTTCGCTCGCGGGCCGACCGCTCGACCCGTCCGCGCCGATGGACGATGGGGCGTCCGCGGGTGTGGGCTTGGCCACGACGGCAACGGAGCCGGGGGGCAGCACGTGGAGCGCGCTGCGGGCGGAGAACGCGCGCCTGGGCGCCGAGCTGGCCGACGTGCGCCAGCGCCTGGAACGCTACGAGCACGAGGACGCCGCTTCGCGCCCCACGTTCACGTTCGGCAAGGCCGGCCAGCTGGACGGCGTCCGCGACACCGACTGGGCCGTCATCAGTGCCGCCTCGGAGGCGACCTCCAAGGCGGTGCGCGAGGTGGCCGCCTACAAGGCGCGCGGCGAGGCGCCGCCGCGCGACCTCCTCGTCGGCCTGCAGAAGAGCGTCGAGACGATGCGTACCTACGAGTACGCCGTGTTGGACCGCCTCCCGACGAGCGCCAAGTTCAACGGCGAGTTCACGCACCCCATCACCGTGGCCAACCTGGTGGCCGGGGCCTTGGCCGCCGCAGGCTTGCCGCTGACCGAGTCGCAGGTCGCCACCATCGGGTCCCTCGGCGAGACGTTCGAGCGCGAGCACGATGCGACCCGCGAGCGCCTGGCGTCCGCACTCCGGACCGAGCGGATCCTGGCGGAGGTGCGCCTGAAGGCGCGTTTCGTCGACGACCTCGTCGAGCTGCTCGACGCCGAGCAGCGGGCGATCGTGGCTCCGCCCGAGACGCGACACGTCGCGGGCCTCGACCTGCTCTGCCCGACGCTCATGGTCATCCACACGAGCCCCGTGCTGGGCGAGGCCGACGCAGACGCCATCGTCGACGCCGCGCGCAACCTGCTCGCCAAGCGGCTGGAGCTGGCCGAGGCCGACCGGGTGCTGCTCGACGACCCGCTCGCGACGTGGCGCGCCTCGTGGGCCCCCCGACTCCTGGAGCCGGCGCCCAAGGCCCGGGCCGCCAACTACACCCTCGCCCAAGCCATCGACGCAGGCGAATCAACTCTCGCTCTCTATCGGGATCTCCTATCCAACCCGGAGCTGTCCGAGGCCGCCCGCAAGCAGCTGGCCGACGACCCCGGCTTCCTGGTGCCGCGGATCCTGACCCCCTGACGTAGCCGCGCCAGCGCACGGCAACGTGTCCAGGCGTTGCCACGTCCCCGCGGGAGGCCGCGTCCACGAATCTCGACGCTCGGCTGGGACTAAAGTCCCTGCAAAATTGCAACCCGTTATCCAGTAATGGTTTGGACCGACGAACAGCCGCGGACATCGAGCCGGAACGCGGCCCATGCGTCCATGAAACAGGGCTCCGCCCGTGGCGCCCTTCCCCCGTCAGGGAGGCGTGAGCGCAGTCGGGGCTGGCTACACGGGGCGGAATGCCTAGGCTTGTCCCTTGGCTCGGGGGGCCGGGAGGTCGTCAGGCATGGCAATCGGAAGCTGGCGAGCGCGCGCTCGCTTCACGGCGCGCGCCGTGGCTCTTGCTGTCCTCGTTTCGCTCGGCGGGCTCGCCGTGGCGGCCGAGAGCACGGAGGAGCGAGACCTTCTCGTCTCGACGCACGCGCGTCTCGCCTTCGACCGCGACTTCGCGCGCGTTGCCGTCGCGAATCCGGACGTCGTCACGTTCGAGGAGCTGAGTCTGCGCGAGGGCTTGGTCCTCGGGCGGGAGCTCGGGCGCACGAGCCTGATGGTCTGGTTCGCGGACGGCACGACCCGCTCGTACCTCTTCCACGTGCGCCGGGACCTCTCCTTGCTCGAGGCCGCCCTGCGCGACGTGCACCCGTCCATCCAGGTGGCCTCGGCCCCCGATCGCGACGCGGTGGTGTTGCGCGGCACCGTGCCGGACATCACCTACGCCAACGCCGCCGAGGAGATGGCGCAGCGCTACCTCGACGCCGCGCGCGGCTCGCGTCGCCGCGGTTCGCCGGGTGTGCGCGTCGTCACGCCCGACGGCGGGGAGGGTGGTGACGCCGGCGCCGTCGACGACCAGCCGGTCATCGAGCCCATCGAAGAACTGCGCACGTCCGCGGCCGTGATCAACTTGATCCGCGTCGAGAGCCTGCCCGGTCGGCTCGAGGACCGCATACAGGACGCCATCCACGAGCTGGGTGCGCGCAACGTCGTCGTTCGCCGTCTCGTGAAGGGCCGCGTCGCTTCGGACGAAACCGACATCTTCGTGTTGACCGGCCAGATCGACACGCAGACCACCCTGATCCGCGCGCTGAGCGTGGCCCAGAGCCTGCTCGGCAACAGCCGCGAGGACTCCATCGAGGTGCGCGCGGATGAGTCCGGCGCGTTGGCGGGCCAGGCGAGCGGCGGCGGCACCAACACGGGCAGCACCGTCCGCGGCCTGTCCCAGCTGCTGGGCAGCAGCTCATCGACGCTGCGCAACCTGATCGAGGCCAACGTGGGTCGCGCCAAGGTCATCGAGGCCGGACGCGGTCGGATCCTCTCCTTCGTGGAAGTCACCGACCTGCCCCAGGTACGCGTGGACATCGAGCTCTACGAAGTCAACTGCACCAAGCTCAAGGCCTTCAATTCCGACTTCGGCTTGTTCGCCAGCAACTTCCGCCAGGGCAGCTTCAACCCGGCGCGGGTGGCGGGCACGGGCGCCGGCACGCTGCAGGGTGGCGGCGCGCGCCGCGTGGGCAACCAGGGTGAGGACCCCGACGTCCAGAACGTCTTCGCGTTCCTCTCGGGCACGCTCAGCAACCAGCTGCAGATCGCCGGCGACAACTTCGCGTTCGACAGCTTGCTGCGCCTGCTCGAGCAGACGGGCTACGCGCGCAGCCTCTCCCGTCCCTCGCTCACCGTGCTCTCGGGCGAGCAGGCTTCGTTCCAGGTCGGCGGCGAGATCCCGATCCCCCAGTCGGTCGCGACCAACATCACGACCGACGGCATCCTGAACTCCGTCGAGTTCCGGCCCTTTGGCGTGCAGCTCAACGTGCGCCCGCTCGTCGGCGAGCGCGGACAGATCACCCTGGACGTCGCCCCCACGATCAGCCTGCCCGATGCCAACCTGACCGCGGGCATCCGCGAGAGCACCGGCACGGCCCAGACCACGACGGCCTTCCGGACGCGCTCGCTGCAGACGACGGCCAAGCTCGCTGACGGGCAGTCGCTCTTGCTCGGCGGTCTCATCACCCGCAACGTCTCGGCGACGACCAACCAGACGCCGGGGCTTTCCGAGGCGCCGCTCGTGGGCGACCTCTTCAAGGGCTACGAGCGCGAAGGCGACGAGTTCCAGCTCGTCGTGGTCGTGCGGCCCGTCGTGCTGCGCGAGCCGACCCGCAAGGCCCGCCTGTGGGCCTACCCGGACCTCGCCGAGCACGTTCTCTACCGCAGCGGTCGCTGACCGCATTGGCGAGGCCGCAGGCTGTCCGGCAGCCACGGCGCGCTTCGCCCGGAGGATCCAGTCCCCCCTCGACATGCCTGACGGATGGCCGCCCGAAGTTCCCCTCGGGTACCGCCCTCCTGACTGCCGATGGTGAGGGGGATGCCACGGCGGCGAAGCACCCGGCTCTCGCTGCTCCCGGCACGACGACACTCACCCGACTTGTGGCCGCCCAGCCCGGGCGCGTCACCGACATGGCAGGGGGGCTGGCAAGGCGCGGGACGACCCGTGTCAGGCCAGCCCTCTTCTCGTTCCCCCCGGAGATATCACGCATGAAGCTCATTCGCACGTTCCTGCGCGACAAGAAGGGCGCGGCTCTCGTCGAGTACGCCCTGCTCGTGGCAGGCATCGCGATCGTGGCGGTCGCGGCCGTCTCGTTGCTCGGTCACAAGACCAGCGACCTGATCGGCTCGTCCGCGACGATCATTCCCGGCGTCAGCAACGACGACAACAACCCCATCGCCTCGGGTCGTCTCATCGAGACGCACACGAACGCGAACGGTGACATCGCCGTCGACGTCGAGACGATCCTCAACCAGAGCGGCGAGCAGCGCCTCGGCAACAACCTGGGCTTCGACCAGGACCAGCTGACGGAGCTCGTCACGGCCTACCCGCCCGCGGGCCCGTAGCCGTCGTCCGCTCCTTGGAGAACGGAGCTCCGCCTCCGCGTCCGCGCGGAGGCGGAGCGTCCCGATGCTGATCTTCTCGTCACCGGCGTTCTGGGTGCCGGCCGTGATCCTCTTCGGGGTCGCCGTCCACGACGCCTTCACCGGCAAGATCCCGGACCTCTTCTCCCTGGCCCTCCTGGGCTGGGCGATCGCGGTCCGGGCGCTCGGCTGGTGGGAGCCCGGCTGGGGCGACCTGGCGCTCGGGCTCGCGACGGGTCTCGGCATCGGCTTGGTCGCCTTCCGCCTGGGAGCCCTGGGCGGTGGCGACGGGAAGGTGTTGGCGGGCCTCGGGGCCTGTTTCGGGCCCTTGAAGTTGCTGCTCTTCCTGCCGTGGATCGCCCTCGTGGGCGGTTTGCTGGCGTTCGTGGCACTCCGCAAGGGGAGTCGCGACGTGGTGCTGGGACCCGCCTTCCTCGTGGGCTACGTCCTGGCACTGACCTTCTGACCCCCGCGCCCCGAGAGGAGACGACCGATGGCCCTCCCCCCCACCGCCATCCACGACGCTCCCGACCGCGCGACGATCCGCGGCCGACGCACGCGCCAGTCCATGCGCGGCGCCATCCTGGTCGAGTTCGCCTTCATCGCACTGCTCATGTACCTGCTGATCGCGGTCGTGATCGACTTCGGGCGGCTGTTCTTCTCCGCCCACGCCGTACAGGACGCGGCACGCGCCACGGCACGCGAGCTGGCCACCATCCCGCTGCCGGCCGGCATGACGCTGGAGCAGGCGCTGCAGGACCCCGTGGTCCGCCAGCGCGTGTACGAGCCTGCGCACTTGGTGATCGACCTGGACAACATCCCCGGCGGCCTGACGCTGGAGGAGTTCAGCGACTCGTTGCCGGTGCTCAACAAGATGCTGCGACCGCTCATGATCTTCGAGCGTCGCGACGGTCGCCGCTTGCTGCGCTACCCGGGCGCGCTCCTGGTCGATGCCAGCACGCCGAGCGGCCTGACCGTGGGCATCCCGCTGGTCGAGGGCCGCGACGGCGACGGGCGCGAGACGATCCGCTGGGTCCCCGTGATCGAGGAGATCCAGAACGCCAGCTATCCCGGCGCCAGCCCGTTCAGCATGAACACGCCCGCCGGCATGCCCGAGCGGGGCCTCGTGGCCATTCGCATCAACTACCCGTGGCAGGCCGCGATGATGACGGGCTACCTGCAGGCCCCGGGCGGACCGACCGCCCCCAACGTTTCGACGCCGATCCTGGCCGATGACAACGGCGTCAGCGAGTCCAACGTCGCGCCCGGCGCCACCTTGGCCGACGACGGCGCCGCCGGCGCCTACGCCGGCACGTACGGCCTGGGTCGTCTCTACGCCCAGGGCCAGACGGTCCGCCCGTTCCGCAAGCTTCTCACTGCCCAAATGGTCATGACGCGCGAAGTGTTCGACTAGCTCGAGCCCCTCGCCGCCACGACGGAGATCACCCCCCGATGGTCAACCAGAACTACGGACGCAAGCGCCACGGCGGCGCCAGCTCCACCGCGACCGCGATCATGATCACGCTGCTCGCCGTCTGCGGCGGCGCCCTCCTGCTGCACAGCACGGGCGCGATCACGCTGCCCTTCCTCACGGCCGACACCCCGCCGCCGGCGCCTGCTCCGGATCCCAACTCCGTCGAGATCCTCGTCGTGGGCCGGCCGATTCCGGCGTACGCCGAGATCACGGGCCTGCACGTGACGCGGCCCAACGGCAAGGGCATGTCGACCTTGCGTGTCAATCGCGCCGCAGTCGCCGAGGACATGCTCACGTCCTTTGCGCAGGTCGTCGGCCGGGTGGCCCGTCACGACCTGGATCCCATGCGCGTCATTCGGCAGTCCGACCTGTATCCGATCGGAACGCGCCCCGGCCCGACTGCCGGCATTCCCGCCGGCAAGCGTGCGATGCGCCTCAAGGCCAGCGACATTCCCGGGCTGCATGGCCTCAACCAGGGCGATGAGTTCGACGTCGTGATGACGACCGAGGTGGAGATCGAGGCCCCGAAGCGCATGCCCCGCAGTCGCGCGAGCGATCTCGACATCGAGGGCCCCTACGCACCGCTCCACGCGGCCGATCAGGAGCCGCCGCCGGAGGCACCCACGATCAAGCGTCGCATGGCCGAGGTGAAGGTCGTTGTCGAGGGAGGCACGGTCGTCCAGCCGGTGCATCGTCGCGAGGAGGTGGCTGGCAGCGCGCCGGCGGTGCGCCCCAACCCGCGCAACAAGCCGCTCGAGGAAATCGTGATCGCGATCGATCCGGCTGAGGTCGCCGCTCTCGAGCAGGCACTTGCCTTGGGCGCAAGGATCCAGGTTGCCATGCGCGGCCAGGGCAGTTCGAAGGGCGGCGACGCGGGGCGCATCCCCGACATCGAGATCGCGGTCGAAGACCTGATGCCCACGCCCGTCGCGCCGACGTCGGACGCGCCCAAGGAGCGCGTGCGTCTGGTCGAGGTCGTCGAAGGCGGCGTCAAGCGGATCAAGGCCGTCCCGATCGGACCGGAGACGCGCCCCGACGAGCCGACGCCCGCGCCGAGCCCCACGCCCTCGGAGGACGCCGAAGAGCCGGTTGCCGACGAGTCCGCGGAGAGCGGTGAGGAGGAGAGTGTCGAGTAGCTCGACGCCGAGCCGGAGGCTCCCATGATCCAGGTCTTCATCGCCCTGTTGCTGTTCGCGTTCTTCGCCTTCGGCGGCCTCATCGCCGACCTGGGCTTCGTGCGCCTCACACAGCGCCAGATGAGCAACGCCGCCGATGGGGCGGCGCTGGAAGGACTGCGTCTCGAGGACACCCTGTCCGACGACGAGCGCCGCGATGCGGCGCGCCGCCGCCTCCAGGCCCATTTCGACGACGACTTCGGCAGCACGGCGGGCGACGCGTACCAGTACGGCGCCGGGCCGTACGTGACGCTGCAGGGTGGCACCACGAACATGGGCGCCAACAAGCAGGTCGTCGTGGATCCCGGCTTGGTCTACAAGCCCGACCTCGAGCTGAACGAGACCAACGAGATCCACGGCGATCTGGTGGCCGGTTGGTACGACGAGGCCGACGCCACCCACGCCGAGGACCCCGCGTACCAGCGCAGCGACTTCGACACGGTCGCCGATCCCGACCGCCGCGAGGCGTTCTTGGTCCGCGTCCGTCGGACCACCGACGACGAGGGCTTGGACGCGCAGGCGGGCATCAGCAGCACGGGACCGGTGATTCCCTACCTCTTCGCCCGCGGCAGCCTGATGGCCGGCGAGACGCGCGAGAAGGGCGTCAGCGTGCGCGCCACCACCATCGCCCAGGCCCGCAACGCCACGCTGGCCGGACCGCCGCACGACGCGTACGGCATTCCCGGCTACGCCCCCATCGCGCTCGAGCTCGACTACTGGAACGGTCCTCCTGCCACGGAGCCCGACGGCACGTTCGTCATCCAGTTCGGTGCGAACACGAGCGGGGGCGGCAACCCCAACCCGGGGCCGCCCCTGCCCAATCCGAACCCGACGCGGGGTGCGCCGCCGATCATCCCCCCGGGCCAGCTGGTAGGAGGCGGGACTACGCCCAATGCCGTGTTCGCCGATCGCCTCGACGACCCCCAACGCCGCTCGTGGTCCATCGGAGACCCCGTCTGGGTCGACGTGGCACCGGACATCGACCGCGCGCTCGCCCTCCTCGGCAATCCCCATTTGCCCGGATACACGCCGCGCCTGTTCACCGTCCCGCTCTACGAAGGTGACGTGCTGCTCTTCTACGACGGTCGACCCGGCAACAGCAACCCGCCCTTCCTGCCGCCCGTCAACAACGTGCCCAAGGACGACATGGACCCGCGCATCGTGGGTTTTGGTGCGATCGAAGTGGTGCGCGCAACGATCAATGCGGGTGTTGGCGACGACGACGAAGAAGATGGGCAGGATCACGTGCTGCTCTTCGTGCGCAGGCTGCCCGCCACGATCTTCCCGACCAACCTCTCGGCCGTCGCGGCCCCGGGGTTGGCGGACCTACCTCGCTGGTTGACCGATCAGCTGGCCGACCTCAACGCGACCATCGACGAACCGGCCAAAGCGGCCGCCTTGGGCCGCTAGGCCCCGGAGGACCCCGTGAGCGACACGACCGCCACCCGTTTCCTGGTGATCGCGCCTGATCCCTCGCTCGAGGAGGAGTTCGACATCGCGCTCGAAGGCGTCAAGGGCAAGCGCTGCGTCGTCTCCTACGAGCGCGACACCCGTTCGGCCATCGAGACCGCGCGCCTGCGTCAGCCCGACATCGTGGTCGTCGAGATGGGCGCCCGCGTCGCCGAGCTCAAGGCCTTCGCCGAGGAGATCGCTGCCGTGGCGCCCGATGCGGCGGTCGTGGCGGTGTACCGACGCGAGACCTTGGCCGATCCGGAGGCCGAGAGCAGCCTGATCATCGAGGCCCTGCGCGCCCGCGTCATGGACTTCCTGCGCCGCCCGCTCAGCAGCAGCGAAGTCGCCAACGTCATCGCGCGCCTGCAACGAGGCGACGCCCGACGGGGAGGCGGGGCGCTTGGCAAGGTGATCAGCTTCGTCAGCAACAAGGGCGGCGTCGGCAAGTCCAGCGTCTCGGTCAACGTCGCCTGCGAGCTGGCCCGCCGCCATCCCGGCGAGGTGATCCTGCTCGACCTGTCGCTCCAGCTGGGTGTGGCCGCCTCCATGCTCGACCTCGACGTGACGCAGTCCATGGCCGACGCCGCCGAGCAGCTCGACCGTCTGGACATCACGCTGCTCCAGCAGCTGGCGCTCCCCCACGAGTCGGGACTGCGCGTGCTGCCGGCCCCGCCCACGGTGCTCGCTGCGAGTGCCGTAGACGACCGCGTGGTGTCGCGCGTGATCGCGCTCGCGCGTCGCGCCTACAAGTACGTCGTCATCGACACGTTCCCGGTCGTGGACGGCGTCGTCATGAGCGTGCTCGATCTCTCCAACATCGTGTGCGTGGTCACGCAAGTCATCGTGCCCATCCTCAACGGGACATCGAGCCTCCTCGAGACCTTGGAGCAGCTGGGCATCGACGAGGACCGCACGTGGATCATCCTCAACCGCGCGCAAAAGAGCTTCCCCGGGCAGCTCACTCCCGCCGACGTGGAGGCCCACCTGAACCGCGCCGTGCGCCACGAGGTCGCGTTCGACAAGAAGCTGCCGATGGCCACCAACATGGGCCGCCCGCACGTGCTGCAGGCCGGCCCGTGGAACCGGTTCCGCCGCAGCATCGGCCGCATCGTCGACGACATCGAAACGGCCACCCTGGCCACCGCCTCGGGCCGTGGCGACGTCGGCGGCGATGACGACGAAGGCGACCAAGCGCCGCCGGCCCGACGCCTGCGCGCCGTCGGAGGCGACCTGTGAGCCGCCAACGCAGCGAAGAGGGCAGCAATCCCGCCGAGCTCTTGCGGCAGCGCCTGGGCGGCTCGATCGCCTCGGCCCCCGGCTCGCGCCTCAAGCGTCGTGGCGGCGGGCCCACGGGCACCAGTGCCGACATCCACAAGGGCCGCACCGACTACGTCACGGTCAAGGCCAACCTGTTGGCCCGCCTGCTCGATGACCTGGGCGACCGCCGCCTCGTGGCCGAGGACAAGGAGACGGTCTCGCGCCTGGTGCGCGAGTTCGTCGACCGCGTCTTGGCCGACGAGGACCTGCCGCTGAACGACGGCGAGCGCGCTCGTCTGGCGGACGACCTCACCGACGAGACGCTGGGCGTCGGGCCACTGGCTCCGCTCATGGCGGACCCGGCCGTGAGCGACATCTTGGTCGTCGGACCGCACAAGGTCTTCGTGGAGCGGTTCGGCCGCCTCGAGAAGACCAACGTCCGCTTCCAGGACGCCGAGCACGTGCAGCGCGTCATCGAACGCATCGCGGCGTGGGTCGGGCGCCGCATCGACATCTCCAGCCCCATGCTGGATGCCCGCCTTCCCGACGGCAGCCGTGTCAACGCCACCATCCCGCCCGTGTCCATCGACGGCCCCACCATCAGCATTCGCCGCTTCGGCCGCCGTCGGCTGCGCAGCGATGAGCTCGTCGGACTCGGGGAGATGTCCGAGCACATGCTGTCGTTCCTGCGCGCATGCGTCCGCGGCCGGCAGAACATCCTGGTGTCCGGTGGTACGGGCGCGGGCAAGTCCACGCTCCTGGGCGCCCTGGCCGAGGCCATCCCGCCCGAAGAGCGTGTCGTCACCATCGAGGACACGGCCGAGCTCATCCTCGACCAAGACCACCTCGTGCGGCTGGAAAACCGCCCCCCCAACACGGAGGGCCGCGGTGCCATCTCGTCGCGCGACCTCGTGATCAACGCCCTGCGCATGCGACCGGACCGCATCATCGTGGGTGAGGTGCGCGGCGGAGAGGCCCTGGACATGCTCCAGGCCATGAACACCGGCCACGACGGCAGCCTCTGCACCGTCCACGCCAACAGCCCGCGCGACGCGCTGGCTCGCCTCGAGACCATGGTGTTGATGTCGGGTGTGGATCTTCCCTCGCGCGCCATCCGCGAGCAGGTGGTCAACGCGCTGCAGATCGTCGTGCACGTGCGTCGCTTCGAGGACGGTGTGCGTCGCGTGGAGAGCATCGCCGAGATCGCCGGCCTGGAGGGCAACACCCCGCTGCTCAACGCCATCTTCGAGTTCAAGCGCGAAGGCCGCGAGGGTCGGCGCGTGAAGGGGCGCTTCAAGCCCACGGGCGTCATGCCGCGCGTCGCGGAGACCTTGCGCGAGCGGGGCGAGACGATGCCTCCGCAGCTCTTCATGGAGGGCGCCGGCCGCCATGCCTAGCAGCCTGCTTGGCGCGCTGCTGCTGCTCGGCGGCGCCGCGGCCGCCGCGTGGTGGTGGCTCCGTCAGTCCCGCCACGACGCGGCGGTCAGCCGCATCCCCACGCTGGTCGCCCAGGAAGGCGACCGGATCCTGCGCCAACGCGGCTTGGAGCGCCCGTTCGAGACGCTCCTGCCGTGGATCTTGGGGCTCGCAGCTTACGCGCTTGCGAGTGCGTTCGTCCCCCTGGGACCCACCTTCGCGATTGCGATCGGTTTCCTCTTCTGGGTCGTAGGGCAGCTGATTCGCGGCGCCATCGTGGGCGCGCGAACACTGAAGATCGAACAGCAGCTGGCGGAAGCCATCGACCACATGGTCACGTCGCTCCACGCGGGCATCGGCGTGATCGACGCCTTGGCCAGCGCGGAGCGCGACTCGCGCAAGCCCCTCAAGCCTTACCTCGCGCAGTTCCTGCTGCGGCTCCAGCTGGGCGAAGACCCTCCCACGTTGTGCCGGGAGATGGCCGAGAGCTTGCCGCTCGAGTCGTTCCGTCTGTTCTTCTACGCCATGGGCGTGCAGTGGGAGGGCGGCGGCAGCCTCGCGCCCACGCTGGCGACGACCGGGCGGTTCATCCGCGACCGTGTGGAGCTGGGCCGCCGCATCCGCGCCCAGAGCACCGAGGCGCGCTTCTCGGTGCTGGCCATCCTGGGCCTCACCTACTTCCTGGCGGGCTTGATGTACAGCATCGACCCGCCGCGCGTGACCGGCTTCCTGGGCACGCGGATCGGCGAGGCCCTCGCATCGGCCGCGATCATCCTCCAGGCGTTGGGAGCGGTTTGGATCGCTCGCATGTCGCGGGTGCGGTACTGAGATGCTGACCCTCGCAGCCCTTTCGACGCCGTTCGTCATCGTGGCGTGGATCGCCCTGGTGGCGGCCGTCATCATCGCCTTCGTCTACGCCCAACGCGGCGCCCGTGCTCGCGGGCGCCTGCGTGCCGAAGGCAGCGCTTCGTTCGAGCTGATGGGCCACCTCCCCGATCGCGACGCCTCCTGGCTGCACCGCTGGTTGTTCGTGGCCGGCTTCCGGCGACCGGGGGCCACGTCCGTCTTCCTGGTCGCGGCCGTGATCGCCCTGGCCACGGGCTTGCTCGTCGCACTCACCTTGCGCAGCTCCGCCCTGCTGCACGATGCCCGGACCACGCTCTACGACCTGCCTGGCGACTTTGGCGTGATCATGGACCCGGTGCTGTACGCGATTCCGTGGGTGCTCGCGATCATCATCGCGTCCATCCCCTGGATCGTCGTTCGCTCGGCCCGTCGGCGCCGGGTGCGCGAGATCGAGGAAGACCTGCCGATCACGTTGCAGCTGCTGTCCACGATGGCCCAGGCGGGCTTGGGGCTGGACGCGGCCATGATCCGCGTGCTGGACTCGAGCGACGAGACGCGGCCGCTGCCCCAGGAGCTGCAGCAGTTCCGCCGCGAGAACCTCGCGGGCGTGCCGCGCGCCGACTGCTGGCGCCATTTGAGCAGGCGGATCGACCTGCCGTCGATCTCGATCTTCTGCTCCGCGATGATCCACGCCGAACAGGTCGGCGGCGGCATCAGCGAGGTGCTGGCCCACCAGACGGCCGACGTCCAGAGCCGCCGACGCGAGCAGGCCCTGATCACGGCCCAGGCACTGCCCGTGAAGCTGGTGATCCCGCTGGTCCTCTGCTTCCTGCCGGGCATCTTCGTCTGGACGCTGGGACCGGCCTTCTACCAGTTCCTGCAGATGATCGAGGGCGTGCTCAGGGGCGCGACGGGTGGGGCCGGGGGCTTGGCCCCCTGATGGCCTGAAGAGACGCATCGCGGCCCTCCCCTCCTGGGCGCGGGGTGGGCTGGTCCCGCAAGGTCGCGGGAGTAGAGTGGTAGGCGCCCCTGGCAGGGGGTGGGAGGACCGGACATGCGACGGACGACTCGTGGCGGCATCGTGGCCGCAGCCACCCTCGTCGTGGGCAGCCTGGGGCTCGGCGCGTGCGCCAGCTCCCCGAAGGGCCCGCGCAACCTCGATCCCGACAAGGCCATGGGCCGGCTCGAGGACATGTACGCCATGACGCCCGAGGGCGCCCGGTACGAGCAGTACCGCATGGGCGCCAAGGGCAAGGACCGCGTCTCGCGCGCCACGCTGCGCAAGCAGGCCGAGGAGATGTCCTTCCTCTACCCCAGCCACATCCCCGCCCGCTTCATGGCGGGCCTCCTGGCCTACGAGTTCGACGACCCGGCCCGCGCGTCGCAGCACTTCGACCACGTACTGCACATCGCGGGCTCGCACCCCGATGCCGCGGTGATCCGCAGCCGTATCGCGCTGGACGACGGCAATTCTGCCTATGCCTTGCATATGCTCGAGGAGCAGATCCAGCTGCGCCCCGACCACGCGGGCTTGCGCGAGGCGCAAGCGGCGGCATGGTTCTTGGCAGGGGATACGGCCCAGGCGCGCACGTCGCTCGATGCCGCCGAGCGTCTTGGGAGCCCTGGCTGGCGCATCGCGTACAACCGCGGCCTCTTGGCCGAGGAGGACGGCGACGCCGGTTCGGCCATCGAGCAGTACCGCTTAGCCGCGGGCCTCGCTCCCTACCACCAGCCCTCGCGCCACCGCCTTCGGGCGCTGGAAGCCGGCGGCCTGGGGCTCGCAGCGACCGTCGACATCCCGGGCACGCCCGCGCAGCCGGTCGATGGGATGGCCAGCATGCAGCCCACCGACGACGGCAGCCTCTGGATCGAGGTGCCGGTCAAGGCTCGCCCCGAGCTCGTCGACCCGTCGGGCCCGTTCTGCTCCGGCTGCGTCGACGCGGGCACGCCCGCCACCACGTTCCCGGCCCCGGCGGGCGATGACGGTCTGGGCTCGCCTCCGTCGGGCAGCCTGCCCGCGACGAGCCTCCCGACCGAGACCATGCCAGAGCCGGTCGTCCCCGCCGCCAAGGACGAGGGGCCGCCGATCCCCGACGCACGCTCGCTGGGCCTCGACGAGTAGCGTCCGCCGCCTCGCCTGCCCCGATGGCAGGGCTTTGGCGGCTAGAGATGCGAGTCGCTGGCCAACCCGCCACGGGGGGCTAGGCTGCCAGTCCGGGGCTGTACCGACCTCACCCGGTCGGGCGGCCCCCACCCGCGAGTGCCTGGGGGGGCACGGAGTTCCCCATGCGCTTCCATCCCTTCGCTCTGGCGCTTGTCGCCGCCGCCTGCCTCCTCCTGCCCGCCTGCGGCGGGGGTGGCGGCGCCGGTACCGGCTCGCTCAAGGTGTCCATCACGGACGCCCCCTTCCCCGCGACGGAAGGCTGCGTCGCGGCGGCGCTCGTCACGATCGACGGCGTCCGCGTGCGCTCGGCATCCGATGGCGGCTGGACCGACCTGGTTCTCGCTGGCGGCGTGACCGAGATGACCATCGACCTGCTCCAGCTGCGCAACGGTTTGTCCGACGCGCTGGCCGGCGCCGAGATCGCCACGGGCAGCTACGACGAGATCCGCCTGCACATCGTCGAGGCAGTGCTCCAGTTCGGTAGCGGCGCACCGGACCGCACCTTCAAGGTGCCGTCGGGCATGGCGAGCGGCCTCAAGATCAAGGTCGATCCGCCGATCCTCGTGGCCTCCGGTCAGGAGGTCGATCTCACGCTCGACGTGGACCTCGCCCGCTCGTTCCACACGACGGGCCTTGGCGGCGAGCCTACCTGCGCCGAGCTCGAAGCCGGTGAAGGCGGCGTGATCTTCCACCCCGTGGTCCGCGTCCTGAACAACAGCACCGTGGGCCTGCTCCAAGGCATGGTCCTCGACGGCTCGGCCGCCCCCGCCGCCGACGTCGAGGTGTGCGCGTTCCCGGCAGGCACGGCGGTCGAGGCCGACACGGAGCCCGTCGCCGCCACGCTCTCCTCGCCCGCGGGCATGGACGGGCTGGTGGAGGGCAGCTACGCGCTGCTGCTCGAGGCGGGCGAGTACGACCTCTACGTGCGCGCGCAGGGTGCCGAGACGAAGACGCTTGCGGCGTCAGCCGTCGTGGTCACGACGGGCGCCACCACCACGCAGGACCTCACGCTGCCCTGACGGCCGCCCGACGCACGCCTACTTCGGCAGGCTCGCCACGGCCCTCGCCACGATCGCGTCGGCGAGGGCCGCCACCTGCTCGGGGGTCCCCGCGGGACCCGTGAGCTCGAGCTCGGCGACGACTTCGGCGTCGAGCAGCTCGACGCGCAAGAGCGAGGCCTTCACGTGCGCCTCCCCGCCCTCCAGCGAGTACGTGCCCGCGATCTGCCACGCGCCGCCCATCTGGTCCGTCTCTACGTGCACGGCCGGGGGGCGCCCCCCGCCCTTCGTGGACAGCCGACGGACGGCCGCGTCCACGGCCGACTCCAGCCCGTGCGTGTCCCGCGGGGGACGGATGCGCTGGAAGGACGACCGGATGAACGCCGGCAGGGGGCGGACGACGTGGATCTGCTCGCGCTCCGCCGGTGTGAGGCGCCCCAACGGAAACGACGGATCCCCGTCCGCCTTCACGGGCAGCTGCAGCTGCGTGGGCCCGAAGCCCATCGCGTGCGAGAGGCGCGGCACCTGCTCGCAGGCGTAGTCGATCAGGCGCGCGACGTCGACGTAGACGTCGTCCTTGAAGTGGCAGCCACAGTTCATGCCCGCGAGCAGCGCGTACGTCAGGAGGCCCTGGCCGTAGATGCTCGACTCGTAGGCGAGGCGATCCGCGGCGCACCCGGCCAGCACGAACACGCCCTCGCGCTCGCGCAGCCGGTCCACGGCACCCCCCGGCGCGCGGAGCGCATCCAAGGCCTGCACCACGCCGCCGGATGCGCAGGTATCGAGGATCACGGCCCGGTGGTTGCACGGGATCCGGGCCAGGGCCGCCACGAGATCGGCATCGCTGAACGTACCCTCTTCGGAAGTCGCATCGGCCGCCTCCGCCAACAGGTACCGGTACGCACCGTCGCCGCGCTCGGCCACACCGTGGCCGGCGAGGTACAGCACGAAGGTGTCGTTGGCCTTGGCCGACGCGGCGATCCGCTGGAGCGCCTCCACGAGCGCCGCGCGCGTGGCCGGCAGGACGTCCTCGCCCGCCGGCGAAGCGAGCCGCTGCACGTGTGTGCGCGGTGCCGTGAAGTGGCCGGTGCCCGCCAGCTGGAGCGCGTCCGCCATGGCGTGGGCGTCCTTCGCGGGGAACACGAGGTCCAGGGCCTCGCCTGCGTAGTCGCTGACGCCGCAGGTCAGGACCCAGAGCTCCGGCGCATCGAGCTTGATGCCCGGCGCCTGGAACGTGACGGCCGGTCCGCGCGCCCGGGCCGTGCCCTTGGCATCGAACGCGCTGACCTCCACGACGTTGGCCTCGCCGGGGAGCAGGTTGGGCGCGTTCGACAGGTCCACCGCGAGGTCCTCGCGCGGCGCGCTGGACGACACCGTCGTATCGCGTGCGTCCTTGACTACCTCGCGCCCGTTCAGCTTGACGCCCACCGCGCCGATGCCGCCCCCGCGGTTCTCGACCTCGACCTTCACGACGGGCCGCTGCGGGTCGGGCATCTCCGCATGGACCTTGGGCGGCAACGCAGGGATCGGCAGGTCGCCGAGGGCGCGGAGCGGATGCGCTGCGCCGAAGACCAGTGCTCCCAGCAGCCCCGGAGAGCGTCGCTCCTCGAACACTTCGTCAAACGCCCAGGTTCTCGTCCCGTCCGTCCACCCCAGGAACGGCAGGGCCGTCGGCAGGCTTGCGTCATGGCGGCCGTGGGTGTCGACCACGCACCACGCCTGCCGGGCGCCGCGCTCGACGCGCTGTGCGCCCGCGGGCGGGACATCGCCTGCCACGAGGCGGCAAAGCATCGCTCCGGTGCCCAAGTCCCAGAAGCGGAGCGTGCGATCCTCGGCCAAGGTCACGAGGCGCTCGTTCCCGGAGGCGAAGGCGAGATCCACGACATCGGCGTCGTGCCCGTACAGGCGATGCAGCCGCTTGCCCGTCTGGGCATCCCAGACGCAGACCGTTGCGTCCCAGGAGCCGGTGGCCAGGAGACGCGTGTCCCGTGAGACCTCCAGACACGTGACCATCTGGTCGTGGCCCGACTCCATCTTGCCCTTGACCTTGCCGGGGTAGAGGGCTCGCACGTGGCCCGTGGACACCTCGCGCTCCGTCGTCGAGGAGATGCCCGTGGTGTGGTGCAGCGTGGTGCCGTCGGCGCCGAACGCCACGCCCTGCAGGAAGTCCGAGAAGGGCAGCTCGTGGACGCGCTTGCCGTCGGCGGCATCCAGGACGACGAGGCCCGCGGTCTCCGTGGCGGCGAGCACGAGATCGCCACGCGGCGAGAAGGCGACCTTGCGAATCGTGCCCGGGATCCCTCGCCATGTCGCCGAGGCGACGCCCGTCGCGGCGTCGTGGAGCGTGATCGTGCCCTCGCCGCTCGCCAGCGCGATGCGGTAGCCGTCCGCCGACCACGCCGCGCCGTATACCGGGCCCGGTGCACCGACCAGCGGACGCACGACCTCGCACGACCGGACGTCGACGATCACGGGGCGTCCGTCGCGCTCCGTGAGCACGACATGCCGCTCGTCCGGTGAGCACACCATGGCCATGCGCGCCCCGGAGGCCGGGAAGCGCCACAAGAGCCGTCCCAGGAACAGGTCGTAGATGTCCACGTACGTGCGGATCGAGCTGTCGGAACCGGCGACGAGCAACAGCTGGCCACCCGGCGAGGTCTCGATCTCGTGCGGGTAGAAGCACGCCGTGCCCAAGGTGGCGACCACCTGGTGGCGCGCCACGTCCAGCACGTCGGCGCGCTTCTCGGCGGCCAGCAGGAGGCGCCCGGGCCCCGCGGACACGAGATGCTGGTGGGTCTCGGCCTGGAGCGGAAGCGGTGTCTGCTCGTCGGCCTCGTCCCCGTCGATACGCCAGCTGCGCAGCGGCCCCTTCGCATGCGCGCCGTACAGGACGCTGCCCGACGCATCGAACACCAGCCCGACGAAGGGCTCGCCGGACCTCGTCAGCACGTGGCGCGGTCGCTTGGGCGCCTTGCACGACCAGACGCGCAAGCCCCCCTGGGCGTCCGCGGCGGCCAACCACAGGCCGTCCGACGAAGCGGCCACATGGGACACGGACCCCGAGGGCACGTCGCACTCGGCCCGCTCGCGCCCGGAAACCGTCGTGGCGCGTACCGCGCCGTCGGCACCGCCCGTGATGACCAGACCGCCGTCGGCCGCGACCACCAGGGCCTGGATGCCGGACACGTGGACCTTGTGCTGCCAGCGCGGCTTCTTGGACGAGCCCGTGAACCCGGTGATGGCGCCGCGGTCATCGGCCACGACGACCGTGTTGCCGTCGGGTAGGAAGGCCAAGGCCGTGAGGGTGGCGCCCGCGGCATCGACGCGACGCAGCTCCTGGCCCGAAGCGACGTCGAACACGACGGCTTCCCCGGGTGCACTCGTGACGACGACGCGGGTCCCGTCCGCGGACAGGGCGAGCAGCGGCGGCAAGCTGGGCCTGGGCCCCGAGGGCACGCGCTGCAGGAGGCGCCCCGTCGCGACCTCCCAGATGCACACGGGATCGTCGGCGGCACAGGTGGCGGCCACACGCCCATCGGCCGATGCCGCCAGGGTCGAGATCGCCGTCGCGTGCGGCGGGTGGACCAGGAGCCGTACGGTCGCTGCCGCGTCCTCGCGCGCTCCTCCCGGGACACTGCAGGACAAGCCGAGCAGGAGGGCTGCGAGCAGCGGCGGACGTCGACCGGTCATCGCGACGCGATCTCGTCCACGGCCCGGTCGACCAGGGAGCGTGCCAGGGCCGCGACCTCGTCGGGCGAAGCGACGGCGTGCTCCACGCGGAACTCGACGACGACCTCTTCCTCGTCCTTGCCCTGCCGGACGAGGTACGCGTCCACCTTGGCCACGCCCGACGAGATCGTGTACGTGCCCGCCAGGCCCCAGGCGCCGACCATGCGCGGGGTGTCGACGAACGCGACCGGTGCGCGCGTGGAGACATCGGCACCCAGGTTCCGCACGGCAGCGTCCACGGCGGGTCCCAGAAGCAGCGTGTCCGTGGGCGGGCGCACGCGGTGGAAGGACGCGCGCACCAACGCCGGCAGGGGCTGTGCCAAGGGGACGCGGGTCCGGGCCTCGAGGTCAAGACGCCCCAGGGGAAACGATGTCTCCCCCTCGGCCTTCACGGGACGCTGCGGCTGGGCCACGCCCATCTGCTGGCAGAGCCAGGGGACCTGCTCGCACGCGAAGCTCATGAGCCGGGCCACGTCCACGAACACGCCATCGGTGAAGTGGCAGCCGCAGGACATGCCGAGCAGCAGGGCGTAGGTGAGAAGGCCCTGGCCGTACACGTTGGATTCGTAGGAGACCCGATCGGCCGCGCAGCCCGCCAGCACGTAGACGCCCTCCCGTTCGCGGAGCAGGCGCACGGCCTCGGAGGCTCCCAGCGCGCCCGCTCCGAGGGCATCTCGCACGGCGCCGGCAGCGCAGGTGTCGAGGATCACGGCGCGACGGTTGGCGGGGATGGCGGCGAGCGCCTGGACGAGCTCGCTGCCCGGTAGGGCCTCCTTCGCGTCGCCCTCGCCGGAAGCTCCCGCGGTCAGGTAGCAGTAGCTGTCCGCCGCGCCCGCCGGCGAGACGCCGTGCCCGGCGAGGTACACGACCACCGTGTCGTTGGCCTTGCTCCCCCGGGCCACGTCCTGCAGGGCGGCGAGGAGGTTCTCCCGCGTGGCCAACGTGGCGCCCTCGTCGGCGGGTGCGCCCAGGCGGCGCACGTGCGTCGCGCCCTTCCCGAAGAGCTCCGTGGCCGCCAGCTCGAGCGCCGCCGCGAAGTCGCGCGCGTCCTTGGCCGGGTACTTGAGGTCGAGCGCTTCGCCCGCGTAGTCGCTGACGCCGCACACGACGGCGTGGAACGCCGGGGCCGCCAGCGGGCTTCCGGGCGCCCGGAACGTCACGGCGGGCCCGCGTGTGCGCACCTGGTTCGTGGCGTCGAACGCGGTCACGTCGAGCGTGTTCGTGGCGCCGGGCAGCAGGTTCGCGGCGCCGGACAGGTCCACGGTGAGGTCGGCCACCGCGCTGTCCGGCGCGAAGGACGCGCCGCGTGCGTCCCGCACGACTTCGCGACCGTTGAGGGCCACGCGCACGGCACCGATGCCCCCGCCGCCGTTCTCGACCGTGATGTCGACGCGGGCGATGGACGGATCGGGCTGTGCCACGTGCACCACGGGCGGCAGCGGCAGCGGGCCCGCGCCGCCTGGGGCCCGCCGGGGCGCCGGACGCCGAGCGATCACGCGTGCGAGCAGCCCGGGCTCGTGCCGCTCGGCGGCGAGCGCGTCCAGTCGCCAGCCGCGTTCGCCATCGCTCCAGCCCACGGCCCCCAACGCCTCGAAGCGGGCGCCGTCGATCCACCCCTCGTCGTCGACCACGTACCACGCCACGCGACCACCGCGCACGACACCATCCACGACCGGGCCGTCCGCGGGGGCGCTCCCGATCACGGCAAGCAGGCGCCCGGAGGCCACGTCGTGGAGGCGGCTCGTGCCGTCCGACGGCGCGCTCGTCACGAGCAGCGTCCCGTCGGGCGAGAACGCGACGTGCCGGACCACGCCTCGGTGCGGCGAGAACGTCTGGAGCAGGCGTCCCGTGGCGATGTCGAACACGCGCGCGCGACGGTCCGTCCCCGCGACCGCCACGTACGCACCGTCCCGCGTCACGTCGAACGTCTCGATGGCCGCCCGGCTTCCATCTTCGTCCGTGGTGTTCGCCGGGATCTCGACGGGTGGCTTCGGCTTCGCACCGGACGCCCACGGGGCCACGCCGACGGCCGGGACGTGCCGGCGGATCACGTAGCGCTTCGTGTCCGCCACGAAGCGCCCCGTCCGCAGCTGGGCGGGGTAGGTGTGTTCGTAGGCGCAGGCACCGGTCACGAGGTCGTGCACCGTGACCACGAAGTCCGTGGTGACCCGCAGCACATGGCGCCCCGCCGGATCGATGTCCAGCCCCATCAGCTCGGCGCCCGCCGCACGGAGGGTGCGCTCCAAGCGTCCGTCGTCCGCACGCCGGACCTCCACGGAGCCATCGCGAAGGGCAACGAGGAGGCGCTGGCCATCGGGCGTGAACAGGGCAGTCCCGTCGACGGGCGCCGTCGCCGCGACGCTGACGAGCGTGGCACCGGTCCTTGGATCGACGATGCGTACGGAGCTGGAGTCGCCGGCGCCGAGGACCGCGAGGCGTCGGTCGTCGGGGGCCACCGCAGCGCCCGCGAGGGGCTCGGTCGTGTAGGCGCCCTCCAGCGGCAAGCCCGTAGCGAGATCGTAGAGCTCGAGGCGCCGCAGCTCCGCAGGGCTTTGGACCAGACGCAGCAAGAGCGTGCCGCCCGGCGAGAACCACGCTTGCTCGGGCCGGCGGGCGGGTGCGCCGAGCGGGTGGTCGCGCGGCGATGCGCCGCTGCGACGGAGGACGAAGGCGTCCGCCGTGCGGAGCACGGCGACGGCACCGTCCCCCGCCACGACCCCCTGGCTGGCGTCGTAGGTCGCGGAGGTCGTAGCGAGGGGGGCCGGCCCGCCGGACCGGCCCTGCCGCCAGAGGCGACCGTCCGCGGTCAGCAGCGTGACACCGTCGCCGGTGGCGTCCAGGCCCAGGGCCCGCACGGTCGCGGGCGCAGCGGGCAGGACATCCCACGTCGTTCCATCCTTCGGCGGCACGTGCACGCGACCGTCCGCGGTGAGCGCCGCTACGTGCTCGGCATCCGCCGTGGAGGCCAGGGCCACGCCGGGCGCGCCCAGGTCGGTCCCGCGTCCCCGCGTGCGGCCGCGCTGGGTCCACCGGCGGACGCGACCGTCCTCGCCCAGGCTCCAGATCACCTTCCCGTCGGCGGAGATCGCCAAGCTCCGAACGGGCCCCGCGTGCGCCTCCATGGTGGCGCGCGGCTCGGACCCGCGCCCGAACAGGTGGATGCGACCCTGCTCGTCACCCACCGCCAACCAAGCCCCGCCGTCGCTCGTGGCCACGGCGGTGGCCGGCACCGGGACACGATCGAAGCGTCGCAGCCAGGTGCCGCGACGCACGTCGAGGAGGCCGGGCGCATCGGGGCCGCCCGCCACGGCGAGCACATCGCCCCCCGGCGCAAAGGCGACGAGACGGAAGTCGGACTGCTTGTCGACGGGCACGCTCTGCAGCAGGAGCCCGCTGAACGTCTCGTAGATCTCGACGGGGCCGCCGTTCGCCGTCATCGCGAAGAGCCGGCCGTCGCGAGACACGGCAGCGTTGGCCGACGCCTCGAAGGCCGCATGCACCACGAGACGTGCGCGTTCGCGTGGCGCGGCGTCGCGTGCGTGGCTCGCCGTCGCGACGAGGAGGCCGACGGCAAGGGCTGCCGCCTGGGGTACCCGCCGCCACCGATGTGCGCTGGTCGTCAAGCCACCGCTGCCCGCCGCTCCACCGCCCCCCCGGCGGAGGACCGACGGTCCCGGCCCATGGTCGGTCAGGCGCGTCCCTCGGCGCAAGGGCGCAGTGGAGGCCCCTGCCTACCGGGGCGTGCGCGCCAGGCGCAGCGTGACCTGCACGGCGTTGTGGTCGGAGAGGGCGGTCTCCACGCCATCCAGGGCCAGTGCGTGGTCGACCACCTCGAGCCCGCGCGCGAACACGTGGTCGGGCCGCCAGCCACGCCGCGGCTCGCCCGCCACGCGGGGCCAGCCCACTCGCGTGTAGGGGCCCAGGTCGGGCGATCCGTCGGCGCGCGTCCGGACCGGGCAGGCGGCCCGCCACCCGGAGGCCAGGAGGTCCTCGATGGCGTCGTCGTCCGGCGCGAGGTTGAAGTCGCCCGCCAGGAGCGTCGGCAGAGCCTGCCGTCCTCGCAGGGACTCCACGAGGACCGCAAGCTGCTCTTCGGCGGGCCCGCGGTGGGCGAGGTGGGTCGTCACGATGCGTACGTCGCCCGCTGGCGTCGTGGCCACGACCTCCAGCCAGCCCTTCGCCGCCAGGCGTTCGACCAACGAGAGCCCTTCGAGCTCGGGGAACCGCGTGAACGAGGCGTCCCGCAGCGGTAGACGCGAGAGCACCACGAGGCCGCCGCCGATGGCGTCGGCGGCCACGTACGTCGGCGCCAGGGCCTGCGCGATGCGGGTGCGCCAGCTCTTGAGCCATACCTCCTGCAGGCAGAGGACATCGGCGTCCAGCGCCTTCAGCGCGGCGGGCAGGCGCGCCAAGCGCGCGTCCGCGTCCTTCGCACCCGGAACACCCCACACGTTGAGCGTGACGATGCGCAGGGTGGCGGCGGTGGGCTTGGCGTCGCGGCCCTCCTCCGAGCGCGCAGCGCGCACGGCGTACACCGTGTCGACGAGCACCACGACGAGAAGGCCGGCTGCGGTCCAAGGGCGCATGCGCCCAAGGTAGGCGCCCACGGCGGGTCGCCGGTGCGACGACACGGTCATGCGAGATCGGCGAAGGCCGGGTGGTAGTGCACGAGCCCGCGTGGCACGGTCGCCTCGCTGCAAAGCGGCAGCGCGAGGAACACGTCGTCGGGCACGTCGTAGGTCGTGAGCAGTCCCAGGCCGCGGGCCGGACGGAAGCCAAAGCGCGGGTAGTAGTCGGGGTGGCCCAGCACCACCACCACGTCGGCGTGCGCGCGTTCCGCTGCCACGAGGGCGTGGCGGACGAGCGCGCGTCCGAGGCCAGCGCGCTGGTGGTCCGGACGGACGGCCATCGGCCCGAGCGCCAGCGCACGACGCGGCCCGGCACCTTCCACGAGCACCGGCGACAGCAGCACATGGCCCACGACCTCGCCCGCGCGCTCGGCGACCACGCTGACCACGCCCGGCTCGCCGCGAAGGCGATCGACCAGACGCGCCTCACCCGGGGCCTCGAAGGCCGCCTCCTCGACGCGGCGGACGGCGTCCGCGTCGCCCGCCCGCTCCTCGCGCGTGCGGCTCGTGACGGCGAGGTCCCAGTGCATCGTGTCCTGCTCTTGGCCGAGCGCGTTCACGAACCCGTCGCTGCTCGTCGTGCGGTGGGCGAAGCCCAGCCGCCGCGCGAGCGCCTGGCAGGCCACGTTCCCGGGCGCGCAGCGCAAGTGCACCTGGCGTGTCGGCAAGAGGCCCCGGGCCAGGTCGAGGAGCGCCTGCGTGGCCTCGAGCGCGTAGCCCTGGCGTCCCGCGTCCACGGCCGTCCAGAAGCCGAGCTCGCGGACGGGCGGATCGCCGAACAGCATGGCCTCGCCCAGGACGCGCGAGCCGTCGGGCGTGAAGATCCCGTAGACCAGCTGCCTGCCGGCCTCGAAGGCCTGCCGAAACCCGGCGAGGCGCTCACGGGTGGCCTCGAGCGTCCGCGGCTCGCCCTCCAGGAAGGGCACCCACGGCCTCAGATGGGTGTCGGACGCGTCCAGCACGGGGCGCAGGAGCGCGGCATCGGCCGGGTCCCAGGCCCGCAGCCAGAGGCGCCGGGTGCGGAGTGCCCGCGGGGCGGGGTGGGCCTGCTCGGTCACGTGCCTCCTGACCCACCCCCTGGGCAGGCCGCCTCCTTCTCCCTATCTTGGGGCTGCGCTGCGGATGCTCGCAACGGGGAAGGAGCCTCGCATGACCGGCGCGGTACCGGTTGAGTGCCGCTGTGGAGAGCTGATCTCGGTCGCCCCGACCGAGCTCGGGCACCCGCGTATCTGCGAGGCCTGCGGACGCTCGTTCCTGGCCTGGCCGCGGGAAGAGGACGTCCGCCGCTCGGCGCCGCCCACCTGGTTCGTCCGCGTCGGCGACCACGAGCTGGGGCCGTTCCACCGGGCCGAGATCGACCGCTTGGTCGCGGAAGGCCGCGTGCAGCGCGACACGCAGGTGCGACGCGACCGCGAGGACCCTTGGATCGCCGCGGCGGAAGCCGGCTTGGTCGATCGCGATGCCCCCGTCGTGGCCACGCCCGTCGCCGCCCCGCTGCCGGTCGCCGCGCCGATCGCCGAGCCGGTGCCCGTCGTGGCGCCGCTGCCCCCCGGCGGGACGCGCGCCCGAACACGGCGGCGCTCCGCCCGCCCGGCCGCGGTCGCGACCGCCCCTCGCTCGCGCCGCACCACGGTGCTGGCCGTCGTCGTGGCCGTGGCGATCGTGGGCGTGGGGTTGGGTGCGTGGGCCGCGCTGCGCTCGGGCAGCGGGGAGGGCGAGGGCGCACCCCTGCCCGTGGCGGCGGACGGCACGGCGGGGGACGGCCCCACGACGCCCTGCGAGCCGCCGCGCGCGCTGGACGAGGCCACCGCTCGCGCTGCGGCCTCCGTCGTGCGCGTCAAGGGCCGTCACGGGCAGGCCGCCGGTTTCGTGGTGGCGCCGGGTGTCGTGGCCACGAGCCGTCGCATGCTGGCCGACGAACGCCTGGAGGACGTGCGCCTCGAACCGGCTGGACCGGGCGCGCCTCCCCCCACGCTGCTCTATGTCGACCCCGAGCTCGATCTCGCCTTCCTCGACCTCGACGGCGACGGCCAGCCGATCTCGCTGGCCACGAAGGTCACGCTGGCCCCGGGGACCGAAGTCGGCCTGCTCGCCTATCCGCCGGACGCGGACGTGGCCGCAGGTCCGCCCTTGCTCACGAAGGGCGCCTGCCGCGCGCGCGTCTTGGTGGCAGGCCGGCCCCACAACCTGATCGAGATCCCCGCCGACTCCCCGTGCTCGGGCTGCCCGGTGCTGGACACGAGCGGCGACGCCATCGGGATGGTGACGTGCGTGGCCGCCGCCGAGAGCGGGCAGTGCGTGTTCATTCCCTTGAGCTCGATCAAGAGCGCGCTCGACCACGCACTGGCCCTCCCCGAGGAGGAGCGGCAACGTGTCGCGGTGCACCATGGGCTTGCGCGTCTGGCTCGTCGCATCTGGCGGGCCACGAAGGCGCTCGGGGAGGTGGGCCAGGAGACGCTTGCCACCATCCGGGAGTCGATCGCCCGAGGCGAAGAGCCGGCCGTGGGTCTCGCCGCCGCCAAGGAGCAGCGGGAGGCCAAGCTCCAGGCGGTCGACGCAGAGCTGCCCGCCGGCATGTCCGAGGAGCTCGACACGGTGTTGGCCAGCCCGTCGCTGCACCCGTTGACGGTCCGGCGCATGAAGCGTCTGCACGCGGCGTACGAGGGGCTTCGAGCCCACCTCGCCGACCCGCCCACGACGCTTTCCAACTACAACCGCAGGCAGGAACACTGGGCCTACGAGGCCAACACCGCCGGCCGCGAGCTGCTCGAGGCCGACGGCATCCGGATCGAGGGCGAGTAGGCCGCCGAGGCGCGACGCGGCGAGGTCAGGAGGAGGACGCGGATGTCCGCAGCGGTGCCCGTGCAATGCACGTGTGGCCAACGAGGCACGGCGCAGCCAGCCGAGCTCGGGCGCCAGCGCCTCTGCGCGCGCTGCGGCAAGCACTTCCTGCTCTGGCCCGCGGACGTTGCGCCCAAGCCCTCGGCCAGCGCCGTCTGGCGCTTGCAGGTCGGCTCCCACGAGCTGGGCCCCTTCGAACCCGACGAGCTGCGCCAGTTCGTCCACGAGGGCCGCATCACCCCGGAGATGTTGGTGCGGCGTGGCACCTCGGGCCCGTGGACGCCCGCGCGGCTCGTTCGTGGCTTGCTCGACGCCCCGCCTCCCGCACCTCCTCCTCCGGCACCGACGCCAGTGCCGACCACACGGGCGGCCACCACACGGGCGGCCACCACACGGGCGGCCATGCGGCACGCGGGACGTGGACGCAGCGCGCCGCAGCGAGGCGGTCGGCGACGGGGCCTGGCCGCCGAGCTGGCCCGGCAGCCGGCCGTCTTGCTGGGGCTCGTGGTGGGCGTCCTCGCGTTGGTGGCAGCCGGTCTCGTGCTCTCCACCCGCTCGACGTCCAGCCCGCCCGTCGAGCCGACGCCTGTCGCGACGACAGCGCCGCCAGGGAGCACGCCCTCGGCGCCGCCCCCCGGCGCGGCGCCAACGCCCAAGCCGCCGCCTGCACCGAGCCCGCCGCAGAAGCTCTCGATGAAGCAGCTGGCCGAACGCGCGTCACCTTCGGTGGCCGTCGTGCAGGGTCGCCGTGGGTCGGGCTCGGGCTTCCTCGTGGCACCCGGCATCCTCGCCACCAACCGACACGTCATCGAGGACGAGCTGATCGCCAACGTGCGCCTGCAGTTCCCCGACGCCGAGAAGCGGCTACGCGGCAGCTACGGCGTGGGCCTGCGCTATGTGGACCCGGAGCTGGATCTCGCGTTCCTGGACATCCAGATCGACTTGCCGCCGCTCGCGCTGGCGGCGCGCCAGCCGTTCGTGCGCGGGGCCGAGGTAGCCGTCATCGGCAGTCCGGGCGCACTCGACGGGCAGATCCTGCAGAACGCGCTGGCGCGAGGGCTGTTGAGCACGCAGGTGCAGGTCGAAGGCCAGGACTACTGGCAGATGGACGTGGCGGTGAACCCGGGCAACAGCGGGGGACCGGTCTTCGACGAGATGGGCCAGGTCATCGGCGTGGTCACGCTCAAGGACATGACCAAGGACGGCCTCGGCTTCTGCATCCCGTTGGGCCTTCTGAAGGACTCGCTGGCCCGCGCGAAGACCGTGGATGAAGCCGAGCGCGCCCGGTTGGGGTCACGCCATCGGCTGGCCGTGATCGCGCGCAGCCTGCTCATGGCGCTCAAGGGCTACGACACGGCCAGCACGATCTACCTCACCGCCATGCAGTCCGCGGTGGCCGCCGGGCAGGAGGCCGCGGTCGGGCTCAATGTCGCCCAATCGCATGTCGACGAGCTGATGATGCGGATGGACGGCTACCTGCTCGTCGACGTGCGCGAGCACGCCCCCAAGCTCCTCGCCGACGCCTCGCTGGGACCCACGACGCTCAAGCGGGTCGACCGCCTCTACAAGGCCTACACCGGCATCCGTCGTCACGTCTTGTCCCCCGTGGCCACCCTGCCCGAGTTCAAGAAGGGCCACGAGTACTGGAGCTACGAGGCGCGCTCCGTCGAGCGCGACTTCGCCGGGGCCGAGGGCATCCGCGTCGAAGCTCCCTGAGCCGTCTCCGCGTCGGCTCAAGATCCAGGCCGCATCCGGTCGAGAAGAGGTGTCGGTGGACCGGGGGATCGGCTTGCCTCCTCGCACGCTGCGCTCGTTGTTGGTCTCGGCCGCGCTGGCCCTCGCCGCCTGCGGCGGCAGCGATGGACCGGGGACAGGGGAAAGCCCGCCGCTCGGCGGTCCCCCGACGGCCAACCCGATCCTCTTCGTGACCCAAGTGCCCGTCGCAGGTGGGTTCGGCACCATCGTCGAGACGTTCGGCAACCACGTGCCGAGCATGGAGGCCTGCCCGCGCGGTGGCGGTCTCATGCTGCGCCAGGCGGACGGGACGCTGCGCAACCTCACGGCCGAGGCCGGCTACGGCGAGTCCGGCCAGCAGGGCGCGAACGCGATCGCCGTTCGCGAGCCCTGCGTGCACTGGAGCGG
The DNA here is from genome assembly GCA_050248855.1 of Planctomycetota bacterium. GTDB lineage: Bacteria > Planctomycetota > PLA2 > PLA2 > JAEUHO01 > JACKGW01. Next base: position 148,615 of record JBFWRP010000002.1, on the reverse strand, counting down.
GACGAAGGCCGTGTTCGCGATGGTCGTCGGCGCTCCGACGCAGCAGTACCAGGTGGCCACGTTCCACTGGCAGCTGTACGAGGTCAGCGGTTTCGGCGCCGGCCAGACGGCCGTCATCACCAAGGTCGCCCACCAGCCTGCCTACAACAACGTGAGCCCCTGCTACGGGAGCGACGGGCGGATCCTGTTCACGTCGGACCGCCCGCACAACGGCGCGGCGCACCTCTACCCGCAGCGCGACGAGTACGAGTCGGCTCCCGTCGTGGTGGGCCTGTACAGCCTCGATCCTGCCACGGGCGACCTGTTCCTCCTGCAGCACTCGCCAAGCGGCTCGTTCTCGCCGAGCGTGGACAGCGCGGGGCGCGTGGTCTTCGTGCGCTGGGACCACTTGCTGCGTGACCAGCAGGCCGATGCGGACCGCCAGGGCGCGGCGACCTACGGCACGTTCGACTACGCCGACGAGAGCGCCGGCGCGGCGGCCCTGACCACCACCACGGAGGTCTTCCCGCATCCGCGCAGCGGCTGGATCTCGTTCGTCGACGACAACCCGGGCTACAGCGGCGATCTCGCGGGCTGGGCGCCCAACCTCCGGGGCATCGCCTTCAACCTGATGCAGCCGTGGGCGATCCACCAGGACGGCACGGACGAGGAGACGCTCAATCACGCCGGCCGTCAGGAGCTCGCGGGCTACATCGACCGCAGCTTCGACGACGACCCGAACCTCGTGGAGTTCGTCGGCATCAACCCGCACACGGCCAACGACGTGCGCTACACGCAGGGCTTCTTCCAGATCCGCGAAGACCCGTCGCAGCCGGGCACCTACCTGGGCGTGGACGGCCCCGAGTTCGGCTTCCACGCCTCGGGCCGCGTCATGCGCCTGTCGGCCGCCGTGGGCACGAACGCCGACGCGGTGACGATCGCGGACATCACCCACCCCGACACGGCGGGGGACACCGTGACGCCGAACCACTCGGGACGCTACCGCAACCCGATCGCCCTGGCGGACGGGTCGCTGCTCGCCGCCCACAGCCCCTACCGCGGGCAGGACGCCAACGACGGCACCACGGCCTCCCCCACCTCGCGCTACACGTTCCGCCTCAAGCACCTGGTGCCCAGCGGCGACCTGTTCGTGGCCGGGGCACCGCTGACGTCAGGCATCGACGCCTCGGTGTCATGGTGGACGCCCGACGTGCACGCCACGTGGTCAGGCACGCTGTGGGAGCTGGATCCCGTCGAGGTGGTGGCGCGCCCCGTGCCGCCGTACACGGCGGAGGGGGCACTGCCCGCGCCCGAGGCGGAGATGCTCGCCGACGCAGGCATCACGGTGCAGACGCTCAAGGCGTTCCTCGAGGACAACGACCTGGCCCTGATCGTCAGCCGCGACGTGACGACGCGCGACCGCATCGACCGCCAGCAGCCGTTCAACCTGCAGGTGACGGGCACCCCCCACGCCACCCTCGGGGCCGGCGGCAAGGTGTACGACGTCTCGTACCTGCAGATCGTGCAGGGCGACATGATCCGGGGGATCGGCATGAACCAGGGCACGCCGCGTCCCGGCCGGCGGGTCCTGGCGCGATTCCTCCACGACCCCGCCGTCGACCATCCCCCGCCGGCCGACGCCAACGCCCCCGAGGGCAGCGTCGAGATCGCCGACGACGGCTCGATGGCGGCGCTCGTTCCCGCCCGCCGCGCCGTGTCGTGGCAGCTCGTGGACGATGCGGGCACGCCGGTGGTGCAAGAGCGCTACTGGGTGACGTTCCAGCCGGGCGAAGTGCGCGTCTGCACCTCGTGCCACGGCCTCAACCAGGTCGACCAAGCCGGCGCCCCGGCGCCCACGAATGCCCCCAAGGCCCTACTGACGCTTCTCGAGCACCTGAAGACCCAAGGCAAGCTCCAGGGACCCTGATCCCGGGGGTGCACAGCCGCGAGGGCGAGCGGGCTCTGGCCCCGGCCACCCCGATGTGCCACCCTGCACGGCGAACGGAGATCGCCTGTGCGTCACGCGAAGGCCGTCCGCTGCCTCGTCGTTCTTGCCAGCCTGGCCGCGCTGGTCGCCTGCGGCGGGGGCGGAGGTCGCAAGGCGCCGGCCGCCGAGCCGCGCGCCGCAGCGCTTCATCCCTTCAGCGCAGGCATCGGCCACCTCCTGACGGACGTTGCCTACGAGATCGCCACGTCCAGCAGCTGGCCCACGGCGTTCGTGCGGACGCTGATCGAGAACGCGCCGGCCAAGGTGGCGGACATGAACGCCCCCTTCGTGCATCCGGACAACGACGTCCTGCGCTACGAAGTCTTCCACGTCTGGCCCAACCTGTTCAATCTCACCGTCATCCGCGACGAGGATCCGGGGCTGTACACGCTGATCCTCGACCAGGTCCTGGCGCGCGAGACCGATGCCTCGGTTCGCACGCAGATCGACGCGGGCACCGGCGCCGGCAACCGCGTGTTCCTCGCGCGCGACTTCCTGCCGACGGTGAACCACGCCGGCCTCGTGTTCCACGAGGTGCATTACGTCCTCGTCATCGACCTCGACGCGAAGACCGTGACCGAGGTGCACGCGCACGCGCTGCCCCTCGACCAGCTGCCCCGCTTGCACGATCCCCACGTCGACCAGCTCGTGGCCCTCTTCGCGGCGGGTGCGCCGGCTGTGGGCAGCACCTGGGACCTGTGCCTGCGCGGCGACGTCAACCGCCTCCACTACGAGGCGTTCGTGGTGGACCGCCTGCAGGACGGCCGCTGGCATCTGGCGCGCCTTGCAGCCTGCGGGACGGCCGCTCCCCACGTCGTCTTCGTGCGCGGTCTCCTGCCGTGGATCCCGGACAAGCCGCCCGAAGAGCCCTTGCCGCCCCCGACGAAGGATGACCCGCCCCCTACGATCATCCCGGATCCCGACCCGCCGCTGTTCCCCGGCGGCACGTTCACGCCCCCGCCCGTGCGCCCGTGGCCCTTCCCGGCCCCGCAACCGCCCGACCTGCCGCCGGACCCCACCGACGGCTCCACCGGGACGCCCCCCGAGCCGACCAGCGGGTGCGACCTCGAGGGACCCGCCATCGAGGCCCTGAAGACCTCGCTCGAGGCCAGCTGGCAGCAGGGGCTTGACGACTGGAACGCCGACCGCGAGACGCTGAGGGGCTTCCGCTGGGCGTGGGTCGAGGGCGTGACGTTCCACGATCCCGACGTGCAAGCGGCCTACGACGCCTGCAACGGTCCGGCGCAGGCGCTGCAACAGGACATCGACGACCTCGAGCAGCAGATGAGCGACGCGTACGACGCGTGGGAGGCCGTCGAGGCCGCCAAGCCGCTCGTCGTGTCCACGATCCCGTGGGCGAACGCCCTCTGGGACCAGCTCGTCACGCTCGGCGGCTTCTGGTCCCGCGTGCGCGCGAGCTGCCTGATCACCGTCGTGTTCCCGGACAACACGGTCATCCCCGTCACGCCCGAGGAGCAGACCGACTTCCAGCGCTGGATCGCCACGGCCCTGTCCGACGGCGCCACCTGGGACCAGGCGGTGGCTGAGGCCCAGGCGCACGAGGCCGCACGGCGGACGGCCGAGGGCTTCACGCCCGGTGAGATCGCCGTCTTCGCGCAAGCCTGGGCCCAGTACGCCGACTGCCTGAAGGGCCTGCAACGCGATGCGCTCGAGCTGTTCATCCCGGCCCTGGAGGGCTTCGAGAACGCCACGCAGGACGAGATCGACCGCATCATCGACTACCTCTTCGACCGCGACGACTCGATCCTCACGCCCACGGAAGTGCAGGCCCGGGCGGACTGCGAGGCGGCCGCAGCGCAGCTCGAGGCCGAGCTCGAGGCGCTACGCGCCATGCGTGCGGCCAAGGAAGCCCAGCTCGAGGACAAGCGCCTCGAGTTCGCCGGCGACGTCCGCGACGGCCCCATGCACGATCGCGTGGGCGAGCTGAATCGCATGCGGCAGCGCCTCTGGATCCTCTGCTCCTACCTGATCTGGTGCAGCGATCCCTCGCACCCGGAGGCCTTCCCCATCGCCGGGCCGTGGTTCTGCACCGAGCTCCAAGCGCTCCAGACCGACCCGGCCTTTGCCAGCTTCCCGGCGTTCCAGGACTACGTGCAGATGTTGCTGGACGTGAACTGCTGAGCCGACGATGCGGCGGGGTCGACAGGGGGAGCAGATGCATCACGCAGGCGCCGCAGCACGCGCAGCATGTCTGGCCGGTCTCCTGCTCGTCTCGGGCCTGTTCGCGCACGCCGACGACCGGGCTTCGCCCGTGGACAAGCAGGTCGAGGCGGCCCGCAAGCAGCTCGTCAAGGACCTGCACCGCGTGGCGTCCTGGGCACGTGACAACAAGCTGTTCACCTGGCGTGTGGACGTGTTGCGGGAGATCCTGGCGCAGGATCCCGGCAACCGCCAAGCGCGTAGCGCGCTGCGCCATCGCTGGGATGCCAAGACCAAGACCTGGGACACGAGCAACCCCTACGAGCCGCCCCCGGACAAGGACGAGTCGCTCCTGCCCGAAGCAGAGGCCAAGCGCCACGAAGCCCACGCCACCTTCCGTGACGTGCTGCTCGCGCTCGTGGCCGCCCACCCCGAGCTGACCGACGCCCAGCGCCTCGACGTGATGGAGGAGATCGTCGAGGCCGACGCCCACGACGAGACGGCGCGCAGGGCACTGGGCGACGAGCTGATCGACGACGTGTGGCAGATGCCCGAGCACGCCTCGACGCGGGACATCCGCGCCGAGCTGCTCGAGCCCACCCGCGAGCTCGCCGTCCAGCTGGCCCGCGGGGTCGTGACGGAGCCCTGGGGTGACGCCCGCAACCCCGGCGCGGTCCACACGTGGACGTCGCGCCGCGTCTACGAGGCCCCGAGGCCCGCGCCCACGACCCCCGGCATCCCCGTGCTGCGCAGGACCTACACCGAAGGCGCCAACGCCTTGCGGCTGATGGTCTTGGGGAGCGACCTGGGCGCCCGCGCCTTAGGTCTCGAGAAGGTGCCGACCTTCCCGACGGAGCTGATCCTCTTCCAGGACCGGGATCAAGCCGTGGACTGGATGAAGGCGAACCCCAGGTCGGCGTCCGCCGAGGACATCGCGCGGGCCGGCAGCTTCGGCGCCCTGGTGCTGGACGACGACCTCGTCGTCGCGTGGTACGGCAACGACGCGCTACGCAACACGTGCGGTCTCAGCTACGCCCTGGGCCGTTGCGCGTGGAACTGGCTGAACCGTGTCGAGCGGGACTACCCACCCCACGCCGTGGCCTGGATGCGTTACGGGCTCGAGCGCTGGCTGGCGACCTACCTGACCCGCTCGCGACTGCCCGGCACGCTGACCACCGACGACACGCAGCTCCCCGGCGCCGAGACCAAGGACATCGAGCTCTCCGACGACATGACCGAGTGGTCGGAGGTGGCCCAGAAGCTGCTTCGGGACCAAGGCGCCGCGCGCCTCCGGCGCCTGATGACGGCACGCACGAACGCCTTGACCTCCACGGACATCGTCGTCGCCTGGGCCCTGGCCGGCTACCTGCTGGAGGGCCGGCCGGAGTGCGTCGATGCGATGGCCAAGGCGTGCTGCACGAGCCACGACGCCGACGCGATCTTTCGTGACGTCTTGCAGATGGACGCGGAGACGCTCGCCCGGCGGGTGCGCCGCTGGCTGCGCGGCCATCCGGCACTTCGCTGAATCGAGCGTGCGTCACGCCATCAGTGTGAGCGCCAGCCACGGCACGAAGGCCAGGACGACGATCGCGAGCTTGTAGGCCGCGATCCAGCGGAACGTCGTGCGCAACACCTCGTCTTCGCCGACACCAAACCACCGCACGTTGCGCCGGACGACGAACCCGCGCATCGTCAGCACGGCCACCACCGAGACCAGGTACATGCCCAGGTTCAGGACCGTGCACCAGCCGAAGAACCGGGTCCACGCTTCGATCGAGCCCATGGCGCGCTCCTCGCACGCGGCGGGCACCGACCCGCTCGGCCGGTCAGGCCGCGCGTCCCCAGGCTACGCGCGACCCGGTCCCCTGTCGCCGCGCGGCCACGCTACGGGGCGGGCTTCACGTCGAACGAGACGAGCTCGCCGCGCCACGGCGTGAACTGGAAGCCGACGCGGCCGATCGCGCGGCCCTTCGCGCCCAGGATCGTGTAGCGCAGGTCCAGCGACGGCGTGCCCTCGGCCGAGAAGCTCTCCTCCACCACGGTCATGTCGGAGATCTCGCCGACTTGATCGCCCAGGCGCTCGGCGCCGTCGAAACCCGGCCCTCCCTCGACCTGCTTGCGCAGGTTCTCGTGCATCGTGCGCAACGCCAGCTCGCGCTCACCGGCGAGCAGGGCGCGTAGCAGCACCTCGGCGCGCTCCTTGTAGAGCGCCAGGTCGGGCGCCTGCGTGAACCACGGTTGGGGCAGGGCCTCGGCGCGCAGCTCGAAGGCGATGACCTTGTCGTCGAGGAACACGAGCTTGCTTTCGCCCTCGCCCTTCTCGAACTCGATCCGGCCGGAGCTCTCGAGCCGGTCGTGCCCGTTCTCCGTGGACGAGGACGTCGAGAACTTGCTCTTGGCCAAGCCCTTGAAGCGGCCCAGGTGGTCGTGAACGGCCTTCATCCAGAGCGCCAGCACGGGTGCGTCCACCTTCTCCACCAGGAGCGGGTCGAACAGCGCGAGCACCTGCTGCGGGTCGCCGCTGTCCACGGCGGCATAGAACCGCTCCTGGGTGGACTCGCCCTTCCCGTGCGACCACACGAGGAGCCCGACGAACCCCACGATCAGGACCAGGAACACGAGACCCAGGATCTTCAACACGTTGCCCATGCTTGCTCCGAGCCGGACGGAACGACGGCCCGCCCGCCATGGAGCATCGGCGCCCGGCAGACCGCGGGCAAGGCGGGGACGGGGGCTTGGCGCCTGACGTCCCGCATCAACGAGCGCCCAAGGCTCCGCCCTGGACGACCTTGGCCAGGCGCTCGAGCGCGCGCACGTAGCGCTTGCTCGCGGTGTTCGGGGGGATCTCGAGCACGCGCGCCACCTCGGCGTTGTCGAGCTCCTCGAAGTGCCGGAGGGCCAGCACTTCGCGGTCGATGGGTTCCAGACTCTCCAAGGCCTGGAGCAGGGCGCCCTGCATCTCCCCCTGGGCCATGACGCCGCTGGGCGTGACGCCGGACGCCACCAAGTGGTCCACCAAGGCGATCGATGTCGCATCCGGCCCCACGGAAGGTGCCACGCGCAGCTCGCGCCGCATGTCCCGCTTCTTGGCGCCGGCATGGAAGCGGTAGAGCTTGAGCAGGCGCTGCGCCGTGATGAAGCGGATCCACAGGAAGAACGTCATCTTCGGATCGTCGAGGTAGTCGTCGATGCGCTCGGCGATCTCGAGGTAGGCCTCCTGCAAGACGTCCGAGGCGCCCAGACGCGCCTTGAGCGCGGGGTCCATGCGCAGCTGGATCATCTTCACGAGACGGGCGCGATGCTTCTCGAAGAGCTCGCCCAAGCGCGCCTGCCGCGCGGCCCGGTCCTCCCCGGCTTGCTGCAAGTGCGACAGGTCCGGGTCCGGGGTGCGCTCGCCGTCCACGCGGGGAGCATACGCGATTGCCTGCGCGTCGGCGCTTGCGATCGATCCGCCCCGCAGCTTCCATGGCCCGCGTGGCCGGCGACGAACCCGAGCTGATCGACGAGCTGGCCGAGGACTACGTCCGACGGCTGCGTGCGGGCGAGAGCGTCACGCCCGAGGCGTACGCCGCCGGGCACCCGGACCTGGCCGAGCGCATCGCCGACCTCTTCCCCGTCCTGGCCATGATGGAGGGCCTCAAGGGCCCGCCTGGCGCTGTCACGTCCTCGTCCCGACGCGACGACGTACCGAGGTCGATCGGCCCGTACCCCGTACGGCGCGAGCTGGGCCGCGGCGGCATGGGCCGGGTCTACGAGGTGACCGACGCCGCGGGGGAGCGCCGGGCGCTCAAGGTCGTGCACCCCCACCTGCTGGAGCGGAGCGGCTTCCTCGCACGCTTCCTGCGCGAGATCGAGGCCGGCCAGCGCGTCGAGCACGAGGGCATCGTGCGCACGCTGGCCTCCGGCGTGGCGGAAGTCGACGGCGACGAGCTGCCGTACGTGCTTCTCGAGTACGTCGAGGGCGAGACGCTGCGGGATCTGCTGGACGAGACCGGCGGCGTCAGCGAACGGTTGGTCCGCGAAATCGGTGCCGCCGTGGCGGAAGCCCTCGCCGTGATCCACGACGCGGGCATCGTGCATCGCGACGTCAAGCCCGAGAACGTCATCCTCACTCCCGACGAGCGGGTCAAGCTCGCCGACCTGGGCATTGCGCTCGTGCGGGAGGAGACCCAACGCATCACGCAGACGGGCGAGTTCGTCGGTTCGCTCCTCTACGCGGCCCCCGAGCAGGTGCGGGGAGGGCGCGTGGACGCCCGCGCCGACCTCTACGCGTTGGGCCTGGTGCTCTACGAGCTGGTGGCGGGGCAGCACGCCGAGGTGAACGAGGCAGGCTCGGTGCTGGCGTGGAAGGTGGCCACGCGTCGCCCGCGCCCGCTGCGCCAGGTCGTCCCGCACGCCACGCCGTTCCTGGAAGCCGTGCTCGCCACGCTGCTCGAGCCCGATGTTTCGCGTCGGCCGAGCAGTGCCGCGGATGTCGCCCGCTGGCTGCGCGTCGGCGAGGACGACCCGTGGTGGCGGGAGCGTCGCCCGCCGACGGAGGGCCGACGCGTGCGGGCCGTCGACGCTCCGGTCGCGTTCGCCGGTCGCGAGGCCGAACGCGCGATCCTCGATGCCGTGTGGGCGGACGTACGGGCCGGTACGGGCCGCGTCCTGCTCCTGCGCGGCGAGGCCGGCATGGGCAAGAGCCGCTTGCTCGAGGCCTGGCTCGACACGATCGAAGGCCCCTCCCCGGGCGCGGCCGTCCTGGCCACGGGCCACGCGCCCGGCGTGGGTGCGGTGGGTCCGGTGCCCTCGATCGTCGGGCACGTGCACGAGCTGGCCCGCGAGCAGCCCGTGGTTCTCGTGGTGGAGGACCTGCACTTCGCCTCGGACGAGGGCCGCGACCTGTTCCGCCGGCAAGCGCATGCGTTCGCGGACGATGCCGTCCTGCTCGTCGGGACGTTGCGCCCGGGGGCGGGCGATGCCCTGCTCGAGGCCCTACGCCCGCTGCCGCACGTGACCGTGCTCGACGTACCTCCGCTCGGCGACGAGGCGGCGGCGCAGCTTCTCGCCCACGCGATGGGCCCGACGACGCCCCCGGCGGATGCCGCACGCGCCCTGCTCCGCCTCTCCGACGGGAACCCCTACTACATCCTCGAGTTCGCGCGCAGCCTGCGAGAGCGTGCATGCACCGGCGCAGTCGGCGATCCCGACCTCGACGTGCCCCGCTCCGTGCGCGAGCTCGTCGAGGCCCGTCTGGCCACGCTCGACGAGGCCGACCGTGACCTGCTCGCCGTGGCTGCATGCTGCGGCTACCGCTTCGATCCCGTCGTCGTGTGCGAAGCGTCGGGGCTCCCCCGCCTCACGGGCCTCCGGGCCCTGCATCGTCTCGAGCGCAGTCGCGGTCTTCTCGTGGTCGAGGGTGCGGGCTACCGCTTCCACCACCATCTCGTGCAAGAAGTGCTGCAAGGCGAGATCCCGCCTGCGCTTCGCGCCGGCTACCACGGCGCGTTGGCCGCCGCGACCGAGCGGCACCTGCCCCCCGACACGGCGCCGAGCGGGGCCCTCGCCTACGCGCTGGCCCGCCATCACCTGCTCGGCGACACGCCCGAACGCGCCGCCCCCTACGTCCTGGCCGGCCTCGAGTACCTGATGGAGCTTGCCGAGGGACGGCGCGCGGCCCGCATGGCCCGCGGCGCCCTCGATGCCCTGCCCGAGGCGCCCGCGTCGCTGCGCGCCCATCTGCGCTTCCAGCTGGGCCGGGCGCTGGATGGCCACGCGCCCCCGACCGAGATCGTGCAGCAGCTCGAGCAGGCTCGAAGAGAGGCGCGCGAGGTCGGCGATCGGATCCTCGAGCTGGACGTGCTGCAGCACCTGGGCGCCGCCATCAGCCACACCGGGCGCCACGCCGAGGGCGCGCAGATCAGTACCGAGGCCGCCGAGCTGGCCGAGGCGGCGGGTGATCCGTTGCGCCTGGCCCGGGCCCTGACGTCGCACGCGACGTCGCACTACAACCTGGGGCGCCACGAGGAAGCCTTCGCGACGGGGCAGCGCGCGCTCGACATCGCGCGGGAGGCGGGCGCGGCGGCGCAGGTCGGCCACACGGCGATGATCCTCGCCGCGATCTACGTGGAGTCGGGCCGCTACGCGGACGCTCGCCCCCTCGCGGAGCTCGCGCTCTCCATCACGCACCTCCACGGCGACCGGCCCGCGGAGCAGTACGTGACGGCGGTGCTCGCCAAGCTGGCCAACCTCCAAGGCGACATTGCCACGGCCGAGCGCCTCTTGCTGCGCTCGCGCGACCTGGCCCGCGAGCTGGGCAACCTGCGGCTGGCACTCGGCAGCGACCTGGGCATCGTACAAGCCGCGCTCAACCTGGGGCGCGTGGCCGAAGCGCGCGAGCAGACCGAGCACGCGCTCGGGGTGGCATTGCGCTCCGGGTACCCGGAGATCGCCGCCCTCTTGACGGTTCCCCACGCGCTGACGACGTCGATTCTCGGCGACGTCGCCGCCGCGTGGGAGACCGCCGCGCGCGGACGCGAGCTCATCGGGCGCGTTCCGCTGCCGGCCATCGTGGCGCGCGTCGTGCCGGCACTGGCCAACGTGTTCGCGTGGACGGGTGCCTTCGAGGAGGCCGAAGCCCTGCTTGAGCAAGGGCACGATGCCGCCGCGCGGGCCGGCGTGCCCCGCGAGCGCGCCTACCTCGCCCAGGCCGCCGCCGGGCTGCTCGATGCGCGCGGCGATGCGGAAGGCGCGCTGACGGGCTATGCCGCGGTCCTGGACGAGACGCGCCGCCGCGGCCTCGACCTGCAGCGCGCGCTGCTCGCCGTGCGGGTTGGCGGCCTTCTCGTGCGCTGCGGTCGCCCCGAGGAGGCGCGGGCGCATCTGGAGGAGGCGCTGACGTTGGCCGAGCGCGCGCCGCTGCCGGCGGTGGTGGCCGAGGCCGGTCTCTGGCTGGACCTCCTGCTCGGCGGCAACCTCCAGCGGGCGGGGATCGCGTGGGAGCGCGACGCGGCCCTGCTGCCCGCACTCGCGCGCCTGCGCCTCGGCATCGAGCTGGCTCGGCGGAGCGACGACGAACGCCTCCCCGCCGCCGTGCGGCAGCTGGCCGAAGCCCACGTGGCCCGCGCGCCGAAGGCCCTTCGCGAACGGCTGGCCACCCGGGTGGCCCTCCTTCGCGACGCGCTCTCCTGATCCCGGCGGTTCGCCTGTCCCCAGACCCAAGGAACCGGGGGTTACCTCGCTTGGAGGTGCCACCCCATGGCCCTGATCGGTCCCCCCGGATTCGACGTGGCGCGCATGCGCCGGGCAGTCCGCGACACCTATGAACGCCTGGCAGCCGACCCCACGAGCGTCGGACATCTCAACCACGGCGCCGCGTACGCCGCGACGCTGCTGGGCTACGACGCCGCCGAGCTCGCCACGCTACCGGCCAGCGCGACCCGTGCCTTCGTGGGCGTGGGCAACCCGCATCGGCTGGGCATCCCCGATCCCGACGCCACCGTCCTCGACATCGGCTGCGGCACGGGCACCGACCTGCTGCTCACGGCGCAGCGCCTCGGGCCCCACGGCCGGGTGATCGGCGTGGACCCCACACCCACGATGCGCATGCGTGCGCGCGAAGGTGCACGGGCGCTGGGCCTCGCGCCCCGCGTGGACGTGCGACCGGGCCTCGCCGAGGAGCTGCCGCTTGGTTCGTCCAGCGTCGATCTCGTGCAGACCAACGGCGTGCTCAACCTCGTCGTGGACAAGGTGCGCGCGTTCTCCGAGATCCACCGCGTGCTCAAGCCCGGCGGCCGACTGCATCTGGCCGACGTGCTGCTCCATCACGACCTGCACGAACACGAGCGGATGGAGCCGCGGCTCTGGGCCGCCTGAATTGCCGGCGCTCTGCCGGAGGCAGAGCTCCTGACCTTGCTCGCGGTACTCGGCTTCGAGGACATCGAGCTGACCGAGCGCTTCGATTGCTTTGCCGGCACGTCGGTGTCCGCGGAGGTCCACCCCAAGGTCGGCCCTCACGGCGCCAACGTGCGAGCCCGCAAGCGCGGGGGCTGATCCCCGCCCACTATCCCCTCGGAGTCTCCCCATGACCCTCAAGATGTTCCTGACCGTCCTGGTCATCGCGTTCCTGGCTGCCGCCGTCACCTACGCCCTGCTGACCCTCGGTACGCCCGTCGACGCGCCCCAGTAGGCCCCTACTCCGGCTTCTTCTTGTTCGGCGCTACGGCCTTGAACGCCGACGCAACCGACTTGGCCTTGAAGGCCTTCTCCCCTTGCAGGACCTTGTCGACCTCGCCTTTCCTGTCGAGCACGACGAGGGCGGGCGTCTCGGTCACGCCCAGGGCCGCCAGCGCATCCGCACACGTGCTGCGGTCCAGCTTCACGGCCTTCAGCTGGTTGCCGTAGTGGCGCACGAGCGGGTCCATCAGGATCTCGTTCGAGAGCTCCTGGGCGTGCGGCTTGTCCTGGTCCTCGGCGGCCCAGGCGTACACGATCACGCCACCTTTCTTCTGGTCGGCGAGCGACTGGACAGCCGCCTCGATGCTGTCGCCCCAGTCGAAGTTCAGGTCGTAGCCGGGCGTGAACCGCCCCTCCATCACACCGTGCCACCATTTCAGGAACGGCATCAGCTGCTCGGGCCACGAGTGCCCGAGCCCCGGCTGGAAGCGCGCCTCGACGGACCGCACCTTGCCCTCGAGAAGCTTCACCGTCTCGGCCGCGGATTTGGCGTTGGCGTCTTCGCTGCCGGCCAGCGCCACGACGCCCAGGTCCTTCTTGGCCCACTTCGGCGCACTGCCGGTGCGACACCCCGCCGCGACCCACGTGGCGCTGCACGGATGGAGCGTGTCGTCGAAGGCGAGCGGGTCGAGGTTCCAGCCGCCGTTGGAGAAGCCGACGACGTGCACCTTGGCCGGGTCGATCGGGAGCACGCTCTTCAAGTGCTCGGCGATGCGCTTGACCGCCTGGATGTCGGGCGCGGACCACGTCTGCGCCGTCGACTTGGGCGCGCAGATGACGTAGCCGAGCCCCGTCCACTCCCTCAGCGACCCGGCCATGCCCGTGGCGGTGCCTCCCGCCCCATGCAGGATCACGACCATCGATGCCGGCTTCTCCCTGGACAGCTCCCGCGGCAGGTCCAGTTCGACGGTGAGCCCCTCGATGACCGGCGACGAGCGCCCCGGCGGGTAGGGCCAGTCGTCGGCGCGGGCGGATCCTCCGCCGAGAAAGGTCAAGAACCAGAGCACGACGACGATCGAACAGACGCGCATGGCGGGCTCCTCCTGCGGATGCTCGAGTCCGACTCTACGACACCGCGTCATCGGGCAGGGCCCCGAGCTGCTGACGCAGCAGATCGCGCTGCTCGGCGCTCGCCGTGCCAGCCGTCCACGCGGCATGGGCCCGTGCGACGGCATCGTGCAGCATCCGCAGCCTCGCGACCTCGTCCATCAACCCCGCGAGCCGTGCGCGCCGTCGCTCCTCCGCCCATGTCCCCAACCGCTCGCGCACCTTGCGGTCGAAGCGATGGCGGAGCTCCAGGATCGGCTCGATCACCTGGCCCGCGCCATCCCGCATCCGCGCAGGAAGCGCCTCGACGGCGACCGGATCGAGTCCATGCGACTCGCGCACGTGCTCGCACCGCGCCAGGAGCAGGTCGATGGCGCGGTGGAGGAGTGGCGTCGCCGCCGCACCCGCGACCAGGGCACGTTCGACATGGATCGCGGCAGCGGGAAGACGCCGCGACATGTCCTCGAGGCGGTCGCGCATGGCGGTCCAGCGGAACCCCGTCGCGCTAGCCAGATGCTGCCAGTCGCTCGGCAAGACGAGGCGCGCGTCGTAGCGCCGGCCGATGCGCATCGCCATGTCCGTGTTCATGCGCATCTGCGGGTCGGCCTCGTACACGAGCGTCGAAACCAAGTCGTAGAGCGGGGCGAGCTCGGATCCGGCCTCCGTGTACAGCACGGAGAAGTTCTTTGCGTGGGCGTCGGCGTTGCCGACCAGGAAGTTGAACAGGACGGCATCCAACAGGCGCAGGCGTTGACGGCCTGGCACGGAGAGACGATCGCAGAGCGCGAAGCATGCCGCGAGGCCAGGGCCTCCGTCTTGCTCATACTTGCTGGAGCCGGGGACGCCGAGCGCCTGACAGAAGTCCTCTTGATGCAGACGCCGAACGCGCCCACCCGGACCGCGGATGCGGTCGTAGCGCTCCACCAACAGGTACCTCCTGCCACCGGCCTGCCCGATCCGGCTGCGCACCGCGGGCAGGCCCAGCTCGCGCGCCATCTCCAAGCAGGCATGTTCCAGCAAGGCGAGATCCGGGAAGTCGCCATGGGGCTCGGGCTTGAGGATATGCGTGGTCGGATACGCATCGACCGGAAGGGCGATGTCCCCGGCCTCGGTCACGTACACGCCGGTCTTGCTCTGCACGCCCGCAAGGGACAGTCGCAGGCGGTCGGGGCCAGCGAGCAGGGGACGGCGTGCGAGCTCCTCCAGCACGTCGGCCAACGCCGCGACATCCAGGATCGAGAAGGCAGGATCGCGATCCGCGTCGTTGGGACATGCCTCGTCGGGCGCCGTCACGGCGAGTGCCCCCGCGCAATCGCGACCGACAGCTGCGAGCAGACCGAACAGGCTGCCACTGGAGACCCCAAAGCGCTCACCGATCAAGCGCAGCGCCTCGGGGTCATCCGGCAAGTAGCCCGCGAAGAACGACCTGACATCGGCATCGTCGAAAGGCGAACCCGCGAACGGGAGGCTCAGCGAGATCGGACGTACGCCCGGAAGGGCCGTCCACGCGGCGTCGTAGGTGAACTGCAGGCGACCGTGCGGGCTCTGCTCGAGAACGCCGACGACCTTCCCATCCATGCAGACATGGAGGCGTCTCACGCATCGCTCCCGCGAGCCTCGAGGACGAGCCCGAGCATCTTCAGGACGCGCAGCACCTTCCCGAGCTGCGCCGTCTCCTTGCCCTTCTCCACATCCACGACGAAGCGCACGCCCGTTCCGCTCGCGACGGCCAAGTCCGTCTGGGTCAGACCTTGCCGCTTGCGCGTCTCGCGCACGAGCCGGCCGATGTCCGCCGCCGAGGTGAGGGGAGATCGCTGGACGTGCATAGGCCGCTCGTTTCCTGCCCGGGTTCACGATCTGCCGCTTTCCCGATCGGGAATCGGAGACCACGGAACGCCAGAATCCCACCGAATTGTACCTATCGGTAACAATCGACGCGATCCACTCAGATGGAGGGCCGAAGTGTCCCGACCGGGATACTTCCATGTGCCCGACCCAGTCGTCTCGGCTCCGGACGCCGGAATTCCGGCGTGGATCGCAGGCCTGACTTCAGGGCTCTCGGCTAGCTGGCGCCCTCGTCGGCGGCCAGATGGCACCTCTTGTACTTCGTGCCGCTGCCACACCAGCAGGGGTCGTTGCGCCCGGGGCGATCGGGCCGCGACGGCAGCAGGACAGGCGGCTTGGGCGCTGGCGGGTCCGGGAGGTCCGGGGGGCCCAGCCCCAGCGCCCACATCAGGTCCTCGTCGTCGTCCTCGTCGCCCGGGCCCTCGGCGTCGTCGTCGTCCCACGCGTCGTCGTCCCACGCGGGAAGGAACCCGGAACTGTCCATTCCCATGGGCTCGTCCGGCATGGCCAGGGCGTCCGCGGCAAGCTCGTCCGGCGAGCGGGTGTCGGGCCGAGGCTCGTCGGCGAGGTCCGGCGCCACGTCAAGCCTGCTGATCTCGTCCCGCGTCACGGTGCCACCGAGCTGGTGGATGGCATCGATCACCCTGCAGACGTCCATCGGGGGCTCGTCCTCGTCCATCGCGGCCAACACGTCATGGAACAGGGGCAGCACGGAAGGGTCGCCCAGCCCCGCGAGCAGCTCCACGCCCTCCACGGGATCGGCCTGGAGAGCCCTTTGGAACGCCGCCCGCGCTTGCGGGCCCTTCGCGCCAAGCAGGCCGATCGTCCGCGTGAGTCGACGGACGCTGACCTCGTCCTCGGTCCGGTCGAGCGCGGCGTAGAGCCGCGGCAGTACGTCCTCGCCGAGCGCGACAAGGGCGTAGCACACGCAGTCCTCCTCGCCCATGTCGAGCTCGGCGTCGAGCAGCTCCAGGGTCGCGATCACGTCCCCGGCTGCGTCCATGCCCCGCACGGCAGCCAAGACGTGAGCGGCCCCCGCTGCCACCTGGGAAGAGTCGGGATCGACGGCAAGACGTGTGAGGCCACGCAGGGTGCTCACCATCTCGTCCGTGGGCGGCGTCAGGTACGCGACGAGGCCCGGCGTGTCACCGGCCGCGTACCGGCCGGACTCGAGCATGGCTTCGACCAGCGCACGCCCTTCCAGGAGGCGAAGGTGTCCGTGGCTCCTGCTCTTGCCCTGGATCCGCGCGCGTAGCGCGTCCGACGCCCTCGGTGCCTTCCGCCACGCGCGCCACGCAAAGTTGCCGAGGATCTGTGCCTCTTCCACCGAACCGACCCCGTAGGCCTCGGGCGGGTCCGGCTCGAGCCGGTCGGGCAAGGCGATGTACTCGAGCGCCAGCGGGTTCACTTCGTCGGCCTGCTTCCACTCCGTGGGGCTGGTCAGTCCGAGCGCGGCCCGCACGAGCAAGCGATTCCAGACGGCGAGGCCCGTCTCGGCTCCACGGTCGGCCTCGACGAGCGCGTGGGCCTCCTCGAGCCGGTTCGCCTCCACCAGCAAAGGCACGACGAAGTAGCGTGCTCCCTGCGCATCGTCCGGAGCGACCGAAAGGAGATAGAGGGCCATCTCGATGGCCTCGTCCAGCCGGCCGATATCGACGAGGTCCGTCGCGTGGACGGCGATCATGCGAAGGGCGGGCCGCAGCTTCACGATGCCCCAGGCATCCACGTCGGGACCGCGCTCGGCGCGAGCGGCGTCGATCTCCTGGCGGGCGTCCGCGACCAGCGGGCGAAACGCCACGACCCGGCGAGCCGGCGGCCACACCCCCATGGCCTGTTCCGCGCGCACCATCAGCTCGTCGGGGGCCAGCGCCTGGGCTGCCGCAAGAAGCTCGTCCGCCCGATCGAAGTTGATCGCGCTGAGCGACCAGTAGACGAGATCGCGGGCACGTTGCTCACGGGGAGCCGTCGGAGGCAGGGGCTTCGTGCCCACGTCGCGGAGGCTGGCCAAGAACGCCTCGCCGAGGTCGCCAGCGGGCACGCCGCCTCGCCGCTCGATCTCGAGCGATACACGCCACTGCACGTGCTCGCCGACCAAGTGGTCCTCGGCGGCCATGGGGCACGTGAAAACCTGCTGGGGACGCGATCGCTTGCCCATGGGCTGCCACCTCGGCCGCTGTCGCGGCGTCGAGGTTCTACCCGCAGGCGGCTCCCGACCCACGGGGCAGCATCACAGTTCCTTCGGCAGCGAGAGCGCCCACTCGACCATGCTGTCGGCGTCGCGGCCCTTCGGCCCCTCGAAGCGCCCGTCTTGCCCGGGCGGCAGCGGATCCCACCGCTCGATCTCCTCCCGCTCGATGCGCTGGCCCATGGTGTCCAGGGCTCGGACGATCGCGCGACCGATCGCTCCGTCGTCTACCGGGTCCAGTGTCGCGAGACGTGCGCGCAGCATGTCGATGCCGGCAGGATCCCCGTAGATCGCCAGGATCTCGGCTCCCACCTCGGGGAACTCCGCAAAGCAACGGCCCAGCGCGTCGCGGATCCGCACGCTCTTTACGCAGGTCTGGGCCAACGTGCGTGCCAGCTGCATCTTCACATCGCTGGGAGCCATGCGCTCCAGTGCATCGACAAGGGGCTCCGCCGCAGCGCGGTTGAGCCCTCCGAGGGCCGCGACCATCAGCGCGGTCTCGGCCTCGGTTTCACCCATGTCGAGCAGGATGAGCCGCACGATCTCCGGCGCCGCCTCGTTGGCCTGAAGCCGCCCCAGCTGGCACGCGGCCCCCGCGCGCACGTGCGAGGACACGTGCTCGAGAGACGGATCCAGCAGACGGCGCAACAGCCGGACCGACTTCTCGTGACGACGGCGTAGCAGGCCGGCCAGGCCCGGATCCTGCCCGGGTAGGAGCACTTGCGCCTCGAGCAGCGTGCGCCAGAGATTCGGCTCCTTGCGCTGCCAGGTGCCGCCGTCGATGCGCCGGTGCAGTTCTTCGATCAGCTGCGGGCGTGACCGCCACGCTCGCCAGCTCGCCCCGGCAATGACCTGGGCCTCGTGCACGGACCCGGGGGCATACGCGACGGGCATCGGGACCAGCAGATGGCTTGGACACACGATCAGGCGCTCGACGTAGCGATTGAGCCTACGGGCGCTGGTCCAATCTTCGTCCGTAGCCTGACCTCGGTAGGCACGCACCAAGAGCCGCGACCACGCCGCGAAGGCAGCTGTTCCTTCTGGCCCCTCGGTCAACACGGCCTCCGCCCGCTGGGGGTCGTCCGCCTCCACGAGGAGCGGCGCCAAGACGAGGTGGGCATCCATCTCGCGTTCGGTGTCCAGTCGAAGGACCTCGAGAAGCACATCGATGGCGGGGTGGATCTGGCCCCGCTCCAGGAGATCGAGGGCGAGTGCGATGTTGATCCGCAGCGCGGCTCGTCCGAGCACGTACAGCTCGAGCTCGCGTCGGGCGCCCGGCTCCTCGTCTTCTTCCTCGCCCAGCCGCACCATGGCCTCCCCGGCCAACGCGACGAGCTCCTGGGAGCGAAGCCCGGGGTTGGCATCCAATCGGGCGTCGGCGAGCCGGGCATCGAGGTTGTCGGGGTCAAGGTGCGCAGCGACCTGGAGCAGGGTGGAGCGCCCCAGCGCCCCCTCACGACGCCGCGACAGGTAGAACAGGTCCTGCGCGCGATCGGCAGGCGAGGCCGCGCCGTCGATCGGGGCGTCGAGCTGGGCCTCGTCGTGCTGCCACATGCCGCCGACCTCACCCTGCTCGAGGGCATCCTCCAGCCGCGCCAGCGCCTGCAGCTGCCGCCAGGTGCGGTGCTCGTCGCGCAGGTCGGGATCCTGTCGGAGGGGGCGGTCCCGAAGGCCGCTTCGCTCGGAGGACGTAACCATCGAGGGCTCCTCGGAGAGCGCGCCTCTGGTCGGGCGCGTCACCCACCCGGAGCCACGCCGAAGGGAGCCGACGGGTCACGGCGCGCATGCGGCTACCGGGGGCGGCCGGCGCGGGGCGGGTGGCGAGGGGCGGATGTGATCCTCGACCACGAGCCCCATCACCCCTCCTGCGCGTCGCCAAGTGGGGCCCCTGCACCCCACGCCGGAATTCCGGGGTGGACCGCGGCCCTGTTTTCAGGGCCTGGAGCCGGCGGCGAGCTTGCCGAAATCTCGGCAGACCCGGGACCCGCGTGGCCGCGCGTGCGCAAGGGCAGGGGTCGCGCCGCTCCACGCGACCGGGCCTCGTCAGGCGCCGGGCGTTCTGCGGAAGCCCCCTGCCCCCCTCCGCGCCGAAATTTCGGCGCCCTCGGCAGCCCTGATTTCAGGGCTTTTCGCCCAACCCCACGTGGCGCCGCAATTCGGCAAGCGCGGCCCGCCGCTCCTCACCCTCCTCGGTGGCAAAGCGCAGGAAGAGGGGCCGGAGCGCCATGTCGAACGGCTCCTCGGCGCGACCGTGGAGGAAGGCGAGGAGCGCCGCGTAGTGGACGGCCACCTCGCCCGGGCGGTCGAGCAGGCCCCGCCAGAGAGCCTCCACCACCGCCGGGGGGTGGAACTCGACCGCCTGGTCGATGGCCGCCGTAAGCCCCCCGTAGATCGTGGCCTCCCCCAAGGCACGCACCAGGGCAGCCTCCCGCTCGGCGTCGCTGACGAGCCAGGGCGCGTGCCGCAAGACGGCCATCCGGACCTCGGGCGAGCCGCGCTCCCGGGCGATCCGCAGCTCGGCCTCGGCCGCCGGGGTGCGGAGCCGGGCCAGGGCCTCGACGTCGCGCCAGTCGGCGTAGCGGCGGGCCAAGAGCAACCGCTCGATGCGCTGCCGCTCGGCCGGGGTGGCCCCGTCGATGGCGTCCAGGTCGTAGCCGATCCCGTCGTGCCACTTCTCGTAGTCGATGGCCATGCTGCGCTCGAAGCGCGCGGCGGCGTCCTCGCGGTCCCGCGGGCTCACGCTTCGGCCTCGGGGCGCACGCGGAAGCGGAACGACGCCTTGTCGTCCGGCCAGGGCGCCGCGGGCGGCCTGGGCTGCGGCAGCCAGCCGCTCCAGGCAAGATGCTCACGCCGCGGCCGACCAGGCAGGGGCACGAGGAAGCCCATCATCGGCTCCGCGCCCAGCTGCACCATCAGCACGCGCTTGCCGCGACTCGTGAACACGTGTACCGATCCCGGGACCACGACGCGCCCGTCGTCGCGGCGGGCCTCGGCGAGCCGCACGGGCCCCCGCACGGCCCGCCGTCGCACGCGGCCCCGGAGCGCTCCGAGCTCCACGTAGGCCTGCTCGTCGGGGACGTTCGGCGCCACGGTCTGCCCTGCGGGCAGCCGCACCTCCACATCGAGCACCAGCTCGTGGCCATCCAAGCGCGGGGGCACGTCGGCCAAGAGGCGCGCGACCAGCGCAGCCAACCCCGCCCCACCCGCCACCACCCCCACCGCGATGCCCAGTGCCTGCAGGAACGGCAGCGAAGCGTCGTCCGGAAGGACGAGCGCCGTGATCAGCCCCACGAGGAAGCCCACGATCAGCCCGAGCAGGGCCATCGCCACGATGGCGTAGCCCGACTTGCCTTCGAAGCTGGACACGCGGAACCAGCGCACGCACGCGGCCATCACGACGCCGCCCAGCAGCAGGCCTACGCCTCCCGTCAGCAACGCCACCAGCAACACGAGCACCCAGCCCATCGACCGCCCTCGTCGCCCCTGCCGCCCTCGGCCCCCAGCACTTCACCTCTGCCCAAGGGCACCGGTCAAGGACGAGCCGCCACGAAGCGAGCCCGGGCGACTCGAAGTCGCCCGGGCCCAGGGGTCGTCAGCGGCGCCTCGGCACCTGCCGGAGCAGCACCCCCAAGAGAGTCGTCAACGAGCCACGGCCTCGGCGGCCCGGGCCCGACCCCGCAACGGGCGGATCGGCAAGTAGCTGCCGACCTCCTTCATGTAGGCTCGGTACTCCGTCGGGAACACCTTCAGGAGATCGCGCTCCTCGAGGAAGTGCACCGCCACGAAGATGTAGGCACTGGCCACGCTCGAGAAGAGCAGGTGGCCCACCGTCATCGTGGGGACGCACCAGAAGGCGACGAGGAAGCCGAGCATGATCGGGTGGCGCACGAAGCGGTAGAGACCCGGTGTGTGGAAGACGGGCGCGGCGGGCGTCTTGCCGCGCAGGTTGTCGATCGCCTGACGGAGCCCGAACAGCGAGAAGTGGTCGATGTTCACGGTGGCCAGGAACACGATCCCGATGCCCAGCCAGTAGCCGACCTGGAGGGCGATGGCGAGCGCGCCCTCGGTGTGCCACAGCACGCCCTCGATGGCGCGCCACTGCCAGAACAACAGGCCGAGCACCGCGCAGGTGGCCAGCACGAACGTGTTCCGCTCCACCGCAGCCGGAATGAACTTGGCCTCCCAGCGTTTGAACGCCGGGCGCGCCATCACCGCGTGCTGCAGGGCGAACAGCGAGAGCAGGCCCACGTTGACCAAGATCGCCCCCAGGCTCAGGGGCCCCGGGTTGGTGTCGATGGTCTTGGGCAGGAGCCCGACGTTGCCGAGGAACCCCCCGGCATAGGCGAAGACGACGAGGAAACACAGGTAGGCGAAGACGCCGTAGCCGAAGTACAGGACGCGGCGCATGGCAAGGGCTCCAGGAAGGCCTCTGCCGGCCCCACGCCGGCATCAACCCCCTGACTCCCAGGCAAGGCGTGGTGGGGACAGGACCCCGGAAGCCAGCGACGACGAATCAGGTTCCCTCGCCTGGCAGGACATGCGGGCGGGTAGAGTCCGGCGAGCCGGTCGACCGGATCGGTGGACCTGCGGATACCGCGGAAGGCCGCTGGATTGGAGGGGAGGCAGGCAGGTGCGACGCGGGCTGTACGAACGCCTGATCACGACCGCTCTTGCGCGTGACATCCAGGACCTCGACAAGGCCCTGGAAGCTCGTACGCGTCCGCTGCGCTCCACGGATGCGGCTGACCGCATCGCCCTCCACGTCCGTCAACTTGTCCAGCGAGTGATCGACGCGGTCTCCGACAGAGAGCGCGTAGCTCACGGGATCGAGATCGCGCGGGCCGTCATCCAGACGCTGGCCGCGACCACGCACGTCCAGGAGCTGGCGGACGAGGCACCATCGATGGACGTCCTGGCGGCCGTGCTGCGCCGCCTGCCAACCGGAGCCACCGAGGAGATTGCCGAGCCCCTGATCCCACTCCTCGATACGGTCCTGCTGACGAACGCATCAGCTGAGCCTCGGGTTGGCCAGCAGCTCACAGCGGAGATCGCATCGGCAAATGGCATCTCGCTCATCATGGCGTTCATACGTCGCTCCGGCATCCGCCCCATGCTGGATGCCTTGCGGCGGCACTGCGACGAGGGGAGGAGCCTGCGAGTTCTAACGACGATCTACACAGGGAGCACAGAGGCAGAAGCCCTCGAGGCCCTGGCCGCACTGGGCGGCGAGGTGCGCGTCTCGTATGACACCAGCTCGACACGCCTGCATGCGAAGGCCTGGCTCTTCCATAGATCCTCCGGGTTCTCAACCGCGTACATCGGCTCGTCGAATCTGACACACTCCGCACAAGTCAGCGGCCTGGAGTGGAACGTTCGCTTGTCCGAAGCCCGCAATCCTGAGGTCGTCAGGAAGATCGGCTCAGTGTTCGAGGCGTACTGGAACACCTCTGATTTCGAGTTGTTTGACGCAGCCCGCTTCAGAAGTGCAACCTCACGTGGCGACGGGCCGGGCCGCCCAGGACTGATCTTGCCTCTCGAGATCCACGCCTTGCCATTCCAAGCGCGACTGCTGGAGCAGATCGAGCTATCGCGAAGCGTGGGACATCACCGCAATCTGCTGGTCTCGGCCACGGGCACGGGGAAGACCGTGATGGCCGCGCTCGACTACGTACGCTTGCGCGACGAACTGCGCAGCAGCCGACTCCTTTTCATTGCGCACCGGCAAGAGATCCTCCAGCAGTCTCTCGCGACTTTTCGACAGGCCCTACGCGACCCCACCTTCGGTGAGCTCTGGGTTGCCGGAGATCGCCCCACCGAACTGAACCATGTGTTCGCCTCGATCCAGAGCCTCAGCGGTCGCGCGGGCGCCGCCCTGATGAACATTCCTCCTACGCACTTCGATGTCGTCATCATCGACGAGTTCCATCACGCGGCAGCCTCCTCGTACAACGCCGTGCTCGACCACCTGAAGCCTCTTGAGTTGCTTGGCCTGACGGCCACGCCTGAGCGTGCGGACGGGCTACCGATCCTCCAGCACTTCGACGGTCGCATCGCAGCAGAACTCCGCCTCTGGGATGCGATCGATCAGCAACGGCTGTGTCCCTTCGTCTACTACGGGATCAGCGACACGATCGACCTACGCGACATCCCGTGGAGGCGCGGGCGTGGGTATGACGTTGCCCAACTGAGCAAGGTACTCACCGCGAACGACGCCTACGGACGACATGTCCTCGCGCAGACGTCCAAGTACGTTGACGACGTGCATCGAATGCGGGCTCTGGGATTCTGCGTCAGCGTTGACCACGCCCGATTCATGGCCCGTATCTTCACCGAGGCCGGACTCGGCGCGGCAGCCGTGTGGGGTGACAGCACGTCACTGGATCGACGTGACGCACTACGAGCGCTCGCAGACGGGCGCATTCAAGCCCTGTTCTCAGTCGACCTGTTCAACGAGGGTGTGGATGTGCCGCGGGTCGACGCTTTGCTCCTGCTTCGCCCGACCGACAGCCCGACGCTGTTTCTGCAGCAACTTGGAAGGGGGCTACGCAAGTCAGCTGGCAAGACGTTCTGCACGGTGCTTGACTTCGTGGGAGAGCACCGACGCGAGTTCCGAATGGACCGACGTCTACGCGCGCTGCTGGGAGGAACACGCAAGACACTGCTGGAACAGGTTGGCGCAGGCTTCCCTTTCTTGCCTGCTGGCTGCCACATGGAGTTGGACCGAATCGCCAAGGAGCGAGTTCTCCAGAACATCAAGGCTGTGCTTCCAAGTCGCTTCGCCGCGCGCGCCGCAGAGCTCGCGAACGCCCAGGCGCAGTTCGGCCAGATGCACGAGAGGAAGCGCATCTCGCTCGGCGCGTTCTTGGAGGAGTCCGGCTACGAGCTCGACGACATCTACGACGGCAGGCGAGGCTGGTCGGACCTCCAGGAGGCCGCCAAGCTCGACCTTGCCGCACCAGGGCCCCTCGAGGGAGCGCTTCGCAAGGGCGTGGCGCGGCTCCTCCACGTGAACGACAGGGAACGCCTTGCTGCCTACCGCGAGTTTGCGAGCCGTGCGGGCCCCCTCGCGACCGGTCAACTGCCGACGGGCACAAGCGTCCGCAAGATGAGACTCCTCCGGATGCTGGTTGGCTCCGTGTGCCGCTCCGTCCTATCCACGTCTTCGACCATGGAGGAGGGGCTGGGCATCCTGGCGAAGCATCCACAGATTCGAAGCGAGTTGAGGGAGTTGTGCGACGCGCTTCAGGGCCAGATCGACCATCTCGAGCCCATGCTCGATCTGAGCGAGGACGTCCCTCTGCGCCTCCACGCGCGATACACACGAGACGAGATCCTCGCGGCGTTCGGGGTCGGGGAAGGAAGCAAGGTGGCACCGTGGCAGTCCGGTGTCCTCTGGGTCGAGTCCGCCAAGGCCGACCTGTTTGCGTTCACCCTGAACAAGTCCAAGGGCAACTTCTCACCGACTACCAGCTACAGAGACTACGCGATCAGTCGCGATCTGATCCACTGGGAGAGTCAGAACACGACGCGCGAGGATCACCCCACGGGCCGGCGCTACAGATCCCACGCCGAGATGGGTACGCACGTCGTCCTCTTCGCACGTCTGGATGTCGACGACCGCGCGTTCTGGTGCCTGGGACCCGCGACATACGTATCACACGAGGGCGAGTGTCCAATGGCCATCACGTGGCGTCTCCGCAATCCGTTGCCAGGCGATCTGTTCGTCGAGTTCGCGGCGGCCGTCGCCTAGGCCTGGTCTCGAAGGCGCGCGTGTAACCCGGCGGGTGCTGGAGCCGAGCTGACAGGCCACGACATCCGTGATCTGCTCGCCTGGGGTCTGCTGGTCCAGAACGAGGGCGGTGGGCGGAGCACGTCGTACCGGCTCGTGGAGTGACCCTCGGTCGGAGTAGGCTCGCGGCATGTCGAGTCGCATGGGCGGGTTCTTCAAGAGGCTGGCCAACACCGCCGTGCACGGCTGTCTGGAGCCAAGCGAGCGCATCGTCAGGGTGGGCTTCCTGGGCCGCGGGCTCGAATTCGCCGGCTACCTCGTGCGCATCGATCGCGGCGACGGGGAGCGCGAAGTCGTGGTGCGTGTCGCCCAGGAGCGCGTCACGGCGGAGCGGCGGGCCAAGGTCCAGCGTGAGGTGGCCGTGCTCGAGGCGTTGGGTACGCCTGGGGTGCGTGGAGGTAGTGCCCGTGCCAGGGGGGCGCGCACCCATGGCAGGGCGTGTCACGCCCCCAGCCGACCGACTTGGTAGCCTTCTTCCGGAGGTGCGCGTGCGCGGACCCAAGCTCGCCCCGCTGTCGGCTGCCCTGGCAGTCCTTGTCACGCTCGCAGGCTGCGGCGGCGGCGGAGGCGGCAGCGACGCGCCGTTCTCGGGCTCGTGGTTCCTCCTGCGGACGGACACGGGCAAGTTCTGCGGCGACATCGTCGAGGTCGGCGTGCCGCTGTCGTTTTCCACCTCGGGAGGCGACGTGACGATGACGGCTCCGCTTGCCGTGCTCACGGGCTCGGTGAGCGGATCCACGGCCACGATTGCGGGACGTGTCGTGCTGTTCGATCCGGGGTTGGGCCGCTACGTGGTCTACTCGGACTTCCTGTTGGAGCGCACCGACGAGGCCATCGTTGGCACGGCCACGGTGCGCGAGAGCAGCGACCCGTCCGGGCTCCCGGCGGTGTGCGAAGGCGTTGCGCAGCTGAAGGCCGTGCCGGAGATGCGGCTCGTGTCGTTCGCCCACGACGGGGCCACGAACGTGGCCCTGGACCAACCGCTGGTCCTTGCCTTCAGTCGAGACGTGGACCCCGCGTCGGTGAACCCGGACACGTTCTCGGTCACCGGCGGATCGGCGGGGCCGACGTTCGAAGTCGCGGCGGTGGACGGGCCGCGCGTTGCGCTGCTTCCGCAGCTCCCGAGCTTCCCCGACTTCGCGGATGTCGGTCTGTCACCGGGCACCACCTACGTACTCGACCTCGCCGACCACCTCGACGCGGAGAGCATTCGCAGCGTGGAGGGCGCGCGCGTGGTCACCACCACGCCGCGGCTGTTCACGACGACATCAGGACTCACGTTCATCGAGCCGCGCCGTCCGTTGGTCCACATGAACGGCCCAAGCGGTTCGCCCCCGGGGCTGGGCGACGAACAGGGTTGCCTGGACAACGCGGGAACGAGCCTCTTCACGCCGCCGGGGATCCAGAGCGGCTCGGGTCCTTCGGCCACCCTGCTCTGCCTGGTCAACGAAGGCGTGCCGCGCGTGATCCCCGAGCTGTGCGTCCCCGTCCACGATGACCGCAACGTCGGCACACCCAGCGCGACACCCGACATGATCGACCTGCCTGCCATCCAGGTCCGCCTGAACGAGCCCGTGAACCCGGCTCAAGTCGGGGCGTACGACGCGGGCCTGATGCTTGGCACGAACGTGCAGCTCTGGCACGTCGGCACCACCGCGGCCACGCCGATCCTGGTCACGCCCGCAAACCAGGTGCAGACCCTGCGGCCCGTGGTGGCGCAGAGCAGCGCGACGACGACCGTGATCCTGTCCCCTGCCGCGCCCGTTCCCCCGGGCACGTACCTCGTCGTCGTGCGGGGCCTCACCGACCTCCCAGGCAACCCGCTGGTCACGGGGGACGATCCGAGTCCCTTCGTCGGGGGCTACACGGCGATCGACGCCGGGCTCGGCGGCTTCGTTCCCATCGCCTACCGGTACTACTTCCGGACGCCGTAGGGCAGGTGGACGGGTTGGCGGAGAGCGTGTCCGGGCGGGCCGCTTCGCGGGTTCCTCTTGGTGCGCACGGATGCGCGACGAAGAGCCCATGATGGCCCTGGAGGGGTGCCTCGGAGGCTGATCTGCGGGCTGCGCCCTACGGCGCCGCGTGGCCCACGTGTTCGCGGATCAACCTGTCGACGTCCGCGGGCGTGCGGAAGGTGTCCACGATGCTTTGCGTGCGCGGCATGTTGCGACGCTTCTCCAAGGTCAGGTGGGCGCCGGCCGCAAGCAGCTGGGCGTTGGCGGGAGCCAGCGTGCTGTGCGCGATGAGGAGGGGCGTCGGGCGCGTGTCGGCCAGCACGCGCTCGACGACGTCGAGGCCCGTGTGTGCCTCCAGGTAGAAGTCCACGAAGAGCACGTCGGGCCAGTCGCCGACTTCGAAGGCCGCCAGGATGTCAGGCACGGAGGCGAAGGTCCGCAGCGTGCTCGCTTGGCGTACGGCCTCGGGGAAGCTCGCTCGCCACGTGGCCCGGTTGGCGGCGCGGTCGTCGACGAACCAGATGTTCACGCGTCAGGCTCCCTCGTGCTTCGACGCGCCAGTCGCTCAATGCTGGCCACGCCCAGCAGCATCTTGGAGCGGGCCGAGGCATTGGCCGTATTGATGTGGATATGCGGCGGCACGAATCCACGCGTGGCCACGGCCTCTTCGATCCAGAGCAGAACGGTGTAGCCCGTCCCTCGCTCATCATCGCCCAGGTCGTGGTCCAAGCTGATCTCGGTGACACCACCTGCCTCGAGCAGCCTGATGGCGTCCTCGGGCCAGCGGGCTCCGACCCAACCGGCGGGCGTGGGGCGTTCGTCGTCGAGATAGACCTTCACGAGGTCGCACCGTCCAGGGGCAACCACCCCGCACGTTGCAGCACATCCACGGCGATGTCGATGACGCCTCGCTCGGCGTCGATCGGCTCGCCCAGTGTCGATCGTGCGATCTCGTCGCTGCGCTGGATGTGCCAGGCGAGGCCGCTGCCGATCTCGCGCCGGCGAAGCCGGTGCTCGATGGTGGCTGGAGTGGCTACGAGGCGGTACAGGCGAATGCGGGCGTCGGGGATGGCGCGCTCCACGATGGCCAGCTGCTCGTCGTCTTCGACGACACGCGAGAGGAGCAGGCGCGTGTGGCCTGCGGCGGCGTACACGCCCCAGAGGGCCCGCAGCCCTTCCTCGGCCACGGCGTAGCCCCAGCGATCCGTGGCGGGCTTGGGGTGGAAGTAGGCGAGCTCGCCGTCGACGAAGGCGGCCGGCACGCTCGCGCGCTCAAGCTGCTCCATGCACTCGAAGCCCACCGTGGACTTGCCACTCCCGCACGGTCCGGTGATGCACACGACGTCAACGGTCACGGGTCACCGTCCTCGGGGGCGTGGAGGTCAGGCGATTCCGGACATGCCCGGTCCGCCATCGTCGCCTGCTGCGCACGCGCGGGTCAGGGTAGCGCGGGAGGCTCGAGGGACACACCGCGGTGGTCGACCTGCGCCTGATGGGCCGTCGCGGGTATCGTGTCGTCGATGGAGAACGGCCGCTGCTACGTCCCCAACCAACGTGATGTCGCCCACGAGGCGTTCGACGCCGAAGTGATCCTGATCCACTTCCCGTCGGGGCACTACTTCCGGCTGGACGAGGGCGGGACGGTGGTGTGGTCGGCCGTGGCGCGGGGCGCGACGGTGGGCGAAGCCGCCCAGGCGCTGGTGGCCGCGTTCGAGGTGGAGCCCGCCGCAGCCGAGGCGGCGGCCTCGGCGTTCTTGGCCGACCTCGAGACGCGCGGGTTGGTGTTGGCGGGGGCGCCGCCGCAGGACCGCCCCGCGCCGCCTGCGCCGCCCGTGAAGCGTGCCGAGTTCCAGCCCCCCACGATCGAGGAGTTCGCCGACCTGCAGGAGCTGTTCCTCGTGGACCCGATCCACGAGGTGGACGAAGCGGGCTGGCCGCATGCACAGCCCTGAGGGCGGCGTCGCGGACGACGCGACCGACACGGCTCGCGGGCGTGTCTTCCTCGAGGCGGCGTTCCACGCGTGGGGCGAGGCCTCACGTGGCGTCCGCGTCTGCGTCGAGCACGTGCGCCTCGCGGGTCATCGGGCCACGCTCCACTTCGCCGGAGAGGCCATCCGGTCGGCGATCTGGCCCGCCTTGGAGCACGCGCTCGCGAAATCGGGCACGGACGCGTTCCACGTCCACCTGTTCGACTCCACGGAGAGCGGCGTGGCCATCCCACCCCCACCGTGGGAGCACGAGGACCTCCTTGCGCGCGGCGAGGTCAGGGGCTACCGCGAAGGTGCGCTGCGCTTCACCTACAACCTTGGCTCGGGCGTGCTGCTGGCCTACGACGCCGACGCGGGACGGGCCCTGGTGTGGACGCGCGACGCGCGCGCGATCCCCTACTACGAGACGGCCTGCCCGCTGCGCCCCCTTTGGGCCTGGTGGCTGGGCGACCGAGGCGTGCAGGTCGTGCATGCTGCCGCGGTCGGGCGGAACGGACGCGGGCTGTTGCTGACGGGCAAGGGTTTCAGCGGCAAGTCCACGACGGCCTTGCTCTGCGTGGAGGCCGGCTGGGCCTACGCCGGCGACAACAACCTCGTGCTCGACCCGGGGCCGCCGCTTCGCGGCAGCGCGCTCTACGCCTCGGCCACCGTGCGCCCGGGCACGCTCGAGCGCATGCCCAGGCTGGCCGCGCACCTGGCCAACGAAGAGCGCCTCGACCTGGAGAAGGGCCTCTTGTTCGTGGGCCGCACCTGGGGACGGATGCTGCCCGACTTCGACGTGGCCGCCATCCTGCTCCCGCACGTGACGGGCGAAGCCACGTCGCGGCTGGAGCCGGCGTCCGCGGCCGCGTGCATGGCCGCGCTGGCGCCGAGCTCGCTGCTGCCACTGCCGGGAGCGGCGCACACGACCTTCGCCCGCCTCGCGGCCATCTCTCGCGGGGCGCCCGTGTACACGCTTGCACTCGGCGAGGACGTGGAGGCGATTCCCGCCCTGCTGGCCCCCTTGGTGCAGGCCTGAGATGGGGCGCATCGTCTCGGTCGTGATGCCGGTCAAGAACGGGGCCACGTACCTGGCCGCGGCGCTCGAAAGCGTGTGCACGCAGTCGCGGCCGCCGGACGAAGTCATCGTGGCCGACGACGGATCCACCGACGACACGGCGCGGATGGCGTCGGGGTACGACGCGCGCGTGCGCGTGATCGAGGGTCCGTTCGGCAGCGCGGCGGCCGGGCGCAACGCCGGCGTGGCCGCGGCGCGCGGGGACGTCCTGGCGTTCCTGGACCACGACGACCTCTGGACGCCGGGGCGCCTCGAACGCCAGCTCGCCCTCCTAACCCGCGAGCCCGCCGTCGAGCTGGTCCTGGGACAGACGCAGCGTGTGCGCGAGCACGAGGGCCGCCTCGTGCCGCTGGGCCCGCCCGCCGCCGAGCCCAGCCTCGGCGCCTTGCTCGTGACGCGGGCGGCCTTCGAGCGCGTCGGCCCGCTCGACGCGTCCAAGACGTACGACGAAGACGTGGACTGGTTCCTGCGGGCGCGGGAGGCGGGCGTGCCCGCGCGCGCCGACACCGAGCTGGCGCAGATCTACCGCCGCCACGCCACCAACTCGACGAACGCCCGCGCGGCCGACATCCGCGGCTTCTTCACGGCCCTTCGCGACTCGATCGCGAGACGCCGTGGCGAGGACGGTGCGGTGCGCAGCCTCGCGGGCTGGCCGCTGGACGATGCGTCATGACGTCGCCGTTCGACGTTGCGGTGGTGATCCCCGTGCGCGATGGCGCGGCGTATCTGGACGAAGCGCTGGCCAGTGTGTTCGCCCAGGCGCTCCCCCCCACCGAAGTCGTCGTGGTCGACGATGGCTCGACGGACGGCAGTGCCGAGGTGGCGCGGGCGCACGACGAGCGCGTGCGCGTGATCACGCAGCCACCTCTGGGTGCCGGCGCGGCGCGCAACCGTGGCGTGGCCGCGACGACGGCGCCCTGGCTCGCGTTCCTCGACGCCGACGATCGCTGGGTTCCCCACAAGCTGGCCCTGCAGCGCGAGGCGCTGGCGCGGCAGCCGGAGGCCGTGGCCGCGATCGGCCAGATCCGCCAGTTCTTCAGCCCCGACCTCGGGCGCGAAGGCGTGCCCGAGCCGGAGATCGTGAGCGGCACCAGCCCGATCACGTTGCTGGTCAAGCGCACGGCGTTCGAAGCCGCGGGCCCCTACCCCACCGATCTCGTGGCCTCGGAAGCTCCCGCGTGGTGGGTCCGCTTCGAGGCGACGCGACCCGTCGTGGTGCGACTGCCCGTCGTGCTCGCCGAGCGCCGCATCCATGCCCGCAACACGGGCGTACTGCGCGGAGGCGACGCGCGCGCGGAGTACCTGAAGCTGGCCAAGGCCATGCTCGATCGCCGGCGTGCGGAGGGCGGCAGCTCGTGAAGCTGTACGACCCGCGCCCGGGCCCGCGCGAGGCGCTGCTGCTCCGCGCGGCACTGTTCGAAGGCGAGCGTGCCCGACGGGCTTGGCGCGCGTGGCGGGCCGATGCGGACCTCGATCGCATCGACCAAGCCTCGTTCCGTCTCCTGCCGCTCGTGTACCGCAACCTCGAGCGGCTCGGGGAAGCCGACCCGTGGCTCGGCCGCCTGCGCGGCTTCTACCGGCGGGCTTGGGCCGAGAACCAGATCCTGTTCCGTCGCCTCGCGGCGGCCACCGAGCGGCTGCGCGGTCATGGCATCGACACGATCGTGCTCAAGGGCGCGGCCTTGGCGGGCCCGGACTACCGCGACGTGGGCACACGCCCGATGTCCGACGTGGACCTGCTCGTGCGCAGTGCCGACTTCGTGCCGGCCGTGGACGTGCTGTGTGCCGCGGGCTGGCATCTCGATCCGTACGCCGCGGCCTGGCAGGGCGGGCTCGCGGGCAGCTACCGGCGAAATCGCAACGCCGTCGGCTTGATGGGCCCCGACGACAAGCTGCCGGCGCTCGACTTGCACCACCGCCTGCTCCACCTCTTCGAGCGACATCTCGTGGAGTTCCCCGAGGAGAGGCTCTGGGCCGCGAGCGTGCCCTTCGAGCTGGGGGGCGTCCGCACGCGCCGCCTGGGCCCCGAGCACGCCCTCCTGCACACGGCTTTCCATGGCTTGCAGCGCCAGGGGGTAGGCTCGATCCGCTGGATCGTCGACATCGACCGCATCGTGCGCGGCGTGGGAGAGGCGTTTCGCTGGGCGCTGCTGATCGAGGACGCGCGTCGCGCCGCGGTCTTGGCGCCCGTACGCGAAGCCCTCGAGCTCGTGGCACGCGACTACGGAACGCCCGTTCCCTTGGCCGTGCGGCGACGGCTGCGTCGCCTGCCGCTGGCCCCCGTCGAACGCTTGGAGCGCGCCATGCGCTACGGGGAGCCTCGCTTCGTGGCGACCGTGGCGCGA
The DNA here is from genome assembly GCA_050248855.1 of Planctomycetota bacterium. Lineage (GTDB taxonomy): Bacteria > Planctomycetota > PLA2 > PLA2 > JAEUHO01 > JACKGW01. The sequence continues at coordinate 116,061 of JBFWRP010000002.1, read as the reverse complement.
AGCGCAGCCCCCGCTCTACGCATGATGAGGGCCCGCGATGTCTCGCGGGCCCCCGTGGTTCGTCATGCAGGGAAGGTCGTCGAGCGGGTGCTTGTCCGACCTCCGGTCCGGCTCGTGCGACGCCTGGGTGGTCGCGCAAGCCCTCGCGGCTGATCGACCCTAGAAGCCGAAGAGCGTGCCCGCGGTCGGATCGCTACGGCCGGGCTGGCGCGGGGGCGCCGGCGGGGTCGGCTTCGGCTTGGGCTTCGAGGGCTGCCCCAACGCGGGCAGATTCAGCGGGACGGCCTTCACGCCGCCGACGTCGATCACGGTGCCCAGCGGAGGCATGCCCGTGGGCCGCGCGGCCGGGGTCGGTTGCTGCGCGGGGACGTTCGAGTCGTCGTAGCCAATGGGAGCGTTCTGGCTCCAGAGCAGCTTGCCGTCGCGCTGGAAGATGTGGACGCTGGAGAGGCGCCAGTGCCGAGGGTCTGCGCGGAGGAAGCGCAGGATCCAGGCCCGATCCACGCGCTGGGCGGCGTCGCCGTACACGTACACCATCGTGTCCGCCATGCGGAGGAGGTCGATGACCCCCCGCTTGACGGTCTGCACCTGCTGGAAAGAGGCCTGCGCAGCTTGCACGAGCTCATGGCTTCGAATCCGGCGGCCAAACGCCAATGCCTCGTGCAGCTCGGACTCGATCGCGGCAAGCTTGCGAAGCCCGTCGGCCATGTCGGGCAGGACCTCCTCACCACCGATCTGCCCGCTGATCACATTGGATGCCTGGGCTGGGGTGCACGGTGCTGCAAGGGCGGCGACGAGCAAGATCGCGGCGGCGACGGTGAAACGGGGCATGGCTGACTCCAGGCGGAGCGAAGCGCCCTAGCGCGCCGGCTCCATGAAGCCTGTACAGCTCCAAGCGCATCCATCGCAGCGGCCCCCAGACTTGTGGGAGCTGGGGTCCGCATGGCGTCTGCGGCTAGCATGCGCCGGGCAAGCGGAGGCGAAGGCACGGCGTGAAGGTCATCGTGATCGGGGCGGGGTTCGCCGGAGCCTCTGCAGCATGGTTCTTGCGGGGGCGCGGTGCCGCCGTGCAGGTGCTGGAGAAGGGCCCGGCGCCGGGTGGGATGCTGCGCACGCTCGAGACGCCCGAGGGCATCCCGTACGAGTACGGACCCCGGGTGATCAGCGTGTTCCGCGGCACGCCCGACATCCTCCCGTTCGTGAAGCGCTTCGCGACGCTCGACGAACGTGCGATCTACCAGGGAACGCGCCTGCGCCCCGGGTACCCGACGATCCCCTTTCCCGTGGATCGCGCGAGTCTCGCGACGCTCCCCTGTGGGCTGGCGGTCGAGCAGGAGTGGTCCGCGTTGCGGTCCGGCGGGGGCGCGGTCGACGAGGCCAACCTCAAGACCTACCTCGAGTCCACGGTGGGCCCCACGCTCACGCGACTTGCCTTCGAGGGCTTCAACCGGAAGTTCTGGGGCAAGGCCTTGGAGGACATGCCTGCGGACTGGGGCAAGCTCCGGCGCTTGGAGCGCATCCCGGAAGCCGGCGACTACCGCCTGCCCAGCGTGGCGCCGCACTACTACCCGCGCGGCGGCTTCAACCCGATCTTCGACCAGCTCCTCGCGGCGCAGGACGTGCGGTACGACGTTCCCATTCGCGGCGTCGAGCGCGCTGGTGCCGGGGTGAGCGTCCGCACGGACGACGAGACCTTGACCGCGGACGTCGTCGTGTCGACGGCCCCCATCGACGAGATCCTCGGCCATCCGTACGGTCCCTTGGCGTGGGCCGGCTACCGCACGGAGATCGAGGTCCACGACGGTGACCACGCCCTGGGCCGTGCACCCGACGGAACGCCCTTCTCCTGGCTCTACACGCCGTGGCCCGAGACGCCCGTGTGCCGCACCACGGACTTCGGCGTGATCCACCACGGGCTCGACCGCTCGCGGCCGCGCGTGGTGCTGCGCGAGATCCCCGACCCGAGCGTGAAGATGTACCCGGTGTGGTGGGAAGCCGAGCGCGTCGAGGCCTACCTGCGCCACGCGGCGGGCCTAGCCGGCTTCGTCCCGTTGGGGCGCCTGGGCATGTACAAGTACCTCACCACCGACAGCACGCTCGGCATGGTGCAGCGCTTCCTCGAGCTGCTCGAGGCGTACCTCGTGGCCGAGGCCGACGAGCGGTTGGACATGCTCCATCGCATACGCGGCGCATGGCAGAACTGAGCTCGATGAAGATCCTGCTCGTCGGATCGCTCTCCTGGAACCCGGAGCGCATCGCGAGCCTCGCCGAGCAAGGCCATCAGCTGTGGGGCCTCTGGGGGCGCAGCATGGCCTGGGACCAGGGCCCGTATCCCATGCTGGACGGGCTCGTCACCACGGTGACGCCGCAGGAGGCGCCTGACGTCATCGCGCGCGAGGGCCTCGACGTCGTGTACGGCCTCTTCCAGGTCTACGCCCGCAACCTGTGGTCGCCCGATGCGTCGGGCTTGGGCCACGACTTCGGCGTCTGGGACCTGCTGCGCGGGCTGCTGCGCGCGCGTGCCGCGGGTCGCTTCGATGCCCCGATCGTCCATCACTACGGCTTCGACGTGCACGAGATCGACCTCGACGTCGTGCGTGCGCTGGACGGCCACATCGTGTGCAACGAGGGCAAGTGGCGCTACTGGACGACACCGGAGGCCGACGGCGGGTGCGGGCTCTTGCCCTGGGCATCGACGGAGGAGCTGGCCTTCCTGGACGGGGACGGACCGAAGGCCGAGTTCCTGACGGACGACTTCGCGCCGCGCCTTTCCGACCAGGACGGCGAGCTGCACACGGTTTGCGTGGGTCGTCCGCTGGGCCTGGACGTGCTCGCGCTGGCCCAGCGCGGCATCCACGTCCACATCTACGGGAACGGGCACGACGACACCTACGAGGCCCTGGCGCCCTTGCTGACCGAGGAGGACGCGCTACGCCATCGCGACCTCCTTGCGCGCCACGTCCATCTGCACGTGTCCCTGCAGGCGATCGGAGAGGACATGGCGGGTGTCCGCCGCATCAAGGGGCGCTGGGTCCGCGAGTTCTCCCGCTACGACGCCGGCTGGTCGTACGTCGGGAACCCGTTCGACTGGCCGCCGCTTGACGACCTGGCCGCCATCCCCAACAAGCTGGGCACGTACCTGATGGCCGGACTGCCCATCATCTCGGACCGTCGCGAAGGCGCATGGCGCTACGAGGAACCCAGGCGCCTGGGCGTGCTGCTGGACCTCCGGGATCGTGACTACGACGACTTGGCCGCGGACCTGCGCGAGGAGGTCCGGACGCGCGCACTCGCGGATCGCGCGCGCGACGTGCGCCACGAGGTCACGTTCGACGCTTCACTGGACGCGCTGGTCAGCGCCCTCGAGGCGGCGGTCGGACGCTACCGCGCGCAGCCCCTCGCCCAGCGCATCGCGTTCGAGGAGACGGACGCCTCCCCCGTTCGCATTCCGCCCCGCAGGCGCAAGACGCCCCTGACGAGACTCCGCCAGCAGGGCGCGCGCCTCCTGCGCCATGTGCGTGCGCTCGCACCGGGGCGCGCACCCGCCCGGCGTCTTGACGTCACGCGCCGCGCCATCAAGCTGCGCGAGATCCTCGGGCCGTGGATCAACGAGGGCGCAGGCTCGGTGCCGGCAGCCGATCTCCCGGCGGCGGCCCCGTCCGCGGGAACGCGGCGCTTGGCGGTTCTCGAGCGCTTCGCCGAGCCGTCGCGGCGCTGCGAGGCCTCGTGGTTCGGCCCCGACGTCGCGCTCGACGTGACGGAGGCCGCGATCGACAACCCGCGGGCGAGGCCCTCGCCGCTTCGCGTGCTGGCCAGCCTGCCGCGTTGGCTCGTGGGGCCCGTGCCCTGGGGACACCGCGTCGCCTTGCTCCGTGCGTGCCTGCGTACCCCCTTTGCCGCGCGCAGCGCGCTGCTCTGGGTGCCCGCGGTGTGCCGCGACGTCCGCGCAGGCCGCGTGCACGGCGTGGCGTGCTACGCGACCAAGGGCCTCGACGTGGTGCCGCGCCTCGCGCAAGCCCTCGACGTGCCCTGCCACGAGGTCCTTGCCCACGGCACGAAGTACCTCGGCGAGTTCGCCTTCGAGATGCAGGCGGTGGTCCCCTACGCCTACCACCTGCACCAGCAGGGGCGGCTCGAGCGGACGATCAGCACGCGCGACACGAGCTGCCTCTACTGGTTCTCCCCCCACCACGAGGAACGCGCCGAACCGCGGCGCTACGTGCCCACGACCGAGTACCCCACGCAGCCGATCGGCCGCGAGACCTTCGACCTGCGCTGCTTCCCCCGGACGCTCGACACGGGCCGCTGGGTGCCGCCGCCCTACGCCGAGCGCTTCGCCGACGAGCGCTTCCGCTTCGACAAGCCCACCTGCGTGATCTGCAACAAGACGTCGGTCGAGGACTACCTGACCGATCCCGGGCAGCGCAACGCGATCCCCAACGACCTGTTGCTGGAGCTCGTCGCGCTGCTGACGCCCCACTTCCAGGTGGTCTACAACCGGCCGCGCGCGGGCGACATCGTCAACGACCACCAGGAGGTAGGCGAGCCCGGCGACCTCGAGCTGCTGGCGCGCCGCCACCCCGACGTGCTGCGGATCCAGGACCTGCACGCCCGGCATCCCGACCTGACCTTCAACGAGCTGCAGCTTCGCGTCATGGCCGGCTGCCGCCACTTCGTCTCGGTCGTCGGCGGCTCGTCGTACCTGGCCAGCTGGTTCGGCGGCACAAACGTCGTGTACGCCCGCGGCGGCTGGGAGGTGGACGCCGACGCCTACCGCGGGTGGTTCCACCTCTTCTCCGGCGCGCGGGTGATTCCCGTCGACAGCCCCACGGCGCTGCTGGAGGCCGCGAGGGCCGACCTCTGCCCGGGAGGGACGATCGCGTCCGGGGGGTCGCCCGGCGTGTGACCGCGGCTGCCGTGGCCGCGAGGCGTTGGGGAAGGCGTGACCGCATGCCACGTGGGATGTCCCCATTGACATGTCTTTCAGATGGGACATCATGGCTCCGCGCCCGGAGGTCCGTGGCGTACTCCCTCTCCCTGTCACCCGACCTGGTCGCGCAGGGGTGGAAGGTGAAGATCCGCGACCGGGAGCGATGCGAGACGCCGCACGTCTCCGTGCTCCGACGCATCTCATGCTGGCGCGTGAGCCTGCGTGACCTTCGCTTCCTCGACGTCAGCCCGGACCCGAGCCTGGTACCGGGCGCACTCCTGGACGAAGTGCGCCGGGCGCGCCCGAAGCTCACGCGGGCTTGGAACCGCATGTACCCGGAGAACCCCGTGTGAAGGCTGGACCCGCCATCGAGCTCGTGCTCGTCGACCGTGCGCGCGCGCGCCGCAAGCATGGGTGGGCACGGCTCGCATCCCACCGGTTGGGTCAGGCCGAGGCGGTCCGCCAGGCGTTGGCCCAGGCCGGGCAGCGGCAGCTCTGGGTGGTGCCCCACAAGGAGTCCGCAGCGTGGCTCCTCCAGGCCCTCTCTACGCACCCCAGCATGCGTCCCCACGCGCGACTCTTGCTGGAGTGCGAGATCGACGTGGAGGCGCTCTCATCCCTGCGCGCCGCCTTCGCGGCGATCGTCCCCCGTACGCAGACATGCCTGGGCCCGGACGAGCTCTTGGAGGTCCTTGGCTCCGATCACCCGGAGGACTACTGCATCGCGGCGAGTGTCGATGGCCGTGGCGATCACCTGGTTCTGCACCGAGGCGACTTCTCGGTGCTGGTGGCTTCCGTGAGGTCCCTTGCGGCCGCTGGCGAGCAAGCCGCCTTGGACCCCCGCCGGCTGCAGCTTCGCGACAGCGGGCAGACGATCGCGCTCGGCGGGTACGAGATCGCGTTCGAGGCCTTGCTTCTCGAGCGCGATGCCGCGTACCGGCGACGGGCGAACGCCCGTCGCGTCGACGCGGACGCCTCGTTCGGCGGATGTCTCCGGCGCCTCCGGCGTTTCAAGCGCGTCCCGCGCGACGGCTTCCCCGGCCTGAGTGCCAAGACGCTGGCCCGCATCGAGCGCGGCGAGGTTGACGCGCCGCGCGCCGCGACGCTACGCACGATCGCTCGCCGCCTGGGGGTCAGGCCCGAGGAGATCGGCACCTACTGAGAGGCTGAGCAGAAGTGCAGGCTCAGCCTCTCAGGTGCCATCGGGCGCGGCCTGCCAAGGCAGGCCGACGCCCGAGCCTGAGATTTCCTCTCAGGCTCTGAGGGCGCGCGTCGCTACGGCGTGATCCGGATCCCACGGAACACGCGCCTTGCCAGTTCCATGCCGTCGGGGCTCGGGTAGTCGCTCTCGACACGACGCGAGATGCTGATGCGCCAGTACTGCTCGCCCTGGGCGAGCAGGAGGACCCAGGTGCGCAGGGGACAGCTTTCGCCATCGGCGACGGGCGCCTGGAAGTGGTAGGTGCGTCCGGCGGACGCGCCGATCTCCTTCAGGAGGGCCTCGGGCACGTTGCGCTGGGCGGGATCGGTCAGGATGCCGGTGGTGAAGGAGGCCACGTAGTCGAACCACTCGGCCGGGGCCTCGCCCGGTTCGGGCACCTCCCGCTCGACGCTCAGCCGCTCGGCGCCGTCGGGCGAAACCCAGACATCACCCTCGTCGCGCCAGCCCAGCGGGATGGGCAGCGAGAGGTCGGACAGCATGATCGGGTTGACCTCGGGCGGAGGCGGTAGCTGCAGCAGGCCGCGTGCTTCCGCTTCGGCGTCCGGCTGTTCGAACCGCGGCTTGGCCACGCCTTCCTGGAACACCGTCAGCCAAGGCCGGGGCGGATCAGGCTGCTCGCGCAGCCAAATGGGCACGGGGTCGGGCTTGAGGAAGGCGATGACGCGGTCGACCTTGCCCTCGTCGCCCAACGTGACGAGGACGCCGCGGTCCGCGTAGTAGTTGCCCATGCTCACGGTCATGTCGAACTTGATGCGCGCCGGGAAGTCGGTGACCTCTTCCCCGTCCTCGCTGCCGAACACGAAGAACATGCGCTTGTCGTCGGGGTTGTCGATCTTGCCTTCGAAGTGGACGGGGGACCTGCCGTAGGCCTCCGCGACCTTGTCGATGTTGTCCCCGATGTGGACGCCGCAGCTCGTGCCCGGTGCCTTCGCGCCCTCGAGGAGCATGACCTCGACACGATCCAGCTGGCGGCCGCGCTCCAGATCGGGCCGCACGATGATCGACAGCTTCCACGGCCCCTTGTCGTAGACGTGCCAGCCTGGCCACAGCTGACCCGGCTCGCGGCCCGGGCCGAGACGCTCCTTCACCTGCGCGAGCGACATGCCGAACTCGACGACCCCCTCGAAGCCGCGCCCTTCGACCAAGCGCTTGCCCTCGAGGAGCTTCACGTACTGGTCGGTGGGCTGCGCCTTCGGCGGGTCGCCCGCGTGGGCCCACGCTCCAGCCCCAACCAGCAGTGCCCCCGCAACCAAGATCCGCGCGGCGCCCGTCGTCTTCATGGCCACCTCTCCAGGAGCGTGACTGTACGCGAGGCGCGGGGCCGCCGAGGAGCCCTGGGAACCGCCTCCGGAGCTGCTCGCCCGTGGGGCCCGAGCCCTGCTGCCCTGCGAGGCCCTGTCGCCACCGGCGAGACAGCGGGGACCACGAGGGCGAGCCGAAGGAGGCCGTCGAGGTAGGCGACGGCCGGCCTCTCCCGCCCTCCAAGCCCTGACTTCAGGGATCTCGAAAGGCTCCTCGAGATCTGTCGATGGAACTGGTCACTATCTGAAGTGACCAGCGAACTCGACACATGACCGAGACGAGCTGTTGGCCATCGCTGGCACATGGAGCTACCGAGAGGGGCCGCAGGCGGCGGCGGCAGCCGCTGCGGCACCGGTCGCCGCCGGACGCCGTCGCTATGCTCGGCGCCATGCACGTGTCGCGAGCGAATGCCATCGCCCTGGTGGTCCTTCTCGTTGGAGCCGTCGTCGTCGGGGTGTGGGTGAGTGCGCCGGACGCGCGCGAAGGCGACGGCTCGCACTTCGCATCGCCCCCCGAGGGCGCGGCAGGGTCGGCGGCACCCACCCTGAGAGGCTCCCCCCTCCCGGAGCCGGAAGCCGTAGACCTCGCACCGACGACGCCGGAGGACGAGGAGGCCCCGGCGCCAGACGCCACGAGCTACATGGTGATGGGCGTGTTGAAGGACGCGGCGACCGACGAGCCGCTGGAGGGCGTCGACGTGGTCGGCAGACACAGCGTGGCCGTCCCCGGCGAGCGGGCCGGCTTCAGCACGAAGACGGAATCCCTTCCGGCCGAGATGCTCGGAGGAGGTCGCTTCCGGCTCGTCGTCGAGGGCGACCCGCCCCGGTACCTGAACGCGTTCACCCTGGACACTCCGGGCTGGAGCGTGCTCCGCACGAAAGTCGTCGGGGCGAAGGAGGAGTCGCCCCACGGCATGCCGCTCCCCAAGCTGGGCACGGTCACCGACGTGATCGTGTGGGCGCGGCGCAGCTTCCACCTCCAGGGCCACGTCCAAGATGAGGGCGGTGCGCCGCTTGGCGGCGTGCAGATCGACTACGCGACCACGGTCACCGTGTCCGGGCGCAACCACATCATCGGAAGGCGCCAGGTGCCAAGCGCCGAGGACGGCAGCTTCTCGCTGGGGCCGTTTCCCGAGGACCCCAAGGTCGGGCTGAACGAGGGCATGTGGTCGAGTCTCGAGAGCCTGATGGCAATCACGTTCCACAAGGAGGGCCACGCCGTTCTTCGCGTCGATCCCGGGGACGTGCCGGTCGAGGAACGTGGTGCCTGGGTCGTGACCATGAGCCGGGGCGTCACGCTGGCGGGCACCGTCGTGGACCCGTGGGGACATCCCCTCGTCGACGTGCCCGTGGTCGTCGAGTACGGCACGGACTGGAACCTGCGTCGAGGCGTTCGCACGGACGAGGCCGGGCGCTTCCGCTTGGAGAACCTGTCGCACGGCAAGGCCACGCTCTCGGCTCGCGCTCCGTCGCGCGACCTGCGGGCCAAGCGCGAGCTGACGATCGAAGACGATGACGACGCCGTCCGCCTGGTGGCCGAGGCGATCACGCCAGCCGTCAGCGCGACGACATCGAAGGTGCTGGGCCTCGAGGTGGCGGACGTCACGGACGATCTGCGCCGGGCGTTCGAGCTACCGGATCACGTCCACGTGGTCATCCTGCACCCCGGCGAAGACCCGAAGGCGCTGGGCATCGGCCTGCTCGAGCGCGGGTACGGCATCTTCCACGTGGGCGACAAGCCCGTCTCGTCCGTGCGCGCGATGGTCGAGGCGCTGCTGGAGGGGACGACCGACCATCGGTCCCCCGGTGCGCGCATCGTCTACACGTTCTGGAACGAGCGCTTGAGTGGGACCAACACGCAGTACGTGCGGATCACGCCCGAGCAACGCGCCGAGCTCGAGCTGCTGCTCGAGCAGCTTCCCCGGCCCGAAGCCGAGGCAGGGACGGCGGCCAAATAGGCGTCGGCGGAGAAGCACGTCGCATCTCGGCCGCGGCGTCACCCCGACGAGGACCGGCGCGTGGACACCCTGGCCGCACAGGCGGCATCTGGAGCACCAACCCGCCCTCAGGTGTTGACATCTGTCAACAGCCGGGTAGCCTTGGAGAGGCGCGGCTCGTGGCCCGACACCCGAACAAGGAGATCGAGGCGGCCGTGAGGCACGCGACCGCCAGAGGCTGGAGCCTTACGGAGTCAATGGGCCATGCCTGGGGACGCCTCAGGTGTCCTGGCGGCTCGCGCGGCGACTGCCAGCTGTCCGTCTGGTCGACGCCTCGCGATCCAGATCGTCACGCGCGACAGATCCGACGAGTCGTGGACAGGTGCGACCACGCAAGGAGTGACCATGGGCAAGCGGGGTGACAGCTCACGGGATGCGCTAGATGGCGACGTGGCGCACAACTTCACGCTCGTGCTGTCTGGCGTGCGCGAGCTGGACGACCACTTGGAGACGGCAGTCTTCGAGGCCGGATGCGACGACGCCGTCTTGGGGATTCGCAACGGGGTCGGGTTCTTGGAGTTCGACCGGCTCGCGAGATCGCTGCCTGAGGCCGTCCTGAGCGCCATCAGCGACGTGGAGACCATTGACGGCGTAGATGTCGCTCGCGTGGAGCCCGATGATCTGGTGACGGCCTCGGAGATCGCGCGGAGAGTCGGACGCACGCGGGAGAGCATCCGGCAGCTCGCGCAAGGAGAGCGCGGGCCCGGAGGATTCCCCGCCCCTGAGCACAGCCTGCGCAGTCAGTCTCCTCTTTGGCGCTGGGCGCAGGTTGCGGAGTGGTTCGAGTCGACATTCGCCGAGGGGGGCATCCGCAGCTTGGACTGGGAGAACGCGGCGTTCATCGCCGTCTTGAACAGTGCGCTCCACATGCACCGGCACGTCCCCACCGTGTCCACGATGAACGCACTCTGGTCGACCATGAGCGCGTGGCACACAACACGGAACGCGCCTCGCTACTCCTGGATCCGCCTGGTGCGAGAGGCGGGTACCTTCGACTAGGGTCTGTCCGAAAGCGCCTCCTGCTGCGGCCACCGGGTCTCTTGCTGCGCCACGTCCCAGCTCGAATCCGGGTCCTCTACGGTCAGGAGACCGCCTCCGGCCCGGATTCTCGTCGTGCCTGTGGCTCGCTTCGGCCCCGGCACCCTCGCGACGGAGTGTTCTTGGACAGACCCTACCGGCGTCGTCGGCTCCACGGCACGAACAGGATCGCCAGCATGAGCGCGGCCCCCAGGGCGACACCGAGGAGCGGGGATCCCATCAGGACCGGTACGACGACGAAGACGCCGATCGCGAGCGTGACGATCCAGCCGGAAAAGTACCGCGGAAGGGCGCCACTGCGCTGCGGGACGAGGCCGGGCTTGGACTGGGTGGCCTCGGGCCCCTCGGGCCCCTCGGAAGCGAGGGGGATGTAGGCCGGATCCACGTCCGAGCGCTTTGCCTCGGCGGGCGACTTCTCGCGCTGCTCGGACTGGGGTGTCGACGTGTTGGCCATGTGGTCCTCCTGTCGCGGGGTCTGTACGGCACCCCTGCGAAGCGCGTTCCGACATCCGCGCGCCAAGCTGCCGGATGGCAAGCGAGTTGCGTGACACTGTTTCGGGGTACCCCCTGCCCACGATCGACTTCCTCGCAGTTCCCCTCCTCGCCAACCTGGTGGTGTTCACCGTGGCCGCAGGAGCGGTGTGGCTGGCCGGAACGCGCTTGGCGACGCGCGCGGACCAGCTCGCCCGGGCCGCCGGGTGGAACCAAGCCCTGGTGGGCGCCGTGCTCCTGGCAGGCGCCACCGAGCTGCCGGAGGTCGTCACGAGCCTGACGGCGGCGGGCATGGGCAACGCCCCCATGGCGGTGAACAACCTGTTCGGCGGCGTCGTGCTCCAGACGGCGCTCCTGGCCGTGGCGGACTTCACGGTTCGCGGGGGTTCGCTCACGTTCTTCGCGCCCGACACGCGACTCCTCCTGCAGGGGCTGACGCTCATCCTCCTGCTCGCCCTGGCCCTGGCCGCCCTCGCGCTGGGCGAGCAGATCTCGTACGCGGGCGTCGGAGCCTCCAGCTTGCTGATCGCGGCGGCCTACGTGGCGTCCGTGGTCGTGCTCAAGCGCTCGCGCGCCGCGGAGCAGTGGAGCGTGGCGGACACGGACGTGCCGCCACCGGCGGCGGCCGAGCGAACCGCGCACGACACGAGCCGTCGAGAGGCCGCCCAGGGCTTCGCCCTGGCCGCAGCCGTCATCTTGGTCGCCGGGTACGCGATCGCCGGCACGGGCGAGGCTCTCGCCCAGCAGACGGGCGTGGGCTCCAGCTTCGTCGGAGCCGTCCTGATCGCGGCGACCACGTCCCTGCCCGAGCTGAGCACCACGCTCACCTCCGTACGCCTGGGTGCCTACCGGATGGCCGTGGCCAACATCTTCGGCAGCAATGCGGTGATGCTTCTGCTCCTCTTCCTCTGCGACGCAGCCTACCGGCCCGGACCGATCCTCGATGCCGCGGGCCCGTCGGCTCTGTTCGGCGCGGCCATGGGCATCGTGGTGACGGTGGTCTACCTCGTCGGCATCGTCGAGCGGCGCAACCGGTCCGTGGGCAACCTGGGGCTGGACTCCGTGCTCGTGCTCGTCATCTACGCCGTCACGGTGACCGGCTTCTACCTGCTTCGCGCCCATCAGGTCGCCGGGCCGGCCGCGGGCACCTGACCGCAGCAGGCCTCCGAGGGTCCGCCCTCCGGAGGCGCAGCATCTGCACGGCGTCGGCGCCTGGGCCTCGCGTGCCCCGCCCACGGCGCGACTCCCCTTGCCACGGGCGGATCGGGCGTTTGGTCGGCCGCTTGCAGGGAGCACCGACTGCACGATGAGCCCGGAGGTCCGCTCCGGAGATGTCGGAGGCCGCATGCCCCTCCCTGGCGAACTGGACCTGACCCGGCCGGCCGTGGCCGCAGCAGTCCTCATGAGCTTGGCGGCCCTGGGCGGCCTTGCCTTGTTCGCGATCCGCATCGTGCGCGGGAGCAACCCGCCGCGGGTCCTCGTGATGGGCCACGGCGCGCTCGTGCTCCTGGGGTTCGCAGCGCTCGTGTTCGGACTGATCCACGGTGAACGCCCAGGCCTCGTGGGCCTTGGCGCCTTGCTGTTCTTCCTCGTCGCGGTGGCGGGTCTCTGGCTCGCGTGGCGCCATCGCCGGGGGCTGCTGGTTCCCGTGCCGATGATCGCGATCCACGGCGCGGCGGGGCTCGTGGCCGTGGCCTTCTACTGGTTCCTGCTCCTCGAGACCTGAGCACCGCACCTGACGCAGCACCTCCGATCCAGCAGAGGCCATCGGAGTCGGTTGGACGCGCCCCGCCGCCGTGACGCCACAAGCGCGCGCGTGTGCGCCTGACACGGGCGCCGGGGTGAACGCCAGCGCTGGCATGCCGATCGCGGGGGTCGCGGCGTGGTGTGCCCCAGGCGGCCCGCATGCCGCGTGGGGGCCATGCACACCTGTCACGGCGACGGTGTGATCACGACCCAGACCGACAACCCAGGAGAATGACCCATGCTGAAACACATCGCCTTGATCCTGGGGGCGCTCGCCGTCCCCCTCGCCGCGGCCCATGCCGACCCCACGGACACGAAGCTGACGGATCCGAAGATCACGAGGGCCCTGGAGCGCGAGCTCCTCTCGGATCGCGCCGTCCCCTTCGACGACATCGACGTCGACACGTCCCTGGGCATCGTGACGATGACGGGCTCGGTCGACAACCTGCTCGCCAAGGAGCGAGCCGTCCGCGTGGCGGAGACCGTCAAGGGCGTCCGCGCCGTCATCGACCGCATCACGATCGATCCCATCACCGATCGGTCGGATGCCGAGATCGAGCGCGATGTCCATCGGGCGCTACTGGATGATCCGGCCACGGACTCCTACGAAGTGGATGTCGCCGTGGCCCAGGGCGCCGTCACGCTCTCGGGAACCGTCGACTCGTGGCATGAGCGGGATCTCCCGGAACGCGTCGCCATGGGCGTGCGGGGCGTCAGGTCCATCCAGAACGACATCCACGTCGTCCGGGAGACGATGCGCGTGGACTCCGAGATCTCCGCCGAGATCAAGAAGGCGCTGCGCTGGAACGCTCTCGTGGACGACGCCTTGATCGACGTTTCCGTGACGGAGGGCAAGGTGCGGCTGGACGGAACCGTGGGCAGTGCCGCCGAGAGGCGCCTGGCCATCTCGGAGGCCTGGACCTCCGGTGTCAGCGCGGTGGACGCCACCGCGCTCAAGGTCAAGGGCTGGGCCCGCGATCCCGACCTGCGCGGCGACAAGTTCGTGCTCAAGGAGCCGGCGAAGGTCGAGGACGCGTTGGACATGGCCTTGGTCCAAGATCCTCGCGTGTACTCGTTCAACGTGGAGGCCGACGCGGATCCCGCCGGCGTGGTCACCCTGCGAGGCACGGTCGACAACCTCAAGGCGCTACGGGCCGCCGAGGATGTTGCGCTCCACACGGTGGGTGTGCACTCGGTCCTCAACCATTTGCGCGTCCGTCCGGCCGAGCGTTCCGACACGGAGATCGCAACGAGCCTTCGCGACGCCATCCAGAGGGATCCCTACCTGGACGGCTACGAGGTGGCCGTTCGCGTCCACGACGGCGTCGCCCATCTCTCGGGGACGGTAGACACGTTCTTCGAGAAGGGCCACGCCGACGATGTCGCGGCGCGCATCAACGGCGTCAAGCGGGTCGCAAACAAGCTCGAGGTCGAGGATCTGCCCTACGCGTACAGTCCATACGTCGACGACTGGGTCATCTGGACCAACGACTGGTACGTGCTGGACCACACGCCACGCGCGAGCCTCGAGAGCGACTCCGAGATCCGTGATGCGATCGTTGGCGAGCTCTGGTGGAGTCCCTACGTGAGCTCGGACCAGGTCACCGTCGAGGTCTCCGACGGCGTGGCGACGCTCAGCGGGACCGTCGACAGCTGGTGGGAGCGCTACGCCGCGCGCCAGAACGCCGTGGACGGGGGCGCGATCTTCGTACGCAACGAGCTCGAGGTCGCCGATGGCACGAGAAAGAACACGGTCGACTCGCAGCAGTAGGCCGGCCGGGCACGGCCGCGGGGCGACGCCAAGCGTCCCCGGCGGCCCTGCCCGCTTCCGCCCCCGTACGCAACCGCACGGCAACCCTTCGGCAGTCGATGCCCACGAGGTGTCGTGGCCTACGCCGTCCTACTTCGCCGTCGGCGACTCGTCACGAGCCTCGTCCAGCAGGCGCTCGCGCGCCTCGAGCACGAGATCCGAGGGGCGCTGGGGATCGTCGACCGGCGCCACGGACGTTTCCTCGGGCTTGGCCATGCGCGGGACGAGCAGCCACGCCACGAACAGCACCATGGCGCCCAGCCCGACGATCAGGAACAACAGGAAGGGCTGGAGAAGACCGGCGGCGAGGAGGATCAACAGGGCGACGAGCTGACCGAGGAGCACCTTGAACGTCAGGGGTCGGACTCGAAGCGCCATGCTGTCGGTGCGCGCAACCCGCGTGCCGTTGCCTGCGCGCCTCGTGTGCCGGCGCAAGGCGTGGACGAGAGCCACGGACGCGCGCTCACCCGGGGCCCCAGGCCACGCTTCCTCGCCTCGTTCCGACTCGCGCTCGCCTCGTGGGGGCACGTCGCTGGCTGGTGGGCTACGGTGGGGCCCATGGCCTTGCAGCGCGCCCGTTCCCGCCCTCGGACTGGTACGCCAGGGGGACGCGCGACGATCACGCTTGCCCTGCCCCACAACGAACTTCGATCCGGTCTATCGAGCTACTGCAAGTCCCACCACATCGACGTGACGCTCGTCGATGCCTCGCACGACTTGGACGCGCTCCTGCATACGGGCGGTGAGCTGGTCGTGCTGGAGCGCCGCCGGCTGGGCGACCACCCGGCCGAGGATCTCGCGTCTGCCACGCAGGCTCCGGATGCACCCTCCATCATCATCCTCGATGACGATATCGAGCCCTTGGAGCACACCAACTTGCTGGCCGCCGGCGCCGCTGGCGTGCTGCCATGCGACGCGGACGAAGAGGTCTTGGGCGACGCGATCCGCGAGCTGGGCCTCGAGGAGGCCGCCCCCCCACGCTCGAGCCTTCGCGCTCGACGACAGCATCCGTCAGCGCAGCCCAGCTTCGCCGAGCTCCTCTCCCGTAGTCACAAGATGCGGGAGTTCATGGACGTGGTCCGGCGCGTGACCGACAGCCGGGCCTCGCTCCTGATCACGGGCGAGACGGGCGTCGGCAAGGAGCATCTCGCGCGCGCCATCCACGAGGAGAGCCGCCTCCAGACCGGCGCCTTCGTTTCGGTGAGCTGCGCGGCGCTGCCCGAGAACCTGCTCGAGGGCGAGCTGTTCGGGCACACGGCGGGCGCCTTTACCGGCGCCCTGAAGGCCCGCCAGGGACGGTTCGTCGAGGCCGCCAAGGGGACGCTGTTCCTCGATGAGATCGGTGAGCTTCCGCTGCACCTGCAGGCCAAGCTGCTCGCGGTCCTCCAGAGTCGCGAAGTGCGACCGCTGGGGAGCGATCGCGTCGTCCATGTGGACTGCCGCATCATGGCCGCCACGAACCGGGACTTGCAGCGCGAGGTGCGCGAAGGCCGATTCCGCGAGGATCTCTGGTACCGGCTCAACGTCGTCCCGCTCGAGGTTCCCCCCTTGCGGGAGCGGGCCGAGGACATCCCCGAGATCGTCGGGCGTGCGCTGCGTCGCCTGGCCGAGGAGCACGCCCGGCCCCACGTGAGATCCGTGACGCAGCGCGCCCACGAGGCCCTGATGGCCCATGACTGGCCGGGCAACGTACGCGAGCTGCTGAACGTGGTCGAGCGCGCCGTGTTGTTGGCACGCTCCTCCGCCATCCGTCTACGCGAGCTGCCCCCCTCCATGTCGCACGACGGCGACCGAACGAGCTCGCGGGCTCCGGTCCCGGAGGGGGCCTGGAGCGAGGAGTGGCTGGGCTTGCCGCTTGCGGAGGCGCGCCGAACGTTGGTGCGGCACTTCGAGCGCGCCTACTTGCACCGGCTCCTGGGTCGAACCAAGGGACGCATCGGCGAGACCGCGAGTCGGGCGGGCATCGTCCCTCGCTCCCTCTACACGAAGATGCGAGCGCACGGGCTGCGCAAGGAAGACTACCGCTGACGAACGCCTGCCTACGACGTCGTGCGTTCGTCAGGCGACGGGATGCTACCGGACCAGCGCCCGGTGGGTGCGTCGCGCGACTCGAGGAAGCCCTTGAACTGCGTGAGGTGGGCGGCGACGTGATCCGAGATGCGCTCGGCGGGGTTGGCGCTGCTTCCCGGCACCTCCGCCGCGTCGATCTCCATCTGCAGCATCACGCGGCACGCATCGTCGGATAGCCGGTGGAACGTCACGCAGCCAGCGTTGGGAATCCCGGACTGGCTCACCCAGGCGATGCGCTTGTCGGGAATCTGCTCCGTGATCTCGGCGGAGCCCTCCCAGAGGCGGTCGGACGTGCGCAGGGTCCAGCGTAGATGCCTGTCGTCGACCTGCTCGACGCTCCTCACGTGATCCAGGTAGTCCGGCATGTCTTCGAACTGCGTCCACTGGGCGTAGGCACTCGCGGCCGGCACCTCCACGTCGACGTGCTCCTCGATGGTCGTCATGGGGCCTCCTGTTCGCAGCTGGGGGGACCGTGCTGCGCCTGCCGAACCGATCGACGAGGGGGGCGGGCCGGTGACCGCATCAAGGGGTGTCCGGATCCCGCGCCATGGCGCTGATGCCTGCCTGGACGGCCTGCTGCGGCGTCTTGACGCTCTTGCTCGCGGCGACCGCGCACAGGAGCACTTGATCGTCCTGGGGCATGCGCCAGGCGTACCACGTGCGGCGAGGTGACGGGCCGACCTCGCGGAACACGTGGACGCCGACCTCCCAGATCTCGCCGGTGCGCTCCACCGGCACGCGCACGGTGCTCTCGTGCTCCATGTCCTGGCCGGTATGCTGCTCGAGACGCGCGGCGATATGCCCGATCGAGCGGCGCGGGGGCTTGCGGTCGGTCATGGTTGCCAATCCGCAACCCGCGTGCCGTCAGCGCCGTCCCGCGCTGGGCCTGGAAGCGCGTCTTGCGGCGCCGGCAGGCTACGGATCGGAGCCTCCGGCTCCGCCCTGCGGGTGTGCGGCCGGTCCGCCCGCCCCGTCGCGACGCCTCCAGGCGGGGGGCTGCGATGCATCGCTCGGGAGCACGGCGAGAAGGAGAAGCGTCAGCCCGATCGCCAGATGGTTCTGCGCCGCGCCAGGACGCGGAAGCCCAGCGGACTCCAGGTAGCCGTGGACGACGAGCCAGCCCGCCACGAGCAGCTCCAGAAGGTGGGCACGGCGTAGGCGAGCATGGAAGGACAGCCCGGCCGCAAGGGCGATTGCCGCTGCACACAGGAGATCGTGCCCACACGCCGCCGGCCCCGGAGAGCGCGCGAACACGAGGGGGCTGGCCGCGAGCCAGGCCGCCAGCACGAGCTCGCAGACGCGCGGCCACACCAGGGCGTACCGTTCGTCTCGAGGGCGACGGCGTCTGCCGCTGGATGGGGCCGACCCCAGAAGACGTCCCACAGGACCCGGCGGCTCTTCGTCCGCCGCCAGACCCTCTGCAGGAAGCGGATCGACGCGTAGACCTCGTCATACGCCATCACGACCAGGACCAGCGAGATGACGGCCGTGACGAGGCAGAGGAAGCACCACTGGCCGACGACGAAGCCCTGCAGGACCACGAGCACGGCGCTCACGATGCCCAACGGGATCACGTCGATGCCGAAGATGATCACGAGCCAGGGTCGGTACTGCCAGCGGCGCGTCGACCCGGCGAGCCCGAACACGAGGTCGCCCAGGTAGGCGAACGCTCCGAGGGCCGCGTCCGGGAATCGCAACCACGCATCCATGGTGCCGGCGACCTCGGAGTCCAGGACGCCCCGCGTCTGCTTGCCGAACACGGGGTCCCAGACCGTCGAGATCAACCCCCACTGGTAGCAGGCCATGTAGCCGGCGATCGCCGTGGCCACGCCGGCCAGCACGCAGATGGGAATGCGCTGCCGCCATGAGGAGGGGTTGTACGACCACGGCGGCGCATGGGCGTCGAGGTCCGGCGTCGCGCTCATTCCTCGTCGGTCGCGGCCGCCGCCGCGGGCTCCAGGCCGTTCGCTTCGTACCAGGCGTCCGGATCCAGCTGGAGGTTGCGGACGATCGTCCCCAGGCGCTCGCGCAAGCGATGCCGCGGCACCCAGCCGAGCCGCTCGCGGGCACGCTCGATGGAGATTGGGTAGTGGGCATCGGCCTGGTCGACCATCCAGGGCTTGATGAAGCTCCCGGGAACGAGCTTGCTCTTGATCCACGCCCCGGCCTTGGCGAGCGAGGAGGGGATGCGGATGCTTGGCCACTCCCGGCCGTGGACGAGCGCGCCGATCCGATCCTGCAGCTCGCCGTAGGACATGACGTCGGACTCACCGACGAGGAACACTTCGAGACCCTCCAGCGCGCTTCGTCGCTCGACCACGCGGCGCACGCACGTGACCACGTCGTCCACGTGCACGAACGCCTGGCCATGGTGCGCGTTCCCCGGGAAGAACACGCTCTCGAGATCGCGCTCGTAGATGCGACGGATCTGCTGCGCGATGGGAATCGAGGAGCAGTGGTCGTCGTAGACGCCGGCGATCCGGAGGATCACGCCGGGGATCTCCCCCCGCTCGACCCGGACCACCTCCTCGGCGTCCAGCTTGCTGCGCGGGTAGGCCCACTCTGCCTGCGTGGGCGCTTCCTCACGGATCAGCTGCCCCCGCACCGCGGGCTTCATGACCAACATGCTGCTCGAGAAGACGAGCTGCTCCACGCTGAACTTCGCGCGCAGCTGACGGATAAGATGCCGCGTGCCTTCGACCGTGAGCTTGTCGTACAGGGGGCTGTCTTCGCCCGAGAAGTCGTAGTACGCCGCGAGATGGATCACGCTGGCCAAGCGGGTGCCGGCGAGCTGCTCGACGGCCAGCAGGGCATCCCGGAGGCCTTCCGGGTCGGTCATGTCGACGCGGACGAGGTGCGCTCCCTTCCAGCCTTCGGGCGGTGCATCCCGATCGAGTCCGATGACCACGTGGTCCTTGGCCAGGTCCGCTGCGATGGCCGAGCCGAGCAGGCCGCTGGCCCCGGTGATCAAGACGACGTCGTCGGGCACGTGTGCCATGGCAGGTGACCTCCTGGGTTGCTCCCCGCAAACGGCCGACCAGATGCGGTGATGCTCCTTGCGATGGGGCCACGCACGGGCACCACACAGGCAGGCGGATCCCGCGGGGGGCGAGGCCCCTCATGACACGAATCGATGTCGACACCGTGCGCGACCTGGTCGCCTCGCGTCGGAGGCTGTACCTCCGCAAGGCCCGTGGGGTGGGTCTGCGCCGAGGTTGCGACGAGGCGGGCACGTCGCTTGCGGTGCCGACGGGAGACGTCCCAGGAGACCACGCATGGCTTCGCTTGCTCCCGCTGACCTCGCGGCTCTCATCGACTCGCCCCCCGGGCCCTGCGTGTCGCTCTACGCGCCCATGCAGCGGGCCGGAGCCAAGACGCGCGAGAACCGGATCCAGTTCAAGAACGTCCTGGCCGAAGCGCGGGAGCGCCTGGAGCAACACCTGGCGCGCCCCAGCGACGCCGTGGCCGTCCTGGCGCCGGCCGACCGGCTTCTCGAGGACGAGGACTACTGGCAGCACCAGAGCGATGGGCTGGCCCTGTTCCTGGGCGCCCGCGACTTCGTCCGCGAGCTCCGGGTTCCGCTGACCTTCGAGCCGCTGGCGGTGGTGGATGCCCGGTTCCACGTGAAGCCTCTCCTGCCGCTCCTGAGCGGGAATGGGCGCTTCTTCGTGCTCGCTCTCAGCGAGAACGACGTACGCCTCCTGCAGGGAACACGCGAAGGGGTCGAGCGCGTGCCGCTGCCCCAGGTGCCGACCAGCTTGAAGGAAGCCCTGTGGATGGATGATCCGGAGCGGGAGCTGCAGCACCACACCTCCCAGCCAAGGCGGCGCGATGCCATCTTCCACGGGCACGGCGCCAAGGCCGACGGTGAGGGATCCCGCCTCGATCGCTTCTGCAGGAAGGTGGACAAGGGCCTGCAGGACCTGCTCCTGGGCGAACAGGCGCCCATCCTGCTCGCTGGCGTCGAGCGACTACGGAGGCGCTATGCCGACGTGAGCAAGCTGCCGCGCCTCCACGCCACGGGCGTCGATGGCAACGTCGACGAGCTGACGGATGCGGAGCTGCACGATCGTGCTTGGCAGATCGTGGAGCCCCACTTCCGGAAGTCGCAGGACGAGGCCCTGGCCAGGTACCGCGGCCTCCACGGCACCGGGCGAACGGGCAACCGCCTCGAGACCTGCGTGCCCGCCGCGTTCCACGGACGGATCGACACCGTGTTCCTTCCCGCGGGCAAGAACCTCTGGGGCCGCATCGACACGTCGGCCCGATCCGACGCGGAACCTGCACCGTTCGTGCAAGTCCACGAGACGCGACAGCCCTTCGATCGCGATCTCCTGGATGTCGTGGCGGTCCAGACGCTCCAGCATGGTGGCACCGTGTACGCCGTGCCCGATGAGGACGTGCCCGACGCCGCTCCGCTGGCCGCCGTGTTCCGTCACTGACCCTCTCCGAACCACCAAGCGGCGATCCGCCCGCCCTCTCCGGCGTCGCACGTGCCGAAGCGGGTTCCCTTCAAGGAGGCAAGGCTGGCGCCACCGGCGATCACGAGAGCATGGGTCGCCAACCGAATCGGAGCCCTCGCCTCCAGCCGACGCGGTGGACGCCGAAGAGCTGGCGACCGCGCTGACGCCGTTCCACGCACGTCTCAAGGGACGTCCGGGCAGGTCCCGCGGTGCGCGGCCCGACTGGCATGCGGATCGCGGGGTTCATCAACGGATCGGCCACCTGCGGAGCTTCCGCAGCCCGATGGCCAGCTCGCGACCTGCTTCCTCCTCGAAGGGTCGCGGCGCCCCATTCCGAGGACGCAGGAGCTCCCCCATGTCACTTCGCATCGCCCTTCTGGTCACGGCCCTCGCGCTGCCCGTCGGCGCGGCCTTCGCCGAGCCGAGCGATTCCGCCACGACGCAAGCCCTCGAACGCGAGCTCATCTCCGACCGGGCGGTGCCCTTCGACGACATCGACATCAGCACGTCGGAGGGGATCGTCACCCTGACGGGCTCCGTGGACAACCTGCTCGCCCGCGAACGGGCCGTGCGCATCGCGGAGACGGTCAAGGGCGTCCGCGCCGTCCTCAATCGGATCCAGGTGGAAGCTGCCGAGGATCGATCCGACGACGAGATCCGGGCCGACATCCACCACGCGTTCCTCGTCGATCCGGCCACGGACGACTACGAGGTCAAGGTCAGCGTCAACGGGGGCCGCGTGACGCTGGCAGGAACCGTCGACTCCTGGCACGAACAGCGCTTGGCCGAGCGCGTCGCGAAGGGCGTGCGCGGCGTCACGGACCTCCAGAATGACATCGTCGTGGAGCTCGCCCAGGTGCGACCCGACGGCGAGATCCAGCGGGAGATCGAACAGGCGCTCCGCTGGGACGCCCGCGTGGACGACGCGCTCGTCGAGGTGTCGGCGGAAGGCGGGCTGGTCCGCGTGAAGGGGACCGTCGGAAGCGCGGCCGAGAAGCGCATCGTCCGCACGATGGCGTGGACGGCCGGCGTGAATGCCGTCGACGACTCCCAGCTCAAGGTCGAGCTCTGGGCGCGCAACCCCGATCTGCGCGGCGAGAAGTACGTGCTCAAGTCCCCGGAGGAGCTCGAGGGCGCCCTCCAAGCGGCCCTTGCGCAGGATCCTCGCGTCCAGCCGTTCGACGTGGAGATCGACGCCGAGGGCGATGGAACGGTCACGCTCCGCGGTCATGTGGACAACGTGAAGGCGCTCCGTGTCGCGGAGCAAGTCGCCCGTCACACCGTGGGCGTGCATCGCGTGGTCAACCATCTTCGCGTGCAGCCCGAGGAGGTCCCGGACGCGGAGATCCTGATGGCCGTCCGGGAGGCCATCCGCCGAGACGCCTTCTTGGCCGGGCAGGACATTGCCGTTCGCGTCCGCGGTGGCGTGGTCCACATGTCCGGCGTCGTCGACTCGCTGTTCGAGAAGGGAGAGGCGGATGACGTCGCCTCGCGCGTCAAGGGCGTCAAGCGCATCGCCAACCGGCTGGTCGTGCGGGACTTGCCGTACGCCTACAGTCCCTACGTGGACGACTGGACCCTGTGTTCGTGCGACTGGTACGACCTGGGCCACGAACCGATCCGAACCCTGCGCTCCGACGCCGAGCTGCGCGACGCGATCCGCAGCGAGCTCCGCTGGAGCCCCTTCGTCACGTCCGAACAGGTGACCATCGAGGTGTCCGACGGCGTGGCCACGCTCACTGGCACGGTCGACAGCTGGCCGGAGCGACTGGCCGCGCGCGAGAACGCCCTGGATGCGGGCGCGACCTACGTCCG
Organism: Planctomycetota bacterium; assembly: GCA_050248855.1. Lineage (GTDB taxonomy): Bacteria > Planctomycetota > PLA2 > PLA2 > JAEUHO01 > JACKGW01. The sequence goes on along the minus strand of JBFWRP010000002.1, from coordinate 93,177 downwards.
CAACGAGCTGGACGTCAAGTCGGCGAGCGCACCCTAGCGACATCAGGAGGCAAGCCCATGCCCGGCTCCGGCACGGACTACCACGAGCCCGCGAGCGACTTGTCGCCGGCGACGCGCGACATCCATCGTGCCATCGTCAGCCTCATCGAGGAGCTCGAGGCCGTCGACTGGTACAAGCAGCGCGCCGAGGCCTGCCAGGACGAGGACTTGGCGGGCATCCTGCTCCACAACATGGAGGAGGAGATGGAACACGCGATGATGTGCTTGGAGTGGTTGCGGCGACGACTTCCCACCCTCGATCGCATGGCCCGCGACATCCTCTTCCAGGAGGGGCCGATCCGGGCGCCGCATGACGCGGGTGGGGAGACATGGAGCGAGCCCGAGGCCGGGGCCGTTGCCCGCGGCCTCGGGCCGTTCGGGGAGCGTTGACGATGGATCTGCTACGACGCAGCTTGGCCCCCCTCCTGCCGGCCGCGTGGCGGATGATCGACGAGGAGGCACGGCGCGTTCTCGAAGTCAACCTCGCGGGACGCACCTTGGTCGACGTCACGGGACCGGCTGGGTGGGAGCATGCAGCGGAGAACCTGGGTCGCGCCGAGGCCTGTCCCGAGCCTCCGTGCGAGGGCGTGGACGCGGCGGTGCGGGAGGTGCAGCCTCTCGTGGAACTGCGTACGTCCATCGCGCTGGACCGCGGCGAGCTGGATCGCATCGCCGCGGGGCTCGATGCGCCGGATCTCCGGCCGGTCGAAGCCGCTGCCGAGCGCATGGCGCGCGCCGAAGACACGGCCTTGTTCCACGGCTTCACCGGCGCTGGCATCCAGGGGCTTTGCGCCGCCACGCCCCACGATCCGATCGCCGTGGGGTCCACGCCCGACGCGTGGCCGGACGTCGTGACGCAGGCGACCGAAACGCTCCGGGAAGCGGGAATCGGAGGCCCCTACGGACTGGCGCTTGGACCCGGGCCGTTCCGCGACGTCGCGCGCGGCGCCGAGGACGGGTATCCGATACGCCGCCGCATCGAACAGCTGATCGAGCACCCGCCCGCTTGGGCGCCCGTGCTCGAGGGCGGCGTGCTCGTGTCGCTACGCGGTGGCGACTTCCGGCTTGCGCTGGGCCAGGATCACGCGATCGGCTACGCGGCCCACGATCGCGACCACGTCGAGCTGTACCTCCTGGCGTCGTTCACGTTCCGCGTCCTGGAACCCGCCGCCGCGGTGGTGCTGCGCCGAGCCTGAGCAGGAGGGCAGCTCAGCCCCCGAGCGATACGGGGGCGGGGAATTCTTCCGCAACTTGCCGACGGGCACTTCCGCATGCCGAAGCGCAGGGCGGCAAGTTGCGGAAGAAATCCCCGCCTCCGTACGGGCTCAGCCGCCGAGGGCGTCGTTGGGCGCGCACTCCGGACAGGGGGCGATCGTCTTGCCCCCTTCCGGCTCGGGGACGACGACGACGCGAGCTCCATGGCACGTGGGACAGTCGGGGGCCAGGTCCATGGTGTCGGGATGCAAGGGGCCCGCGCCCGGAACCTCGGCTTGGTGGGCATCGGCGTCCTCGTCCGGCTTCCGTGAGCCGGTCAAGCCGAACAGTCGGCGCAATCGCGCCCAGAGCGTCGAGCGGGTGGGCGTTCCTGACATGGTGGTACGGCCTCCCTGGGTGCCGATCGGAACACACCAGCGGCGCGCCGTCGGGCAAGTGCGGAAGCGATGGAAGTGGGCCGCGCCGCCCGGAGCACGCACGGCGCAGCCCGGATCACGTCACGTGCGAACGACCTCGCGTTCGATCTGGTGGATGCGACTCGTGACCTCGCCGCGGTCGGCTCCGGTCCGCTGTGCGATCTGGTCGATCAGCTGGTCGCGGTGGCCCGCGACCTGGTCCAGCTCGCGGTCGCCGAGTCGGCTCCACGCCGCGCGGATCTTGCCGCGCACCTCGGGCCAGCGGCCCCTCCAGATGTCGGACGGGGAACCGCTCGCCGCCAACGGCTTGGCTTGCTCGCCAGGCGCAGACGCGGGGCCCTTCGCCTCCGGGTGGCTCGGCTTGGGACTGCGCTGGGTCATGCGACCTCCTTTCGACCGACGCCCTGCAAGCGAGCGGCCAAGCGGAAGGCCGCCCGGCGTCAGCCCTGGCCGTGCTCGATCCGGACGGGAGGCCCGTCCGGGTGCAGGGCGAGGTCGCCCCGTGCCTCGGGCCCGGACGGCCCGGCCCCGCCGCAACCCTCGTGGCCGCATCGGCACGGCACCGCCTGGTTGTTGATCTCGCACCACGTCGAGCAGTAGAGCGTCCCCGCCTCCGGGAGGCACGTGCAGCTGCCGTGGGCACAGGTCGTCGGCGTCATGTCCAGTCTCCTAGATGCTTCGCGAACGAACGGCACTGACCAGGATGTGACTCCCGTGCGTCGCGTCGTCCGAGCGCGATGCGTAGTCGTGATGGAGCTCGAGCTCCGAGAAGCCCGCCCGCGTCAGCAACCGGGTGAGGTCGCGGGCGCGCAAGATGCGCAGCTCGTGGCGCTGGTGCGCCACGGGCCGTCCGGAGCGCTCGTAGCAGTCCTCCAGGACGAGATGGCGAGCACGTCCGCCGACGCGCGCGCAGGTGGTGCGCACGATTGCCTGCGGTCCGCGCCCGCGTCGCTCGCGATGTCCCGTCGCGCTGCGCTCCCGCACGAGACGAGGCAAGTCGGCCACCTCGAGAAACAGGACCCCGCCGGGCCGCAGCACCCGGTGGATGCGCCGCAAGGCATCGCGCTGCTCGGCGCGCGTGCGCAAGTAGGCAAAGGGTCCGTTGACGGCCACGACCATGTCCTGCGAGCGAGGGGCCGCGATCTCGGCAAAGCCACCGGCCTGGACGCTTGCTGCTTCGACATGGCGCACTTCGCGTCGGGCCAGCTCCAGGAAGCCCGGATGCGGCTCCATCCCCGTCACCTGCCAACCTCTACGCGCCAGGGGCACGAGCAAGCGGCCCGTGCCGCAGCCGACATCCAACAGGCGCGGACGTAGCGGAAGGCTTCGTGCGTGCGCGAGCCAGCGCAGGAACGCCACGATGGGCTCCGCGTCGGCGTCGAACAGCCGGTACAGGCGGGCTTGGAGCCTCTCTTCCCGCGTCGGCTGCCTTGCCAGGGGGCTGGTGCCCGCGTCGGCGGATGGTCCACCGCCGGCATCGAGCGGGCCGCGCTCCGCGAACCGGCGCAAGGACGCTCGGGGACGCCCCCTCCTCGGTTCGTGAGCGCGGCCCACGATAGCCTGGTCAGACAGCAAGGGCGCCTCGGGAGCTACGGGGAGCCCACCGGCTGCGACCGCCGGGCCTCCACCAACGCCACGGGCGCCCTCGCTACGGAACACGTTCCAGCCCACGCTAGCGAAGAGCCAGCCGCGCGGCCCGTGCGTACTCGGACTGGGACATCACCTGCGTCGTGCCCTGCTTCGGCTCTGCGAGCTCGGCCTGGCCGTCGGGCGCCACGGTGACCCACTGCGCCGGCAGCACCACGCGCCGCGTGACGACACGCGTCGTGGCGGGCCGGATCACGTAGCTCTCGGTGTCGTAGCCGACGAGGCGGCGCTCCGTGCGCGTACCGTCCTGGTAGACCTCGGATGTGTAGCCGCAGATGCGCTGCTCGGTACGGACGCCGTCTTGGTAGCGCTCCGTGCGCACACCGCACTGGACCTGCTCCGTGTCGTAGCCCGCCAGACGCCGCTCGGTGCGCGTGCCGTTCTGGTACCTCTCCGCCCGGTAGCCGACGAGGCGCTGCTCGGTACGCACGCCGTCTTGGTAGCGCTCGGTGCGGGTCCCGCACGGGACCTGCTCGGTCGTGTAGCCGCAGACGACCAGCTCCATCTCGCCCGTGCACTCGTCACAGACCATGCGGGTCTGGGGAACGGAGCGGTTCACCAGGATCGGCACTTCGCGGGTCTTCCACACGGGAATCTCCACGGACTCGTACTGGGGCACCTGCCGCGTCGCGTAGCAGGGAACCTCGACGTTCTCGTAGCGCGGAACGCGACGTGTCGTCATCACGGGCACGTTGCGGGTCTTCCACACGGGAATCTCGACCGTCTGGACCTGCGGTACACGACGGACCGCCATGCACGGGACCTCGACCTCTTCGTACTGCGGGACGCGACGCGTTCCGAGGCACGCCGGGATCTCGACGACCTGCGACTGCACCTCGCAGCGGCACGGAAGGTACTGACGACAGAGCATGTCGTTGACCGGCCCCATGGCGCTTGCGGGCTCCATGGCGTTCGTGGGCCCAACGTGCGCAGGGACGCCGCAGGGTCCGTCGGCCGTCAGCGGCTCCGTCTCGACGGCACCGGCTTCATCCGGCGCGGCCGGATAGCTCGCCTCCGAGGGGAGATCGAGTGGATCCGATTCCGGCGCGGCCGGAGGGCTCGCCTCCGCGGGGAGATCCAGGGGATCCGATTCCGGAGCGCCCGGATCCTGGAGACCCGGGTCGTTTCCGGGTTCCACGCCTGCGGGCGGCGGTGAGTCGTCCTCGGGCTGCGCGACGGCGTCGGCACCGAGAGCACACGCCGCGAAGAGCGCGATGAACGCGAAGATCAGGTGGCGGGACATGGGAGGGATCTCCTACCGCCGAACGTCCGGGGAGGCGCTGCATCCGTCGGCGGCGCGGCTGCCAGCGTTCCGCGCACGTGCGCAACCCGCATGCCGACGCCTGGTGTGCCGTGCGTGCACGGTCCGGATGCGCGCGGCGCCCGCTGCGAAATGGTGTCGGGCGTTCTGGCACCCACTTTGCGGCCCGGGGCAGCAGGTGACCAAGGCTCGAGCTTATCGGCTCCCGCCCGCGCCGTGACCCCGCAACGGAGATCTGCCATGTCCATGCCTCCCGCATCCCTCCGCACGTTCGCCTTCGCTGGCTTGGTCGCGTTTCTGCTTCCCGCGTGCGGCGACGATCGCCACGCCGAGCGTGTCCGTGAAGAGGCCGCCGAGACCTGGGACGCGATCCGCACGCTGACGATCGACAGGAAGGACGACGCCATGCGCCTGATCGACGCGCGCAAGAAGGAGCTGGACGCCTCGTGGGAGGAGGCCAAGCAAGACGCGGCCACGTGGAGCGACGAGGCCCGCGAGGACTTGGAAAGCGGCTGGCAGAGGGTGAGCGACAGCTACGACGCCGTCCGCCAGGCGACCAAGGAGAACTGGGTCGAGACGCGGGACGCCTTCGTCGCGGCCTACGAAGCCTTCAAGCGCAGCCTCCAGAACGAGCCTTGATCGGACCTCGCGGGCGTCCTGGGCGTCGCGCGTGACCCATGCCTGATCTGGAGCGGGAACGCGTGGCCGCCGCGACGGCGGCCGCGGAGCTCGCCGGGAGCGAGATGCTCGTGGGCCTCGGCACGGGTCGGACCGCAAGTCACGCCGTCCGCGCGCTCGCCGATCGCGTGGCAAGCGGCCTGCGCATCGCGACCGTGGCGACGTCCCGCATCACCCAAGCCCTCGCCGAGGGTCTCGGGCTCGGCGTCGTGCCCCTGGACGGCACCGCCTCCGTCGACCTGACCATCGACGGGGCCGATCAGGTGACGCCAAACCTGTTTGCGATCAAGGGTGGCAGTGGCGCGTTGCTGCGCGAGAAGGTGATTGCGGAGGCATCCGACCAGGTCGTGGTGGTCGTGGACTCCAGCAAGGTCGTCGACCAGCTGGGTGGCGTGGCGCTCCCCGTCGAGGTGCTCCCGATTGCTCTCGCCGCCGTGCAACGGGCCTTGGGCCGGTTCGGCGTCCCGGTGGCGCAGCGCATGGTGGCGAAGCAGCAGCCGTTCCTGACCGACCAGGGCTCGTTCATCCTGGACATGTACTTCGACAGCCTCCCCGACGCGCCCGACGTGGCGGCACGGCTGGCGGACACGCCCGGCGTGCTCGAACACGGTCTCTTCTTGCGACACATCGACAGCGTCTTCGTGGGCCGTGGGAGCACCGTCGAAGTCTTGCGGCGCCCGAAACCCGTACACGGAGGGGAAAGCTGAAGGCAGTCGCGGTCTTGCACGACCGAGCCCGTACGGAGGCGGGGATTTCTTCCGCAACTTGCCGCCTTGCTCCTTGGCATGCGGAAAGGCCCATCGGCAAGTTGCGGAAGAATTCCCCGCCTCCGTACCGCGTCCGACGGGGAATCGCGGACCTGCTCGAGGAGCGGCGGGGGTGTCGCCTTGGGCCGCCGGGCTGCGCCCGCGGCCGGCAGCATCAGGCGGTCGGCGGAGCCGAGCTGATCTGTCCGAGCGCACTTTGGCGATCCCGGTCCACCGCCAGATCGCCGAGCGAGAGGATGCCGACCAAGCGGCCCTGCTCCACCACGGGGAGCCGGCGAATGGCCTTGCGGCCCATCAGCTCGATCGCGTGAGCGGGATCGTCATCGGCCGAGATGGTGACAGGCTCGGTCGTGCAGAGGGCCCCACAGGACGTCGACTCGGGCTGGAGGCCTTCGGCGATGCCTCGCACGACGATGTCACGATCGGTCAAGATGCCGGCCAGCTGCCCCTTGTCGTCGACGACCAGGACATCACCGACATCATGCGTCTGCATCGCCTGGGCGGCTTGTGCGCATGAGTCGCTTTGCCTGAGCTTGACGAGCGGCGTCGACATCAGCTCTCGGATCGAGTTCGGCATGGGGCCTCCTTTCCGTCGCACCCGGCGACGATGTGGAGGCCACCCGCAAGTCGCGGGCCGTTCCCACTCGCCCTCGAGCTCAGGCAGCTCCTCCCTCGCTCAGCGACGCTTGCGCTTGGCGCGCGCCAAGGCGCCCGCGATGCCCTCGGCGGACGGAGGCGCGGGCGCAGCGGGCTCGGGGGTCGGCTCGTCCCCGGCCACAGCCTCGTAGGCGGCGACGGCCTTCGGTGCGTCCGCCTTGCCGGGCGCCGGGGTGCGCCACGTCCGCCAAGCGGCGCGCACGGCTCGCACCGGGCGCAGGCCCGCCAGCGCCGGGAGACGCGGCCGGATACGCCGGACGAAGATCTCGAGCAGCAGGAGGCCCAGCGCCGCCCACGCGAACCACCTGCCCAAGGGCGTCGTGCCCACGGACGCCCGGCTCCCCACCATCAGCTCGGAGGCCGGTGGGTCGATGCGCCCCTCCGCACTGCGCACGACGTCGCGCAACGTGCGTTCGCCTTCGTCGGGTAGCAGACGCGGTTCGTACTCGGGCGAGTAGGGAAGCATCACGGCGGGAAGGCGCAGGACGCGGCCATCGCCTGTCGTCAGCACGGGTCGGTACGCACCCTCTTGCGGCAAGCTGATGCGCGCTTCCAGGCGCGTCTCCCCCACGCGCGCAAGCACCACGGCGCGCGACGCGTCGTCGGGGCCCACGAGCCGGGCCTCGATGCCGCCGAGAAGATCCTCACGGCCCGGTTCCACCTCCACGCCCACGACGGCTTCGTGCCCCTGGCGCGTGACCTCGGCGAAGAGATCCCGCGTGGCATCCGTGCCGGCAACCCAGCGCACGAGCGTGGCGAAGAAGTCGGCGTAGCCCTCCCACGTGGAGAGCGCGCCCGAAAGGCGCCCATCGGCCATGCCGAGGAAGGCCGCGCTGCGTCCGAGCTCGGCCTGCCAGAAGGCGAGCAGTGGCGCCGCCGTCTCGTCGCTCGTCACCAGGCCACGCTGCGCCCCGGGCTTCAAGTACGCGATGCTGTAGCCGTCGACGTCGGGGAAGGCGGCGCCGTGCAACATGCCCACGGACACGATGTCGGGGAGCACGTCGACGGCCGTCGGCTCTTCGGCGAGCGAGCTGCGTGCGACCTGGATCGTCTCCTGCGCGAACATGCGAGGCAGGTCCGACGGGTCTTCGCCGAAGAAGCAACGGCCCCCACCCAAGGCGGCCAGGTCCTCCAGGAAGGGACCGTCGGGGTCGGAGGGCTTGCCGAGTCCGATGACGGACACGGTGACGCCCGCCGCGCGCAGCTTGGGCACGAAGGTCTTGTAGTCGCCCGGCTCCTCCGCATCGGCCGCATCCGCGAAGATCACGATGTGTTTGGTCCCCGGCGCCGCGCCGCGCAGCTGGGAGGCCGCGGCTTGCAGCGCCGTGTAGGTGAAGATGCCGCCGCCCATCGACTCGATGGTCCGCACCTGGGCGATGATGCCGGCCTTGTCCTGCACGGGCGTGAGCGGCACGACGAGGTGCGCGGCGGAGTCCACGGCGATCACGCTCACGAGGTCGCGCCGCGACAGCAGCTCGATCGCGGCCACGGCACCCAGGTTGGCGAGGTCCATCTTGGTCCCGCCCCCGGGCACGGGCGCGGCCATCGAGCCGGAACGGTCGAGCGCGATGGCCATGGCCAGGGCGAACTTCCGCTCCTCCTCGCGGATCTCCATGGACACGGGCAAGACGTCTTCGACGGGGGATCGGTAGTAGCCGCCCTGGCCGAAGGACGCACCCCCGCCCGTCATGAGGAGGCCGCCGCCGAGGTCGCGCACGTAGCTGCGCAGGGCCTGCGCCGAACCGCGCGGCAGGTCCTCCAGGGCCACGTCCTCCAGGACGACCGCGCGGACACCGTCAAGCGTGTCGAGATCCAGGGGCGCGGCCTCGGGCGCGACGACGGAGACGGCCAGCCCCGCGCTCGCGAGGCTGCGCGTGAGCCGGTCGTCGCGCCCTCCGGGCGTGACGCACAGCACGCGGAACGGGCCGGTCACGCGCACGGCGCCTTGGGCCTCGTTGTTCTCGGCAACGCGATCGTCCTCCAGCGCCAGCCGCACCGTGTAGCGGTGGACGCCCGGCTCCACGATGCGATCGCGGAACTGGATGCGGTCCACGCCGCGGCGGAACGTGCGCCGGCCCTCGGCGATCAGCTGGCCGTCGCGCAGGATGCGAAACGGCGCTTCGACAGGGCGATCCGAACGCACCCACACCGAGACTTGATACGGCTCGCCGACGGCGACTTCCTCGGGGGCGGCCACCTCCTCGATGGCGACATCCAGCACGCCCTCGCGTCGCAAGGGGGCGGCGTCGATGCGCACGCCGCGGCGGCGCGCACGACGCGCCGCGGGCCCCGGATCCCGACCCGTCTGCTCGCCATCGGAGAGAACGAGGATCGAACCCTGGCGACCCGGGGGGATGAGCGCCAGCGCCGCCTCGAGGCCCGCAGCAAGGTCGGTCCCGTCCGGATCGACGGTGGCGGTCGGCGCGCGGTACCGGTAGCCCTCGGTCGGCGCCTGCTCGACCACGGCCGTGCGCCCGAAGAGCACGACGCCGATGCGGTCCCCGGGCTCGGCGTGGGCCACGGCCAGGTCGGCGTGCTCCTTGAGCGCATCCAGCGCACCGGGAGGGACGGAGCGCGAGCGGTCCACGAGCAGGATCAAGTCGCGACCCGAGCTGGCCCCCACCCGCCACGGCTCGGCCAGAGCGCCGAGCACGAGCAGCAGGATCAAGGCGCGCAGCACGGTGACGAGGCGGCCATGCACGAAGTGCTTGCGCAGCGCCACCACGACCACGAGTCCGAGCAGGAACACCTCGGGGTGGAGGAAGCGGATCAACGACGCCTCCCCAGGACGAACCAGTCGAGCGCCACGAACGCGAGGAGCAGCAACGCCAGCACGCGGCCCTCGAGCCGGCCCGGATCCTCCAGCGAAGCGGTCGCCACCGGGGCCGTGTCGAGGGCCGGCGTGTCGAGCGCCGCCCCGCGTGTGAGGTCGGACTCGAGGGGATCGATGAAGCTGACGGCGTAACGGGCGACGTCCTGGCCGGCTCGCACGACGCGGTGCACGCCCGGCGTGACCGCATCCCACGTGATCAGGTTCCACCCTCGGGCGGGCCGCATCTCCCCGTCCGGATCGTGCAGGACGTACTCGTCGGATTCCTGCGGCGGCGTCGCGACGCGCAAGGCCAGCTCCTCGCCGAGACGCACGTTGACGGCGGGCGCGCCGGGCAGGTGCCGACGCACGTGCTCCACGAGGTTGGCGAGCAGGATCGGCCAGTCCGGCGACGACGGCAGGTTGCTGCGGGCCGGGTCCAGGTTGAGGTGCAGGCGCACGCGTCCGGCGACCGTCTCCTCGGCCAGCAGCACGCGCTCGCCGGCCAGCACCAGCGGCAGGCCGGGGGGATCGGCCTGCCCGGCGCTCCACACGACGCCTTCGAGCGTCAGGCCCGCCAGCAGCGGCGCGCCGTCGCCCCCGCCGGGGACGCGACGCCGCTCCAGGAGGAACGGCCCGATCCACGCGTCACGTTCGGCACCCGGCGCCTCCACGACGAGCTCGATGCCGCCCGGGCGCGGCGACACGTCGCCCCGTCCCACGACCAAGGCTGCGTCCGACGGCTCCTCGACCACGCGCACGCCCGGCAAGGCGTCGAACACGCGGACCAGCTGGAGCGCGTCGGCGGCCTCCTCCTCGAGCGCCACGTGCGCAGGCACCACGCGCAGCGGGTCCGGAACGAGCCACGCGACGTTGTCGGCGGCGAGGGCATCGTCGTCCAGCGTCACGCGCAGGGGCAAGGCGACCAGGGGTACCGTCCAGGCGATGTGCAGGCTGCGCCCCGGCGTCAGCGTGACGTCCTTGCGTGCGATCTCGCGGGCTCCGTCGCCCGCCACCACCTCGAGGCGCACCGCCGTGGTCACGGGCGCCTCGGCGTAGGCGAGGAGATCGACGAACACGCGCTCCTCGGCGTCGCCCTGCGCCACGCGGCGGACGCTGGCGATGGCCGCGTTGGAAAGAGGCAGGCCGAGTGCGACGTGGCGGAACCGCGGCGGGGGCTGGACGTCTTCGCGATCGGTGAGGAACACGAGCGTGGCGTTCGAGCGCCCGAGGTCGAGCGCCAGGTCGAACGCCCGCGCCGGATCGTGGGCTTGCTGTCCCGGCGACCACGCGGCCAGCGCCTCTCGCGCTACGTCGCGCGTGGCCCGCGGGCCGGCGAGCACCGCCGGGCGCACGCCCGTCGCCACCAACGTGACGGCGTCGTCCCGCCCGAGGTCCTCCAGCAGCGCCCGGACGCGATCGCGGGCCGCCTCCGCCACGCTGCCGTTCGGCGTCTTGGCCGCCATCGAGGCCGAGTCGTCCAGCACCACCACGAGATGCAAGGCACCCGAGGACGTACCCAGGTGGAACCCGCCGAGCCACAGCGCTGCGGCCAGCGCGGCCAGCAGCTCGAGCCACAGCGACGGCGTGCGCAGGAGCCGCGCCCGCGTGCGCCCCGCGCTGGCGGGCAAGGCATCCGCCGCGAACAGGAAGAGGCCCGCCACCGACCGCTCGCGGAAGCGGCGGCGGAACATGTGCAAGGCGAGCACCGCGGGAATCGCGAGCAAGGCCAGCAGCCCGAGCGGCGCCGTGAACCCGATGGCGAGGGGGCCGCCCGCCGTCACGCCGGCTCCACGATGCCCTGCGTCAGCAAGTGCTCGCGGAACATGCGCCCCGGCGGCCCGGCGGGCACCAACGCGTAGCTCCCCCCGATCGCGCGCACGGCCTGCTCGACGGCGCCGGTCAAGCGGCGCAGGCGCGCGCGATAGCGATCGAGCGTCGGCCGGTCCAACACGATGTCCAGCCGCGAAGACCGCTCGCAGTCCACCAACGTGTGCTCGCCTTCGGCCTGGGGGTCCACCTCCCAGGGATCGAGCAGCTGGAGCACGTAGAGGTGCGAGGCACCTGCCGAGAGCCGGCGCAGGCGCGGCGCCGGGTCGTCGGGAACCAAGAAGTCGCTGACCACCAGCCGCATCGCGCGTCGGCGCAGGGGGACACGCGGGAGCAGATCGTCGGCGCCGCGGCCGTCCACTTCGGACCAGCGCTCGAACGGCCCGGCACCACCGAGCAGGCGCCGCGGCAGGCCGCCCGCGGCGAGCGTCCACGACGCGCACGCCTCCACGAGATCTTCGAGGGCCGTGCGCTTCTCCGCCGTCACGGCCATCGAGGGCGAGCCGTCCACGAGGATGTCCAGCGCCGGCGAGACCTCCTCGCGGTACTGCCTGACCTTCAGCTGGTCCGTGCGTGCGCAGGCCGCCCAGTCCACGTGGCGCAGGTCGTCGCCGGGCACGTAGTCGCGGTAGTCCATGAACTCCAGCGACGAGCCCGTGCCCCGCCCGAGGCGCTCGCCCAGGCGACCGCCCAGCGGGCGCCCCGGCAGCGCCAAGCGGTACGGCGCGGCCGCTCGCGCACACTCAGGGCGCACGTCGCCTCCGTTGCCGGGAGGCCTCCATGACCTCGGAGACGCCGCGCACCATGGCCGCGAGGTTGATGACGACGGCGACGCCCGTTGCTGCGCCGAGCCAAACCATGACGTCATCGTCGTGGCGCACGTAGCTCAGCGACGCGAAGGGATTGAACAGCTGCAACGGCGACCATCGCAGCATCACCGAGCGCGAGCTGCCCACGACGCCCACCAGCAGGGGCACGAGGGCGCTCAGCATCATGAGCAGCGGGAGCAGCCCGCGCGCCCACCAGTTGCGCGTGTCCGGCGCCGCAAGGCGTCCCCGCACGGCGCAGCCCAGCGCGCTGAACAAGACCACGTAGAGCCAGATGCCGACTGTGATCTCTTGCATGCGGTCCGAGCCCCCCTTTGAGACCTCGCCCCAGAGCTCCGGGAGGAGGACGGTCCCGCCCAGGGCGATCGCGGTCAGCAAGAGCGCGAACAGCAGGCCGCGGCCGTTCCCAGGCAGCAGCGGGGACACCAGGAAGGCCAGGAGCGGGCTGCGCGGTACGTGCCGTTGGACGCGCGGTGACAGCCGCGGTGGCTCGGTCGCCGCGAAGAACGGGAACAAGCCCAACATCACGCCGCAGGTAGTGACGATGCCGTTCAGCGAGGTGGCCAGCGTGATGTAGGGTCGAATGCTGGGACTCATCTGATCGTACGTGAACACCGTCCAGCCCAGAGCCAGCAGCACCATGAGCAGCGCGAACGCGCGAAAGCCCGTCGAGCGGTTCTCGTAGGGGTGCGCCAGGGCCGACGACCCGATCAGCGCGAACAGGATCGTGGACAGGAGCGGCGGGCCCGCGACGGCGAAGATCGCGCTGACGGGAGCATCGGCGTCGAACAAGAAGCGCGCGCTCATCAGCCCGAACGGCAGCGCGCCCAGCACGGTGACGGTCAGCCAGCCCAGCCCCAACAGCACGATGGCGAAGGGCAGCACGCGAAACGCGGCCCTCCAGCGGCACAGGGCCCCACAGGCGATGGCCAGCGAGCTGCTGGCCAACGCCAGCAAGAAGGCCATGGCCAGGACCCACGCGATCGTCGGGATGTCCACGCCGCGCAGCAGGTAGGTCAGGGCGAGCAGCGGCGCGAAGATCGCCAGGTACAGGACGAACTGCACCGTCGTCGAGATCAGCTTGCCGCGAACGATCTGGGCCGGTCGCAGTCGCGACAAGAGCAAGTGCTCGACCGTTCCGCCCCCGACCTCCGACCGCGTGGAGAAGAAAGCCTGGAGCGGCACGATGAACAGCAGGATGGGCACGAGCACGTAGAGGGTGTTGAGGAACGCCTCGGCGCCGGCGCGCGGAGACGCCTCGTCGTTGGCCGCGATCAGCAAGGCGATCACAAACACGGCCAAGAACGCGAGTCCCGCCGTGAAGAGGAAGACCCTGCCGTTGAGGGCTTGGTGGACCTCGCGCACGAGAATCGGGTTGAGGCGCTCGGACAACCAGCCCCAGATCCCACCGCGGGGCTCGGCGGCCGGTCGCCCGCCCGGGCCCGGTACCTCGGCCAGCGTCGCCGCGACGTCGCTCATTGCAGCCTCCCGGCGGTCGTGCGCAGGAAGATCTCTTCCAGGCTGGCCTCGACGTGGCGGAACTCGCTGACGCGTGCCCCGCTGGCGATCAGCCGCGCCAGGAGGTCGGCGAGCTGCTCGTCGGAGCCGTCGTACTCGAAGCCGATGCGGGCGTCCTCGTTGCGTACCTCGCGCACGAGGGGCTGCGTCAACAGGAAGCGCTCGGTCTCCTGCGCGTCGGACACGACGCGCACCAAGACCGCGCTGTGCGAGCGCACCTGCTTGGCGATGTCGCCGATCGCGCCCGTGACGACCAGCTGCCCCTGCTCGATCACGACGACGCCGTCGCAGCTCTCCGCCAGCTCGGACAGCAGGTGGCTCGAGATCAGGATGCCCTTGCCTTCGTCGGCCAGCACGCCCAAGAGGTCGCGGAACTCCACGCGGGCCCGCGGGTCGAGCCCTGCCGTGGGCTCGTCCAGCACGAGCAAGCCCGGATCGTGAAGCAGCGTCTTGGCCAGGTGCAGGCGCTGGCCCATGCCCTTGCTGAGACCCGTGGTCGGACGATCGAGGAAGGTGCCGAGGCCGCAGAAGTCCACGACGGCGGCGATCGTCTTCGTGCGCTTGCGACCTCGCAGCCCGTAGGCACGCGCCATGAAGTCGAGGAACTGCGACACGTGGAGGTTCGGGTACGGCACGAAGTGGTCGGCCATGAACCCCAGGCGCATGCAGGCGGCGCGCGGTTCCTCGAGCACCGACTGCCCGTCCACCCACGCATCGCCCCCGTCGGGGATGTCGAGCGTGGCCAGCATGCGCATGGTGGTCGTCTTGCCCGCGCCGTTGGGCCCGATGAAGCCGAACACCTGACCAGCCTCGACGTTGAAGCTGACGTCTCGCACGGCCTCCACCTTGCCGAAGCTGCGGGAGAGCGAACGAACTTCGAGGAGCGGACGACTACTCACCGGTCACGTCCTCCGGTCCCAGCAGGCCCACGACGATGTGCGCCTCGCTGCGGTACTCGACGTCCAGGCCCAGCGTCTCCGTCAGGGGCGCGGTTCGCACGCGAGCGAGGTAGCTGCCCGGCCTCAGCTCGCCGAAGCGGTTCGCGAACCACGAGTAGCCGTCGTTGGCGCCGCCTGCCAGCTGTTCCATCTCCCGCTGCGATCGATAGCGCATGCGCGGGTTCCACGGTTCGTCGTCGAGCACTTCCCCCGAACCGACGCGCATGTGGGCCATCGGGCGCATGAGGCGGTGGACGACCTCGGGAAGCGCGTGGGCGGGTCCGACGAGGGGCGCCAGGGTCCCGGAGTCCGTCGAGCGGAAGTACTGCCCGTCCCAGGTGCGCAAGAGCACCGCTTCGGCTTCGGCCACGGGCTGGAGCCCGGGTGCGGAGAGCACGTCGTAACCTCCATCCTGGCGTTTGCGGAAGCGAAGGCGCTCGCGCGAGCGGCCCACGGTGGTTGCCACGAAGGGCGTCAGCGTGCGGGAGGGGAGAACGCTGCCGTCGAGACGATGACCGGCGCCCACGAGCAGGCTCGGCATCCCGCCGCGACGGCCGCCCGCACCACTGGCCACGACCGTATCGACGTCCGGCCGCAGCGCGTCGGGCTGGAGGCCCGCGTACAAGGTCCGCCCGCTGACCACGGCGGCGAGCTGGGTCTCTTGGTCCAGCACGGCAAAGGAACGTGCGCTGCCAATGATGCCGAAGCCCTCGGAGATCACCCCGTAGCCCAGCACCAGGCCCGCGCAGAGAAACCCGGACACGGGAATCGTAACGAGCAACATCGCGAGCCGCCGCCGCTTGCGGAAGTACAGGTAGCTCACCGGGCCGACCAGGATCACGAACACGAGGATCAACAGGAAGAAGGCACGCACCGGCACGTCGCCGAGCCCGGGGATCGCGAGCGGAAGCCAGAAGTTATCCGGGGCGCCTCCGCCCCGCGTGCCATGGACACGGTCGAGAATGCTGCCGCTGCTGCTGGCTCTCTGCTCAAGCCACGTCCGGACCGCAGGCGTGCTCGAGTCGGCGGCGGCTGCCACGAAGAGGCCCAGGCCCAAGCCGTGGGAGCCGCTGACGATTCCGGCGTCTCCCAGGCCACCGAAGCGGCGCATGCAATCGACGAAAGGACCGCTGGCAAGCTCGCGCATCTCGGTCACGACGAGGTTGCCGCCACCCGCCAGGTATCGAAGGAGGACGTCTTGGCGCTCGGCCGTCAGGCCTGCCGCGCCGGCCCGCACGATGACGAGGTCGAACCCGGCCAAGAGCGTCCAGCCGCCGGGGAGCTCGTGGGGTTCTCGCAGGTACACATCCATGCCCGAGCGGCGGCCGCCGACGCGGCTGGAGACTGCACTCTCCAGATACGCAGGCCATCCTCCGTCGTCGCGCAAGCCGACTGCCAAGGCGGCGAAGGAGCGGTTTCCGCTTCGGGACGCGGAGCTGATGTGCGTGTTCTCGGAGACCAGACGGTCGTCCACAGTGAAGCTGAGCATGGTTCCCCACGAGACGTTGGGGAGTGGGAGGTCCACGGCCTGCCGCTTGCCTGCCTCGACGCGAAGCGCGTGGCGCACGACGTACGCACTGCCATGGTGGTCGCTCATGGGCTCCAGGCGGATGGCGACGACGTGCGCCTTGTCCGTGGGGTTGACGACCTCGATGCGCGCATAGCCTTGGCTGCCGGGGCGACTCCCGGCTGGCGTGCCCAGGACCCTTGCGTGCAGGCGGTACGGCGTGCTGGCGCCGACATTGCGGTCCAGCACCACGGTCTCGTACTCCTCCGCGCGAGCCGACGGAGCCAGACCGCCAAGCACGACAAGGGCGAGGAGCAGGCCGGAGAGCTTGCTCACGAGACGTCCTTGGGCAGCGGGCGGCCCACCGCGTCCACGCCATCGAGCAGCAGCTTGACCACGCGCGCCGGCGTGACGCCCTCGATGCGGGCCGCATGGTCGAGCACCATGCGGTGGCCCAGGGCGGCGGGTGCGACGCGCGTGACATCGGCAAAGTCCACGTTGGGCCGTCCGGCGAGCAGGGCCGACGCCCGCGCCGCCTCGGCGATCGCGATGGCGGCGCGCGGCGACGCCCCGTAGCGAACGTAGGAGGCCACCTCCTTGACGGCGCCGCTCTCGGGATGGCTCGCCTCCACAAGGCGGGCGATGTAGCTGGCCACGGGTTCGGGCAGGAACACCTGGTCGATCGCGCCGAAGAGCGCTTGCAGTCCCTCACCGTCCAAGACGGGCTTGACCGGCGGCGGGGTGCCGCGGCGACGCGTCGCGATGATCCGCTGCATGACCGAGGCGCTCACGCCCGGCACGTTGATCTTGAAGAGGAAGCGATCCAGCTGCGCCTCGGGCAGGGGGTACGTGCCCTCCAGCTCGATGGGGTTCTGCGTGGCCAGCACGAAGAACGGATCCGGCAGGGGATGGGAGACGCCGAGCACCGTGACGTGGCGCTCCTGCATGGCCTCGAGCATGGCGGCCTGCGTCTTGGGCGATGCCCGGTTGATCTCGTCGGCCAGGACGATGTGGGCGAACAGGGGACCCGGTTGGAACACCAGCTCGCGGCGCCCGTTCTGGTCCTGCAGGATCGGCCCGCCCGTGATGTCGCTGGGCAAGAGGTCGGGCGTGAACTGCACGCGGCCGAACGAGATGCCCAACAGCCCACCGAGCGTGCGCACGAGCTCGGTCTTGCCCAAGCCCGGCAGCCCCTCGAGCAACATGTGGCCGCGCGCGGCCAAACCGATGCACACGTGATCGAGCAGATGCTCCTGGCCCAGGATGACCTGGCCGAGCCCGTCGCGCACGGCGCGCAGACGCTTCTGTCCGTCCGCCACCTGCTGCGGCGTCATCAGACCGGTGTCGCTCACGCTCTCTCCCCTCGTCCACGACGCGCGCCCCCCCAGGGTCGACGAGCCGCGCTACTTGTCCCCCGGCTCCGAAGGCTCGTCCCCCTCGGCCGCACCGTCCGTCGCGAAGTATCGTCGAACGACGGCCCGATGGTGCGGCGCCAAGCGGCGACGCCACGAGGCCTCGCCGGCCCCGTCGTCGCCGGCGCTCCCCGGCGTGGCGTCGCGCTGTGGGTCCACGGTCGGCAGCGCACGCTTCAAGCCCAGCCGGTCCCACTCGGTCGACGGCTGGGCACCGGGCGGCAAGAGCTTGGCCTGGAACGCGTCCGTCCGCTCGTCGGTGGAGTTCGTGTAGTCCAGCCGCGCGTCTCCCCGGCCCCGCGTGATGCCACCGCGCCCAGGCCGCTCACCACCCGCCACCAGACCTCGTCCCTTCAGCTCACGGCCGAAGATGCCCGAGCCTGCTCAGCCGGGGCATTGCGGATCACCGGGCTTGCCGTCCTTGCCTTGGCAGAGCGAGCACGGCTTGCCGAACAGGGCCTCTGCGTCGATTCCCTCGAGCAGCTCGCCGAGCGACAGCGCTTCGACATCGAGTGCCTGTCCCTTGCCCTGGAGAGCAGCCAGCTTGTCGCCGGCCGTCTGCGCCAGCGCGGCCGCGAGCTGTTTCCTCGTGGCCGCGTCGAGCCCGGCCTGCTCGCCTTGGGCCCCGGCACCTTCCGCCCCGTCAGCGCCCGCCATCGCGTCCAGCCGCTCCTTCAAGTCCTGCGGCAGCTGGTCGAGCAGGCCCGCAGCCTCTGCGTCCTGCATCAGCTGGTCCATGCGCGCGGACGTGGCGGCAGCCCCTTGGGCGAGCGACGCGTCGTCGCCGCGCGCCATCGCCGCGAGATCGTGCTGCGCCTTGGCCAAGCGCGCCGCGTGCAGGCTGCGCTCGTGGTCGGCCGTCTGGGCGAAGGTGTCGAGGTCCTTCCACGGGACGACACCCTCGTCGCGGTTGCGCTTCTTGAGCGCGTCCAGGCGCTGGGCGAGCTCCTCGCGCACCTCTTCGCGAACGCCGCCGGTCTCGGCCAGCTCGCGCAGCTTCTCCTCGTAGTCCTGCAACACGTCGGCCACGACCGAGCTCGAGGTCGCGGGCTCGTCGGCCGCGGGCAGCACCAGCACGATCGCCAGGACGACGAGCGCCACGCCGAGCCGCGCGAGCAGAGGCCGGATCCGCATCCGGGGCAGCGCCTCCTTCGTCTCCTGCAGCTTGCGTCGCAACGGCGCCTCGTAGGCCGAGGCATCGCGCTCGAGCGAGGTCACGAGCAGGCCTTCGAGGCCCAGGCGCCGGTCCAGATGCGCGGCTCCGGCCTGACGCCCGAAGTCCAACCTCCGCACGCCCAAGCCCGCCCACACCAAGGCGGGCAGGGCCAAGAGTGCCCACCACGGCGAGGGCGACACGAACACGCCGCAGAGTCGCAAGGCCAAGAGGACCGTCGCCAGGCTGAGGACCACGACCAACAGCCCTTCGCAGAGACCACCGACGAAGCGGGCGAGGCGCACGCGGCCGAGGAAGCGCCGGATCTCCCGCTCCATGGGTGTCGCCATGCCCGCTCCGAGCCCGCACGCCGAAGACGCGCGCGGGACCCGGATCATAGCGGTGGGCCAGCGCTTGGGCGGCGCCGATGCACGATTCGGGCCTCGGGGCCGCGGGGCCGATCGGCGTCTGCGGACGCGCCCGGCTTCTCGCGCATCTCCCCCCGAAGGACCTCGAACCATGCCGCGACCCGCCCTCTGCCCTCGCCGGTTCGTGCTGGCCCTCGGGGCAGCACTCGTTCCCACGGGCTGCGGAGGGTCCTCCGCTCCCCTGCCGCCTCTCGCGGAAGTCGCCTCGATGCGTGAGGCGACCGGGCCCACGACGGTCGACATCCTGGCGGCCGTCGACGCCTTCCGCTCCGACCTCGGCGGGTCCGACAACGGCACCGCATCGGGTTCGCAAGCGGCGGGTCGCCGCGAGGTGGACTGGGAAGTCCCCGACGCGGACGCCGCGCCCCTGTTCCTCGCGAGCGACTTCTACAACACGTCGTCCACCCGGGGCCTGGTCGTCACCGGCCCTCGAGGCCTCGAGCTGCAGGCCAGCGCCGATGCCTCGAACCCCACGAACACCACTGCGGAGCTCGGCCACGTGAACAACACGTATCCGACGGCTTTCGCGCCCTTCAGCGGCGCTCGACTCGTGGCGCCGGTCGACGGCAACGTGGTCGAGCTTGGCTTCTTCGTGCCCGGCACCGGCACGCCTGCGGTAGTCCAGGGCGTCGGCGTGGTCGTGACCGATGTCGACGTGGCAGCGGCGTCGAAGCTTGCGTTCTACGACCCGTTCGGCCGCCTGCTGGTCGACCGCGCGTTCCTCACGACACCCGGCATCGCCAGCCACTCGTTCCTCGGTGTCACCACGCAAGACGCCGTCATCGCCCGCGTCGTGATCACGCTGGGCAACGCTGCCCTGGGGCCCGACGACGTCACCCAAGGCGGCGCCGCCGACATCGTCGTCCTCGACAACGTGATCTACGACGAGCCGCAGGCGGTTCCGTAGGACCGCGGCACGATCGAGTCGGCCGCGCCGGCCGGGTGCCCGCCCAGGCCGTCGCCCCTCCACGGACCCCCTCGTCGCACGTCTGGACCGGCGTGCGCCAAGCGCCCATCGGCCCGAAACTCCACGGGCCCGGCGTATGCCCAGGGCACGCCCGGCGCTGCCTGGCACCCCGACCGCGTCCGATGCGCCCCCGAGCGCCACGAGCCTGGGCCTCCGCCGAACGGCCTCCGACTTGCTGCGCATGGTCCCCCGGAGACGCCGCGCCCCTGGCGACAGGCCATGTACGAGGCGCCCTCAGCGCCCCGTCGACCCTGGAGGTTCCATGAAGACCACACAGTTCCTCGCAGCGGTGATGTGCCTCGCCGTGGCCGCCGTGGCCCTTCCCGCCTGTGGCACGGGCGGGACCGGCAGCGTGGGCGCCGACGGCTCGGCTGTCCTGACAGGCGGCAAGCTGCGCATCTCCGTGACCGACGCGCCGTTCCCCTTCGACTTCGTCCAGTCGGCTTCCGTGGTGATTCGGGAGGTGCAAGTCCGGGACCGGGATGACGACCGCTGGGAGGTGGTGTTCAGCGGCTCCCGCACGATCGACCTCGTCCCGCTGTCCAACGGTGTGGCCGAGCTGCTCGTCGAGGTTCCGATCGAGCCTGGAACCTACGACCAGGTGCGGTTGATCGTGGATGCGGGCGAGGTCGTGCTCGAGCCCGACGCCGTTGTCCAGGACGACCACGTATTCGACAGCGCGGGGGGAGATCTCCTCTTCCCCAGCGGCGCCCAAACCGGCATCAAGGTCAACATCTCCAACGCCATCGTGGTCACGACCGAGCTGTCCGGCGACTTGATGCTCGATTTCCCCTTGGACAAGAACTTCGTGTTCAACGGGCCGGTTTCGCACGCGCCTGGTGTACGGCGCGTGCTGTTCACGCCGGTTGTCCGCGCCGTGAACGTCTCCACGAACGGCAGTGTCACGGTCCAGGTGCTGAGCGACAACGCGACGCCGGACGACACGTCGGATGACGTGCCGATCGAGGGCGCGACCGTGAAGCTGTTCGACGAGGCGGACGTCGAGCAGGCCACGGGACCCACCGATGCCCTGGGCGTGGCGCAGCTGTCGGTCCTTCCCGGGACCTACACGTTGCGCGCCGAGGCGGCGTCGCATGAGCCCGGCGAGACCACCGACGTGGTCGTGGTCGTGGCCAACCTGACGGACGCCGGCACGATCACGCTGGCGGCCGATACGGAGATCGCCGGCGTCGTCACGTCGGACGGTCTGCTGGCCGCGGACATGACCGACGACACCAACATCGAAGGCGCCGACGTGTCGATCGTCGCCAGCGAGGACCCCGACGAGATCGTCGTCGCCCAGACGACGACGGATGCGAACGGCGCCTTCTTGTTCGCCAACCTGGCGCCTGGCACGTACGACATCACCGTCTCGAAGGTCGGTTGGATCACGGAGACACGGACGGAGGTCATGTCCGTCCTGCCCGGTACACCGGGCGCCGGCGAGGCGTTCGTTCTCACGCCCCTGCTCCAGACGATCGTGGGCACGGTGACCGACTCGGTTCCGCTGCCGGTACCCGACCTCCTGGTGTCGGTCATCGACGCCAACGGGATGGTCATCGTCGGCCCCGTCACGACGGACATCGACGGCGCCTACACCCTCGTCGGCGTTCCGAGCGGAATGCACACCCTCCGGGTCTCCGACGGGATGGGCGTGGACGTCGACACCGCGATCACGGTGGTCGGCGATGACGATCCGGACCCGGCAACCGACCAGGTCGAGGACGTCACGTTCATCGTTCCCTAGGCTGCGTTCCGAAGGACCCCGCCGCGAGTCAGTCGGCCGACGCCGACGCGAGCGCCGCGGGGCGCACGGATCGGGCCTACGGGCGTGCCAGCGCATCTCGCTCGCTGCGCACGTGCCTTGCCGCCGACACGACGAACCAACCCGCGCTTCTGGAGCTCGTTACCGGTCGGGCCCTTGGAGCGGGAGGTGAGAGGTTCCGGAGACGGGCGACGTCGGGTCCCCGCTCGGGGTCTCGAGCGCAGCGGACGCCGCCAGGATCCCGCGATGGGCCTTGACGTTCTCGCGCATCGAGTGGCGATACGCCTCGGGTGCGCTCTCGACGCGGCTGTCGAGGAGTCGCCGCGCGGCCACCAAGTACTCGCGCTTGCCGGTGGCCTGCCAGAGGACGAAGGGGAGCCTGGGCTGCATGTCCGCGCGACCCTGCTCGGCGACAGCCGCTTCGGCCGCGCCGGGGTCCCCACGCGGCAGGGTGGCGAGCAGCGCCAGGGCGAACTCGGCACGGCTCGCACGCCCCAGCTGGCGGTGGTGGCCAAGCGCTTTCTCGAGCAGCGCCCGCGCCTCATCGGGACGCCCGTCCGCCTCGGCGGCCCACGCGAGCCCGAGCAGTGCGTAGCCCTCCGGGTAGGGCGCGGAGATCTTGCGGCAGATCGCCAGCGACCGCTCGAGGCACTCCCGCGCGTGTTCGGGCTGGCCGACGTTGCTCCAGAGATGGCCGAGGCTGACCAGCCCGACGTGCGACTCGACGCACTCCGCCAGGAACACCTCGCCCATGCCGCCCGACCCCGGGGAGGACAAGATCCGGTAGCCGCCGAGGTGGGTGCCCTGCACCGACCCAGTCAACTGGTGCCGCGCTGCGCGCGGAGGGGGGACGCAGCACGGCCAGAGGGCTGAACGCTGGGCCTGCCGCCGCGATCCTCCCCGCCCTCCATCCCGGCGCCGCGCCGCAGCGCGGGACTGTCCGCGGGGCGGAGTAGCCTCCCCCCAAGCCGACGGCCAGACCGCCCGAGGACGCTTCGACGTGACGACATCGCCCAGAGACCGGACCGGCCCGGTGCAGGTGCCGGAGGAGCTGTTCTCCACCGCAGCGGACGAGCCCGGGCCCCTCCGCCTCCACGTCCGCCTTGGCGACGTGCGCGTACGGCTCGCGCTCCGCGAGTTCGCGGCGGCGATGGAGCTCTTGGACGAGCTCGAACCGGAGACGGGCAACGACGCGTTCTGGTACGCGGCGCGGGGCTGGGCCTTGGCGGGAACGGAGCGCTTCGACGAGGCCCGCGAGATGCTCACGCGCGCCCAGCTGCATGCCTCGCGCAGCCGCTGGGTCATGAAGCAGGTCCTGCTCGATGCCCAGAAGGGCGTGGCCGCGCTGAAGCGCGAGCACGCCGAGCGCACCAAGCAGCACCGGCGCCGCACGCAGGCGCGCCCGACGCGCGCCAGGCCGCCCGCGAAGCAGGCCGCCCACCCATCCGCGGCCCCGGCGCCGGTGGACGGCCCGGAGGTGCCGCTGCGGTTCGCGCTCGTCCGCGCCGAGCCACCCGCGGAGCCCGACACCGCGCCCGCCGACGCGTCCACGGCCCTGGCGGACTACCGCCGCCGCGCCGTCGCCGTCGAGATCGACCAGCTGCGACGCTACGACACCCTGCTCTCGCTGGCCGCCGCGCGCGGCGTCGACCACTACGAGTACCAGCTGCGCACGGTGCGCCGGGTCCTGCGCGACTTCCACGGCCGCGCGCTCCTGGCCGACGAGGTCGGTCTCGGCAAGACGGTCGAGGCCTGCCTGTGCCTGGAGGAGTACTTCCAACGCGGCCTGGCGCGACGCGCACTGCTGCTCGTGCCGCCCGGGCTCGTCGAGCAGTGGCGCGACGAGCTCGCAGGCAAGTTCGGGCGCGAGGCCCGGGTCGTGACGGGTGCCGAGGCCCGCCGCGACCCCGAGGTCTGGCGCCAGGCGCCGCTCGTGCTGACCTCGATGGCGCTCGCGCGCTCGCAGCCCCACGCCCAGCGGATCGCGGAGTCCGGCTTCGACATGGTCGTGGTGGACGAGGCGCACCGCCTCAAGAACGAGCGCACGCTCCTGTGGCAGCTCGTGGACCGCATCCGCGCGCGCTACCTCCTGCTGCTCTCGGCGACGCCGGTCGAGAACGACCTGCTCGAGATCTACAACGTGCTCTCGCTGCTGCGCCCGGGCCTGTTCTCGACGCAGGCCGACTTCAAGCGCCGGTTCGTCGCAGCCGGCCGGCGCACGCCCAAGGACCCGGTCGCGCTGCGCGCGCTGCTGCGGCAGGTGATGATCCGCAACACCCGCGCGGTCGCCGACGCCCGGCTGCCGCCGCGCTTCGCAACGACGTTGCGGGCGACCTCGACCGACGAGGAACGGGCCTTCCGTACGAACCTGGACGCCGCCATCCGCGAGCGCCTCGCCGAAGGGTCGCTCTCGCGCGCGCTCGTCGGCGAGCTGCTGCGGGCCGCCGGCGCGCGGCCGCCGGCAGCCGCCCGCCTGGTCGAACGCCATCTGGGCGTCGTCTTGGGCGAGCAGGCGCGCGAGCTGCGACGCTCGTCCAAGGACGCGCTGCTGGCCGACCTCCTGCGCCGTTCCGAAGACGACAAGGTGATCGTGTTCGCCTCGCACCGCGACAGCGTGGACCATCTCGCCGAGGTCGTGACGGAGGCAGGCCGCCGGCCGGTCGTCTTCCACGGCTCGCTGTCGGCGGCCGAGAAGGCGGCCAAGGTCACGGCGTTCCGCGACCACGCGAACGTCCTCGTCGCGACCGACTCCGGCGGCGAAGGCTTCAATCTCCACTTCGCGCGCACGGTCGTCAACTACGACCTGCCCTGGAACCCGATGCGCATCGAGCAGCGCATCGGCCGCGTCCACCGCATCGGACAGGAGCGCGACGTGTTCGTGTTCAACCTCGTGGCCGACGGGACCATCGAGGAGGAGATCCTCCGCGTCCTGGACGAGAAGATCGACATGTTCGAGCTCGTCGTCGGCGAGGTCGAGGCGATCCTCGGACGCCTGGGCGACGACGAGCGCGAGTTCTCCGACCTCGTGCTCGACATCTACGCCGAGACCGGCGATGCGACCGCCATGCGCGCGCGCTTCGACGCCCTGGCCGAGACGATGCTCGACGCCCGCCGTCGGCACCTGGAGACGATCGCGTTCGAGAACCAGGTCTTCGGAAGGGACCTCGAAGCATGAGCGCCGCGACGACCGACGCGATCGTTCCCTTCGTCCTCGAAGCGCTCGAGCGCGAGGGCGCCGCCGTGGAGCGTGTCGGCGACCAGGCGGTGTTCGCCGTGCTGCCGGGCGCGATGCGCGCGGACCTGGACCTGCCCCCGGCCGCAACACTGGACCTGTCTTCCGCGCCGTCGCCCGACCACACGCCGTTCCCGTTCGAGGGCGCGGGCATGCAGTGGCTCATCGAGCGCGTACGCGGCCGCGGCCGCCGCGCTGCGGCGCGGCTCCCCGCGCCCGCGCGCCATGCCACGGGCCGCCTGGAGAAGGCGCGCCAGCGCCTGCACCTGCTCAACGCCACCGAGGCGGACGCCACGGTCACGACCGCCACCGTGCCGCGCATCCTGCTCGAGTTCGCCTACGAGGCGCGCTCGGAGGAGCGCACCGACGGCCGTGTGCGCGTCGCCGATCCGGGGTTGGGTGCCGCACCCTCGACAGCCCTGGCCGATGCGCTCACGGACGTGCTGGGCAGCGCGACCCCCGTCGCCCTCGCACTCGGCGAGGACGCGATCGCGGCCTCGGCGCGGCGCGCCGAGGGCGTGGTCCACGCCGAGGTGACCGCGCGGCTTGACGCGTTCCGTACGACCTGCCGCTCGCGCCTCGAAGCCGAGCGCGAGCGGATCCTCGCCTACTACGACCGCCTCGTGAAGGAGGCCGGCCGCCGGCGCCGCGGGATGGGGTACGGCGAGGCGATCCGCGCCAAGCGCGAGGCGGTGCTCCGCCAGCGCGCCGAGCGCCTGGACGACCTCGCCGAACGCCACGCGGTGGCGGCCACGTTCTGGCTCGCGAGTGCAATCGTCATCGACTACGAGATCGTGCGCTGCCGCTTCCGCGTACGCCGCCGCCAGCGCGAGCTCGACCTCGACGTCCAATGGGACCCGGTGCTCGGCGACTTCCTCGGGCCGGCCTGCGCCGCCTGCGGCACGGGCACGCTGGCCGTCTCCATTTGCGACACCCACGGGCACGTGACCTGCGCCACCTGCTCCGCGCGCTGCCCCACCTGCACCCGCAGCGTCTGTCGCGTCTGCCGCCCCGACGCCTGCGGCTGCTCCCCAACACCCTCTACCTGATGCCAGCAGCCCGAGGCGCCGCGTCGCCCGCTGACGTCATGCACGCGAAGCGCAGGAAGGCCCTGAACGTGGATGGCGGGAGAGCAAGGGAATCGAACCCTCCTGCCCAAGGTTGCCCAGGGGCACAGCGGTTTTGAAGGCTCAAGACCGGAAGACGCAACCATGAGGAATGACGTGACTTACGTCGATCCGTGCTGATCACCGGGGCCAAATGCGGGGCCATTGCCAGACGTGCGCAGATCGCCTGCCCGTGCAGTGAACGAACCCAAGTGTTCATCTGGCCGGGGGCTGATGTAGGGATGAGCGGTGACTCTCCGCACGCTGAGCCCCCACCAACCATCGAACTGAAAAAAACCGACCCCCTCGACCCCCATCAGGAATGCCAGTTGGATGACGCTGCCAGCACGGACGGATAGGCGGAAGCAAAGGCGAGCAGGAACCCGTTTAGGCCCATTACGTAGGCACAGGTCACGTGAAACACTGCCCCGACAGCCACAAGCACGTACG
Organism: Planctomycetota bacterium; assembly: GCA_050248855.1. Taxonomy (GTDB): domain Bacteria; phylum Planctomycetota; class PLA2; order PLA2; family JAEUHO01; genus JACKGW01. Next base: position 66,555 of record JBFWRP010000002.1, on the reverse strand, counting down.
CTGCACTTGGCGAGAACAAGACCGCTGGCGGTGTAGTCACTTCAAATAGGAGCGCGGACCAGGTAGCAATGCGACCTACGAGAGGCCTCGCTCTTATCAGTCGATTGACCGCAGGGTGCCCGTAGGTCTCCGTCTGGGTTACCAGTCCAAGTGCCTCCCCGGAGAGCCAGGTCATTGAACCGAGTTTCGCCACCCCCGCGACGAAGTACGCGAGGAGGCACTGGCCCGCAATGAAGTAGTTGGCGGCCAGGGCCGTTGACGGAGAAGAAAGAGGACCTGTACACGCCAGAATGGCCAAGGTGACAAGGAGCGCCATTTCCTCAGCGCCATCACCGCCCACCTGACGAACCCACGCGAAGTACAGCGCCGAGGCTGCCAACAACGGCACGGCAGGCCACTCATCCCATCCGACAGCCACCGCCACGAGGCAATTGGCTGCGGCAGCCAATCGCGCCCAAGTCAGCGCACAGAAGACAGCCTGTGTCCGCGTGACTCCGACGATCCGGTTCTCCGCGGGACTCCGCAAGTTGACGATCTCCAGCATAGCCAAGTGCCCCAGTCGCCGGGCAATCAGGAGTTCCAGCGCGTGATGAGCATGCCAGACGCTGCATAGGATCAAGGCGATCTGGATCGCACCCTGGGGAGTCATGCTGCCTAGACCCGATGCACTGCGGAGATGAATCTGAGGCGCAGGCTGCGCTCGCCCTTGAATCCAGCCGTGTCGAGCAAGGCAAACATGATCTGCGAGGCGCTTCCCGAGGCACTCCGTTGAACAAACTCTAGGAGCGCCAAGTAGTGCCAGCACAGGACAAGTGCTTGCGGCGGCACGGTCCCAGCGTCTTCCAATAGGCACGACGAAAGGTCAGAGATGGCCTTGGAATCAAACTTGCCGGGATTCCAAACGTGACGCCACCTAGACCGCTCAACGGGATGGACCTCCTGCCAACCTCCCCACTCCCCCGCGACAAACTCTCGGAACGCCAGCCTGCTGTCAGATCTGCCTGGCTCGGGAGCGAAGAACTTCCAGTTGGGCAGTACGTTGGCAACAGCGTGCCTCATCGGAATGCGTCTCGCGAGCGGCTTCACCTGGTTCGCGGCACTCAAGGCGAACCACAGGCCGAAGCCCCAAGAAGCAAACTGATCAAGGCTCACGTAGCGACCTCTGTGCCTCGTACAGATCCGGCAGAGATGGCGCAGCCCTAAGAAGTTCACTCAAGGTGGAAAGCGCCTCATCGCCGACCCAAACTGGGGATCGGCCGAGGTTGCCCCCATGCCGTGCCCTTGCCACGCGCCGAGCCTTCTCAACATGGTTCTCGTAGCCGTCAGCGGCATCAGCAGGAACGACAAAGGGTACGCCGCACTGCACCCCCTCAAGCGCTTGGCTGGCAGCCTGTCCGAGCGCGTCCAATTCGTCAGAGTCGAGAGCGCTGCTGTCGAAATGGTCCATCGCTGTCTCCACGCGGCGGGCGGCAAGAACGCCGCAGCCCGCCTTGATAGTAGCAGAGGCGCCTCTGCCCTAGCCAGACACAATCGCCCCAGCCCCCTCCCCGCCAGCCTCCCCATCCCCCAGCACCCGCTCAAGCCGCCGGACTGGCGCCACGCCCACGTCGGGCTTGAACTTGGCGTAGCGCTGGACCGTGACGAAGTGCAAGTGGCCGAGGATCTTCATGAGTTCCTCCAGGCTCGTCCCGTCCTGGACCATCAGGGAGGCGAACGTGTGCCGCAAGGTGTGGAAGACGACCTCGTCCTTCTTGTCCTCCGGAATCCCGCGGCACCTGGAGAGGGTCGCGTCCCACTCCACGCGGGCCCGCCACGACGACCAGGGGAACACCCGGTCCTCGCGCTTCGCGCTCTCCGCCCCGGCCCGCTCCCGCACCTCCAGAAGAGCATCCCTCGCGTAGGAGTTCATGCCAACCAGCCGCTTCTTCTTTGTTCGGGTCTGCCTACGGCGAGCCTGGATTCGTTCGCGAAGGAAGTCCACCTGATCCCATTGGAGTTCCAGCAGTTCGCCGCGGCGCATGCCCGTGTGGAGCGCCAGCACAACAAACGGGCGGAACCAGTCACTGCACGAGGAGACCAGTGACCTGGCCTCGTCGGCCGTCAGATAGCAATCTCGTTCACGGCCAATCTCGGAGTAGCGCCTCACTCCCTCGCACGGGTTGTCGTGGATGGCTTCGAACTCGATGGCGTACTTGAAGACCACGGATGCCACACCGAGTCCACGGTTCGCGGTTGGTCCGCTCGCTTCACGGGCCCGTCGCTCATGCCATGCCTTGATCTGCTTGCGCTGGATCCCCTCGATCGGCAACTTGGCCCACGGTGCCTTGCAGACATGGTCGATACGCCAGTTCTCCTTCTGCACCTGCTCCGGATCGCGTTGGTGACCTTCGTCCAGGGGTCGAGCCTTGTATCGATCGGCCCAATCCCTGAACGTGTCGCCCGCCGGGAGCGGGTCGCCGAAGACCTCGTGCAACACCTGGGCGGGACTCTTGTCCTTCGCCAGCGCCGCCTCGATCTGACTCAGACGGCGTGCCGCCGTGCCCCGCTTCGAGCCAATCGTACGGCGGTAGCGCTTGGCGGTACCGTCACCGCGATCCATCTTCCACGCGATCCGGTAGGAGTTGCCCTCCTTCCAGATAGTTCCGAAGTGGCGCTTACGAGCCATTGTTGTTCTCCGTTGTACCCCGCACGCGAGCCTCGAACTCCTCCAGATCCGCAGTAAAGACGCACGCCTTGCGGTTGCCGCCCGGGTGGTGACAACGCAGGATCTTGTCATCGATGAAGTTCCTGAACGTGCTCTCCGAGTACGGGTAGAGATTCGGCAGTTCGTCGATTGACCAAGCCCTGCGGATCGACAAGTCCTTGCTCCTGGTCGACTCCTTGGAGCCATGATGAACCTGACGATTGTAGTCTTCCGATCCGCTCGGACCTACGCCTATGGGCCGGTGTGTGTTCTGCGCCATCACCACCTCAGATACAGAGTGGTCTTCGGCGAGGTCATGCGAATCTGAGAATCCCTCGGCAGGCACCTGACCTGGCGCACCGGCGGGCAGGACAACGACCTCGCCCCGCCCCTTTGGCGAGTCATGGATGTCACACCAGTCCCGGTAGAGGTGGCGCACGGTCGGGTGATCACGGTAGGTCAGCACCCAGTTGTCACGGTCTCGCAGGCGATCCCGCAGCGCTGCATGCTCGCGAGGGGACATGCCGACGCGGTACAGGTCGTTGCCCTCGGCGACGTACGGAGGATCTACGAACAAGACGGCGCCCTGATCTGCTCGGTGTTCGTCGAGCCAGGCGACGGCGTCCATCGAAGAGACGACCAACCGGCCGTAGAGGAGGTCTCGCGCTCGCCGGATCTGCCGCCGGATCCCCTGCGGGTTGTACCGGCTGCCGATATCCTTCATCGCACGCGCCACGAGGCTGCCGCCGAACGAGGTGCGAGAGAGAAAGATGACCGCAAATGCCGCCTCGACCGGGTCTTCGGGAACCTTCGCCCTCAGGCGCTCCCAGAGCGCCCGTGTCGGCCTGACATCGAGCATGGACTCCAGGGCAGTCACGCCCGGCTCCGCCCCCCCCACGACCTTCCACAGGGCCGCGATGCCCTCGTCTGCGTCGTTGGCAACCAGCGGGATGTCCGGGTAGCGCTCAGCGACATCCAGGAGCACCGAGCCGCCACCAACGAAGAGATCGACGAAGGTAGACGTTTGGTTGATCAGCGGATCGAGGAACGGGCGCAGCACCGAGAGGTGCTGCTTCTTGCTGCCCGGAACTCGGATGACCCCTGTCACGCATCATCAGATACAGGGTGGTCATTTGCGAGGGGGTCATGTCCTTCGCAGGAATTCCGCGGCGTCGAACACAGTATTGCCGGGGGTGCGCGCCCTTCGCCTGCGCTGCCTTGTCTGCCACTAGGATCTCCTCGACAGAGCCAGTATGCCACCAGCCTGCGTACTCCCGGGTCTCATCAGGTGAAGGGAACTCCCAGCCTTGCATCATCCCTGCGTCGGGCTCCTCCAGGCTGCACCACGCCCACATCTCGTTGCGGTTGGACGCGACATCAACGCCGCCACCAAAGGGGCGCCGCGAGAACTCGTTGACTACGAGCGCGAACCCGTCGAGATTGGGGACGCTGAGAGTCCCTTGTGGGCGAGGATCTCTAAGAAACCATCGGAATGGTCCAAGACCGTCTGAATGTGCTGACGGCAAACGGCTCCGACGCATTCGGGCGCGGACAGGAGCAAATCGAGATCGGTATCGGTGTTGGTACTCCTGAGGGCACTTCGAGCAATCCCTCGAAGGACCCAGGCGAGGACCAGGAGGCCGTGGAGATCAGGTCGCATGGGTCGTGGTCCTCTCCCACGAGCCAGCCGTCTTGTCTTCCTCGCTGAGGAACTCCTTGTAGTTGTTCTCGTCGGGGCAGCGCTCCTCGCAGTCCGGACACCAGCGAGGCCCGCCCTCTGCGTCGATGTACTCTTTGGCCGCCTCTACCGAGGGGAAGAAAAGGTCGTCATGCGGAAACGTCCACCCGCTCTCGCTGCTCACGCTGTACCCGGCGACTCGGCGCATCTTTCCTGGTCTGGTGCGATCTGCGACGACAGAGATAGTGTATCCGTCGTAGATGACCTCCTGGCTTTGCTGCTTGGGCTTAAACTTCTTCTTCTTGGGCATGGCTAACTCTTCCTCCTAAATGTGTATGCGACTCTGTCCCCCACAATCTCGATCTCTGGGGTGGCACCCATCATCTCCTGGAGGAGATGCAGAAGACCCTCCTGGACCTCTTGCCACTCCTCCTCGGTGAAGCCGTGGCCGTCCGGGTCTACCAGCATGCGCTGGCGGCGTGCCTCCGCCCGGGCTAGATCGTCGTCTTTGGACTGTTCCATTAGAATGCTCCTTTGTGTGGCAGGTTCAGGTCGGTCATGGGCAAACTCACGGAAACCGACAACTCGTCGAGGATCTGACGCCTCCTCTTCTTGCTGTTCGTCGCCTTGTAGGCTCTCTCGGCTTCTTCGATCTCCTCGGCCCGGTCTGGATCGCAGAACGCGCCTTGCTCAGGGTTGATGCAGGGAGGGCCTTCGCCGTACGGGAGGCCTTCCGCAAAGTAGGCGAAGGCCCACTCCCCGACTTCAAGTTCCAACAACGGATCCGGATCTTCGCATGCGATCCCGTCTCGGACGAGGCTCTCGAACTCGGTGACGCCGTCGGTCCAATCCCTCCAGGCGCCCCATGACGGTTGCCAGCCGAAGCAATCCACATGGACGGTGCCGTACATGTAGGGGATCCTGTACCGACTTGGACCCGAAGTCAGCGAAACGTTCTTCACGTCGAGCGTGTAGTCGTTCATGTCCTCGGCCTTGATTTCGGCGTACGGTGACGGCAACAGCGACGTGACGAGTTGGACGATGTTGACGCTCGCTGCTTGTTGGACAGGCGGCGTAGGTGTGCTTTGCGGTGCTGACATGGACTGGCTCCTGAATCTGATGCTCGTATGGGGTGCTAGGGTTATCCGCGGCGCTCAACTGATTGCAGATGCGATGGACGCGGAGGCAAGAGTACATCTGCTTCTCACTTGTCACCCCGGGCAATCTGCTGCGATGTGGCCAGGCTCCCCGCACTCCCAGCACTCGATCTCGACCTCCTCGCGAGGACGAGCCGGGCGATCCGAGCGGACGTAGGAGTCGAGGTCCGGGTGCGGCAAGGCCTCCAGTGTCACCTCGACACGCCTAATCGATAGGCCTTTGGCCTTCGCCTTCGCGGCAACGAAGATCGTCTCGGGGTGGTCTTCGACCACGGAGCGAACGGCATCCTTGGGGTGGAGCGTCGAGTGGAAGCAATGGCCCTCGCCTTCGTAGAGCGCGAGTCCCTGTGCAGTTGCACCGACGTAGCGTAGGAGGCCCTTTGCGTGCGCGTGGACGATGCCTCGGTCCTTCAGCGCGTAGAAGTGCTCCTTCTTCCGTTTGTGGCTTGAGGCCGTGAGGTGAAGACCGCGCTCATAGGCGTCGGACGCATCGTCTCGATGCCGATGCGCTGCACGGCTGGCCTCCTGGGCGCAGAGAAGCACGTCAGGGTGAGGCCTGGGGTCACGGCGATTCTTTGGCTTGTTGGCGGCTCGCTTTACGGCGGCGAGGTCCTCCTTCCGCAGGGCGTAGCCCACCACCCTGGGCAGGAAAGTCCTACCGTAGGCGTTGTAGACCTCGACGACCTTCACGTAGGGTAGTCCGAGGCGGTTCGCGTGTCGGATCGACCCGTCGCACGGAAGAACGTCAAGGTGAGGGGGTACGCAATCGACCTCGTAGTTGCCGTACGGCGATAGTTCCGGGAACATCGTGGCTTGCTTCATGTGACTCACCGCACTCCCTTCGCGATCCGCGGCATCGGCTTGCCGGGCACCGGGAACTGATCCCAGGTCCGGTCATCGAGGACGCGTCCCGCAGCGCTCTTGCTGCGCTGGCGCACGCCGTGCGCGTCATGCTGGCCCCACTGCTTGAAGAAGAAGGGGATGCCCGCCGCAACAACCTGGTCGCGGATGCCGCGAACCCAGTCGATGTGCATCGGACGGGCCCTCGGCCCGGACTCGCCACCAGCGATCACCCAGGAGATGCCCTCAAGGTCGAGGTCGGGGAGCGGCCCGAGCAGGGGCTCCACCGAGAGAAATCGCACGACGGCAGGCACTTCACGCAGGGCGTCGATGCGCCAAGTCGTGTCGGAGATGCCGACACTGGCTCCGTACCAGACGTTTGACGGCGGAGCGTCGAGCCACCGCTCCGGAATCATCTCCAGGATGTACTCTGGGCGCTTCGTTAGCACCTGCCAGTCAAGCCATGGCGTCTCGTCGATGAGCCCCCACAGACGCTGGCGCTCCGCGGCGGGCGCCTCTGCGTCGAACACGTCGGCCATGGATGCGCAGAAGACCCTGTGACGCTTTCGCTGTTGCTCCGCACTTCGATGCCAGACGAGGGGATTTCCCCAGTTGCCGTCGGAAAGGAGCATCCGAGGCGCTCCTCGACCCCAGTGAGTCTTGTCGTCGTGCATCTGCCTCCGGTCGAACAGGCAGGCATAGCAGTTGGCGCACTCTGGGCTGACCTTCGTGCATCCATGCCATGGATTGAAAGTGTGGTCCGTCCACTCAATCGTGGTGTGTGTAGACATCGCTCGCTGATCTCCTGTCGCGATGCGCCGATGCGGACATGCGTAACTGCGATCTCGTGCGTTCGGCGCTGGCATGATCCACCGTACCAGCGATCTGAGTCTGTCAAGGGGGGGGATATCAAAATCAGTTCTAGTGTTTGGCTCCGCACCCGCTGCTGCGCACCAGGTCGGCGCGGGAATCACAATCTGTTTCCCATGCATCATGCGAAGCGCGAGCACAACGTTGCGGCACGCCCCACGGGACTCGGAAGTGGGGTTCAATGGCTGCTACTCATGCAGCAGCGGGTGTTTCCCAGGCAACAAGGCAACGCAGAATCCATGTTGGGCCCTTTCCAAACTCAGGATTGCGACTATGAATGGAGAGAGGGCGCGTCGGCGACGTAGGTCTCGACTCGCCTCATAAGATTCGTGCGACCCACGGCAGAGTGCTCGACGCCAAGACCGCCGATAGGAGCAACCAGATGGCCCGTCCGAAGCCTCGTCCCGCCTACCTAGACTGGCGGGTGATCACCACGCTGGATGAGTTCGAGGAGATCGCGTGGCTCGTAATCAAGGGGGAGATCCCGTTCGCCATGGTCCAGGCGGCGCCGGGCGTGGCAAAGACCGACACCATCGACCGCCTCATCAGGCGGGCGAAGCGTAGGTTGGGCTATACGCCAGTGGTCACCGGACGAGGCACCGCGAGCGCCAAGGGCTTCTTCCGCATCGCCCAAGAGCACAAGGACGTACCGATCATCGGCGACGACATGGATGTCGCGCTGAACAAGAGCGATGAACTCCGCGCCCTCGTGCGGGCGCTCACCGACTCCGGCGACGGCCCTCGGACTTTGACCTGGGACAAGGAGATGCCGGACCTTGCTCGACGCTTCGAGACCCTCTCTCCGTTCCTGCTGATCTTCAACGCACTGAACATGGCCCACCCTGAGATCGCGGCCATCGTCAGCCGCGCAGCCATCAAGGTGCGGTTCGCTCCTCCTGCCCGAGAGGTCCAGGACAGAGCGCAGTACCGAGCAAGCGTTCAGGAGGTCTTCGACTTCTGGAGCCGCTGCCTTCCCTTCATGAGCCAGCCAAACTTTCGCTGCCTGGCCAACGCAGAGCGCCTCCACGCGAGCACGGCTCGCCTCCACGACTGGCGGACGGCCATCCTCGACGACGTGGATCTTCTCCCCCAGGACAAGGTGGATGTCCTCGTGGCCCACCTGGGGGGGAACTACAAGAACACGAAGCGTCTCTTCGAGGAGTTCGTCGAGCCGCATCCGAGGATCACCGCATCCCAGCGCGCCGTGTACGACTGGATCAATGGCTTCGAGGAGACCTGGTCACGGGAGATCGCGATCGGGCTCCGGGTGCGAGGGAGGCCCCGGCGCCCTGTGGACCTCGGGAAGGCGGGCTGCAAATCTGCAAACTTGCAGGATTGCAGTCCTTCCCCGGCGAGCGAGGTGCGCCCTGACGACGAGGACCAGACTCGGAAGGCGGTCGATGACGTTTTCCGGGAGATGGGGCTCGACGATTGGCCTAGGGAAGACCAGTCGGGTGGAGACCTGTGATGAGCCTTCCCTTTCGAGTGCTACTGCCGACGGACGTGAACCGGCGCAGATTCGGCGAGGGGACACCGCAGCGCTATAGGTGGGAGACGGCTCCCGTCAGGAGAGGCCTGAAGCGGATGACCGGCGCCCAGGGCAGCATGCGACCGCCGCACCCTACCTCCACGCCTCAGAGCAGCCCGATGCAGCCGATGACCGTCACGCGACAGCGAGTCGGCCCCCACCTGAACTGCTACATCAACGCAGAGTTGTCTCGACACGCCCGAGCAAGTCCGCCGAGCGATCGGCGACCGCCTGCCTACGTGTCCGGTTTGCTTCTAGAGGAGCGCAGAGGAATCACCCCATGACCACAGCCGATAACACCGACCTTGACGCCATCGCCAATGCAGTGAGGTACGCTCTCTGCTCCCCGAACGCAACGAGGCACAACGGCGTTGTGGTCTTCCTGATCTTGGAGACCACTTATGACTCGGTCTATCTCCTGATCTCACAAGACGGGTGGGCGGTCGATGTGGAGTACGGCTCCCAGAGACGTGACGCCACAGGCCTCGCCGACGACTACAACAGGGGCCTGATCATTGGACGAGACTGGGACGAGGCCGACGGCGACATCCTCGCAGCGCTCCTGGCCGACGTTCGCCGCGAAGTAGAGAATCTAGAGACCAACTACCCAGAGATGGCCGATGAGGAGGATGAAGAGACTAAGGCCTCCCTCCTGAAGGAGTTGGCCAAGGTTAAGGATCGACTTGTCGGGATAGACGAGGCCTTCGGCTTCACCCTCCTCTCCGCATATGAGGAGAGCGCAGCGTGGGAGGCGAAGCCATGACCACCACCGACACTGACCTCACTGACGTTTACCTCTTGGTGCGCGCTCTCATGGACGCCAGTCCATCCATCCACCCGTCGATAGACCTGTCCGACGAGGACGACGAAGTCACCATGACTGTCGGTCGGCTCGTCTTGATGTCAGGGCCGTCATGTTACGAAACGAGGTACAAGGACGTTCCCGTGGTTTTCGACGCCGAAGGGTGGGATATCCTCCTGCCCTGGGCGCCGATCTTCTCGTGGGACGACCTGGATAGCCTCAAGATCCTGATCGAGAAGGGCGAGATCACTCTCGCTCCTCGCCCCGAGAAGGAGCGAGAGATCCGCAGCGAGCGAGCGTGGCACAAGGCCGCCGAGTGGGTTGGCATGTGGATCGATGGTGAGTACATGACCTGTCCAGAGCGGGTCGCCCACGCCGACTCAGACATCGAGGACATCGAGGAAGAGGAGAACAAGAGGGCCGACCTCAGGACTCGCCTCCTGACGGTGCTTGGCGAGGACGAGATCCACGACGCCTGGGCGCAGGACAAGTACGGTAGTTTCTACGATGACGATCATCAGCGCAACACCGACAACTTCTACTTCGACATCAACTGGTGCGCCTTCTACGTCGATGTCGGAGACACTACCGAAGAGGTTGGTCTCAGAGGCTGGAATCACCCCGACTTGGGGGAACTGCCGTGGGACTCGGCCGATACATGGGACCGCTTCGTCGCCTGCGTCCAAGAAGCCCGCATCGACGCCTAGGCCGACTCGACCTCGCTCAACTCCTGCAACGGGCGGATGACCTCTTCCAACAGCGCCGCAGCATCACGCTGGCGAAGCGGGCCACTGATCATGGATGCGCGCACCTGGTAGAGGTGGCTGGCGTAGGCAGCGTCCAGGAGGACCGACCATGGCTGAGGAGCGATTCGGCCCCGTACGCACCACCTGGGCGGGCGCCGGGAAGCGTCGGGTGTGGTCCCTTCGCCGGGCGGGCGCCTGCTAGCCGGGCATGGGACTCAAACCCGACGACCGTCGGATTTGCTACTGGGGCATGGGCCGATTTGAGATCAGCAACTCACGCTTGAGGCGGCCGTTGTTCCCGGCGTAGGGGAAGGTGATTTCGCGCACGTGGCAGTCGGCGTACATGTCACGAATCAAGAGCGAATCATCGTAGGAGAGGACCCAACGATGCGGAGATGCCATGGCAACCTCACGTAGGCGCTCATGGTCGAAGGATTCATGACCCCGGTAGAATCCGGTGTCTGCGTTGTCGCAGTAGGGAGGATCCGCGTAAATGACCACACTGCTTCCCGGAGCCACGAAGAGCCTCTCGTAGTCGCCCTCGCTGAACTGCACGCTGTGGAGCAGTTGCGCGCAGGCGGCGAGTCCTTCGATCCGGCCACGTGAAAAGTTCTCGGCCCATGACCACTGCGTGTATCCGCGGCCCGGCGCGCCGTTGAACCGACATGCGTTCAAGAGCCAAAACCGCGCTGCCTGATCGAGTCGGCTACGCGCCGGGCGCGCACACTCGTCCCAGACGAGTCTCCCGTCAAGGCTCATCTTCCGGTCGTGAACGTTCAGGAGCGCTGCCGCAAGGGCCCTCGGCGCACTCTGTAGGACGCGATAGAAGTTCACCAAGTCCCCGTCGAGGTCGTTCGCCCAGTACAGGGCGAAGGGCTTTCGCTCCACCGCGGCGGATAGCACGGACGCTCCCCCGACGAATGGCTCTCGGTACTCCTCGTACGACCCGAGGAGGGGGAGGATGAATGGTATCGCGAATCGCTTGCCACCAATGTAGCGCAGCGGCGCCGTGACGTTCTTCATGCCGGTATGTACGAGTTGCTTGCATGACGCCGTGGTTGCTCTCGCTCGTACCTAGGTTGCGAGTAGTCGCAGTCACGAGGTACCGAGAATGAATGACATGAAATGCAAGTCTCTTGACGCCGCAGCCGCGGCGGCCGTCCATCCCAAGGACGAGGGCGCGAGTTACCACGCGTGCCATCAGGCGGGATGCACCGACAAGGAAATCCACGATGGCCTAGTCGAGCGCCACCGCGACCCCCCGAGCGAGGACATGATCAGAGAACGCCGCGTCAGGTGGGTCATCTGGGGCGAGACGTGGCCGGATGCCCGAATCGATGTCCTCCGCGCAGCGGAACGGCTCGGCCGCTGCGAGGCCGGGCTACGGGGGAGGCATGATCTCGACGCTGACGAGGCTCAGCGTGTCAGGGTGATCGCAGGCGACCTAGTGGAGAGGGCCAAGGCGCACGGGTGGACCGGAGTCCAAGCGCAAGACCACGTGCGCGAGCGTCTTAGAGCGAGCGACGACCGGCAGGACGCACGTCGAGAGAAGATCCGCCAGGCAAGTGCAAGGGGGGCTGATGCCCAGGAGGCCTCCACAAGTGACACAGCCCAGTTCACCCTCACGGAGAGCGCCATTTGCCACCCCGGCCTCAGACCCCTTGAACTCGCGTCGGACCTCCTGATGGAGGTTCAGAGCGGCCCCTGTGCCGAGCCAAGCGAGTTGCTCGACGTGCTCCTGCGTGCGCTCGGCTTGGTGCTTGCGTGGCCGGGGCTTGCCGTGGACTCGACGCTGGTCGAGGCGCTTCGTTCAAGCGTACATGTGCTGAGCCGAGGCCCCATCTCGGCGTGACCTTCTCGTGTGAACCCCGAGCCGGGCTGGCCTCGTGCTGGCCCGGCTCTCATTTGTTTTGGGCAAACGTAGATGCAGGGGGGGGAAGGACACCACGACGGACGAACTAACATGGGGATTGAGAGCACCGCCGTCGTCGAGCGGCTGCCCGAGCAGCCGATCATTGATGACCTCCTTCTACGGTCGAAGCCGAGCGCACAACGGCTCTCCTCAAGGAGTACGAGGGCTTCCTCTTCGACCAGGTGACGAAGTTCGTGGCCCACCTTCAGGCCGCCGTCACGACGCCTAGCCGTACCGTTAACAAGTAAAAGTTGCGACCTCGCACTTCGCCCTAAGCAAACCTAGGGTGCTGTGAGAGGACATGCGCACCACGCAGATACCTGATAACTACGATCCGCTCTGCTCAGCGGGGCTGGCTCTTGATACGCCTTACCGGCAACGTGGCCCCGTGTTGCCGTGCTTCAGGTTCTCGTCGGTACGTCTTTCCCTCCCACAGCGCACGGGGCGTTCTCCTCCTTCGCCGCATGGGAGGACGACGTGAACGGCTCGGCCATCTCCCTGGATCCCACGATCATCCTCGATCTCTACCCGGCCTCAATGGATGACCAGCGGATCGAAGTTGTCTCCATCCATCAAGCATTGATGTTCAAGAAGAAGATCAAGGTCATCACAGACTCACGAGGACGACGACACCTCCTCGGCGGCCAAACCGTCAAGCGCAAGGCCGCCAAGCGGTTCATCATTGGCAAACTGAAAAGGAACCCCGACCTCCTCAGGAAGTACGTAGACGAGAAGATCGCCCTCGGCTACCACGTGTACTGGCGCCGAGTCTCCACCGCCAAGACAGGCAGTGGACACAGCAGGCTTCAGAACATGCTCGACTGCCCTGCCTTCGCCCTCGACATCGACGGCCTCACCTACGACGGCATCCAGGACGCCCTGGACGGCCTCTCCAGCCTCCCCCAGCCCACCATGGCCGTCTGGACGGGTCACGGACTCCACGTCTACTGGAGCCTCCGAGAGCCTCTCACAGCCAAGGTGGCCGCCCCCCTCATCAAGCGCTTTGTTGAGGCCCACCAGCAGGCCGACGACGCAAAGGACGTGTCTCGGCTGCTCCGGGTGCCTGGATCCATCAATTACAAAGATCACTCCCCTCTCGCCACCTGTCTCGGAAGATCCTGGTCAGGCCCAGAGGAGATGACCCTCTCCGATGTGGACATCTGCCAGGTCATCGAGGCTGATTTCTCAAGGGTCTATCATGTGAGCGATCTTCTCCCGGGCGTCGATGACCGTCTTGTCGAGGCGATGGACCTGGAAGAGAGGACGAGACTCTCCTCTCTACCTCCTGTGGTCAAGACCAAGAGAGCCGAGCGCAAGCGCTCGGGGGGCCTGGCGGCCCCGAGAGATGTGAACCCTAGGATCGAGATAGGAGACAACAGACACTCCCCTCCCACAAAGGGCAACAGCAAGAGGACACAAGGGTCTCTTCAGCGCGCGCACGAGAGGAGTGGTAATTGTCCTGCACTTAGCAAGAGCAGAGTGTCAGACATATCCTTTGTTAGGCACATCGAGGCTCTGGTGGAGAGAGCGGAGAGGCCAAGGGCTGGTCGTAGGAACTCGATCATGGCCGAGATCGTTGTCGAGTTGAGGCGATCATTCATTGATGACCAAGCCCTAAGCGAAGGGGAGATCAAGTACGTCCACTCGATTTGGTTCAGGGCGTACGACGGCAAGACGGGGGAAGAGGAAAGCCTCCAGGAGTTCCGGCGCTGCTACTTGGAGATGCCGATCTTTGGGGGCAAGGGGAAGTGGATCGAGTGGATCCAGACACATGAGGTGGCGCATCCGGCACTAAGGAAGATCACGGCCAAGAGAACTGACGCACGTGAGAGGCTGGAGAGACTAGCCAACGTGATGTTCGCAGCATGCCAGTCACCCTCGTCATCGGGCAAGATCGAGGCCGGTAGGGTGGCGATGGCGTGGAGTACCGCCGGGAGTCTCTTGGGCCTACATCCTGACGCAGCGGGGAGACTTCTACGACGATTGGAAGTCGATGGCCTCGTGAGGTGTGTCTACCTCGGCAATCGGGCGACCGGCCTGGGAAGCGAGTACGTCTGCCTCGATGAGAACGGCGACGTGATCGAGCCTGAGTTGGCGCAGGACCCCGCAGAATCACCGGAGACGTGGATCAGCGCAGAATCCCCTGACGATGTCGCCGACATGGAGGTGGCGCCCACAGCGCATCCTGGAGTGCCTGAGGGCGATGGCACGGTGGGCTTCGAGAGGGACTCGTCCGTGGGTCTGGCGCCCGCGCAGATCCTGGAGGTGCGCTCGGCGGCCGGTGGACGGGGCTGACAACCGATTGCCCGTCATTCACTGGCGGCGAGCCCGCTCGCGAGATTCTGAGATTCCCGGTCGCCGTCCAAGATCACCCTGTATCTAACTCTCCATGGCGCACGTGGCCTACAACGCGGCACCTCTCTCCGCACATGCGGGGATGAACCGAAGAAGGCGCCGGTAAGCGTCTCGATAGCCCCAGAAGGGGCCGGGGCGCTGGCGCAATCACTGGGCGCCAACTCATGTAGGTGAGTTGGCGCCCTTCTCCTTGGAGTAACCACTTGATGTCTGGCATCAACGTCATCGACGGCGTCCCCGAAGACCACGTCCACCTGAAGGGCAGCCCAGCCTGGGGCGCACGCTGCGCGGCGAACAGCGTCCCTCACGAAAGGGCGCTGATCGGCTATCGAGAGTGGATGTCAGGGCGCTGGGGGCAGCACCACAACCGCGCCCCTTCGTTCAAGGGGATCGTGATTCTGGCCAAGGACGTACGCCGCCTGGGAAAGTGGCGCGAGGCCGCCGAGGCGGAGTTGAAGGCTGCGAGACGAAGACTCTGCGATGATCGCATATGGGCGCGAGCGAACCCGGCCTACAAGTCCCTCGACTATCCTCCGGATTCCGCCACCGTAGTCACGACGATCAAGGGCTTGCGGTCTCTCCCCACCTATCGCGACGGCGACGGCTGCGTGTATCAGGACTCCACCGACGAGGCCCTTCTGAGGGCGTCCATCCAAGGACGACTTCAACGCTTCAGGTGGGCTCGTCCCTACGGCATTGACAGCATGGACGCCATCCAGATCGTGGACGGCCACCTCAGAATCAGCACTTGTAGGGATCAGACGCATCCCTACGTGCAGATCCCGATCTCGAAAGTTGACCTCACGACCCTGCCCGCGCTGGTCAAGAGGAAGGCGGAGTTCCAGCGGGCCTGCGTCGCTGACAAGAAGTAGAACTTCATGAGGGCTGTGTCAACGTGCTTGTCCGCGGCGCACCTCAGATCGGCTTGGCAGCCGCTCGGGGGCGTCGCCACGTCGCGGAGCCGCCGCACGTGGGGGAGACATGAGCACGCCCGAGGTCCAAACGCTTGAGTGCAGCGTCTGCCTGACAGCCTACGAGGCGACATACTGGTCGTCGGTCAACGGGACGCTGCGCCCGGACCTTCGCGCCGACCTGATGCACAACCGCTTGAACTGGACGACGTGCCCGGGCTGTGGCTGTCAAGGGCTGGTCAGCAGCGTGCTGTACCACGACCAAGCACGCAAGTTCATGGTGTGGGTGCGGGAGCCCGATGCGGACGGGGTAATCCGCTTGGAGCCCGAGGCGGTTCGCTTCGTCGGGATCCTGCCGAACTACGTTCTGCGGATTGTGCCAACGCGAGATGCACTCATCGAGAAGATGCACACCTTTGAGTTGAGTCTCGATGATCGAATCATCGAGATGCTCAAGTACGGTCTGTGGACGCAGTTCGGTGGGAACCCCGACGTTCCCCGCGATCGATTCTGGTTTGCGGGCGAAGCAGGGCACAACGATGACCTGGGATCAGCCACGGACTTGGTGTTTCTGGACACCGATTCTAGAGATGAGAACAGGGCGTACCTGACGCACTCCGATCATTACGCTCCGCTCGAAGCGGAGTTTGGCGACCTACTGCGACGCACGGGGGGGCGCGACTCCGGCTGGTGCCGAGTGGATCAGGCGTTCGTGCATCGTGTCATCGGTGGTCACCAAGGCGGCGGACGCCAACCCCAGGACCGGCCGCCAGTTCCTTACGGCCACCCTGCAATCCGCCAAGAGATGCTTGCCCGAATCGGAAGCGTCCTCCACAACTACATCGCCATTCACGACGATGTGTTCAAGGTCTCAGTTCGGCGGGTTGTGCCGATCCCGGGGCTGTTCAAGAGGGTGGACTTTGGAGCGCATGCGCGCTCCCTAACGGCCTGCTCTCACCGATTGTCCGAGATCGGCGCCGACATTCGTGCCAGCGGAGGACGTATGCCGAAAGCACCCCTGGACACGCTCCAGCAGTACTGCGCGGCTCTGTACGACGCCGCGGCCCGCCTCGGCGACATCTGTGAGCGACTGCACCTCAAGGCCTTGGGGCAGCGTGCATACTCTCCTACGGCCTACAAGGCCGACGTGTCGGACTACCACGCGGCGGTAAACCGCTACCGTCAACTGGGCCGCATGTTGAACGAACTGTCATGACCACCGAAGGCGTTGGTCCCACCGCGAGGACGACGGACACCGCACCACGATGGACGTTCAGGCTGCGGCGATTGGCCGCCGGAAGTCCTTCGGCCACCCAACGCCAGGGGATGGCAGCGTTCAATGACGAAACGCATCGTCCGCCTCCTACTGCGAGTCCCCCACACGAGGCTCAGACCCATCGGAAGACGAAGTGCCCCCCGCACTGTGCATCTCTCGTAGCCGCGTGACCTCCATGACAGTGGCCAGCATGGTCTTGTACGGTGGCTTGCCGATCTTGTAGAGGACAACGGCACCCAGCGCCACCCATCCGAGAGGGCCGATAGCCACGCTCAGGATGGAGGACAACGTGGTATAGAAGGCAAAGGGCAAGGTGATTCCAAGAGCCCCCGTGATGGCCCCCACGAGAGTTGAAGCGCCGATGTAGAGGGAGAAGCCCGCGGCATTGGCCGCGAGCAGACCCCCGCCCCCGACAATTGCGGTCCTCAGCCCTCGCACCTCTGAGCCGAACTTCTGCTCAAGGGCGATGGCCAGATTCTCCTTCTCTTCAAGGGTTAGGCGCTCGTCAAGGCGGCGCAGGAGTTGGCGAACAATGGCCTGCTCGATCTCGGGGGTGGGAAGATCCGCCGCGCCGGGGATCTTGAGAGGGACGGCCGCTGCCAGGACGATCTCCCTATACGTCGGCGCCGTAGACGAGAATCGTCCCTGGCCCATGCGTAGGACCGCAGATTGCACTTGGGAGGCCACGGGGGGGTGCCAGGCGTGGGCATCCTCACGTACCAAGACGTGATCGGGAACCAAGCCGATGATCCGTGCGAGAGGCAAGAGTTCCCGCGACGGCAAGTCCGACATGAACCGCAGGGCGGGATCAGACATCCATCACCTCAGCCTTCTCGAACAGGCGCGGGCCATGGTTCCTGATGCATGCCCGTAGCACCTCGACGTTATCCTCGACCAATTCAACGACCTCCCTTCGGTTCTGCGCCTCAGGAGAGTCGAATGCGATCGCCCACGTCGGTTGCTCCCCGTACCGATGGATGACGTTGTTGCGCAGCCGTCGCGCCTCATCCAGATCGCAGCGACCCGCGTGCGTGATAAGCCCCTTGGATTCGGCACAAGCGAGGAGTTCATCGACGCCGTCCGTCCGGAGAATCGCTCCGGGCACGTTGCTTAGAAGCCAGCGAATGCGACTAACGATCATCTCAAAGCAAAGACAGAGCGTGAGCGCCGCCTGCTCTATGCCGACCAGCCTTCCCCGCGCCTTGTCAAGGGCGGTTACTGCCTCGTCGTAGCGCCTCCGGAAGGGGATTCCGAGATCCTGCACGCTCTAGGCCACCTACGAACCAGGATCCAGCAGCAGTGTAGCCAACTCTTCCACGCGATTCGTGACCCCTGAGGCGCCCGCGGCAAGCATCGCCGCCCCATCTCCTCCCCCCCATGTCGCGGCAATGGCGGGAATGCCTGCGGCAAGCGACGAACGCACATCGTCTACCGAATCGCCCACGGAGATGCACGAGGAGGCTGAAAGGCCCAGGCGTGCGAGCACCAAGCGCATCGGCTCAGCGTCAGGCTTGTGTGCCCGTGTATCGTGCCAGCAGACGGACTGGTCAGGTCGCAAGCCCGCATGGCGCAGGACCCGCTCGCAGTAGGGTCGCGGGCTGTTCGTCACGACGGCCAGCAACGCTCCTTCGCCACGGAGGCGCTCCCACAGGTCAACCATGCCAGCAAACACTGCGACGCGGTGGATCTGTCGGTACACGCTTGGCCAGTCCCGTCGCTGACGCGCCGCGGCGGCGGACGTGGAGTCCACGAGCGTCTGATCTACGTCGAAGATCACCGCCTCGATGTTCACTCCACGTGCTCGTCAAACAGGCTCCCCTGCACCGAGCGAGGAACACCTTCAGAGGGGCTCAGACCCCCTCGCAGGCGACCGAGGAAGCGTGCCAGGCTGTCTTGATCCGCGATGGCCTCGGCGCGAGAGGACTTGAGGAGTTCGGCGCCCCCGGCGACGGACGCATTGTTCCCTTGCTCAGGCCTGGGCGGCACGCAACCGACGAGGCGACCCTGCTGCTCGGCAAAGCGCACCGTGTGCATGCTGCCACCTGTCAGGCTTGTCTCCATGACGATAACGGCATCGCTGAGACCACTCTGGATGCGGTCACGCTCGACGAAGTAACTCCGCTGGGCTCTCACGCCTGGGGCGTACTCGCTCACTAAGCAGCCTCCGCAGTCTACGATGGCATCTGCGAGCGACCTGTTCGCCGCAGGATACACAGCATCGAGGCCATGGGCCATGACCGCAAGCGCTGTGCCTCCGTGCTCGATGCAGCCTCGGTGGGCCTCAGTATCGCAGCCCTTCGCCAGCCCGCTGACCACGGGGATCGAACCCTCGGCCAACAAGGCACCAAGCCGCCGTGAGCACCTAGCAGCAAACTCGGATGGCTCCCGTGTGCCGATCAACGCAACACGCGGCTTGCCAGAGAAGCCACGCAGACTGCCGCGGACGAAGAGTGTGATCGGGGGATCCGGGATGGCTCGTAGTGAGGCTGGGAAGGACGTATCATCGATACAGAGGAGCGCCAACTCCAGCCGCGTACACTCCTCAAGCACCTGGTCAGCGTGGGCGACGGCCTCCTTCAGATCCTCAGGCGACGGGCGCCGTCTCAACCGTACGGCCGAACGCAGGGCAACCTCAAGGTCCTCCATGCCCAACTCAGGCGCGGGCATCGGACACGATATGCTCTCCCATTCGTGGAAGGACTGCGCCGTCTTGCGGCCCACGCCTGGAAGCGAGAGCAGGGTCAGCCACTTACGCGCAGTTGCCGACAACATCTCGCTCTCCACCGCCAAGGTTCGGCAACCGTCGCCGAGATTGCACGTGCGCCTTACACCTCACATTGATCACTCGGGGCGAAACTCCCACAACTGTCGCACGTAAAGCAACCCATCATCCGTGCGAACGAGTTCGGACAAGCGCAGCGGGACGCAGTCTCGGTCGTCGTCGTGGTACTGCAAGAGTAGCAGCGCAGGGGCTCCTCCGACGCGGCCTCGCAGCACGGCCAACCACGCACCCTCTCCATTGATCGGATCCGCCTCATGGCTCGCCAGTGTGATCGGCATGTCGAGCGAAACCGCCTCGGCGTCAACGCCGCGCAGCAAGGCTGCCCAGTCTGGAGTTCCGGCGGACGAGACTTGGAATCCGTGCATGACCGTGCTCTCCACCCCTGCCATGACGAGATCCGCCAGGGTGTCCAACGAGGATAGCCCGCCGGGCTCGGAGCCGCGCAAGGCTCCGTGGGGAGGAGCCCGGCGCCCCCAACGGCTCGCGGAGCCAGCCCTTCGCACTTGTCGTCCGCGCCGGGATGAGGCAGGCTGTCTCGCTGGGCATGAGGGCCAGACGGGCGGCCATCGGGCGAACCTGCCCCTCAACGATCCAACGTACCGGGGGTATCCATGCGCGTGTATGGAGTGGCTACCTACCTTTCGCAGCCGGGACTGGCATGGCGTGAGGGCGACTACACAGCATACGCCCTCGTGAAGGCCCTGAAGCAGCAGCCCTTCAAGGCCCAGGGGACCATACTCACGCCCGATGGGCCAAGGCGGATCGCCCCGGATGCGGCTTCAACTGCCCCGAGCATCTGGGCGAGCCTCGTCGCCGACGGTGTCGAACGAGCGGCCCCGCCGGGCATGGTCCTGCTCATTCCGATCCCGAACAGCAGCACTACAACCGCGTCGGGCACCGCGCCCACAACCCTGGCGATGGCTACCGCGCTCGCCGGACGCTTGCGGCGCGAGGTAAAGGTAGCCGACATCCTCCGATTCACAGATTCCATGAAGTCAGCACAGAGGGGCGGTGGCACACGAGACGCACGCATCCTGTACCAAGCGCTGACTTGTACGGCGGCTGCCTCTCCCACCCGCCCGTGCATCCTTGTGGACGATGTGATGACAACGGGTGGGCATCTCCAAGCGTGCGCTGCGCGTCTTCGGTCCCGCGGGGCCAACGTGGCCCTCGCTGCCGTCGCAGCCCTTACAGTTCACGACCAGTCGATGCCGCCGGTGGGTGCATGGGACCGGGAGGTCACGGACATCAGGCCTCCAGAGCGATCTCCGTTTTGGCGTGGAGATGGACCTCGGCGCTGGCGACGCACCTGACGTTCCAGGCTCCTGGGAAGGCTCTGCGTCATGCACACCCTCATGGAGAGGACGACCAAGAGCCTGCGAACATCTCACCGCAGAACAGGTGGAGAACGAAATGCGATTTCTCTTTGGCATGTCCTGCTACGCGTGGCTAGCCGCCGTCGTCCTTGCTCTTCCACTGGCAGCGACCGAGGGCGAGGCTGATGCGTGGAAGTTATGGGCCTCTGCCCCCGTTTGGGGCGGCATGCTCCTGGTTGGCGCTACCGCGTACTTCTACGCTGATGGGAGATTCAGGGTCGTACTTGCCCTTGGCGGCCTAACCATTGCAGCATCCTGCTACTTCGCGATCTGGTGGAACTCTCACTCTACTCAACGGGCGAGAGCGCTTGAGCACGTCTACATCTGGGACGACTCTCCACGTCTGCCGAGCGCGACCCCGCGAGATCGCGCCTGGTTGCCCGTGGCGCATGCGCAGGAGAGATTGGCAAGGGCGCGCCTGGCTGTGATCGACGCTCGCCACACATATGAGCGGGAGACTCGCGACTTCGAAGAGGCGTCTCCTCGGCCCTGGCTGGCATGGTTGCTCTACATCGTCCCTGGAATGTTCGGGGCGTTCCTGCTCATTGCCGCATGGCGCATGACGCCTGAAGAGGCAGAAGACTTGGTCGCAGGCAGGTCGTGAGATTCTTGGCGATCTGCAATCGCCCTTCGTTGGCTTGGCGGCAACGGGCCGCGCAGCATAGGGGACCCGGCAGGCCATTCCCAGAGGCAGTGACGGACACGCCGCACCTTTAGGCGAGGGCCGACGCCGCCACAATCTCGTGCCAGTGATTGGGGTTGCCCGGATCCGCGCCATTGGGACCAGGAACGTATGCCGGGGATAGCCACTGCTCGGTGGCTCCAGGCGGAGGTACCATCAAGTCGGCGCGGCGGGGCTCCTTGCAGACGCGTCTATTCCACTTTTTGTAGATCGATGAATCGAAGTACGTGCATGTGGCATCCGTCATGTACGCGTTGAACCAGTGGGACCACGTGCCATCGTACGAACTATAGACGCACAAGGGGTGAGTATCCCTAATCACGAGCACGCGTCCAGCCTCTCCCACATGGTCGAGTGCAATGCGAGCCAGTGCGCCGCACACCTCCGCGAACTCCTGGCACAGCGCTGGTTCTCTGCACAAGTCCAGACGACGATCGGAGACGATGTAGCGCGAGAGTTCGACGGGCCTAGCCCGCTTGACGCGTTCTGCGACCTCGTGCTTGTCGCGTACAGGCTCTTGGTAGACATGGATCATGATCCGTTTAGGAATCTCGACGATCTGCTCGATGACAGGCTTTGAGGGGTCAAACCCGGCCGCCTCAAGGACCGCCAACCCACTCGCCACCTCCTGCGCAGAAAGGACCCGGGCGTCGGCGGCATTCATGCGGAGGCCCATCGCGTATGGAAGTACACGTCCTCATGTACCCGGCGCAGCAGCGCCTCGTCCGTGGACTCCGCGTGCATCCAACCGCCCCAGTTCAACGGATCCGGATGGACGATGGTGAATCCCTTGTCCGTCTTCAGGAAGAACACATCCTGCCCATCAGGTCCACATCCCCTCTGCCGTACATCTCCTTCGTACGGCCCCTGCTGCTGCCAGATCCTGGGAAAGGCAATCGACTCCCGCCATGCGTGGGGGGCCATGCTCACCAGTTGATGTGACGTGAGGTCTAGGCGCACATCCGCCACCCGCAGCAGATCGCGACTGGCTGAGCGACGGTGGCACCAGACCTTCACCTCGACACCGAGTGCCACGAGAGCGAGTGCGAGAGGCACGAAGTCCTGGTCGCCGGTCAAGAGGGTTGCCGAGCCCAGATTGCGGCGGAACGCGTGCATCAGAGCGTCCACGGCGATCTGAACGTCCACCTGCTTCTGCCGCGCACGTCTTCCCGCTCCCGCAACGACGCCCTCGACGACATGCACCTTGTCTTGCAGTGCCATCCGTTCAAGCCATGCGCGAGGTGCCCGTGTTCGTTCCAAGTAGTCCGCTTCCGGTCCCTCCTTCTCGCGTCCCGGAAGACAGTCGTAGTAGAGCACTCGATCCGCGCCCGTCAGCGTCTTCGGCTCCAACGGGATCTCGGGGACGCGAAGCACGTCACGCGCAACCTCTTCTCGGACTTTCGTGAGGTAGGCACCGTCGATGAACATGTACGACGTGGCGGGCGGCTGGCCCGAACCCCCTACGAGGCCCATAAGGTTCTCCGGTGCCGTGGATCGGCGCATCGAGTATCGCCGGTGCCTCCGACGGCCCGCGCCCGTGAAGCAATCGAAACGAGCCCGCCGGGAACCTCTTGGAGAAAAGGGGAAATGTGTGGAATGAGAAGGAGGTTTGACGCTATCGAGCAACCGGCGGACTCGCGGGAGGATCCTAATGCACCGCGGACCCCGTGGCGAGCAGGTCCGAGGTCCCGACGCCCGCTGCCGACTCGGTCTACTATCTCCCCCATGACCCGCGCCGACCGCCGCCACCGCACCGCTCGCGTCGTGCAGCGCCGCGTACGCCAGGCCCGTGCGCTCGACTGGGGGCTCGGGGCGAGGCCGGACGGGGTGGCCATGGGCCGCTGGCGGAGGCACAGTCCGTTGGACTGCGGTCGTCCTCGATGCGGCCTTTGCTCCGGCCCACGGTGGCGACTTGAGCGGGCGCGCATGAAGCGCGAGTACGTCTAGCCGTCGCCTCCGCCGATGATGCCGAGCAGCAGCGTGCCGACAATGAGGTGGAGGATGCCCTTGCCCAGCCAGCGGAGGGGGGAGAGGACGAAGCGAGCCACCTTCATCGCGTGCCTCCTCGCGGGTCAATAGTCATTGATCCCCTCCACCGCGAACAGGTCGTCACCCTGATCGAGCGCGCCCGAGATCACAACCTGGATCGTGCCGTCTGAGCAGGCGTAGTACCAGAAGTAGGATCCTCCGATCGACTGCGTGCGATCGGGCTTGCCGATCTCGGCGATCCACATCTGCTTGCCGTTGTCGCCGAAACTACCCACGATCCCCTGTGGGATGCCACCAAGCAGCCCGATCATCTTGGCTCGCAGAGCGGCCCTGGTGGGCCGCGCAGCCGCCTCGGTGCGCGTCGAGCCGCTGCCCGCCCGCTCCCGAAGTGGGGGCGACGCTGCTGCACGCGGCTCCGGGCGCGAAGAGGGGGTGTCGTTCCTCGGCACGAACGGCGACGACCGGATCCTCTCCACCGCCTGCCGTTCGTCTGCACCGCTCCTGGACAGGGCCACAGCGATTCCGATGACTGCGACGATGCCAATGGCCACGGGCGCGAGCGAACCACTGCCAGACCGCTTTGGCTGACGACGAGGGCGTCGGCTTGGTGACGCGCCACGCGCCCGACTAGCCCTGCGTGGAGCCGACGCTGTGGGGACCGGCGATGGCGCTGTCACCGCCTCCCGCGGGAACAACGCGGGCCAGTCCTCCCCCCTCCACCAGGACTGCCCGTCCTCGGAGAACTCCATGTCGGCCCTCACTCGGCCTGCCGCGGCGTAGCCCAGGATCTTGCTCCACGGGAACGGCCCCTGCGGCCGTCCGCCCCCCTGCCGGATGTAGTACTGCGGTTCCACTACTCCCCTCCCCAGCCAGCCGCCCGTAGCGGCCTGGCCTAGCCTCAGATACCTTCTCGGGCATCACGAGACAGGTCAGATCACTCACCAGGACGCTCGGTCCTGGCGGCTGGCCTCGACTTATTGGATACCAATATGTTACCACTGCCGCCCTTGGCGCCCTCGGACGGAGGGCGTGATGGCTGCCAGGGGCATGGGGCGGCCTCCGCACCCGGAGGGTGAAGCACTGAGCGAGCGCATCACCGCGAGGGTCCGCCCCACGGAGAAGGCCGAGATCCAGGCTGCTGCGGAAGCATCCGGGACGACCATGGCTGAGTGGCTCAGGGAGGTAGCGCTGTCAGCCGCCCGGCGGCGCATAAAGAGAAAGACGGCGCGACGACGCAAGGGGTCGAAGCCCGTATAGCCCTTGGACGGCGCCCGGTCCGGCGTAGCCTCGACCGATTGTCTCCCTCCAGCCGCGCCAACTTCATCGCCGACATCTTCGGGACACGCGGCCTTCCCGGCGACCTCCAGGCCATGCTCTGTCTAGATGCGATGTCGTGGGCCGCGATCAACGTCCCCGCTGACGCCCTCGGCGTGCTGCGACATGGCGATCGCCCGACCAGCATCGACGCTGTCTCTGGGCCACTCGTCGCTAGGCACGAGCCCGACCTTGCTGAGGTTCAACGGCGGGCGAGGTGGCACTACCCACGGCGAGACCACGGGCGCATCCGGAAGCGCATGGCAACGGACCTGGCGTTGGCCCGTGGACTCCTCGTGCCGGACTTGCGAACCATTGCGGCCGTGCAGTTCTGCCTGCCCTGCGAGGACGCTCCGCCCGAGGCCCTCGGTAACTCGCTCATGCGTATGGGCTTCGACGAGGTGATCCTGCTGGTGGGCGCCAACGGTGACGCGCACCCTTGTGGCGGCGCCACGATCGTCCGCGCCAAGGTCGAGGCGCAGGTGGACGGCCTAGTGTTGCGAGTCGAAGACGGGCACGGTGGGACCAAGGGCCGAGGAGCGGCTCCCGCTTCGGGACGCCTGCGCGCCGGGCTCCAGCGGCTCATGGGGACCGTTGAATTGCCGCGGCGTTTGCCATGCGTGGTGGACCTGGCCGATTGCTAGGTGCGAGGGCAGGTGTGGGACTTCTGGATGGACGGCGGTAGCCGCCTCCAGAAAGTGCAGCGCCTAGCCCGGCACAGCGACCTCGAACTGACCCAGCAGATCCACCCGGAGTGGGAGATGCTGGTCGAGCGGAAGTGGAGGGCTGCTGAGAGGTCGGCGTGGTGAACGCGGGGGTGAGGGGAGTGGGGTCGTACAGGACTACGCTGGCGGCATGTCAAAGATCGGGCGCAACGATCCCTGCTGGTGCGGAAGCGAGGAGAAGTTCAAGCGCTGCCATTGGCCGTCGATGCCGCCGGAGCCTCCGACCGAACCGCTGTCCCAGGACAAGAAGATCGAGATCGCCAAGGCGGTGAAGGCCGTCCGTGACGCCGAGTTGCTCGATGACCAAAGGCTAGGCGAGTTGAAGGCCTTGATGGCCGACCCCAGTCATCATGAGGCCATTGACCGCGCAATCTCCGGACTTTCCGAAGAGGATGAGTTCGCACTGATCTGCCGGAACATCGGCACTGCGACGCACATGGTCCGCCTTGACCAGAACCCCTTGATCAGGAATCGAGCCATTGCGCCGGACTTCCTCGTCCGCTTTCAGGCTGGTTTCCCCGGCCGCAAGAAGCGGGAGGATGCCGCGGGGTTCCGATGCTTGATCGAGGTCAAGTCCACCGAGAAGGCGGAGTTCACGATCAGAGGAGGCGCACTCCGGAGGAGGCTGGAGTTCGCCAGCGCCTTCGGTCTGCCGCTACTGTTGGCAGTACGGTTTCTCAGGTTTGGGAGGAACAGCCTGTGGGCGATGGCGGACGCCACGCGGCACACAGGCGGCAGGCTCCGGCTTGGGCCGGAGGATCTCATGCGAGATGGCCTCCGGCGCGTGCTCTGGCTGGACCACAGCGTCCTCCTGTTCCCCGGAACCCAGGTGTTAACGACCTACAATCGCGCCGAGGGGATTGAGGGGCCGCGCCTTGCGGACCTCGGTGTGCTGACCTCCATGCGCATCCGGAACCGATCCCGCGAGTTCCCGATCGAGGGTCCAACATTGCCCACGTACTCGGTACTTATGAACGCCTTCGGCGTCGAGGAGCGCAGGCGCCGAGAGAGAGGGACCGTCACGCGGGTGCTCTCGACGCCGAACTTGGATTTCGCAACGGCGACGATGCCCGACCTGATCATGGCGCTCCACCACGGCTTCGGACTCGTCCCGGGCCAAGTCCTCACGTCAGAAGCCGCACGCGACCTGCCAAGACTGGACCGCGACGTTATCTACTCGCTCTTGGATCCGCTCTATGAGGCCCAGATGATCGCAAACATCAGCCACGGAGAGGACGACGAAGCGTTCGACGCCTGGCAGACGTACTTCGGCCCCGGGCTGAACACTCAGGACGGGTAGTCTCGAACCGGACTCATCGCTCGCCCCTCAGGACCCTACCGCCCCCAGGTGCGGCCCGCACCAGCAACCAAGCCGGGGCAGGCCGTCGCGATCGGTGCGTCGGGGTCGGGCACTAACCTGGCGGGCTCCGTGGACCGCGCCAAAGGTATACGGATGTGAGACATCCTTAGGATGGGCGTCTAAAGGTGTACGAGTGTTGGTGCCACTCGCTCCCTCGTACTGGCTGCTCTCCGACGCGAGCCACGAGATCCCCGAGGCGGGTGGCATCAGTCCTCTGGGCTACTGGCCACCAACATTCGCCGCACGCTCATCCCGTACCAGCGCCGACCTCTCGCCGCAAAGCCTTCGGCTTCGAGGCGACCCGCGATGCTCTCGTAGGAGAGCCCCTCTCGGCGAAGAGCGCGTGCCCGCGTGATCGCACGCTGCTCGCCAGGGGCTCGTTCCAAGTGCTTCCCATTCGCAACGTATCCAAGGGGGGTAGCGCCACCGAGTCGCTCGCCCCTGCGGCGCTTCTCGGCGAGGCGGACGCGAGTTCGGTGACCGATCAGCAGACGCTCGTACTGGGCCAAGAGTTGCATCATGCCCTTCACGAGCATGGACTCGGGACCGCTCCCCGCGCCAACTCCATCTGCGCTCACGACTGCTGCCCCGTTGCGCTCCGCCAACCGCTCGATCATGGCGGCCAAGACGACATCTCGGGCGACTCTGTCCCAGCGTGCGGCCACGAGCACGCCAGCCCCGCTGCTCGCGACGCTGTCCAGCGCCTCCATGAGGCCAGTTCGCTTGTCGAGCGTCGCCGCCCCGCTGACGCCGTGATCCTCGTGCCATGAGGCGATCTGCACCCCCTCAGACCTGGCCCACGCGTCAATGGCAGTTCGCTGCGCCGAGGTGTCTTGCCGGTCCGTGGACACACGGACGATGGCGACAGCGACCTGAGGGTTGCCCGGCTTGCGCCGCCTTCTCCTGGTCACGATGCTCCTCCGGCCTAACGGTTCGAACGAGCCGTTAGGAACTTGGCGTGACTGTAGGCACATCGGTCGTCGGCCCTAGCCCTATGCGCGCTTCCCCGTGAGCCGCGAGGTCGCCGTCAGCAGATGCTTGGGCTGTCCCGCTCGGCCGACCCCTTACTATGGGAGGTTGAGGCCCTCGAATTCTGAAAAGGGGGCCCCACCCTGGGTCCCATCTCACGCGAACGCCGGTTTCTCTGCTCCGCGATAAAGGGGGTCGCCGGTACCCCTCTTGTGCGCTGCTGAATTTTGCGTAGCAAACTTTCTGGCCCCCGTGATGGCTTCCAGGGCTAGGTTTCTCCAAACATCTGCTCCACCTCGGACCACTTGGACTTGAGCCACTCCTTCAGACCTGAAGAAGTCCTGATGCGTCCGCGGGCAACGGCTTCCCAATCGGCCAGGAAACCATTCGCGGCGTAGACCTCAGTTGGCGAGGGGCGCCCGTCGTCCTGCCTAACCACGAAGGCATTCGCTTGGCTGATCGGTAGTCCACTCATGAACGTGCGGACCGTTCCGCCGATGTCATCGACTGCCGAAAAGGTATACAGCGCCTCGTACGTCACTGCTTGACGCTGACTCGCAAGCAGGCGAATGATCTCGTGTGTTCCAAGGGATAGCGGATCTCTACCCACGACGATTCCCTCCTACAACACCACCATCGCCCCGCCGCGTTCGGCGAGCCACTGCTTCGTCCGCTCGTAGTCGGGCAGAGCGCGCTCGACCAACCCCCAGATCGCGGGCGTGTGGTTCTTCTCCTTCAGGTGCGCCAACTCATGCACGAGCACGTAGCCGATCACGATGGGCCGCCAGCAGGCCTGCACCGCCTTTGCCGGGCGGTGCTCGCGTCGTCCCCAGTCCGCGTGAGAGTGTCGTAGGGCCATGGCCGCCTCCCTGGGGCGGTCAGTCTACGCGACGGTCTGCCTGCCTTACAGGCCCCGGCAGTCCTACCTCCCGAAGACGCCCCGCTCCCACTCCCGGAACAGCACGTAGAGGCGGACGGCGGAGAGGAGGCTTCGCATCCCTGAGCCCTCGTCACCCTCGATCTTGAAGCGGGCCACGCTCGCCTCGACCCTGCGAATCAATCCGTCGCCCTGCCCGTCGATCACCAAGGCGGTATCGAGGTCAATGCGTAGGGCCTTCTCAACGCGCTTGCATCGGGACACAGCATCCCCGGCCGGACGTTTGGAGAGATGGGCTCCTGTACGCTCGCCCCTGTACGTGTTCATCAGCCACGAGCGGAATGGTTCCTCCCTCATCTCACACCTCCACGTGGCGGGCTCGTCGCCAAGCGCACCGCTGCTAGTACCCCGTCGAAGCCAACCTGCTCGTGCCGAAGCGCCGATCGGCTTGCCCGCCTTGGTGAACGGTTCCTGGCCGCTCTTGGGGGCGACGGGCTGGCGGTCGAAGCGGGGGTTGTGGGGCGCCACTATCGCTTCCAGTGCTTCACGTCGATGAGAGTCTCGTCGAACGGCTCGGCGTCGAGTCGCTTGGCCAAGGCCCGCACTACTTCGATGAACTCGTCCTCCGACATGGCGGACTTCATCGCGTTCACCAACGCACAGGAAACGACGACGCTGGCTTCATCGCCGGGCGCATGGTGTTCGAAGGTCGTGTACATCGGGTCGCTGTGATCGTCCCGGACTAGCCGAGCGCCTGTGTAGTAGCACCTGAATGCCCCCGGCGATGGGTCCCAGGATACCTTCATGGCGGCCAGCCGAGCCTCACGGTCGAAGCCTCCGCGCATGTCCACGCAATCGAGCATCCGCTTGCACGACGTGCAGGCATAGTCGTACTCGTGCCGGGGAGCCCCGCACACCTCACACGAATGTTCACCCATGTCCGAGTCTCCCTACGTCTTCTGATGCTCCTTGGAGTACTGCCACATGGCGCGGTCAAGTTGGCGCATCGAAACGCCCGCACCCTGTGCCACTCCTCGACAGAACGCTGTGTACGCCTCCCAGAACAGGAACGTGTAGGACGTGGTCTCGGGGGCCGAGGCGGACCAGAGCGCCCTGAAGTCGAGAATCGGGTAGGGATCCTCGTGGCAGAGGTGGAGGATGACCGATGCCGTAGGCCACTCCACGCCGTGCAGTACCCGGAGCACGTCGATCCGTAGCCGCTCATGCGAGCAGGACAGGGCAATGCGCGTTACGTCGCGAACAAACCCCTCCTCATTTCGGGGGACATCGCGCTTGGCCCTCCGCTTCGACTTCCAGAGCGCCACAGCGAGCAGGTCCCCCTTCGTCATGAATCCCGTCCGTCGAACCTTGGGCGGGACCGTTGCCAGGAGGGCCTCCTCGCCAGCGTATGCGCTGTCCTCACAGTACCTGGTGGCCCATTGCTCAATGTCCGCGGGATCGAAGCGGAGGCGGAAGGTAGGGGAGGTCACTGGCCGTCCCCTGAGTCGGCCCGCCCACTCACGCTGGCCCGAGCGCGAAACTCCAGCCCGCGCATGTGCATGATGGCGAACTGGGTCCTCAGCGGTCGCCCGAGTGAACTGTGCTCGTCAATCACTCGCGGGACATCCTGATCGAGAAGATGGCCAATGAACACCAACCAACCCAGGAGCCCAGGAGTCGTCTGCGCAGGAGGCGAGACTGACACGCGGTGGACCTCCTTGCGCATGCCCTGATCGTCTGTGAACAATGCCTGCCTCGTCTTGAGGGCGAAGGCCAGTGCAGATAACTCGCCTTTGCCCAAGTTCCTTCGCAACTTCAGCATGTCCGGCGCTTGGAGGTCCGCTATTGACACATGGGCAAAGGGAATGCGCCCTTCGGCGAGTTCCGCGAGGAGGCGCCGGGCGAGTTCGCGCTGCTCGTCGGAGTGAGTCCCGCGAGGCTTCACCAAGCACTCGTATCGAACGTATTCGGTGATCCAGAACTCGCAGTTTGCGCCGCGTGCAGATGCGTAGAGCAGTTGGCTCGCCAGGAGGTTCCACAAGGCGCAGGTGTCCGCAATGTTCCCAAGGTGAAAGGACGACGGGTCGATAGGCGGGAGACCGGGCACGGCTACTCCCCGTAGACGATTCTGTGGCGATAGAGAGCGGCGACTTGGGGCAAGGTAGTCGCATCGACCAGCAGGGCCTCTGCCAGGCGCCCCTGTGAGATGACGCCCGCCTCGTGGGCCCGGAAGCAGAGTTCGACGTAGTTCTCAGACAACCCGCGCATCAGCATCTCCTCCTTGCGGCGGCGTGGCCCTTGCGCCAGGGCCGGAGGCAACTCTGGGTCTACCTTTTCTGACCGTGGGATGCGGACCCGTCGCAGTTGGTGGTGCTTGGCGTCTGAGATCAACCCCGCATCCTTCAGTGCAATTGCAAGGGCGTGTGTGCTCACCTTAAGCCGCACAGCGAAGTTCTTCGTTTCTGACTGTCCCCATCGACCTGGATCGGGCAACTCTGCCAAGGTCCTTGGCGGGAGGAGGAACCGTGACGCGAACACATTGGCACGAGTCTCAGTGAGTTCGCGGGAGTTTTTGTACGAAACCACGACCTCTTGATCAGCATCTAGGAACGCATGCGCTGCCTCGTGCGCCGCCGTGAACCGCTGCCTGAACACATCCTCTGAGTAATTGACCAAGACACACGGCCCCGCTTCGGGATGGTGTACACACAGACCCGAGATGGTCGACGCTTGTAGGCGGCGCCGAAACACGTGAATTCCGAAACGACGGAACACGTCGTAGACGTTGTCAGGGATCGCATTGGGCTGGTACCCGAGATGCCTCCGCAGTGCTTCGGCGGCATCCTCAGCATGTGCCTTGAGGAAAGTTCCTCGCTTCTCAAAGTAGAACACCTCGGGCTTCACGCCAAGCGCCTGCCACAGGAACTGCTCGATCTCGCAGAGGTGTAGGAACTCCTGAATCGCCCAACGGTCAGCGCCGGTCAGCACGTCACCGTGCTTCCTGAAGAGAACGTCCGTCTGCTTGAAGGCGCCGGGGGCGTCGTTCGAGACGAAGAACCGGTAGTCGCACTTGAAGTAGTCCGCAAGGATGAGAAGTTCGTCCCCCGTGGGCTCCTTGCGCCCAGCCTCGAAGGCTGCCAGATCCCCATGGTTCAGCCCGGTCCGCTCGGCCACATCCGAGATGCTCGCCTCGAACTGCTCCCGATAGAGGCGGATCTTCTTGCCGAGGAGTGCTAGATCAAGGCTCACGAGAACCGACCTCTCTTCTGTAGGCGTGCCTCTAGGTCTGACGGCTCCGGCGACCAGTCTTGCGCTTCCAGGCTCCTGCCTCATCCGTCACACGCCAGACTACCCGGAAGGCCCGGCTCGAATGATTGAGGAAGACGCGCTCGGTCGTCTCACCGGCCTTTAGATGGAGAACACGGTTCCGCTGATCGCGGAGCCAATCAAGGTCACGCGACAGACCCTCCGAGACCATTCCATTCGCGCGAGCAACTTGGATGCACCACCACAGGGATCTCTTCTTCATCTTCTCGGAGATACTCCCTTCGCTCCAGTCGATCGGCTTCCGCTTCCTGACGGGGTCGTCATAGGCGTGCGCGTCCCCTCGAAGGCGCCCCTGCGAGATTGCGAAGTGGACAACCTCAGCCAAGACCGCCTCGGCGATCGCGGCGTAGTCGATGACCTGGGCCCTTACATGTGCAGCCCTTTCCGTCTCCTTCGTCAGCAGCGTCAAGCCGAGTTTGTAGATCCACCGAGCGCCGTAGAGTGTCTCGGCCAGTCTTACGCGCAGGTCGCGGTCACCAATGTGGGAGAACGTGTCCCGCAGCAGCGTCGGGATGTCGGGAATGTCGGTTCTGGCGAACTCGGCGACGGCATCTATCAGCCGTTGCCCCAGGGATTCCTGCACCAACTTGGGTCGATCGCGCATCTCTATGTCCACCGTGCCCTGCCTCCTCACGCCTAGCGTGCTCGTTCTAACAGCGCTGCATCGATCAGCGCCTGCCACTGTCGGTGCAGTTGAGTCGCGAACTCCTCATTCAGAACTCTAACACCAACCTCGATGTTCCTGGACTGCCCCCGAGCCGTGAAGTTGGCTGAGGTGATCAGGGCCTCCCGGCGATCGACCACGAGGCACTTGGCGTGCATGCTGGCGAACACACCGGGCTGCCGCGTTCGAGGGTCGAAGAAGATGTCCGGCTCGGGACTACCGAAGGCCCAGTTCTCACGCAGGAACTCCGCATGCAAGTCTCTACCCGCCTCGGAGGTGTTCGCGGGTGGAGTGTCCGGCACGGGGGCATCGAGGACGACCTGGGCTCTGACACTGCGATCGCGCATGGCTGCATGGAGGGGCTGTAGGATCTCAGCCCCGTGGCTGAAGCGGAACCCGGCCACGAGGACGGACTCCTGCGCAGAGGCGAGCATCTCGCGTACGACCACGGCGGTGTCCCGGGTTCGGCTCCCGATCGGGTCCGGGCCTGTCCAAACCAGGTCGAGGCTTCTCGTGGGTCTAGCCTCACGCTCCGCGATCACGGCTGCGAGCAAAGTCTCCAGCGGCACGCGGTCGAGCGATGCGGCCGCGCCCAGCGTCCTGGCTAACCCTCCGAGGCCGACGGCCTGCATGGCGGTGGTATCGAGCGGGGTGTGCAACCTCCCCTCGTGGACAGCCCGGAGTAGGGCTCGCAGGTCCGATGAGGACACAGAGGTGAGGTCGGGGCCGCCGGTCACGGCCGCGCCTGGAAGAACGCCAATTCAGCCGGGTTGCCGATCGTGGGGACGACCAGGGATCGATCCAGGAACTGGTTGAAGCGCTCGCACGAGCACTCAGCGATGAACAGGCAGCCATGGCACGCGGCCCCTTCGAGGTACCGTTCCTCATGGTCCGCGGCGGGGCTGTGCGCCGAGCACACGGGGTCGTTAGAGCACAGCACGCCCATGTCAAACGCTCGACGCAAGTGGCTGCGAATCACGCGTCCCTGCTCGACGAGGCCGCCAAGGGTCCCCTCGGTCCCGGGGCTCCCCGTGGCGAGGAGGATCGCAGCCATCGGCGTGGTCGCATTCGGAGGGGTGCAGTAGATCCGCTCTCGGATGGCGCTGGCCGCGTATCCGCACTCCAGGGACACCGCAGAAATCAACAGATGGGAGAGGGAATGCAGGAGGTAGTACCTCGCGCCGGGGAACGGCGTCTTGATACCCCGCTCCTCTGCCCAGCGTTCGTAGCCGTCCTTGAGGTCAACGGATCGAGCCTCGACGACGGGACGGTCCTCCCACTCCCGTACCGCATCCTCGTCCAACTGGAGGAACACGCCCTCGCCGTAGATTTCGGTCGCCGGAAGCCACTTCGTCGTCAGCCCAAGTTGCGCATACCTCGGACCTGCGTCATCGTCAGCGCCTCCCTCGTACTCTCCTTCGAGGTTCGGCACGACGGGCGAGATCCGTGTGAATCCGATCTGGACTCGAACTTCTCGCAACCGATGCGCCAAGACGATCCGCGAAATCTTCTCCGGGAGACCGCCGTCCGGGACGTGTGACCTCGCGTAGAACGGAACGCGGGCCGGAGGAAGTACCCCAGGTACCTCGGGGGGCTGGGCATTGAACTGGAGGAACTCCGCCGTGCGAAGGGGCAGCCTGGGCGCCGGGACGTTGTCTCGCTTTGCCTCGATCACGCGCAGTACCTGCTGATTGTCGGGGTACTTCTCTAGCGCCACCTGGACCCTCGCAATGGTGCGGAAGGCCGGAAGCGTCGCTGCGGTTGCCGCTTGCAGGACATCCCAGTTCCTCTCGACCGCGTCGAGGAGTTCGCGTCCCGGCTCAGGGATGCTCAGAGCGCTCATCGTCTGCGAGAAGTAGGAGTTGCTGGCGGTACGCACGAGCAGGCGTGCGTGTTCATCGCACTCCTCCTTGCCCTCGGCCCCGAGCCACGGACGATGTCCGAAGCAGTGGATGCCCGTAGTCGGCGCCAGAGCCTTGGACAAGAGCGCAGCGCCACCGCATGTACATCGCACACTAATCTCGGAGAAGTCTCCGGTCGTCCCCTCGTCGAGCCGCAAGTTCGGAGCAGCGCACGTTGCTCTTCCACCCATTTCGTGCGCAAACCAAATCCAGGGGAAGTCGGCAAGGTGCCCCCGCTTGCACGCCACGACGAAGCGCACCGGCACGCACTCCGTAGGCTTCCGGTCATCGCAGTAGTGTCTGTACCTCTCACCCTTAGGCTCTAGGACATCCCCTTTCCTCAGCGCTCGGCAGGTTGGGTTCTGGCAGACGAACCAGGTGGGGAACTGGAGCACCTGGATGCCACAGGACTTCCGAGGATCCTGCTCGTCTCCCGCAGGCGGCTCCCGAAAGGCAGCATCCACGCTGAGTTTGGGATGGCCCTCGTGTAGGGACTGGACGACCGCATCGCGAAGGCGGGGCTCCTGAACGACGACGTAGCCTCGATCGCGTGGGTACGACCAGAAGTCCAAGCCTCCAACGAGAACGGCATGATCGACCAGATCGACGAGCGAGCCGGGGCCGAATGTCGTAACGACCTGGCTGAGACGAACTCGGCCATCCGGCGGCTGCTGTGCCTTGGTGCGCCAGGCGGCCATCAGACCCTTCCTCCAAGCGTTCCCCTCTGGAGCCAGAGGTGGGCGGACGACTCCACGTCGCGCATCGAGGTAGGCGCACAAAACTTGGCGTCATCCGTACCGTCGGGCGGTCTTCCCTCATCCACGGACATGAACAGGAGCGGACGGCCGTCTGGCCGCTGCCGGTCGAACCGGGAGTAGGTGCGGTTCCCCGCTCCCTCGCGGGCGCTCTTCACGAGGCTATCCCAGGCATCCAAGAGGTTGCGACAGCGGTCCATCACCTCGTTGCCCGCACGCTCCTGGCTCTTCTCGTCGCGATGCTGGAGCGCCGCCCGCCCTGAAAGGAGGTCAGCCATCTTCTCCGCCACGGCCCTTCGCTCTGGAGACTGGATCGCCATGGCTCCCAGAGGCGGGGTCATGATCCGATGCGATAGCCGGGTCAGCGCGACAAGGGTGCCTGCCAGCCCGCGATCCAACGCGGGTCCCGAGAAGGGGGTCAGGCTACTCGTCTCGACCCATCGGTAGAACGACTCGTGATACGCAGAGAAGCGTTCGTAGTGCGAGCGATCACGAGGCCGATAGACGTTGAAGCATGTGACGACCAGCCCTGGGCGGTCAGCCTGGCGGCCCACGCGGCTGGTCGCCTGGATGTATTCGCTCGTGGTCTTGGGCTGTCCGGCGACAGCCATGAGTCCGAGACGATCCACGTCGATACCCACGGAGATCATGTTGCTGGCCAACAGCACGTCCACGTGCTCCTTCATCGAGTGAGGCAGCCGGAGGCGCCTCCTTGTCTCCGCGACGCGGTTCGTAGGCTCGCGGCTGGTCAACTCCGTCGGCTCCACCTGGATCCGACGATCCCGGCTCCATGGGTGTTGTCCCTCGAAGTCCAGTGGGCGCCGCTTCTCCCCCATCGCGACACGGACGCGCACCTCGTCCTCGACAAGGCGGCGCATCCCGCCCAGTTCACGGAGGCTGTTGAAGTAGCCCACGAGTGTCATGTAGGCGTCCGCGACGTGCTTCGCGTCACCAGCCGCCTCGTAGGAATGGGCGGCCCCCGCGAGCAGCGTGTCGTAGGTCCGAACCAGCAGTTTGCGCAGCGGCCACCCCGATGCAGCCAGCCCGACGTACAGCCGCCCATCCGCAGCGTCGTCCACATCCGCGAACCACGTATCAAGAGCGTCCGTACCCGGCGGCGGGAACAACCGCACGTCCTCACGTCCAAACAAGGCCCGGCACTGCTCGGCCGCTCGTCGCACGGTTGCGGTGGAGGCAAGAATCTTGGGCCTCGGCCCGAGTGTGTCGCCGCCTGCACCACGACACAGCCCCTCGATGGCGGACTCGTACAGGCCGACCATGGTGCCGAGGGGACCCGAAATCAGGTGCAACTCGTCCTGGACAATGAGTTCCGGAGCCGGAACCCCTTCTGGCAGGCTCACCTGTCCGGCCTGCTGGTGGAGCGCCCCGAAGAACTGTTTCTCCGTGCGTCCAGACACGCGCCCAAAGAGCATCGCCGTCTCGCCTCGCCAAGGCAGCATCGCAAACTTGTCCACGGTCGAGATGAGGAAGGCAGGGAGTTCCCGGTAGACCTGCTCATCCACAAACAGGATCGGGAGGCCCTCCTCGTTCCTGCTGGCGGAGAACTCACAATTGGGATTCACGCACCCGACGACGACCTCTTGGATGTTGGTCTTGCTGGGACGGGGGTCGAGGCTGTCTCGCGTCAGCGCGGTCTGACACCAAGGACAGTCCGCGAGAGGGAACGGCGAGGGGGCGTTCGATGACTGAGCGGCCTTGTATGTGAGGATCTTCTCGGCGACCTCAGCAAGCGTGTTGGCCGTGGCAGTCCGCCCGACCCAGAGGCCGATGGCGAAGCGCACCTCTCCCAGGAGATCCATCCGATTCTGGCGAAGTTGCTCCAAGGCGCAGACCAACGTGGCGGCGCGAGCCAACTGGTCAAGGGTCAGGAGACGCAGGGTGTAGCGCAGCAGCACTGCCACACCGAGGCCGCCGTCAGCGCGCTTCGCGCCCCGCATCCGGCGGAGCAGCAGCGTGAAGGCGATGACGCCGAGATACGCCTCC
This sequence comes from Planctomycetota bacterium, assembly GCA_050248855.1. GTDB lineage: Bacteria > Planctomycetota > PLA2 > PLA2 > JAEUHO01 > JACKGW01. Next base: position 29,072 of record JBFWRP010000002.1, on the reverse strand, counting down.
GACTTGCCACCGCCGGTGGGGAAGAAGATCAATTCGACTCGGTCTCGGTCCTTATGGCCCGGATGCACGAGGCCTGGAATGTTCAGCAATAGAAAGCCCAACTGGAACAGACGCCACGTGGGCCTCTGCCCCTCTGCGTAGCGACCAGGGTTGCCCCTTCGCGCCGAGGTCGCCATGGCGGCGTTGGCGAGACGGAAGGCCGTGCGTGCTTCGTCGTTCACCTCCAGAACTTGGATGCCCTCCTGGATCCGCCGCGCCGCCTCCTCGGCCTGACCCAGAAGCACGTCACGCACCCTGCGGCGAGGTTCGGTGCCAGGCTCGATGGCACGCTGCGCGGCGATCCACTCGACGTAGGCAGCCGGTAGTCCGGCAAGTGCCTGGCGCACGGACGCGGCGTCCTCCAGTCCTGCCAGGGCCTCCATGGCCACGACGACGCCGGGCTGCTGACGATGGCGGAGGGGCCGCACCTCTGCCCGAGGCAGCCAGGCCGTCCTGACTCGCCTCACCGGCCCGTCCTGAGGCGGCACCTCCACCGAGACGCCGTGACCAACGGCGTACTCCGTTCGGTCGCGGTAGTGGAGGTCGGCTACACGGTCGTCCCAGTCCGGGCCGCCCTCGTCGCGTCGGTTCGATCGGGCGACGAAGCCGCGTTGGTACTCCACATCCAGCCGGACCTGGAACGCGAACTGCGCGTCCCTCTGGCTCTTCTCGCCCGGCACGCGCTGGTTGACGAGGAATAGGGCCAACGCACGGGTTCCCTGCGCCAAGCCGGGAGCGTCTGCTGGGCGTAGGCGCCCCTTCATGACGAGGCCGCCCCCTCCTGGCACGTCCACACCTGCCTCGATCACGTGCGCGTCAATTGGCACGTTGACGGTGATGGGATCACGGGGAACACGCCGCCACACGGTGCGCCCGCGCTTCCCTTCATCCAGCACGCGGACCTCGGGGACGTAGTCGGCCCAAGCGACGGTGGCCGCGACAGCCTCCACCCCGTCAGGGGCCGGGAGCAGGAGACTCATGCCCATGGACGAGGGGAAGCGGCGCTTGGCCTTTGGCTCAGGCTCGTTCCCCGCTGACTCGTCTTCCTCCTCGTCGGATCCTGAGCCCATTTCCTCGTCGGCAGTGGGGTCCTCCGGGTCCTGGTCTCCGCATGGAGCGAGATAGCCGGTCACGTACCACCGCGACGGCGGGACCTGGAGAACCTCATCAGAGGTGGCGTGGGCATCCGGATCGGGGCTGAAGGGCCCCACAAGGTCTGCCTCAAGGGCATTAACGAGATGGTCACGGGGAGCGGAGGTGATGAAGGGGGTTGTCATGACTCTCACGGTGCGGGGATGGCTAGTGTCCTACTCGCCTGGCGTGCCAGGGAAAAGAGGCTCGTCACGCTCGGCCCTCCCTTTGCGATCCTTTGGCTTCGTCTTGGATGCAGACGTGGGGGAGGCGGCTCTCGCCTGCGCCTTTGCCTCTTCCTTCGCCCGCGCTGCATTCAGGGCGAATAGACGGCCAAGGACGGCTTCCTCGAACACCGCCACCACCTTCTCTTCCTCCGGCGTGGTCGGCGCCGTGTATGGAGGGACGACGATGCCCCGCTCCGGATCGTCGGAAACAGGCCACCCGTAGGCCTCGATGACGGCTCGATCGAGTTCGAGGTGGAGTTTGCGGAGGTCGTGGATTGCCAATTCGTTGCAGGCTGGATCCTTGAGCAGGTTGTACGTCGCGGTAAGACCCTGGTTGGTCTCGACCATGTAGTTGGCACGGGCGTCGTACAGTCGCGTCCCAACCTCTGTGATTGCGGGGAACTCGGCTCGTGGATCGCACTTGGGGAATGGGAAGTTCAAGAAGCAGTCCGTCGCGCTGTACCTAAGGCGATCTTCCAGCGAAGACGATCGCAAGCGAACCCACGCCTCGTGAGTCCTAGACTGCATCACTCCAAACGGCGAGCAACTAGCCAGGAGGAAGACCATCAGCCCATGCGAGAACACCCGGCCCGGCGGCTGAAACGAGAACATCAGGTGTTTCGAGTGACACGACGTGACCATACAGCATGCGAGTTCAGAGAGACGGAGCCGCAAGGTGGGTGACGCACTGCCGAACTGCCACCAGTACCGACGCCTCTTCCCAGCGATTCCAGTTCGCGCTAGTCGATCACGCTCAGGCTTAACCCGTTCGCGCACGATCTGAATCAGGTCTGGCCATCGCTCAGCCTCCTCAAGGGTCATGCTCCCGAAGTCGATCACGTAACGATGATAGGTCTGTGTCGGTGTGCTGTTCACCTCTTCGCCGCCGAGGTAGGGGAAAATGCACTTCTCATTGCGCCGATCCCTTGCGACGAGAGCATCACGCTCCTCTGGCGTAAGCAGGAAGCCCTGGCCATAGATCTTGCTACCAAGGAAACTCAGGGCCTCGTTGGATCGAAGGCGATGAGGATCGGGGAGTTCGGCACCCGAGCGAAGTTGGGAATTGATGTACCGCACGACCACATCGTCAAGCGACTTCGGGGTGGCCGATTTGGCTGGCACACCCCTGGCGAGATGTACAACTGACACCGACACAGAGGCAGCGCCCGGCCAAGCCATGCTCCGCACGGCGTCCCGCACGACGAATCCCTCATGGATGAGCCTCTGGAGACCCGTGGTTCGCGTGTCCCCCTGCGCGATTGTGTTCGTAGCAATCAAGCCAACAGTACCGTGTGTGCCGAGGAGCACCGCCGTTCGCCGGAAGAAGTGGGCTGAGTAGTCGGCGTTGCCGTGCGCTCCGTCGTGTACAGCAAGAAGCCAGTCTCTGTAGGCGCCTCCGAGATTCCCAGAGATGCTGCTTCCACCCATGAATGGGGGATTGCCGAGAAACGCATCAAACCATGCGACACCGCCGTTCCCGGTGCCTGACAACGGATCTCTGCGGTTCAGACCAAAGACCTCGGGGAACTCCAGTGGCCAATGAAACGTTGGATGGCGAGCGCGGATCTCCTCCTGTAGGCCACGGGCCTCTGGCGGAGCCCCGTTCCCAGCGCGGAGCCAATTCTCAACCAGCGTCCTGCGCTGATCGCGCTCACGCTGGCGAGCCCGGTCTGACGGCTCGTCGAAGAAAGCACCGACAACAAGGTCCCCGATCAGGCGCACGCGATCCAGCGCGTCCTCCGCGTCCTGGAGATCGTGTTCCTTGGCACGCTGCCCCTCGGGCGTCACATCACCAGCCCGTTGAAGGATGCGCTCCCGGCAGGGGAGGGCCTCGGCCAGGGCCGCCTCGATCTCCTTGCGGACGAATTCGATTTGTCCCTGCGGCTTCCAGTGAAACGCAAGGATCTGGTCGAGAGTGAGACCGACAAGGGAGTCGCCGTGCCGAAGGGCATGGTCAAGGAACGTGAACGGCAAGTCCCTGGCCAAGGTGACGAGCCACATGGACAACTTCGCGAGGTTCACGGCGAAGGGGTTGAGGTCCACGCCGTAGAGACAGCGCTGGGCGACGAGCCGTCGCGCTATCAGTACGGCCTCCTCACCCTCGGCAGCCACCATGTCAAGTCGTCCCTCTCGGGTCCAAGCCGCGACGACCTGGTCTGCCAGGAAGCGGCAGGCCTCAACGAGGAACGCCCCTGACCCCATCGCGGGGTCACAGACCTTGAGTTCCAGGATCGCCTCGGACGACGGCTCTCCGCCCATCGCCTCGATCAGGGGCTGGAGTGTGCGACGGACGATCGGCTCGGTCAGGCTTCGGGGCGTGTAGTGGCTTCCGGACCGGCGCCGCTCTGCGCCAGGCTGTAGAACGAGGCGGCCCGCCAGCATCCGATCGGTGCGAGGCTTCTTGAGGGTCTCCAGGGCCGCGAGCACGTCATTGTCGTTCCCGGCCGCACGGATCTCGCTTGCCAGCGTGCGTGCCTGGCTGCTGGACAGACCAACGTGGTTTGAGAGCCACCGCGCACGAGCGCCCGAAGGCTGCTCCAAGACCTCCGCGGATGTCAGCCAGACTCCTGCGGGCTTCATGCAGACAGCCGGTCCGGGCAAACGCTGTACGTGGTAGCCCATCAGCGCCTCATAGACGCTCCCGATTTCCTCTACGTCGAGCGCACGGTAGGACAGCCGCTGCCCCTCTAGGACCAGCAGACGTTCCAGCACCCCGTAGACCGTGCCGTCGTCGATGCTTGGCACCCGGGTGGCTGCACGGGCCTCGGGGTCGTTGATTGGCGCGCTACCCCCCGGCCCCCAGCCCTCAAGGAAGGGGAACTGGTGCGGGTCGAACAACTGCCCGCGCCGGGAGGGCATCCTGAAGTCGCCGTGCTCGACACCAAGGAACACGGCGCGGAAGAGGGAAACGAGGCGGTGCCACGCGCCAAACCGGCGGTCCATGGAGTCCGGGTAGTGGCCCTTGTCGCTCTGGAGCCGGTCGAAGAGGCCGAGCACGCTGAAGTTCTCGGCATAGAGAGGATGCTCAACGGGAAGGAGACCTCGGTCCTCCGCGTAGAGCAGGAAGACGATCCGAAGTAGGGCGGTGAGGAGACCTCCGTACAGGTGGTCATCGTCGCGCTGGAGGGCGTCACTCAGGTGCAGCCATCCGTCCCTCTCGGCGGCGCTCTCGAAGCCTGCGAGAAGAACCTGGAGGGCCTCGAACACCTGCCCGGAGAGCGCGTCCGTCACATCGGCCTGCCTGCGCCGACTGGCCGCCAAGATCGCTGGCAGTTGCCTATCTGGCGCCACGGCATACAGGCGCGATACAGAGAACAGCATCACGAGCGCGTCGAGGATGGGCCGACCGCCGACGGTAGCCATGTCCTCTACACGAAATGTAATGGACCCGGTTGACTCCCCGTGGGGTGCGTAGATTAGTCGGATCACCTCACGGTTAGTGAGAAGCCCGATGGGGACGCGGCAGTGGCGCAGGAGTCGGTCGAACTTGGCGGCGGGCGGGTACTCCCAGGGGCCGGTCTCCGTCTCCGGCTTGTCGAGCGCCAATCCAGGAGGGAGGTCCCATACGAGGGCGAGGTAATCCCGTCCGCGCCTGGTGGCGGACGTTTCCTCTGCCTCGGGCAGCGGGTCTCCAGCAACGGCCTTCTGCGGATCCGAGCGCCGCAGCGCCATCGTGGGCCGGACCTTCTGCTTCCCCTCAGGCACGTAGAGCGCAAGTTCCTCAGGAACCTCATCCCCGAGGTCGTACCAGTCGTCCGTGATTTTCAGGATCCGCTCCAGGAAGAGCCCGAAGTCGCGGATTCGGATCGGCTCGTCCTCGCCGCCGTCTCCGGAGCACAGTTCGAGAAACTCGCGCTGAAGGCTCGGCGGCTGGCGACTGACACACTCGGTGTCCACGAGGACGGGGATCGAGACCACCAGGCCGTCGATGGGCTGCACCATGCCGAGCCACTCTTCGTGGAATCGGACCTCGGCCGAACTCATGCGCGTGTCTCCGGCCAGAGATAGACGAGCCCTACAGGCTCCAACCGCCGCAGCAGCACGTTGTACAGATCCTTGATCTGCGCGGGCTCCCTCTCGGTCTCGTCGTCAATCGCCGCCAAGCGACCCTGCATGTAACGGCTATCCTCCTCGTACTGCTCGCGCTGGTCGCCCTCGGTCTCCAGGAAACGCAGTAGGGTCTGGGTTTGAGAGCGAGTTTTCAGCGTCTTGGAGATGGTCTGCCTCTGCGCTTCAAGAATCCGCTTGAGCGCAGCAGCCTCGTCATCGCCCCGCCTGCGAAGCAGCACCTCGGCTTCCTGGGACTGATGGTCGGCCTCATCCTGTATGTGCGTCCAGAGACTGGCGAAGTCAGCCGCTGCTGACGAGACCAATCGTGCCTGGATCAAATCCGAGACAGGGTCCATTTCCTGCGCATGGGCCAGCAACTCCTCCAGCCGCTCGATGGCGCGACGGTCGGCACGGTCCGCGAAGGGACGGAGGTGTCCAGCCCCGCCGGACTCCAACCACTGCGCGGCGACGGATATGAGCCGGTCGTGCAGCCGTGCTGCGCCAGCCCCGAACAGGGAGAGGCGGCCGAAGGCGATGACACGAGCGATCGAGTCATGCGGATTGCGGACAACGGTCACCCTGCTGAGGTCGTTGGCGCTGTAGCCCTGAGACCGGAATCTGGAGAGTACACGGCGAACGAACGGGTGCTCAAGATGCAACTGAACGAGCGCATCATTCATCCGCCTCGGCGGTTTGAACACCACAGGAAGGGGAGGCCGACGACGCCACTCCCAGATCGGCTCATCGCCCTGGCGAGCGGGACGAAGTACGTCCACCGTCTCCTGCCATGCCGGAGGCATCTCAGGCAATCGGAAGCGAGCGATCTTCTCGTCACCCAAGTCCAGCGAAACCAGCGGAGGCAAGCCAACCAAGTCCAGCCCGGCATCGATGGCTTCGCGCAGGAGCGCGTGGTCGAACTCCACGATGCTCCGAGACCCGTTGAGGATCTTCCCGGCCTCGTCGATTTCACGCTTCAACTCATCCAGATCGCGTCGAGGTGCTTCGAGTTCCTCCTTGACGACCTCAGCACGCTCCGAAGCGTCGGACGCGAACTCCAGGGCCTGCTCAGTATCCGTACCAATGCCGTCATCGAGGGCGGAAGCCATGCGGCTCATCAACACCGCACCCAGGGATCCGAGTTCCGCTTGGATGGTCGCTACCTTCTCCACGAGTTTCTGGAGGACTAGGTCCTCCCGGCGCTGGGCGTAGAGGAAGTAGTGGCAGCGAACGTGTTTCGAGGGCTGGAGCGTGCGATCGATGCGGCCGTTCCGCTGTTCCATTCGGGCTGGGTTCCACGGAACGTCGAAGTGGAACAGATCGGCGCAGTGGCCCTGAAGGTTCACGCCCTCCCGGGCAGCGTCGGTCGCGATCAGTACCCGGACGGGGTGCTCATCCGGAGGGCTATTGAACGCACGCTGGACGGCGTCTCGCTGATCGTCTCCCATGCCCCCATGGAACTGGAGGATGCGCTCCGCTCCCAGGTCGGTACCCTCGAAGGCCGTCCGGAGGATCTCAAGGAGATAACGTTTCGTGTCTCCGTACTCCGTGAACACGATGACCCGCGCTCCGGTCCAAGCGCGTTCATCCTTCGACCCCGCGGCTCCACCAAGCATGACGGCGGGACATTGGTGGCGGCGGATCCAGTGCAGGAGCGCCAGCACCTTGGCATCGGCCGCAGAGCGCTTCTGCTCGGCGATCTCCTGCATCCGAGCAAGAACCAGCCCGGCACGCTCCGCGGGTGAACTCAGGGCCGCGGTAGCCGACTCAACGGCCTCGGCATCCATCTGGTCCTGAGCATCCTCATCCTCCCCGTACTCGTCGTCATCTCCTTCCGCAAGCCGGTGGGCCAGCACCTCTGTTCCACTGGTCTGCTTGCCCAAGCCACGAACGTGAACCCGCAAGGTCCGGATGAACGCCTCGACACTGGAGAGCAATCGCTTCTGGAGGTTGATGAAGACCAACCGACCCCGCCCCTTCTTCGGCCTCATCAGGGTGGTGTACTCGGCGAGTAGGTCCGACAACTCCAGTTCGAGTGCGTCGTAAGGCGCCAGCGGGATTGGATCGGAGGCCCCAAATCGACAGGACCACGCTCCCCCATCGTGGCGAAGCGAGATGGGGATCACGTCACGGATGGGGAACTCGCCCGCGCCTACCTGGCGGAGGTCCTCCTTGAGGCGCCGCACCATGACGGGCCTGAGTCGAGCCACGCCACCCGCGGGTACCCCGGGTGTGAAGCGCTGGGGGTCGAGGATGTGGAGCAGGGACGAGAAACTGTTGGAGTGGCCGTTGTGGGGCGTGGCGCTTAGGAACAGGCGGTTCTCGAAGCGGGGAGCCATGTCACGGACCACCTTGGTGATCCGCGAGTCGGTCGCGTACCGGCTGGCCGTAGCGGGTGCGCACGTGTGGGCCTCATCGAGGATCAGCAGGCTCTTGGGGAGTCTGTGGCCATGCTCCTCCAAGCGCTGGATGAGGGGATCTCGGTACTCGGGCCGCCGCAGTAGAGGGTAAGAGATGATGAAGTGATTGTGCGTCGTCCAGGGGTTGACCTGGAAGCCCCGCTCCTGACGGCGGCGGGCAACGAACTTGCGATTGTAGATCTCGAAGTGGAGACCGAAGCGCTTCTCCATCTCGTCGCGCCACTGGAGGCAGATCGCGGCAGGGGCGACAACGACCGTGAACCGGACGCGCTGTCGCAGGATCAGTTCCTGGAGCACCAACCCGGCCTCGATGGTCTTGCCGAGACCGACATCGTCTGCGATGAAGAGGTTGGCACGTGGAAGTTCCAGCGCCTTCTTCAACGGCGTGAGTTGATGATCGAGAATGCGGATGCCCGCACGGAACGGAGCCTGGAACAACCGAGCATCAGTCGCGGTGACCGCGTTCCACTTGAGGGTGTGGAGGTAGGCTCCGAACCGCCTGGGACTGTCGAGGCTTCGGATCTCGCCTAGCCCATGCACCTCCGGATGGAGGATGCGGGCGCCAAGTTCGAGTTCCCAGAGCACCTCCAGGGGCCTGCCCTGGTCGTCGTCGTCCAGGCACACCAACTGGACGAGCGTTGCATGACCTCCGTCCGGAGGCGGGATGACCTTCTCGACCAGATACTGGCGGTGGCGCACCTGGGCGATGTCCCCCGCATGCGGAACGTCCTTGGAGCCCATGCGGGGCCTGAAGAGGGGAATGGCGGCGGCTGCCTCATCGACGCCCGCGACTTCGGCGAGTCGCTTGGCCAGTCCCGCCCGCGCCCTTCCGGAGTCATCAAGGCCGTGAGCGCGGCAGGCCGCACGGAGTTCCTCTCGTCCCATCCAGCGCAGGGCCTGATCGATGGTCAGTCCGTCGTCGCCGGTGAGGTGCCGGATCTGCTCGTCCTTGGTCACGTCCGACCGAACCGAGAGGCCGTACTCTCGGCCGAGGTCCACGAGCCGAGCCTTGGTCAGGATGGCAAGGAGACTCGCCGCGCTGGGCTTCGTCGTCGGCACGGAACCCTAGCCTCCGAGCGCGTGAGCGAAACGGGCTGGCGGCGGTAGCGCGTGGCGGGACAAGGGGTTACGGCCCTCCTCTCTCCCCCCTGACCAAGGGGTAGGAGGCGGAATCCTCGCCGCGGGGCGGCGGTGGCGCAAGTGGGCAGCCCTGACGTGGAGAGCCCTGCCACTTCAAGGGACAGGTCCACAGTCAGGTTCGACGGCTCAGGCGTAGACGAGTCCCCCGATGGTCTCCCCTAGCGAAACAGCCCCAACATCCCCGCCTGCTCCTGCCCCACCACGATCAACGCCCCAGGGCCAGCCTCCGGCCACACCATGGCAGCCTGCCACACGTGCTTTCGCACACTGGCGGCGATGCCGGGTTTGACGCCATCACGCAGCAGGCCCTCATGCAAGAACACGTAGGCAGCCGTGATCACGAAGGGACGCACCGCTCCTCTCGATGTGGCCACCGTCCTTCGCGGGCCGGTTAGCACCAGGTAGCAATCGGGCGGCTCGGTCTCGTGGACATCGAGCATGGACTCCTGATAGCCGTACATCTTCACGTTCACGGTCTTGCCCTTGAGAGGCCCAGATCGGAAGACCGCGTCGCTACCCTTGTGGACCGCACTAGGATGGAGTTCCAAGTCGAAGACGCGGGCGGCGATCCACTCGCCCAGATGCCCTGGGAGCGCGGGCCGATCGATCAGGGCGGCGATCTCCGCGTCCACCTCGTTGCGGCGGCGGAGGAGGTCCGAGAGGCGTCGCAGGTCGGACATGGCATCCATGGTTCACCAGCCGACAGGAGCCGTCAAGGGCCGCGGGCGCTACGATAGACACACGCCCGCTCGTCACGCAGTAGGGGAAGGCCAGATGCTGGCACGCACTCGCCTCGCCTGCTTCGTCGTCGCCTGGAGTCGATCATGATCCCGACCTTCTTCACACGCGTGGTGCTCCAGAACCTCGACATGCCGACCGTGGCCGAAATGTACGGGATGTGGGCAATTGGGCTGGGACCCTTCGGGAAACTCCGTCAGCGGCGACGAGACATAGGCGTTGGGCACTGGGATCTGGATGACCTTCTGAATGGCTCGTCGTTCAAGGGCAGTGCTGATTGCCATCTGGCCTCTCGCCGAACGAACTCGGAGTTCCTGATGCACTTCAGCCATCGGGATGGTGCAGATCCAGCGGTGATCTGGCACACAGTTGCCACGGTCGAGGCGACTGAGAGCGGAACAGTCCTATGCCATGGCGGTTCTCGCTCAGCACCGCACCTGCGAACCAGCCTTGCAGTTCCCTATCCGCCCGGGATTGTGTCACGGATTCTGAAGCGCAACGGCGCCCAGTTGCGCCCGGCGGACCTGGGGGATTCCTCCCTAATGCCGCTCGCGGAGGACGATGTCGATCAGTTTGTCGCGTATGTGCTCACGGACAGCGCACGCGACCTTCCGTTCGTGGTCGTCTCCCGCTGCAAGTCGGATCAGTCCGTCGTGGTCACGCCCAAGGCGCTCGCAACAGCGCTCACGTCCATGGCGCGCGTGGTGGTGCTCCCCGAGGGCGACGGGACGCGGATCTTCAATCAGGCGTTGACGACACGCGGGTTCTCACGACTGCACACCGTCGGCGACGGGGCAGTTCGCATCTACCAACCCGGACTAGCCGCGTTGAAGAGCCCGTACGACCACCGGCTTTGGATCCGACCCAAGATCGAGGAGCAGGACGAGTCGGATCGAACGCTCTGGGTTGCGGGCGGCGCGTGCCGGGAGATCCTCCGAAGAACTCTGCCGCGGGGCTTCTTCGATGCGCTTGCCCAGCACGACATCAAGGAGCGCCGCTTCATGGCGGAAGCGCTGCTTGCCCTGGAAGCGGGGCGTGTTGCAGACTCACAGGCTGCCGCGACTACCATCCCTGCCCTGGAAGAGCGCATCCGAGAACTGACGTGCGCCTTGCAGACAGCCCTCGATTCCTCGAAGATGTCGGAAAGGGAATGGCTGGCCGCTGAAACCGCACGAGAGCAAGGCGAGGCGACAATTGAGGAGCAGGCACAGAGGATCGACGACCTGGAGGACCAACTCCGGCGCGAGCGCCTTGTGCGCAAGCACCTCACGGAAACGACATCAGCGTCAGATGCTGCCGCCCCAGTGTCAGGCATAGACGATGATTGCCGTAGAGCACTGGCCGCAGCCTTTGACGGGACCTCGACTCTTGAGCAGACCCTGGTCGCCGCGCAGATACTCTATCCAGACTCTCTCGTAGTCTTGGACACTGCGCTGCGTTCGGCTCGGGACTCCGAGGCGTTCAAGTACCGTGAGCGAGCACGCGATCTCGTCTTTACGCTTGCTGGCGCCTACCGATCCGCTCTACTCTCAGGCCAGCCAGATGGCACGGCGGGGAAGGTGTTTGGAAAGAAGGCCTTCGCCGCACGCGAGTCCGAGACGGTCATGAACAGCGATCGTGCGACACGCCTACGGACCTTCAGGTACGACGGCAAGGATATCGTCATGCAGCGTCACCTGAAGATCGGGGTGAACCCCGGCGTCACAGAGACACTTCGCGTCCATTTCGAGTGGTATCCAAAGCATCAGCGCATCGTGATCGGCCACTGCGGCAAGCACCTGGACCACAAGTAGGCTTCGGATGCGCGCCGCCCTCGAAGCCCGGCTCAAGGAGCGGCTCGCCGAGGCCGCGGCAGACTTCAAGCGGACCTTCGGTGTCGCCCCGGGACGGTTGCTCCAGATGGAGGCACAGCACGGCACGATGGGGGCCTGCCAGAGGATCCTGGCCAGCGACGAGTTCGTCACGCAGTTGACCCCCCTTTGGGAGAAGAGGCGACGATACTCACATGCCCGCCGAGCCGCGTGCCCAAGGGTCTCGGCCAACCAACGGCCTCGTCACTCGCGAGTTGGTCGGGGCGCAGTTGCAGCGGCAAGTGGCTGGGCGGACGTAGGTGCGGCGCAGGCGGGGTTAGAACAGCGCCCCTTGAGTGCCCGGGTCCCTCGCGGTTCCCAACCCCAGCGCGCTCTTCCAAGCATCTAGGCTCCGTACCGCACGCTCTAACCTGTGCGTCCGAACGAGTGCCACCGACAGAGCCAACGATCGCGCCTGGCAGTTCAGTGACTTCCTGGGGTTGAACGCAATGTCCGTGAACCCCGCAAACAATGACGCATGATCCAGCAGATGACGATTCTGCATGAGCGCCTGGGCATACACGAAGTCATAGAAGAGAGTCATCGGCCTAGCCGGATACGACTGCCCCAGCAGGCGAAAGCCGGTGATGTGACCCGATTCCCTGAGCCGCGGGTCCCTTCGTGCGGCTCGACTTCCCACGTCATAGAGGTCCTCAAACGGCCCCGCACTCTCGAAGACCTTGCTTCCCTGAAACGCGCATTCCACACTCATTGCCCTACCCGGCAGAGGCTCGAACATCAGGTTGAAGGCACTAAGGGCGACCCCTTCCGGCGCGGGCGACTTTGAGGAAACTTCGAGGATTGGATCGAATCCTCGCGCACGCGCCGCCTCATGCAAAGCCTCGATCGAACGCTGCGCTTGTCTCTTCGCAAAGCCGGGGAACCACTGAAAGTCAATCTCCAGTTCCTCAGCGTGAGGCCACGGCGTGATGCTAGGCAAGAACAAGGGCCGACTCGCCATCCTAGTACTGGTCCTCCCAAACTGGGTTCCGCCACGCACTCCAATCGTGACGCTGCCCGAATATGCTGTCGGCGACACGGATCGCGACATTCCTCCGCCGCAGCACCGCTCGCAGTCCAGGCTCCACTCCGCCAGTGCTCGGGGTATAGACACTGCGGATGAGGTCCGAGCGCAGGGTTGCGAACACGAGCACCTCGGCCTGAGGGTCTGTCGTGTAGTTCTGAGGCAGCCCATACGCCTGTCGATGCCCAACATCGTGCGAGAACATCGCCTCAAGCGACATGGCGCCTGCTTGACCAGCAGGGTCAAGCCCCCGCATGGCGTTGCTCGCGGCGTTCGTCGGGTAGAACGCACACGGCGTCTCCCATAGAACACGTACATCGAACGAAAGGACAACCCAGGCGACATCGGGATTCCTACAACGCAGGCTGTAGAACATCCGGTAGTTCGGGAACGAGAGGCTAAGGCAGTTCGCGTTGAGATGTCCATCGATGCGAAGCAGGTCGTTTCGCGTGCAGCGAAGGTCCGACCGAGAGGAGGTCGTCACCACGGGCGCGAGGCCTCCCTGCACTATGCCCGGCAAGTTGGACGCTCTTGTGAAGTGCAGCACTTCGACAATACCGCGGCGACGACAGAGCCCTTGGATGCGGCGCGCCTCATCGCTGTCCGGCGGACTAGGCCAGGGTCTGTCCACAGTGGACGGTACGAGCATCTCGATGCCCTGGACGGACGCGTTCGACTCAATCAGCCCTTGCACGCTCCTAGTTACCGACGCCACGCGCCTACTCATGGCCCACAGAGCACTTGCGTCCTTGGCGTGCTCTAGGCTGCCATCTGCGCGCTTGATCGAAACGCGCATACCCTTCGCGGCAATCGCCACGACGGTGTAGATCCCAGCGGAGTCCTCGTAGCGCTGGTTGATCTCGAAACTGGGCGACGGTCTTGAGGCCATGGCTTCGCCAGTGTACGCGCCCGCCCACCCGTGTACTGGACTGGAGCACCGCCGCTGCGCGTCCCGAGGCCCCGTAGCCCTACCCCCCCACCAGTTCCAACCTCTTCATCGCCTCACGCTTCCCTAGCCCCCGCACCGACGCCCACGCGGCCAGTTTCTTCGCCTGCGGCTTCGACTTCCCCGCCTCCCAGTTGTAGATCGTGAGAGCCGACACGCCGACGAGGCGACCGTAGTCCTTCGCCGACAGGCCGAGGCGCTTGCGGTCAGCCGCGAGCCACTTTGGCGAGAAGCGGACGCCCTTGGCGGCCTCGGCCCTCGGGGGCTCTGCGAGGCGCTTGCCCTCCTGCTTTGTGAGGAAGCCTTGGTTGCGTTGGAGGTTGGCGACCTGGCGTCGGAGTTCAGCGATGGTCCGCCTCTGCTCCGTAACGATCTTGCGGAGGGGGCCGACCTGCTGGCGAATCTCCTTGCGGGCGAGCCGGGTGATCTCGGACTTGAGGGCGGTGGCAATGTTTGGCATGCGTGGGGGCTCCTAGCGGCGAGCATCACCATACTTCATGATCCGCGTACCCCACTCTCTCTGCACACATGAGGAGGATCGATGTCGTCGCTCTCGACGCCCTTCAGAGTGCGCAGGCCATGCTACACGTCCAGCCAGAGGTGCCAGACATCGATTGGTCCGGGGCGGGCCCCAGAGCCGCCGTATCGCCAGGTGCGCCCGTGCGTTGAACGCCATGGCTCAGGCACACCCATGCCAGGCGCCGTGGCCGGGAGGGCTCTCGTCTTCAGCGCATCGCCGCCTCTTCGCTTCCGCTGCCGAAGGTATGGGACGAGCACGTCTGCAACCGTGCATCGGTCCCTGGCGTACCCAAGCATCAGACCTGAAGGCATGGCCCATGCGTACTCGCCATTCACGTATCGAAGCAATCCCTTCACCGTGTAGAGGCGGACGGGGTGGCCGCCTCGGTCAACGATCTTCGCCTCAACGAAAACGGCGTGGTGGTCCTCCAAGAAGACCGGAGATCCCGAAGATACCGTCCGGAACACGAGGTCGGGCGACTTGCCAAGGCGCGTTCCCGTGTGATCGCAGATCGACTCGCCGCGGATGACTCGATCAAAGGCGCGGTAGTTGAAGCCGCGCACTGTGGGCGAGCCCTCCAGGCGCATGTCGTTCAGGACGCGCTGTAGTCCGAGAGTGATCTGGTCCTCGCGCGCCATTTCGATGCCCGCCATCGTCTGCTTCAGTCGAACCCAGGCGACCTGACAGGCTTCAAGTATCACCTTGTATGCAGATGGGGGATAGTCCGGATGAGGCAGGGCCCTGCCCCTAGGAACCCCCGTTGCCAGGGAGGCAATGGCGCGCTTTCGTGTGGCCATCAATCCGTACTCGCAATCAGGGCGTCAAGATGCTGATGGACAATAGTCAGGGCGAGTTGCCTCGCCCGCGTCCGCGTCCAGTAGCGATATGAGTCCAGCAGACCCACAAGAACCATGGGGGGCTGTTCAATCGAGACCACGACTTGGCTCGCGCCGATGTCATCGGCCGCCTGCAACAGCAGTCGAGTCGGCGACTCGCCGCTTCGCAAGCGGCCCTCTCCATTGAGCGACAAGCGAAGAACGCGCCAGGGAGCCTCGGGAGAGTGCGTAGACTGGATCACGCTTAACTCGCGCCCCGTCAAGAACCCGGCAATGGTCTGCTGGAACTCCTTCACGAAGGCACGGACCGCACCTGGCTTGGGGGGCCGGTTCGCGCGATGGCGTGCGTCTGCATGAGGGAGCCCAATCGACAGCGTGTCCTCTATGACGCGCCATTCGGCGGGATCAAAGCCGTAGACCGCACGCGCGAGCCTGTTCGCCTCGCGCCGCCCAGCCTCGACGGAGATTCCAAGCCCCTCGACGGCTCGGTCCACCAGGGCCCCTTGCCGCTTGGTCAGCCTCTCAAGCGGGACGACTGGGAAGTCGTCTACATCCCGCTTGTGAAGGCTGTCTCGCTCAACGCCAAACATGGCGCTCGTCATGAGGCAGTACCACAGAAACAGGTCGCTGTTCGCGAGTGCCGCCATGTAGCCCGTCAACCGCAGGCTGTCGGCGTGCGAGGAAGCGCTATAGCCATAATAGGATTCGCTGAAGGCAAGAGCCGACCTGGAGACGATCGCCAGCGGCTTGGTTCGATCCGCGGGCGGAGTCTTCCGAACTACGAACAGAGGACCCTGATAGGCGGGAATCCTGTTCAGACGACGCACCAATCGATGGTCGAACAGGGGAAGGCCGCCCCCGTCGAGGAGCATGCTCAGCGGATGTTCGGCGCCCTTGAGCATGGGCAGTCCACGTAGCGGCGTTGCATCCAAGTGCTGCTTGCCGCCAATCTGGAACCCCTGCGTGTGAGCGAGCCCATGAGAGTCCCAGTACTGCTTGAGGGTGGGCAGTCCCAGCGAATGGACGTGCCTCAGCAAATCCAAGTCGATCCTTCCGGCCCGAGCCAGCGCCTTGAACAGCGTGGGTGTGTTCTGGACCGCATCGACGGGTAGAGGAATAGCCGCAGACGAATCGATCCGGAGCCTACCCTGGGAGTTAATCCCTGGCTCCTGATATGGAGACGCCAGGAAGAACGCGCTGCCCGGCTCGGCTGTGCGATTCCGGCAGAAGACCAAGCAGAAGGGCGCATCCGTGCTGGGCCACACCTTCGTGGTTCGCAAGTCGGCACAGTTCAGCACACCTGTCGGCTCGAAGGCCGCGAACGCCTGCTGCCGCGCCCGAAGACCACCGGGCGTACCCTTGAAGAGAAGGCGCGCGTGCAATGCAAAGGCGATCCAACCTCCGGGACGAGCAAGGACTCCAGCCTTCCACAGAAACGCGAGATCCGGGACGCCATCCGGAAGCGAGAATCCGGCGGCGGCTTCCTCGCCGAGGCGATCCTGAACAACGTGGCGCACTGCCGCCGACATTGCGCGCGCCACGGCTGCCTTCGCTCCCGTCCACGGAGGATTCCCTACGACGACATCAAAGCGATGACGGGGATCAACCTGAATCCCTATCGTTCCGATGCTGCCAGGCGTGCCGGAGACATCTCGGAGAACCGTTCCACGCAGCGGCTTGAACTGGAGTTTCGACAAGGGCCGAGGATTCCCGTCCAATTCGAGCGATGTGAGGTAGAGGCTGAGGGCGGTGAGGCGAAGCGCCGCCTCGGAGATTTCGTACCCTGCGAGTTGCCGATACAGGATCTGACGTAGTGTCTTCGTGCTTGGGCGGTGTTTCGACATTCGCCAGTGCGCGCGCACGAGTTCCCGAAACGCGGCGACCAAGAAGACACCTCCGCCAGCAGCAGGATCAAGAACGCGGGCTCGCGTAGCGGAGTCCGGATCCTCGGCTTCCATGGCGGCGAAGACTTCCTTGACTACGTACTCTGCGATCCGTCGAGGCGTGTAATACACACTTGTCGCGTGGCGCTGGGCAGGGTCCGACTGGGCGGCTTGGTGCTCGTAAACTTGGCTAAGGAGGCCCGCAGGCACGTGGGCAAAGTCCACGGCAGCCCACTCGAACACGGCTTGCCGATCATGACTGCGATGCATGATGTCGGACAGCGCCGGGTAAACGTCCGATGATGCCTCTGCCAGCGCCCTAGTTGCCGAAACGGGCAAGAAGTCCCCATTGAAGGTCTGATCGAGCCAGTGGCACGTGGAGACAGTGGCTGTCTTGTTCCTGAAGAGGTCCTCCGGGCGTTCGGCGCCAGAACAAGCGTCTCCAACCTCGGACTCCTGGAGAATCCCTCGATCCAGTATGAACCTCGTGAAGAGCGCTCGCCCCGTCAGCGACACCGCATCTTCGGCCGAGACTCCCGCAGCCGTAAGACGACCGATCGACTTCGTGAGCAGCGAGAACAGCAACTCGTGAACCTCTTGCTCAGGCGAGGCCAGAGGCAGACCCTCCGGCTCCATGGCCAGTCGCTGAAAGGCCGACGCGGAGCCAGGGTCATCCCGCTTGAAGTGTACGCCCGCTTCAAAGGGCGCTACGGCGTCCTTGAGTGAGAGCGCATGAACGACCAAGCGCCCGGGCTCCACGACGACCATGTAAGGCGCGTCGGCTCGGTACACTAGCGTCCGATGCAAGAGAGCCAGTCCGGCGAGGTCAGCGTCACGAGAGGTTGCGTCTACGACATAGGCTACGGGACTCCCCTGGAACTCTACCGCCACGTCTGGCCTGGGTGCCCCTGCACGCCCCTCTCGCATCAGGTCGAGGTAGGGGATGTGATCGGGGGTCGGATCGCGGCGCAGGTCTCGGATGGATCCCGCCGGGGCGCCATAGTCCATCAGGGCTCGGGTCAACCGCCGCGTCACGAGCGCATCTTTCCCTCTCGTACCCTCTCCGCAAGAAGCAAGTTCGCCTAGCCAACCGGGAGGCTGGCGCTACGCGGTCTCGGTTCTGTGAGTACTGGCCTTGAGGTGCGCCTCAGGGCCCGCCTGATTCTGGAACCGTGTTCCGAACGTTGCAGGTTACCAGTGCGGACGGACGGTGAGACGACGGCCGTCGGACGGCTTGGCGCACCAGCCAGGGGCCATCCCCGGGGCCATCTCTGTGTGCCCCGGTGGGTTTCCACGTGTCCCGGTGGGCTGAACGTCCCGCGAGCGCAGTCGAGAATGAATGACCGTGAATTCGGCTCTACGTGGCCAAGATCAGCCACGGAGCCCAAGAACTAGATGGCGGGAGAGGGAAGGAGTCGAACCTTCCTGCCCATGGTTGCCCACGGGCACAGCGGTTTTGAAGACCGTGGGGGGCACCAGCCCGCCATCCTCTCCCTCGAGGGTGGAGGAACGGTAGCCGCGAGGGAGCGGAGGGGCAATGCGGCGCGGGCGTGACGCGCCCGTGGCAGTGCGTGGCGTGATGCCACGATGCGTCGCCGGATCGACGGTGTCGCGCATGCGCTGCGTGGTCGGCGGGTGGGGAGCGTTCCGGGGTTCGGGCCCGGCTCGGTGCGTGGCCTGTAGAGTGGCCGCTTCGCGCCGCGGGATCCGGGACAGGGCGGCGCTCCCCCATCGATGGCAGGCGCAGCCCCTCCCCCTGACGGATCGCACGCCGCCCCGCCTGGCGGCCGTCGCCGTCGGCGCGGGCGCCGCCTCGTGCGGGTCCTGGCCGCCTTCGTGCTGCTGCTCGTGGGTCTCTACTTGCTTCGCCAGCCCTTGTTCGGCGACCTCGTGGCCAAGCGCGTGAGCGTGGTGCTGAGCGACGCACTGGGCGTGCCCGTCAAGGTCGACCGGGTGCTCGGGACATGGGTCACGAACGCGCGCATCGAGTCGATCACGGTGGATGCCGACTCGGACGTCGAGCGGGGCGTCCTCGACAGCTTCGAGGCTGACCAGATCGAGGTCCACTTCAGCCTGTGGAAGATCCTCGCCGGCAACGTGGTCGATGCCATCCAAGGCGTCGAGGCGGACAACCTGCGCCTGCGCCTGGACTTCACGCGGCCCACGGTGGACGACGGCTCCGAGCCGCCTTCTTTGGAGGAGGTGGTCGCGGCGGTGCCGGCGCGTTTTCCGCCCATCGACATCGA
Organism: Planctomycetota bacterium; assembly: GCA_050248855.1. Classification (GTDB taxonomy): domain Bacteria; phylum Planctomycetota; class PLA2; order PLA2; family JAEUHO01; genus JACKGW01. The sequence goes on along the minus strand of JBFWRP010000002.1, from coordinate 10,025 downwards.
AGCCCGCCTCGAGGCCGTGACCGGCCTCGGTGTCGTGCAGCTGGAGGGGCTGCGCATCAGCTCGCCCGGCGACCACGTGCTGTCGATGGACGCGGGGCAGATCGTGCTGCCGGACCCGGCAGGACGCGCAGGCGAGTTCCACGCCCGGATCCGGCGCGAGGCCTTTGGCCTCGTGTGGGAGAGCGACAGCGAGATCGCGGGCTTGAAGCTGGCCACGATCGACCTGGGCGCGGGCGGTCGCCTCGAAGCCAAAGGCACGGTCGCGGGTGCGGATCTGTCGGTACTCCTGGAGGACCAGCAGGCCGCCGTGCGGACGGGGCGTCTGCAGGTCGACGACGTGCCGCCGTGGGTGCTGCGACTGGTTCCGGATCCCAACCTGCGGCCGAGCGCCGGCTTCCTGGCCTTGGACGTGAGCGCCACGTCGCTCGATCCGCTCGAGGCCACGGCGACGCTCACGGGTGGCGACTTGGTGCTGCCCGAGGAGACGATCCGCTCGGTGTCGCTTCGCGTGGGCGCAACCGACGACGCCCTGGTCGTGCACAGCGCCGCCTTGGATGCGGAGCACGCGCGGTTCGAAGCGCGCAACGTGGCGCTCGATACGAGCGGCAGCACGTACGGCATCGCCTCGCTCGAGTACCTGAAGCTGCATGCCGACGACCTGGGCCGATGGCTGAGCGTCGTGGACCGGCCGCTGGCGATCGATGTCGAAGCCTCGAGCCCCGACGGACGCACGGTCGTCGTGAAGGGCCTCGCGGTGACGGGCGAGGGCGTGGGGCTGCGGGCCGAGGGTTCGGTCGTGGCGCCGGCGGATCCGGGGGACTGGTCGAGCGCCGTGCTCGATCTCGCGCTGGAAGGCGAGATCCGCGACGTGACGCTGGCCGACATGGAGATCGGCGGTCGGCTGGCGCTGGACGCGCAGCTCTCCGGATCCCTCGCCGAGCCGTCGGTCGTGGGCTCGGTGCGCGGCGAGTCGCTGCGCATCGACGGGCGCGAGGTGCGCGTACTGGACGTGGAGGGGCGCTACGACGGTGGCCTGCTCGACGTCCAGCGTCTCGTGCTCGAGAGCGATGCCGCGTCGCTCGACGGCGAGGCGCGCCTGCGCATCGATCCGCTCGATGTCGAGGCCTCGCGCCTGGATCTCGTGGTGAGCGACCTCGCCGGCCTGCGGGCGTTGCTGCCGGACCTGGGCCTGCCCGACGTCGCGGGTTCGCTCCGGGGCGAGCTTCGCCTGCGAGGGGACCTCGAGACCATCGACGGGGAGATCACGCTGGCGGGCTCGGACCTCGTGGTGGACGGCGTGGTCGTGGACGCGCTGCGTGTCGCCCTGGAAGGCGCGGGCGCGACCCTGGAGGTCACGACGCTCGAGGCACGAGGGCCCTGGGGCGAGGTCACGGCCACCGGGACGGTCGATCCGGGAAGCGCCCGTGCCGTGGTGCGCACGCTCGACGGTCGCTACGACAGCTACACGCTGAAGCTGCTCGAGGAGGCACGCGTCGAGTTCGGCGAGCGGGGACGCGTCGAGGGCCTCGTCGCCGACGCGCTCGACGGGCGGCTGGCAGGCACGATCACGTGGTCGCCCACGCTGCGCGCCGACGTCACGTTCGAGCGTCTGGACCTGGCTCGTCTCGTGCCCGAGGTGGAGGGCAGGGCGAGCGGCTCCCTGGTCCTGACCGACGACGTGCAGCGCCTCGAGCTGCTCGTGCCCGAGCTTCGCTACGACGGACGCACCGGCAGCGTCGATCTGCTCGTGCAGCAGGACGCGGACGGCATCGACCTCGAACGCCTCGCGGTGGATGCCGGGGACGCGCTGCGCGCGAGCGGCTCGGGTCGGCTTCCCCTTCGTCTGGGACCTGACGGGATCGAGCGGCTTCCGGTGCGCGATGCGCGCTTTGCGTTGGAGCTGTCGACGAGCGATCTGTCCGCATGGCTGCCGGTCCGCGTGCGCAGCTTGGCGCTGGAGGCCAGCGGGGATGGCGAGCAGGTGCGCGCGCGGGTCCAGATGGCCCAGGTGCCGGTGCTGGACGAGATCGATCCGCTCGCGAGCGTCGTCGTGGAGGCCGAGGCCGACGGCGGCGGCGCGTCGCTCGTGGCGCGGCTCGAGGACGACCCACGCGCCACGGCCACGCTGCGGGCATGGACGACGACGGGCTGGCGTTGGACCGATCCGGTCCAGACGCCGGACGACCTCGCGGGCATCGAGGTCGAGGGCACGATCGAGGCGCACGTTCCGGATGCCACCGCGATCGTGCCGTTCTTGCCCGAGGCCCTCGTGGACGCGGACGGGGGGCTGCGCGCCAACCTGCAGGTGACGGGCGCGGTCACGTGGCCGCAGATCGAGGGACTGGTCGAGGGGACGGGCTTGTCCCTGCAGCTGCGGGACGTGCCGCTGCCCGTCGAGGTGCCCGAGCTCGTGGTCCGCCTCCACGAGGGCGAGCTCAAGATCGTGAAGGCGCGGCTGGCCTACGCGACGGCGAACCTGGCTGCGGCCGGCCAGCTGGATCTGCCCGAGGAGCGTGCGCGCGGGTGGGCGGGGCAGAAGGTGTCGGGCGAAGCGTCGCTGAACGTGCCCGAGCTGTCGGTGCTCAACGACGTCCTGCGCGATCTCGCGCCGCTGTCCGGGCGGCTCCAGGGTGCGGTGGACGTGACGGGCACGCTGAGCGATCCCCGCGTCCAGGGCAGCGTCGTGGGCGAGGACCTCTCGCTGCGCCTTGCGGGCACGGACGAAACCGTGCGCGTGCCCCTCGTGCGCCTTGCCTACCTCGACGACGTGCTCACGGTCGAGGAAGCCACGATCCTGGTCGACGACGCACGGCTCGAGGTGAAGGGGTCGGCCGACTTGCGCGGGGACCCGGCCTTCGAAGATGCCCCGCTCGACGTGACGCTGCGCGGTGAAGTGCCGTCGTTCGGTCTGCTTGGCCGGCTCGTGCCCGACGTGGCGGAGGCGACGGGGTCGGCGTCGGTGGATGCCACGGTTCGCGGCACGCTGAGCGCGCCCGACGTCGCGGGGCGCGTGGTCCTCTCGAACGTCGGATACCCGCTCGAGGCCGTGGGCGAGACGCTGCGCATCGAGCGCGCGACGATCCGTGCCGAGGGGCGCCAGCTGGTGCTGGACGAGGCGCTCGTGGCCCTCGGGACGGCGCGCATCCAGCTGGGTGGGACGGTGGGCCTGCCGGCGGAGCTCGAGGGCGACTGGGCCGCGGTGCCGCTGGACCTCCGCGCCGACCTCGACGTGGCGGACTTCTCGTTGCTCGGCGCGCTCGATGCGGAGCTCAAGCGGTTGAACGGGCGGGTGCGGGGTCAAGTGACGGCGCGCGGCGTGCTCGGCGATCCGGAGCTGTCCGGGACCCTCGAGCTGGTCGGGGTGGGCGGGCGCCTGCCTGGCTCGTTCCCCAGCCTCGATGACGTGAACGGTCGCATCGAGTTCGTGGGGCAGCGCGCCACGCTCGTAGATGTGCGCGGCGGCCTGGGCCGCTCCCCCTTCACGCTCGGCGGCACGGTCGACTGGGCCGACGGCGGCCCGCCCACGCTGGACGTCAGGCTCGCGGGCGACAACCTGCTGTTGACGCGCACGCGCGACCTGCGGGCCCGTGCGGACGTCGACGTGCGCGCCACGGGTCCGCTGGACCAGCTGCTGCTGGCCGGGAACGTGCGGATCACGGACGCGCTGTACGTGGCCACCACGAGCTTCCTCGGAGGCGGCGGTGCGGCCACGGCGGGCGACGGCGTGCAGCTGTTCAGCATCCCCGACGGGCCCATGGCCTCGATGCGGTTCGAGATCGACGTGCGCGCCGAAGAGACGATCCGCGTACGCACCAACGTGATGCGCGGCGACATCACGGCCAGCGTGCGACTGCAGGGGACGGGCGCCGAGCCCGCGCTGGTGGGCCGGGTCTCCTTCCCGGACATGCTGGTGAAGCTGCCGTTCAGCTCGCTCAAGGTGGATCGCGGCGAAGCGCGCTTCGACGAGGCCGACCCCACGCAGCCGTACCTGGAAGCCGAAGCCCACACGGAGATGAAGGGCTACGAGCTGAGCGTACGCGTGCGCGGTCGATTGCCCGAGATCGACATCCGCGTGGCCTCCGTGCCGCCGCTGCCGCAGAACGAGGCCATCCTCCTGCTCACGACGGGGGCCACGGGGGAGGAGCTGGCGCGCGAGGGGCTGGCGCGTGCGGCCCTCACGCGCATCGGGAGCGTGTTCGGGCAGTCCTTGCTGTCCGGCGGTGGGCGCGGGCCCGAGGATCCCGACGACCTGGGTTTCTTCGACCGGTTCACGTTCACGCAGGGGCGGGAGATCAGTCGCTCGGGCCAGGAGACGATCGAGGCCGAGTTCGAGATGACCGACCGCTTCTTCCTGCGGGTGGAACGCGACCGCTACGACAACTTCAACGCCGGCGTGGTGTGGCGATGGCGGTTCCGGTGAGGGATGTCGCCTCGCAACGACGAGCCGCACGTCGGTGTCTGCCACCGTGGTCCCGTGGCTTTGCGCCCAGGCGAAGGTCCAGGCGCCTCCGCGCGCTGGCGCCCCTCTTGGTGGTCGCGCTGCTGCTGGGGGGCTGCCAGTGCGGGCTGGGCTGCAGCGACGAGGATCCGTTCGAGCTGCCGGAGCTGCCCAACCCGTTCGTGTGCGAGGACGGCCTGCCGGCGGGGGCGCGGATCGAGGGCAACGTCACCGTGCCCACGAGCGAGCTGGCGGGCGCTGCCGCGCTCGAGCTGGATGCGTTCGCCGAGCACCAGCGCGAGGCCGATGCCCAGGACGCCGCGTGGTCCATGGAGCAGTTCCTGCTGGCCGAGGGCTACCAGGGCGCCACGGTCGACTTCGAGGTGCAGGACGGCGTTGCCGTGTTCCGGGTCGCGGAGGGGCGGCGCGCCAACCTCTCGGGCATCGAGCTGGTCGGCACGAGGTGCCTGGAGGCCGAGGACCTGCTCGAGTACTTCGATCTGGCGACCGACGCGCCGCTGGGCCTGGGCAACACCATCTACGACCGCCAGATGATCGAGGACGGCATCGAGCAGATCGAGCGCGAGTACCGCCTGAACGGCTTCCAGGACGTCAAGGTCCACGAGCCCGAAGAGCACTGGAACGCCAAGCGCGACTGCGTGCGCCTCACGATCCGCATCGAGGAGGGCTGCCTCACGTGCGTAGGGGGCGTGCACTTCGAGGGCGTCGCGCCGTGCGAGATGGGTCTGGTTGGCAAGCCCTACACCGGCCGCCTCCCCCACCAAGCGGCCGGTCGCGTGCGCAGCGGCCTGCTCGACCGCGGCCGGCAGTTTGCCACCGTCAAGGGCACGGCACGGCTCGTGCGCGAGCCGCGCTGCCGGGCCGACATCGACATCGTGGCCGATCCCGGTCCGTGCGTGCGTGTCGAGGACATCTGCCTCCGGGGCCTGGATCGCACGCGCTACGGCTTCGCCCGGGGCTTGGTCCCGCTGCGTCGTGGCGACGTGCTCTACCAGGGCAAGATCGACCAAGCGCAGGAGAGCTTCTTCCGTTCGGGGTTGTTCCGGGGCGTCCACGCGGAGGTCGTCCCGACGGGGCCCGACACGGCGGACCTCGTGTTCGACCTGCCCGAGCTCGAAGCGCGCAGCGTGGAGATCCAGGCAGGTTGGGGCAGCTACGAGCTGGCCCGTGGATCGCTGCGCTACGTGGACCGCAACCTCTTCGGCATCGGCCGGCGCTTCGAGGCGGAGACGCGCGCGAGCCTCAAGGGCTGGGCCGGCGAGGTGGACCTGATCGACCCCTGGATCTTCGGCCCGGATCGCCAGCTGCTGCTGCACGCGGGCTACGAGCGCCGTGAGGAGCCCTCGTACACCTTCCAGCGCATCGAGCTCTCCGCCGCGGCCGAGGTGCTCGTCGGGGACCACTGGCGCCTCGCGGGCGGGTACCGCTTCCGCTCGGAGAAGGCCAGCGACGTCGAAGGCGAGATCGACGAGGCCACGCTCGAGGGCTTCGTCAACGCGGCGGGCCTCTTCGCCGAGGTGGCCTACGACACGCGCGACAGCGTGCTCTTGCCGTCACGCGGCACGCTGGCCGAAGCAGGGACGTTCTGGAGCAGCCCGTCGCTCGGCGCAGACCTCGACTACCTGGAGCTTCGCGGTCGCGTCGTGCACCTCGTGCCGCTTGGCAGCGTCGTGCTGGCGGTCGGGGCCTCGGCCCGTGTGAAGGAGATCCTCGACGACCGTCCGACGCTCCCGATCCAGGAGCGCTACTTCCTGGGCGGCGAGTCCACGGTGCGCAGCTTCGACGAGTCCGAGCTGGGACCCGTCGATGACGACGGCGACCCCATCGGCGGTCTCACGTCGGCGCAAGCGCACGTCGAGCTGCGGGTGCCGTTGGGGCTTGGGGACCTCCACGGTGCGGCGTTCTACGACGTGGGCGTGGTGAACGAGGACAGCTGGGACTTCTCCGGTCCCCTGGGCCACGCCGTGGGCGCGGGCTTGCGCTGGTACTTCCCGTTCGGGCCCGTGCGCTTGGACGTGGCCTACAACCCGGGCCGGCGCTTTGCCGCCGATTCGGACTGGGCCGTGCACCTGTCGCTGGGGTTCAGCTTCTGACGGCGGGCACGGCCTGCGTGCCGCGGTCCGCCACGCGCGCCGCCATCAGGGCCAAGACGAGAGCCAGCATCTGCCCGCCCTCGCGCCAGATGCGAAGCGCGAGCGGGTTCTCGCCCGACCAGGCGGCGCCGCACTCGTAGGCGGCTTGGACGGCGTGGGCGGCGACGAACAGCAGGAGCACCACGACCAGCGTCCCCCACCGGGCGCGCACCAAGAGGCCCCAGCCGATCAGGAGGGCGGGCAGGGTCCAGCCGATCGCGCGGACGGGAATCGGCGTGGTGGATCGCACCTGGTCGCCCGAGGCGGGTCCGACGGCCACGAGGTAGATGCCACGCGCCTCGATGTGCGCCGGCGCCTGCGGGTCGACGCGGTCCTGCAACACCTCGGCCAGCGGCGCGAGGGCACGGGCGTAGGCGGGCTCGCCGAACCAGGCCACGGCCACGCCGGCGGCGATCAGCAAGGTGCCGGTCAGGAGCGAGGTGCCGAGGCTCATGCGGTGCGGGCCGCGGGGCGCGAGCGCGCCGCCAGGAGCAGCAGCACCAAGGCCGCGACGAGCGGCGCGGGCCAGAAGACGGCATTGACGATCTTCACGACGTCGGGATCGGCGGTCGCGACGCGCGTCAGGGTCACCAAGCGCCAGGCGTCCAGCGCCAGCAGCACGAGAACGCCCACGAGGAGGCGCCCGCCCCGGTTGGCCCAGGTGCCGGGCAGGGCGAGGACGCCCGCCAGGAAGATGGCCAGGAAGGCCATCTGCGGCGGCGCCCCCCGCCGGGCTTCCGCGACATCGGCGGGCACCGGTGCCACGTGCGGCGGGTAGGCGACAAGCGGCGTGGTGACGAGCGCGCCAAGCTCGCGCACGCCGTCGGCCCACGCGGTGCGCACGAGCTCACCCGGCTCGGTTTCCTGCAGGCCCACGAGGAGGACCACCGCGAGCAGGGGGAAGAGCAGCAGCAGGCGCGCACCGACGGTCACGAACACCTCCCGGGACCCGCAGCAAGGTGCAACGCGGCGTGCGGGGGGTCAACGGCCGAGGCGCGGCGGAACGCCTCTCACGCCTTGGGCCCCCCCACCTCGTGGGCCTTCAAGTCCTCGAGGTCGACGAACTCGAGCGCCGAGATGTGCGTGGCCTCGAGCACGACGGGCGGGGCCACGCCCGCACGGTGGGCCTCCTGCCAACGGGCGACGCAGAGGCACCAGCGGTCGCCGGGCTTCAAGCCCGGGAAGTCCATGTCGGGGTTGGGCGTGGAGAGGTCGTTGCCCTGCTCGCGCGAGAAGCGCAGGAACTCGCCCGTCATCACGGCGCACACGCAGTGCAGGCCTTCATCGCCGCTGCCGGTACGGCAGGTGCCGTCCCGGTACCAGCCGGTGAGGGGCGAGCGCGAGCAGGTCACGAGCGGCGTAGCGAGGACGTTGCGGGCCATCAAACCTCCGGAGGGGACGGAGCCTCCCGAAACGGTAGCCTCACCCGAGGCGCGCGGCGCACGACGCCGCGGGCTGGGGGGGGCCGGCGCCCCGGGAACCCGCGCACGGAGGCGAGATGGCGGCTGGCGACGAACTCGGGCGGGCGGTGTTGGAGGATCTGGCGGAGCGCTTCGCGGGCTTGCGGCGCCTGGCCGAGCGTGCCCTGGCCCAGGTCGCCGACAGGGATCTCGGGCGTCCGCCGGGCCCGGACCTCAACTCGCTCGACGTGATCGCCCGCCACCAGGCCGGCAACCTGCGCTCGCGCTTCACCGACTTCCTCACGAGCGACGGGGAGAAACCCTGGCGCCACCGGGACACGGAGTTCGAGGAGGACGGGCGATCGCGCGAAGCCATCGAGGCGGACTGGGCCAGCGGGTGGGCCGCGCTCGAGGGCACGTTGGGCTCGCTGGCTCCCGAGGACCTGCTGGCCACCGTCACCGTGCGTGGCGAGCCGCACACGGTGCTCGGCGCGTTGAACCGCCAGCTGGCCCACCACGCCTACCACGTGGGCCAGATCGTGACGACGGCGCGGCTGCTCGTGGGCCCGGCGTGGACCTCGCTGTCGGTCCCGCGCGGCGGCAGCCAAGCCTTCAATGCGGCCATGGGGCATGGCACGCAGGTGGAGGCCGGTGATGACGGCCGCGGGGTCTGACCCCGAGCGCGGATGATGCACGAAGGAGCCTGGCACGCGGTCCGCGTCGCTCCGCTCCGCGACCGCGAGCCGGGCACCTTCGCGCGTAGACTCGCGCGCACCGGGAGGACGGCCTTGCCGACCGCGATCGACGCCATGAACGGAGTGCTGCCGCTCGTCGCAAGCAACGGGGATGGCCCCATCGCCTTGATCTTCGTGCTGGCCGTGGTCGCCGTGGTGATCGGCGGCATCTACAGCTGGAAGGCGCACCAGAAGCGCATGGAGGAGCTGGCGGTCTGGACGAACCGCCGCGGGCTCACGTTCCATCGCGGCAAGGACGGCGGCTACGCCTCGCGGTGGTCGCACTTCAGCCACTTCACCACCGGGTCCAACCGCTACGCGCAGAACATCATGGAAGGTGTCTCGGGCCCCTGGCACGTCTGCTGCTTCGACTACCACTACGAGACGTACTCGACGGACAGCAAGGGCCGGCGGCAGACGAGCCACCATTGGTCCAGCAACGTGATCCTGGACGCCCAGATGGAGCTGGACCCGCTGACGATCCGCAACGAGACGTGGCTCGACAAGATGGTCCAGGCCGTCGGGTTCGACGACATCGACTTCGAGAGCAACCAGTTCAGCCGTGAGTTCATGGTGAAGGCGAAGGACAAGCGCTGGGCCTACGACGTGATCCACACGGAAGTCATGGAGCTGCTGCTCTCCTCGCCGCGGTTCCACATCGAGCTGGGCGGTCTGCATCTGCTCGTGCGCCGCAGCGGACGCTTCAAGCCCCAGGACTTCGAGGACGCGCTCACGCTCGGCTCCAGGTTCCTCGATGCCCTGCCGGCGGACCTGGCTCGCGCGCGCCGCCGCCGGGCGGGGCGGACGGAGGCGTGATCCCACGACCCCGGATGTGTCCGGACCCTTGCCGCGGCGCCGCACCGTGAGAGGTGCAGGGGTGGTAGGGACTAGCACCCATGCCGCGAGGGCGGAGCCTGAGCGCACACTCCGCGCGGGAGCGCGGAACGGAAGCGAGAGCGTCGTCCCTCTACGGGCAACGCAAGGCACATCCGAGACTCGCCCCGTTGCCCGAGAGAGCAACGTGGGCAAGGTGCCTGACACGCAGGGGTCGCGGTTCGCCGGCCGGCGGACGACGGTGTCCGAGCGAACCCGGATGTGTCAGGACCCTTGCCGCGGCGCCGCGCAGCGGCAACGTGGGCAAGGTGCCTGACACGCAGGGGTCGCGGTGCGATCGCCGGCGAACGTCGCACTTCGGTGTCTGACACCAATGCCGGTGACTTAAGGGGGCATGGAGTGAAGGGGGCCGCTCCCCCGGCCGACTGTGGAGGTTGCTGACCGCGCAACCGACCCGCAGAGAGGG
>JBFWRP010000001.1:0-315850 GCA_050248855.1 Planctomycetota bacterium | reverse complement strand
CTGCTGATCGGGCTCGTAGGGCCGGAAGTACGGTTGCATGCCCAATTTTGGACCGCACCTCGCCCAGGCCAAGGGAGAACTTCGCCAGAAACCCCGAGCGCAGTTCTGTGGCGCAGACTCCTAGGCGCAGGTGGCCAGGGCGTTGACCGGGGCCGCGAGAGCTGCGGACGACCCCGTCCGTCCGGCCTTCGCGTCGTGGCGATCTCGCAGCGCATGTCCATCAGCCCCGTCACGCCGTCAGCCCACTTCCCTTGGATGGGGGCGCGACCCTCCAACTTGATGCCAGCGGCCTTGACGATCGTGATCGCCGCGTTGAAGTCCTCGACCCCGATGCCGACCTTGTCCAAGCGGGTGACGGCCACGTAGCGGACCTCCCGTGCCGCAGCGCGAGCGTGTGCGCGCAGACTACCTCAGGCCCGCCGCTTGCCGCCGGGTCCAGCCTCCGGCAGCTCCCGTTCGATCCGCTCGATTCGGCGCGTGATCTCATCGAGATCCTCGCCGGTCCTGCGCTGGATCGCCCGGAGGAGATCGTCGCGGCTCTCGAAGGTTGCTTCCAGCTCGTCGGATGCGAGGTCGCTCCACGTGGCTTCGATCTTCTTCCGGACCTCGGGCCAGCGAGCCTTCCAGACGTCGGGACCGTGCCCGGAGAGGGCCTCGGCATCGGAGGCTGCACCTGCGGGCGACGCCCGGCCGGACTTGTCGGGCTCGAAGTTCTGGTCACGTGACTTGGCCATGGGGCCTCCACGCCGCCATCCAGAGCAAGGAGCGGGCCAGGGGGCCGCCGGCCATGCGGCGTGTCGTGCGGGTGCGCAGGCACCCCATGGGACGTTCGGCGCACCATTGGGGCACGCCTCCCGTGCGCCCCGGCATCGCCCCCGGGCACTTGCTACCCTGGGTCGGTTGCCAGTACGGGCGGGTCCGCCAAGGGCGTGGGGATGGCAAGAATCGAGGAAGCAGCGTTCCGCTACGAGCAGGCGCTCCTGCATGTGCGCGTCTTGCATGGCAGCCTGCAGTCGCTGGCAAGCGAGTTGCTGTGTGTCAACGCGGATGACGTCGACGATCCGACGCTCCGCCAGCGCCACCTGCGCTTGGCCACGACCCTGGCGCAGGTCCGCGAGGCCGCCAGCGACGAGCGCCAGCGGATCGTCCGGGAGGTCGAGGACCTCGCGGCGCGACGTCGCCTGCGTGCGGTCTCGTCGCCACGACAGGAGCCAGGCCGATGACCACCTACAGCCACGCATCGCGCTTCTACGACCAGGCCGTCGCCGATCTGGATGGCGAGGGGGCGGTCCTTGCGCGGCTGGCCCGTGCTGCCAAGACGCTGCGTGAGATGCCGCAACTCGCCCTTCCCCCTTCGGAGCTGTGGCGCGAGCACATGGAGCTGTTGCACGACGCCAGTCGCTGCGAGGAGCTGACGGCGGAGGAGGGGGACCAGGTGGCCACGCAGATCCGGAGCCTCGCCGACCGCATCCGCCCGCCGCTTGGTGGCATGGACGTGGGTGGGTGAGGCGCAGCTCACTCGGGCAAAAACTCCAACCGCTGCACCGCCTGCCTCTCCCCGATGCCGCGAACGGACGCCCACGCGGCGAACCCCCCGCATCAAGTCGGCCGAGGCTGGGCTTGCCCCTACGCTCCGTACGGCCCGGCGGGGCGGGAGGAAGGTGAGGATGGACACGATTGCAGAGCTTCTGATCGTCCGGCATGGAGAGACGCCGTGGAACGAGCAGGGGCGCATCCAGGGCCACATGGACATCGACTTGAATGCGCGTGGCCGTCACCAAGCATCGCTGCTCGCGTCTCGCCTTCGCGGGTGCGGCGTGGATGCAATCCACTCAAGCGACCTTGTCCGCGCAGCCTCCACGGCGAGCATCCTAGGAGTGTCTCTGGGACTCACGCCCTCGCTTTCCCCTCGGTGGCGCGAACTCGGTTTGGGAGATCTAGAGGGCCAAGAGTCGCGTGTGTCGCCGCGTGAGTTCGGCGAACTGATCTCGGCAGCCGCCAACTCGCTCCAGCCGTTGGTCCCGGGAGCAGAGACGTTCGCGTCGCTCGAAGCCCGACTCCTCGAAGGACTGGCGGACCTACACGTCCGGCATCCAGGTGCCACGGTTTGCTTGGTGACGCATGGCGGTGCGGGCAAGGTCCTCTTGGCGCACCTGATCGGCCTCCCCCCGGGAAGCGCCAACCGGCTCTCGATGCGCGGCAACTGCGGCCTCTCCAGGATCGACTTCCGTGGCGGGCGGCCGCAGCTCGTCCTCCTCAACGACACCAGCCACCTCGCGGGGGTGCCAAGCTAGATGGAGGTCGCCGTCGACGTCGCTACGCATCCTCCGCCCCACACCGCCCTGTGCGGTCCGCAGAGGCAGTGTGCCGTTACCCAGGCAGCAGCTCCAACCGTTGCAACGCCTGCCGCTTCCCGAGGCCTCGAACGGATGCCCAGGTGGCCAGCTGCTTCGCCTGCGGCTTGGACTTGCCCTTCTCCCAGTTGTAGATCGTGAGCGGCGACACTCCGACGAGGCGGGCGTAGTTCTTGGCGGAGAACCCCAGGCGCCTGCGGTAGGCCGCGACCCACTTGGGCGAGAACCGGACATCGGCGGCCTTGGACGCAGGGGGCGGCGTGGCGAGGCGCTTCCCCTCGCGATGTTCGAGGAACCCCAAGCGACGCAGGAGGTCAGCGCTCTGGCGCCTCAGCTCCGCGATGGCTCCGCGCTGGTCGTGGACGGTCCTCTTGACAGAGGACGGAAAGGGCGACACCAAGGTTGTTCGAGCTACGATCCCATGCCCGTGCGGGAGGTAGGCAACGTGCTTAGGAACGCCTGGACACACGCTGCTGTGTGGCTCGGTTCGGCGGCGACGCTTCTGGGGGCGTGTGGTAGTGAGACGCCTTCCGGTCCTCCGGCCGCTCAGATCGATGTGGGTCCGTCGGCCCCGCCATCGGTGCAGCGTGTATTCCGCGAGCTCGTCGACAATCCTGACTCCTCTGCGAGGACGCAGGTGTCAGAGCTGGGCTCGGCGTTACAGCCAGATGTCATCTCGCTCATTGAGAGACTTCGTACAGAGGTGTTCCGACTCACGAACGAAGGATGGCCGACGACCCGGGGCTTCCTGGCCGAGTCGAGGTGTTCCGGAGCGCTGCAAACCGCTTGGGCGCAGCGCGTGGTCGTCAAGGTCGCCCTGATTGAGCTCTCCAGTCCACAGGCGACTGCCTTGGGCGCATCCTGGAAGTTGTCTCCACTTCTGGGAACGCGTGAGCAGTGTCTGGAGTTGGCCACTCGGTCTTCTGCGATGCGAGCCGTCGCAGAGGAAGTCAGAATTGCGGCAGGGGAGACAGCCCGCCTCACACTTGGCTGGACGCTCGCTCGTCCCGTGGCTGGTAGGTGCTTTGACATCTTTTCCGGTACTCGCGTTTCGCTTCGTGCTGATGCGCCCTCCGCGGATGGCCCTTGGTCGCTGTCCATGTACTGCGCCTCGGGCTCGCTGGAGCGGTCGCATCGTAGCAGTGGGGACCGGCTGGCCTTCGTGGAGGGGACCTCTGGTCGCTCAACGCTGAAGCTGCCGGAGGACAATCAGATCGCTGTGAACGAGCGTTGGCAATCTTGGATTGTTAACGTGGAGGACGAGCACGCGGGCTCGCCCCCCTTGCAGGTATTGCTGAGTGCACGCCTCTCAGACGGCCCCTGACGTGCGACGCACCATCTCGCGACGCCGGATGGTCACCATTCGCCCCCAGTGCGCGGCAGGATTCGCCGAGGCGCGCGGTGAGCCCGCTTCCCGCCGAGAGAGTGTTTCGAACTTCGTTCAGCGTGGGGAGCCGCCTTGCTGACGAGCGGAACCAGGGTGGTGCCCACGTCCCACTGTCCCCGGACTCGCGGTCGAGCGCCTCGAGGAGCTGCGCGAGCCCGCGGTGGATGCGGGTGCGGACGGCGTCGGCGGGGAGGTCGAGTCGCTCGACGACATGGCTCTGACGAGGACGTCCCACCGTCGTCCCACGGGGCCGTGATGGTGAGAGTAGTGAAGAGGAAAGAGAGCTCGAGGAAGCACTCTTGGCCCTCTCCCGGCGGACCCCCAAAGGCGGGCGACCCAGGCCGACCGCGGACGCTGGGTGCGGTACACTCGCACGCCTCAGGAATGCGCCCATGACCTTCCGCATTCGCGAGCTCAAGCCCACGTCGCCGAGCGAACTCGACACCGTGACGCGGTGGGCGATGGCAACGCCACTGGAGTCCATCCCGGAGCTGGAGGGGAGTGCGGCCCTTGCGCTGGCGCAGTGGCCGAACTTCACGTTTGGTCGAATGCGGGCGATGTTTGCCGAGTCCTTGCCGAAGCCGAGTCATCGATTCCTCGTCGCGGAGGGTCCCGACGGGCAGCTCGTCGGACACTCCATGATCTTCCACAAGGTCGATGACGATGGTCGGCCGTACGGCTACTTCTTCACTCGCTACGTGCTGCCCGCGCATCGTCGGCTGGGCGCGGCGTCCGCATTGATGGCGGAGGCGCTGGCGTGGTTTGGGCACCTCGACCTTGCCTACCTCCAAGCCCACACGCACGCGACGAACGTCGCTCTGCAACGCCTGTATGCGCGTCACGGGTTCTCGATCGTCGGCGGGCAAGCCGAGCCGTGGCCCACCGTGGAGCTCAGGCGGCCTGCCGGTACGTGATGCGGGCGCGCACCCGGGACTGGTGGCGCGCCGGCTCGGCTTGGTCCCGGACCACGCCGGGAGCCGGGGCTTCAGGTTCCTGGAGATCTGGATCCCTTGGGACCCACGGTGGTGGATCACGGCGCATGGTGGTCCACCGTGGTGCTCATGCCTACCGACGAGAAGGGCATTCGACAGCTCGTCACGTTTCCGCCCCGCCGCGCCAAGCGCGTGCGTGCGCTGGCGCGAAGTCGCCGCTCACCCAGGAGCTCGCCCGGCTGACCTTCGGTGAGTGATGCTCGCGATCGCGTGGTCGGATCTGCCTGAGGCGCGGGCCATGGAGGGGTCCGTGGAGGCTACCCGAAGGCCTCGTCGTAGTCGGCCACGGCAGCGTCGAGGACCCGGAGCGCGTGCGCGCGCCCGTAGGGTTCCCCGAGCGTCGTGCGCGAGGCGGTGCCGGGGGACCACTTGTAGGTCGAGAAGTAGTGGACGAGCCGCTCCACCAGGGCCGATGGCAGGTCGTCCAGGTCCTCCACGCCGCCCCACAGCAGGTCTCCGTCCAGGACCGCTACCAGCTTGTCGTCGGCCTCGCCACCGTCGAGCATGGGCAGCCCGCCGATGACGCGAGCCGTGAGGAGCGTCTCGGCGCGATTGATCATGCGTTCGCTGATGACGCAGATGTCCAACGGGTCACCGTCCCCCCGCGTGGCACCGTCCATGATGGCGCACACATGCTCACCGCAGTACGTGCGTGGCACGAACCCGTACGGGGTCGGCGGCAGCGCCGACGTGCGCTGCGGCCGGTCCACGCGCAGGAAGCCGGACGCCTTGTCGATCTCGTACTTCACCAGGTCGAAGGGCGTGATCTCGATGAAGGCGTGCACGACGCCTGGCGTACCGGGGCCCACGGGTAGACCGTGCCACGGGTGAGGGCGTGATGTAGGAACGCGGCGCTGCTCGGGCATCTTGGATCGTCCTCACGTGACCGACCTCACGCTACCTTGGACCAGCCGTCGGCGCTTCGAGGTCGTGTCTTCGGCCTGCGAGATGCAGGCACGTGCCGCGGGAGGGTGTTCCAGATCAGCGTGCGCTCGCGGATGTCCCCTTCGCCCCCAGGTCGATGACCTCGATCGTCTCGATGGCGCGCACGCGGCGTGAGCCTTTCCCATCGGACGTCACGATCAGCTCGGCGGGGGCGTGCTTGTCCGAGAGCGGCTCGCCGTCGTGGTCCAGCGCCACGAAGACCTTCGCGTCGCCAAGCTTGCTGTCCAGCTCGCCGAAGCTGAACGCGGCCCTGTACGCGTCGGCGACGACTCGTGGTCTGGTCCCCCGTTGGCGTTCCGCGCTCACGCGCGGATTCGGTGCTCCGGCTTCGCCTGCGCGACAGGGGTGCTGGTTCCGCACCACCCCTGCACCCCTCACGGTGGGACCGGGCATCTGGCGAGCCGCACGTCCGCACCTCAGGGGCTGAACGGACACCGGGGGGCGGCGCCGGTCAGTCGGGCAAGAGCCCCAACCGCTGCACCGCCTGCCGCTTCCCGATGCCGCGGACGGACGCCCACGCGGCCAGCTGCTTCGCCTGCGGCTTGGACTTGCCCTTCTCCCAGCTGAAGATCGTGAGCGGCGACACCCCGACGAGGCGGGCGTAGTCCTTCGCCGAGAACCCGAGGCGCTTGCGGTCGGCCGCGATCCACTTGGGCGAGAACCGGACGTCGGCGGCCTTGGAGGCCGGGGGCGGCGTGGCCAGGCGCTTCCCCTCGCGTTGTTCGAGGAAGCCCAAGCGACGCAGCAGGTCGGCGTTCTGGCGCTTGAGCTCGGCGATGGCTCCGCGCTGGTCGTGGACGGTCTTCTTGAGCGACCCGACCTGCTCGCGGATCTCCTTGCGGGCCAGGCGGCGGATCTCGCCCTTCAGGACGGCGGCGATGTTGGGCATGGGGCTCCTGGGTGGGGGAGTGGGCAGGGTACACCACGGTTGCTTGCGCTCCGCCGGGTCAGGCGCGGCATTGCCACGTGGCACCCTTGGGGGCAAGCCAGGCCAAGAGTCGGGGCGATGGCGGGCAAGTACTTCATCGCCGTGCGGCCGGGCAGCGTTCGGCACTGGAACGTGGTGAAGCGTGCCCGCGCTGCGTTCGAAGTCCCATGCCAGCGGGGTGCGCCAAGCCGAGCGTGGACGGCCCCTGGCGGACATGGGCGGGGACGCCTGGAAGCGGCAGACGCGACCTGCCCCTCCGCAACGCCGGACCCACGGGGCCTGGCGGTCCGCCGTGGCCTCAGACCGCGAAGGAGCCGAGGAGTGCGCCGACTGCGTAGGCCAGCGCGGCGGCGACGGCCCCGACGCCCAACGTCTCGAGTCCCGAGACGCCCCAGGCGCGCCCGACGACGCGGCCCTTGGCGGCGCCAATCAGGAAGAACGCCACGCCCGTCAGTGCGGTGCCCCATAGGAAGGGCTTGTCCATCTTGGTTCCCGCGACCACCTGCAGCAGGAACGGGAGGAGGGGAAGCGCGCCGGCGACTGCGAAGGCACCGAAGGTCGCCGCGCCCGCCCGCCACGGCGAGGGAAGCGCCGTCGGGACACCGAACTCCGCCTGGAGCATGACGTCGATCCACCGTTCGCGGTCCTGGCTGACGATGTCCACGACCCGCTCGAGCACGTCCCCCTCCAGTCCGAGGGAGCCGAAGATGTGCCGCAGCTCCTCGCGTTCACCTTCCGGGACCGTCTCGATGTGGTGGGCCTCCATCTCTCGCATCCGCGCGACGCGTTGTCGCTCGGCACGGAGGCCGAGCAGGTTGCCGACGGCCATGCTGAAGCCGTCCGCGAGCAGGTTCGCCATCCCAAGGATCACGACGACCGGAGGAGCCAGACCGGCGCCAGCCACGCCGGCCACGACGGCGAACGTCGTGACCGTGCCGTCCAGGGCGCCAAACACCATGTCCCGGAGGTAGCTGTTCCCTGGTCCGGCCGCCAGGCGGTCACGGATCGCCTCCGGCGTGTGGAGGGCCTCGAGCTCCGAGCGGGTCCGGGCCCGATCGTGATGCGGCGCGTCGCCCACGCTTGCCTCCTCGGCACGGGGACCGGGGGCGCGCCCCGAAGCGCGGTGGGCCCTCCGGCCTCGGTCCTCACCGACTGTCGCCCGGGAGCCACGGATGGGCAAGGCGCTTGGCATCGTCCTGGCGCGTCCTCCTTCCGATCGTCTTGGCAGCTCCTGGAGGTACCGGGGCACCGTCGAAAGACGTCTACTTGCGTGCGGATCGTGGCGTCGAGGGAGCTGGACACCCGCCGAATCGGGGCGGGCGGTGTCTACGTCGGGGAGCACCGACTTCAGGGAGTCCCCCCATGCACCGTGCCATGCCGGCCGTCGCGATCACCACCGGCCTGATCGCCACCGTCTTGTCCGCCCTCGTCGCGTGGCCCGCGCGCGCGATGGCCCGCGACGATGACGAGTACCCGAAGCTGGCGCCGTTCACCGCGACGCGGCTCCCGGGCGACGATCTCGTCGAGATCCGCGTGCGCGACCGCTGGTACCGCCTCATGCGACTCGACGCACACCCGGTCGCGGATCTCGTGCGGTTCGCGCGGAACGAGTATGGGCGACGGTGGCAGAAGCGCGTCACGGAGGATCTCGCCGAGATCCTGATCCGGATGGGCGACGACGACGTCGCGACGGTGGATCTCCTCGTCGTGGATGTCGCCGACGGTCGCGAGGTACGACTGGACGGCGTCGAGATGACGGCGTCGAACCGCCGCGCGGCGTGGACGTACGCTCGCGCCGCAGAGGCATCGACGGCGCGCCCGGCGCGCGAGGACGTGCCCATCCGGCGCGTCGATCGCGTGCACGCGAGCGTCGTCGATCCGCGGTATGCGCACCTCGCGGACCTGGTCGCGGGGGGGGACGACGGGGGGATGATCACCGTCCAGGACGCCCGGGCCGATCTCGACGAGCTCGAGTGGCTCGTGCGCCACCGCCACGCCTACCGCGACCTGCGCGGCGTCGACGTCCCCGCGGCGTTCGACACGCTACGCTCGGCGCTCCCTCCCCGTGTCGCGCGGACGACGTTCGCGATCGGCGTGGCCAAGCTCCTCGCGCTGTTCGGCGACGGGCACACCCGCGTGGACATCGCGACCGGCGCGGCCGCGCCGCGGCGTCGGCTCCCCGCGCGCGTCGGCGGGTACGAGATCCTCGGCGTGCTCGGCGAGGGCGGGATGGGCGTGGTCTACGAGGCCCGGCAGACGACCCCGCAGCGCATCGTCGCACTGAAGGTGCTGCGGCACGGGATGGCGGCGCGCCCGATCGAGCACCGGCTCCTGCGCCGCGAGGCGTTGGCCCTCGCAAGACTCGTCCACCCGGGGATCGCTGCGGTGTACGACGGCGGCGAGACGGAGACGGGCGAGCCCTTCTTCGTGATGGAGCGGGTCGTGGGCGCGCCGCTCCACAAGCACGTCGCGTTGCTCGGCGACGACGTGCGACGCAAGCTCGAGCTGTTCGTCGCCATCTGCGAGGCCGTGGACTATGCCCACGAGCAGGGCGTCGTGCACCGCGATCTGAAGCCCGGCAATGTCATCGTCGACGCCGACGGCCGCCCCAAGGTGCTCGACTTCGGCCTGGCGCGGCTCCTCGACCTCGACGACGGTACACCTACGTTCACGGCCACGGGCCTCATCGGCACGCTGCCCTACATGAGTCCCGAGCAGACGCGGGGGCAAAGCGCCGATGTCGACCGCCGCTCCGACGTCTACGCCCTCGGCGTTCTGCTCTTCGAGGCGCTCGCGGGCGCGCCGCCCTACCGCACCGACGACACCGACATCGCCGAGGCGATCCGCCGCATCCGCGAGGCGCCGCCGCAGGTACCGCGACGCGCACGACGGGTCGTGCGCGGGGATCTCGAGACGATCCTCGGCAAGGCGCTCGCGAAGGAGCCGGCGCGGCGCTACGAGACGGCCGCCGCGCTCGCGGACGACCTACGTCGGTATCTCGAGCGGCGACCGATCCTCGCCCGTCCGGCCGGGCTCCTGTACCGCACGGGCAAGCTCGTGAGTCGGCATCGGGTCGCGACGGCCATCGTGGCGACGCTGGTGCTCGCGCTATCGGCCACCGCGTTTCGGCCCGCGGACATGGATCTTGACGCGCACATCGGCGCCGGCGGCTGGATGTACCCCGAGCGGTCAGCGTTCGAGGAGGTGCGCTGGCTGGGCGACGAGCCGATCGTGCTCGTCGGCGGTCGGCGCTGGGGGCTGGAGTCGATCGACGGCGTGCGCGCCGGGCTGATCGTCGAGTACACACGCCAGACCGCCCCACGCGCGTGGCGCAAGCGCTTCAGCGAGGATCTCGTCCAGGTGATGGCGAAGATGGGGGAGCGGCCGGGGTCGTCCGTGGACCTGCAGCTCCGCGACCTGGAGACGGGTACGGTCGTGACGCACCGCGACGTTCCCAACACGAAGGCGAATCGCCGCGCCGTGTGGTGGGACCGACATCGGATGCCGTGGTCGGACGTGGTCGACGACGGCGACGAGGTGCGCGTCCGGATCGGCCAGACGTGGTACGAGCTGCTCACCGTGCAGGGCGTGCGCGTGGAGGAGCTGCGTCGGCGTGTCGAGGCGCGGGGCTGCGACCCCCGCAGCGCGCTGGTCGACCACGACCTGTTCGTCACGCTGTTCGGCCGCTCGCTCGACGACCCCTGCGTGCTCTCGTTGCGCGACGTGGAGACCGGCGTGTCGATCGAAGGCCGGCGGTTCCCGCGCGCTTCGGTGCCGCCGATCACCTCGGCCTCGATCGTCGGGCACGCAGGGGCCCGGTGAGCGTGGCTTCCGATCTGACGCCCTCGCTGGTCGTCGCGCTGCGCGGCGGCTCCCCCGAGGCCGCGCGCCTCCTCGAGCAGCTCTACCGCGACGCGATGATCCGCCTTGCGTGGGGCTACCTCGGTGATCTCGACGACGCCGAGGACGCGGCCCAGGAGATCTTCGTCAAGGTGCTCGCCGCCGACCTGGTTCCCGACGACTTCCGCGCGTGGCTCTACCGCGTGGCGCGCAACCACTGCCTGAACGCCCGCCGCGGACGTGGTCGCCGCCGCGACCGCGCGCGCCTGGTCACCGACGCGCAGGTCTCGCTGGGCGCGCGGGGCGTCCTCACGCACCTCGTCGTGGGCGAGGACCAGGTCCGTGTCGCCGAGCGCATCGCCCGCCTGTCGGACGAGCAGCAGGAGGTCCTCCGCCTGCGCTACGCCGAGGGCCTCTCCCGCCAGGAGATCGCCCACGTCGTGGACGTCCCCGAGTCGACCGTGAAGTCCCGGCTGTACGAAGCCTTGCGGAGACTGCGCGACGACCTGGGATGAGCGGCGGTCGACGCGCTCCCCTGCGCAGGCGTTCCATCCGTCCTCGGGCGTGCAGCCGCAGAAGCTCCAGCGGTGGGACCGGCGGCCTCGCCGCGTGCACGTCGCGCCCCGCCGTTGCCGTGCAGGGCGCCCCTGCGGGCGCGGCTTGGTCCGCCATGTCGCCGCGCCGCGGTCACACGCCAGGCGCGTGCCCGCGCAGGATCTGGGACACGAGTGCGCCGAGCTCCATGCTCGCAACCGCCAAGACCCTGTCCGCGCCTCCGTAGTAGACGAACAGCCTGCCGTCGAGGACGGCCTGCCCGCAGGAGAAGACGACGTCCGGGACCAGGCCCCTACGCTCGTAGAGCCTGTGGGGCTCCAGGAGCGGGTAGATCATGTTGGCGATCACGCGGGTCGGATCCTTGCGATCGAGCACGGCGGCCTTCAGGTGGTAGTGATGACCCGGGCGGCTCGAGATGCCGTGGTAGAGCAACAGCCAACCGGCCTCGGTCTCGATCGGAGGGCCGCCCGCGCCGATCTTGGGTGCACCTTGCGGCGGGTCCAGGAGGACGCGGCCCTCCAGCCAGCGCTTCGTCCCCAGCTCGGAGAGGTCGTCGACCGAGTCGATCCAGATGCTGCGCCCCGAGCGGTGCAGGAGCACATGCCGTCCGTCGATCTTGCGCGGGAAGAGGGCGGCGTCCTTGTTCATCTCGCCCGGACGGGAGATCAACCGCGGCTCGGACCACCTCCAGCGCCGGGCGAGGAAATCGTCCAGCGTGATCGACGTCAGCGCGACCCGGGGAGGCGTGACACCGTCGTAGGCCGTGTAGCACATGTGGAGGGTGCCATCGAGGAGCGTCAGTCGCGGGTCTTCGCAGCCCGACGCGACGCCGGGCTCCGCCGCCTTCTCGAACGCCAGCCGCGGAACGTAGGCCGGCTCGGCCAAGCGCTCGTCGATGTGGAGCCCGTCGATGCTCGATGCGTAGCCCAGGACGGACACGCGGCCCTCGCCCATCGCCCTGTAGAGGAGGTGCACCCGTTCCCCGACGTGCACCGCGCCGGCGTTGAACGTGGCCCACGACTCCCATCCGTGCGCGGGATCCGGCCGGAGGATGGGATTGCCGCGAAAGCGCTTGGCGCGAATGGACTCGCCTTGGAGCTCGTCGAGGAGCTGGCCAAGATCGCAGGTCGCCATGCAACACGAAGTGTCGGCGGCTCCGTAGTAGACGTGCAGCCGCCCGCCCTCGATGCACGCACCGGACGGGAAGATCGTCTCCGGCACGCGGCCGAACCGCTCGTAGGGCTCCTCCGGGTGGAGGAGCGAGCGTCGCGCCTGCCCCAGGACGCGTGTCGGATCGTCGCGATCCAGGAGCGCCGCATCGATGGTGAAGAGCCGGTCCGCATGGCCGTAGTCGCGAATGCAGCAGTAGAGGAGGAGCCACCCGCTCTTCGTCAACAGCGGAGGAGCCCCGATCTCGACGTGGTCCGGGGGAGATGCTTCCAGATCGATGGCGTGGTCGGGAAGCGAGGCGTACCAGGCGTTCCAGTAGTCCGGCGACCAGATCTGCTCCGGCGCGGTGAACCTCGCCATCGCGATCTGCGACGGGGGGCGATCGGTGTTGACGGTGAGGATCGCCGCCATGTCGTTGCCGATGCGCTGGGGAAAGAGGGCCATGGCCTTGGCGTTGAAGGTGGTGACCGGGTGCTTGTCGAACGAGCGGAAGTCGCGCGTCCGGGCCAGCCCGACGCGGATGCCGTCCGCCTCGAACGGGTACTTGGAGAGGGCCGTGTAGAAGATGTAGTACGTGCCCTCGAAGAGGGTGATCCGGGGGTCCTCGCAGCCGAACCGTTCCCAGTCGTACTCGGGCCGGATCAGGAGCCGACGCGCCTCGAACGACTCTCCGGGGCCGTGCCGCATCGCATGCCCCACCGTGCTCAGCTCGAGCTCTGCACCTGCGACCATCTGGGGTGTGGACTGCGCACGGTAGACCATGTGCAGGACGCCGGGACGTTCGTTGACGCACGGGGCGACGCACGGGTTGAACGCCGCCGCGGCTTCCCACGAGTCGGCATGGTTCGGCTCCAGCACCGGATTGCCCCGGTAGCGGTCAAACAGGGGCACGGGACCGCCTCCAGGGCAGGGTCCAGTCCAGGAACATCCCCAACGGGCGAAGCACCATGTGCGGCCTGCGCCTGCGGGCAAGACTGTTCACGAACGCGTCGAAGGGAGCCGTGGCGACGCAGACGTACGTGTCGGCCCCGCCGTAGTAGACGAGCAGGTGTCCGTTCTTCACGACAGCCCCGCATGGGTACACCACGCCGGCCTTCCAGCCTTGGTTCGTGTACCAGGCATCGGGTTCCAGGATCGGCTCCTTGGGCCGCACCAGGACGCGCTCGGGACGCCGCAGATCGAGCAGCATGGCCCCGCTCTTGTACCGATAGCCTTCCTCCTTGCCCACGCCCTGGCAAATGAGCAGCCACCCTGCGTGCGTCTTGATGGGCGGAGGACCGGCACCGACCTTGTGGTTGTCCCAGCCCTCCGTGCTCGGGGGAATCACGTGCTGCCCCACGAGCCAGCGCGTCTTCCCGTCGAAGTCCAGGTCGTCCAGGTAGTCCAGGAGGATGTTGGGGTAGACGCGGTGGATCATGACGAAGCGGTCGCGCACCTTCTCGGGGAACAGCACGGCATTCTTGTTGACGACGCCGGGTTCGGAGATGAGGACGGGCGGGGCCCACGTCCAGCGGCGAGCGCGGAAGTCCGACGTGCGGATCGAGGTCAGCGCGACGCGTGGCGGGTCGATGCCGTTGTAGGCAACATACGTCATGTAGACCCGATCCCCGATCTGCGTCACGCGGGGATCCTCCACACCTCCCCAGCCGCCACCCCCGGAAGCGTAGGAACCTGGATGCGGGGCGTGAACGTGGTGCGCATGCCCCTCGAACGCTTCACGGGCCACGTAGGCCGGCATCTCGGTGGGCTTGGAGAAGTCGAGCCCCGTCTTGCTCGTCGCATGGCCGAGGGAGGAGCGGTCCTGCTCGCCGATCGCGCGGTAGAGCAGATGCACCTCGTCGTCGATCAAGACGGCGGCAGGATTGAAGACCGCCTTCGACTCCCAGGCGTGGCGTTGGTCCGGGGCGAGGATCGGATTCGTCGGTGCAGGCTCCAGCCGCTGCACCTCGGGTCGCGGCGGAAGCAGCACATGCCCGAGAGCCTGCCACCGCGCCTGCAGCCACGTGCGCACGGGGGACGCGCCGTCAGGCTCGTCTCCCTGTCTCCTCGGCCTCATGGCGCCTCTCCGGCACGTGGTGATCAACAAGCGACTCCCGCTCGCACGCTCCAAGCGCATCCAGCCGCAGGGCTCGCCTGCCCCGAGGAGTCGGGGGCACGGCGCAAGGGCCGTACCAGCCGGCATGCCCGTGGGGGATCCCCACGTCAGGAAGACGGTGGCGCGTAGGACGGCCATCGGGTCGTGGGGCTCTCCGCACCTCGTTGCGGAAGAGCGCGCAAGGGGCTGCCTCGCGGTGCAGCCCTGGATCGCTTCCCTGTTTCTCCGTCTCGCTGGGCCCGGCGGTTGGCGCCCCGCCTGGCCATGACATGCGCATCCTGCAAAGCACGATCCCGCGCGACAGGGGCCTGGGCCGACGCGCCCCAGGAGGTCCGCTGCCCCAGCCCCCCTGCGCAGGGACCACCAGGCACGTGTGTCCGGCTCCCCACGGGAACGGCCTTGGCGGGCGAGCAGCCGGCGCATCACGCCTTGGCGCTCCATTTGCTCGGACGGTCGCCCACACGCGGAGCTCGTCGGGTCCGATCCAGCGAACCGACGCATTGACCGGGAGATTCGTGCCATGCCCTCAACACTTGCCCCCCGTCCCGAGATCCGCGAGGCCGGCTTGCAGCCCTCCGCCTTCCCGATCTGGGATCCCTTCTCGCGGTTGAGCCCCTTGGGCTCGTCCCTCAACCGTCTCTTCGAGGACGTCTGGCCGTCCTGGAGGCGCTTCGAGGACAACGGCGCACACCTCGCTCCTTCCCTCGATGTGAGCGAGGACGCCGACGACGTCTGGGTCAGCGTCGAGCTGCCCGGCATGAAGCGGGACAACGTCAACGTGCAGCTCCAGGACGGGATCCTCACCATCTCCGGCGAGAAGTCGGAGTCGGAGGAGGAGAAGAAGCGCAACTACCGCTGCGTCGAGCGGCGCTACGGACGCTTCACGCGCTCCCTGACCCTGCCGTCCACGGTCGCCCCGGACAAGATCGATGCGCGCATGAGCGATGGCGTCCTCCGCGTGCGCTTGCCCAAGACGGCCGAAGCCAAGGCACGGTCGATCGAGGTCAAGTAGGCTGCTCCGCTCTTCGCCGGGCGCCCGAAAGGGCGCCCGGCCGACCGTTCTTGCCGTCGCAGCCGCGCGAGCTCGCCGCCGTCCGGGTTCCTGACGACGACACGCACCGGGAGACTCCGATCCGATGGACCTCGAGCTGCACGAAGGCGAGATCCGGCGCTGCGAGCTGCGCCTTCATGCCCTGCATCGAGAGCTGCGGCGTGGGCTCGATCGGCTGGAGGCGGAGACCCTCGACGCATCCGATGTCGAGGACGACGAAGGAAGCGAAGCGGATTCCGACGCGTTGAACCTCGGGATCATCGAGCAGGAACGGGCGACGATCCGGGAGATCGTGTCGGCGCTCGATCGCATCCAGGACGGGACCTTCGGTCGTTGCCAGGCCTGCGGCCGATGGATCGCCCGGGCGCGGCTGGACGTCGTGCCATACGCCAGCCGCTGCGTGGCATGCACCACGGAGCCGTAGCGCACTCCCGCGGTGCCCGCCGGTGCGCGTCGACGATCGCGGCCACGTCCCGCGCATCGACCTCGCACGCCTGGGTGCGGCCAGGCTTGTTGCCGCTTCCGCCTCCTTCCTCGCGGATGGTCTCCAAGCCCCTTCCGCGCCCTGGCATGCATCCTGCAGGCCTCGCCCCCGGAGCGCGCGCGTGCCGCAGATGACCCAGACCGTCGTGTTCTCGAAGCTCGAGGGCTCGTGGACCCTGGCCAAGGCCAGGCGCTGGCTGCGGGAGCATGGCTTGGCGCATGCGCACGCCGACGAGACGACCCGATCCTGGCGGTTCCGCCAGCTCGATCCCGGGAAGTGCGCCGGGCGCTTCCGGACCCTCACGCGAGGCTTTCCGAAGGGAGTTGCCCTCGTGACGTGCGAGGTGACGCAGGCAGACGCGCGCGAGAGGCGGTAGCCGCGTGTCTCGGCGGTCGCGTGCCTGCCGGCGAAGATGCGCGGAGGACCTCGCGGGGCATGGCGTAGGCGTGCGGCTGCGCACCTGCCTCCTGCCTCCGTCCCGTCCGTCGAGATGAAAGGAGCTCGCCATGCCCCTCAAGCGCCCCTGGCTGGTCGCCGTCTGGCCCGGCATGGGCAGCGTCGCCCTCATGGCCGGCTACTACCTGATGTCGAAGCTCGGCATGCATCTCCTCGAGGAGCTCTCGGCCGAGGAGCTGTTCGACGTCGAGCACGTCGAGGTGAAGGACGGCCTCATCCGTTCCGGGCGCCTGCCGAGAAGCCGCCTCTTCGCGTGGAGCGACCCCGGAGGGCAACGCGACATCGTCGTGTTCCTCGGCGAGGCCCAACCCCCGCGCGGCCGCTATGCGTTCTGCAGGCGGCTGATCGCGAAGGCGCGGGAGCTGGACGTCGAGAGGATCTTCACGTTCGCGGCCCTCGCCACGGGGATGAACCCGGCCGCCGAGGCGCGCGTGTTCGGCGCCGCCACCGACGAGGGAAGCCTGGCCGAGCTCCGCCATCTCGAGCTGTCGATCCTCGAAGACGGGCAGATCGGTGGGCTCAACGGCGTGCTGCTCGGCGCCGCCGCCGAGGCAGGGCTCCAAGGTGCTTGCCTCCTCGGGGAAATGCCGCACCTCTTCACGCAGCTCCCCTTTCCGAAGGCCTCGCTCGCCGTGCTCCGCCTGTTCGCAGACCTTGCCCGGATCGACCTCGACTTCGGCGAGCTGCAGGACCAGGCCGATGCGATGGAGCGGCAGCTGGGCAACGTCCTGGAGCGGCTCCGGCAGCAGCTCCAGGAACAGCCGCGAGCCGATGAAGCCGACGAGGAATCCTGGGCCGCCGAGCAGGAGAACGGCCTTCCCCCCGAGGACAAGATGCGGATCGAGCGCCTGTTCGGGGAGGCGACCAAGGACCGCTCGAAGGCCTACGAGCTGAAGCGGGAGCTGGACCGACTCGGGGTCTTCGCGGAGTACGAGGACCGGTTCCTCGACATCTTCAGGACGGCGGAGTGACCGGGGCGGAGATCCCCGTAGAGGGGCGCGGGAGCGCCTGCACGGACCGGCATCCCCGCCGCCGCGAGGCCGCCACGGCGCGTCCCGAACCCGCCTGCGTGCCTGGTGCGGACATCCCGTCCCGGGCGCGTGCAACGAACCCCCACACCCTGGGGAAACCTCCGCAGCGAGGCCGGTCCTCCTCGGTGCAGGCCCTGCGCGGGAGGGTGGCACGTCCTTCGCAATGTACCTCCGCACATGGAGGTCGCATGCGAACCAAGAAGCCGAGTCCGACGCAGATGTCGCCGGGGGCCGTTGCCGCCGGGGAACAGCGGGCTGCGCCAGCCCGCCGCTGGGAGCAGGTCGTGGCGCGCGACCTGATGCGCAAGGACATCGTGACGATTGCGGAGAACGCTCCGCTCTCGGAGGTCGAGCGCGTGCTCGCCGACAACAGGATCAGCGGCGCACCGGTCACGGATGCCGCCGGGAGGATCGTAGGCGTCGTCTCGTGGCGGGACGTCGTGGAGCGCTACGCGGAGGACCCCGACGCCCGCCCGCGCCGCGTCCCCGGCCACTTCTTCCTTTCCTCGGAGGAGATGCTCGACGACGACTTCGAGTCCGTGGATCTGCCGGAGGAGGCGGAGGACACGGCCGGCGACGTCATGACCGCCCAGGTCTACACGGTTCCCGCGGGCGCAGGGCTCCGGGAGATCGCATCGGAAATGCTCAAGCACAAGATCCACCGCGTGCTCGTGGAGGAAGAGGGCAGGTATGCCGGCATCCTGAGCACGGTGGAGATCCTCGACGCCCTGAGCTCGTGAGGGGGATGTCGCCGTGCGCCTGCCGTTCCGCCGGATCCTGTGTCCGACCGACCTCTCCCCGATCGGCAACAGCGCACTGGCCGTGGCCTACGCGATCGCGGACGCGGGTACGACCGTGCATCTGCTCCACGTCTGCCCGCCCCCCGAGCTGGCGGCGCTCGCCTACGGCCAGTGGGCGCCCGCCTTCCTGCCCACGCCCGAGGAGCGTCGCGCCGCGGAGGAGGGCCTCCGCTCGCAGCTCCTTCGGCTCGTGCCGGTCGAGTCCATCGAGGAGGGTGTTCGCACGGAAGTCCACGTCGAGCACGGCTTCCCGGTGGCCGACAGCATCGAGCGCGCCGCGCGCGCGCACGCCGTGGACGTGGTCGTGATGGGCACGCACGGGCACACGGGGATCGGGCGCGTGGTCCTGGGCTCCGTCGCGGCGGATGTCATGCGGCGCAAGGGGCTCTCCGTGCTCCTCGTCCACGACGATCGCGTCGTCCATCCGCCGCCCCTGGCGGAGCCCAAGAGCCGGACGGCGGCCACGCCGTGATCCCGTCCTTCGGAACCGTCTTGTGCGCCACGGACCTCTCGTTCGAGGGGAACCGGGCCCTGCGCGTGGCCCACCGGCTCGCTACCCCCGGCGGGACGGTGCATCGGCTCCACGTGCTGGAACCGCGCGCGGCGGGAGATCCCGTGAGCGAGGAAGACGAGGCGCGGCGCCGCCTGGGCGCTTGCGAGCCGACGGACGGGCCCTTCTGCACGCATGTCCTGCGAGGCTCCGACATCGCGGACACCATCGAGCAGCTGGCGCGTCGGCAGCACGTCGACATCATCGTCATGTCGACGCGGGGCCGCACGGGCCTCGCTCGGCTGGTCCTCGGATCCGTCGCCGCAGACGTCGTGCGCAAGACGAACCTGCCCGTGATCCTCGTGCGGGACGCCGACGAGACCGGGTCGTCCGACCCGTCTTGAGCGTGGAGACCGGGCGCACAGGCCGCCAGGAAGAGATCCCCGGCGACGACGTGCGCCGCCACTTGGACGCGGGAATCACGTCCATGGCCAGCGCGCGACCGCGGTCAGGTGGCCGGAGGGACGGGTCCCGTCGCCGGATGGGCGAACGGCAGCTCGATCCGGACGCAAGCCCCGGCGGCGGCGTCCTCCACGACGGCCCGTCCCCCGCACGCCTCCGCGACCCGACGCACGTACGCGAGTCCGAGGCCCGTCCCGGCCGGCCTCGTCGTCCAGAACGGAGCGAACACCTGGTCGCGCTGGGCCGCGGGGATGCCCGGCCCGTCGTCGGCGACGCGTAGCAGGAGCCGCACGTCGTCCCGCGCGCAGGACACCCGGATGGCCCCCCGACCGTCCTGCGCTTGGGCGGCGTTGAGCAACAGGTTGACCAGCGATTGACGAAGGGGCTCCGCGTACCCCAGAGCGGCGGCGTTGCCGTGCCGCAGGTCCACCGCGACGCGGATCTCGCTGAACAAGGGGTCCGTGCGCACGGTGGAGAGCGCGGACTGGATCACGAGAGACAGGTCGAGGGGCTCGGGCGCGTCCTTGAACGGCCGCGCGAGGCGGAGCGTCTCGTCGAGCAGGGTCTGCATCTGGCGAAGGCGTTGACGGGCCAGACCACGGATCTCACGCCGATCCTCCGGGTCTTCCGATCGCTCGAGGAGGTCCAGCGCGCCGACCAGGGATGCGATGGGATTGCGCAGCTCGTGCACGAGCGTCGAGGAAATCCGCCCGATCTCGGCCAGGGTGCGGGTGTTGTCCGGCAGTCGGGAGTCGGAGGCGGGAAGCTCGAGGAGTCCGAGGACCCGCCACCCGCGGGGGTCCGTGCCCCAGACGACCAGGTGGCGGCAGCCGGAGAAGGTGGCGAGGCCCGTGCCCTGGCGGCCTTCCAGGATCGGCCGGGCGAGGTCCGGCAGGATGCGGTCAAGCGGCGGGAGATCGCCACCCGGGTCGGGCTCCCCGAGCCGCGCCCGCGCGCTCCGGTTCGTCCACGTCCATTCGCGCGCGTGGGGATCCCACGACGCCCACGCACCAGGAAGGTGTGCGAGCAGGAAGGATGGCTCAGCGGCCCGCGACGGGGTCGGCGCCGCGGTGCCCGGGGCAAGCGCACGCAACAGCTCGGCCGGGTCGAGGGGATGGGACCAGACGGCGGTACCTCCCGTGCGGATCGCGTCTGCCAGGGCGCGTCCTGGCGAGGGATCCGGACGGCCTCCCCGGCAAGGCCGGAGGCAGAGGACCGGCGTGCCGGCCGGAGGGCGCACGGCACGCTGTTCGGTCACCACGAGGAGGTCGAACGCTTCGTCGGCCCCGAAGGTCACGACATGCCCGGCCTCCGTGAGGAGGTCCGCCAGCGCGGCGCCCAGCGGGTCAAGCGGAATGCGCAGCGAGATCCGCACCGGGCTCTCCGGGTTCGGCCACGAGCCCGAGGCGGAGACGAACTCCCGCGCCGCCGCCAGGCGCTTGGAACAGCTCCACGGAACCGTCGTGGAGTCCGGCCACGTACTCGGCATAGGCCAACCCCATCCCGCTCCCGAGCG
This sequence comes from Planctomycetota bacterium, assembly GCA_050248855.1. Taxonomy (GTDB): domain Bacteria; phylum Planctomycetota; class PLA2; order PLA2; family JAEUHO01; genus JACKGW01. The sequence goes on along the minus strand of JBFWRP010000001.1, from coordinate 295,294 downwards.
CGTACGTGTCCGCGACGTCGCGCACCCCCAGCGGCCAGCCGGGCCCGCTGTCCGTCACCGTCAGCGAGAGCGTCCGCTCGTCCTCCAGCGCGACCTTCATCGCGACGATCCCGCCGGGGTCGTGGTTCGCGGCGTTCTGGACGAGCTCCTCGACGGCCAGCTCGAACGGGCGGGCGTGCAGCGGCGCGCGCAAACCCGGCGGCACGTCGAGCGTCACCGAGGTCTTCTCGGGCAGGCTCACGTTCGCGAGCGCACGCGAGCACGCGTCCGCCACCTCGACCTCGTCGACGGCCGATCCGTCCGTCCGTCGTTCGATGCCGGCGCGCGCGCCCACCGTACCGACGTCATGTAGCACCGCCTCGAGCCGCCGCATCCAGTGTTCCCGTCGCGTGCGATCCTCCGTGCGCCTCACGAGCTCCACGTAGCAGAGCGCCGCCGACACGCCGGCGTCGGTCGAGCGGGCCACGCGGTGGACGAGCCGCTCCGCGTAGACCGCCCGGTCCGCGAGCTGGCGCACCTCCTGCGAACGGCGGCGGTACGCCCCGAGCATCAAGGCCAGCTCCAGATCCAAGACCTTCTGGACCGCGCGGCGGACGTCCTCCGCCTCCGGCGCGTCGCCGTAGATCCGGCGCACGGAGGACGCCACGTCCTCGCGCACGCCCGTCATCGCGGTCACCATGAGGTACTGGGGCATCCCGATGCGCACGTGCGTTCGTCCGATGCCGGCTCGCATGCGCTCGTAGTCCTCGTCGACCGGAAGCGCGAAGAGCTCGCGGAACCACGCCGCCAGCGAGCGCTTGAGGCGGATCACGCGCGCCTCGTCGCAGAGCAGCGCCATGGCCGCGGGATCCGTGAGCAGCCGCGCATAGAAGGCGTCCACCCAGCCGTCGATCTCCGGCAGGAGGTGCGGGGCCGAGCGGCCGAGCAGCTCCTCGTCCTCGGCGCTGAAGCCCAGGCTGCGTCGGATGTCCCCGATGGCGCCCGCCCCGTTCACGCCCCGCCCTCCGCCGCACCTCCGGTCGCACCCGCCATCCGCTGCATCCGGTAGCGGACCTGGTCGCGGCTCATTCCCAGGAGGCGAGCAGCTGCCGACTGGTTGCCGTCGCTTCGGACCAGCGCCTGCCGAACGAGATCGTCCACGACGTCCTCGACGTTCACACCGGCCGCTGGCAGCGTCACGGCCGCTGCGGCGCTCGCGCCCTCCGCCGCGTCGTCCCGGAAGTCGACCGCCATCAGCTCGTCTCCCCGCGCGAGGATCACGGCCCTTTCCACGGCGTTGCGCAGCTCCCGTACGTTGCCGGGCCACGGCCGCGCACGGAGCGCCGCGACGGCTTCGGCCGACAGACGCAGCGGCGGTCGACCCCATTCGGCGGCGATGCGCGCGACGAAATGCTCGGCGAGCACCGCGACGTCCTCGGTCCGTTCGCGAAGCGCGGGGATACGCACCGGGACCACGCGGAGCCGGTAGAGCAGATCCTCGCGGAAGCGACCCTCGGCGACCAGGGCCCTGAGGTCACGGTGGGTCGCGGAGATCACGCGCACGTCCACGTCGATTTCCTGGACACCTCCGAGCCGTCGTATGCGCCGGTCCTCCAGGACGCCGAGGAGCTTGGCCTGGAGCGGTGCCGCCATGTCGCCGATCTCGTCGAGGAACAACGAGCCGCCCTGCGCCGCTTCCAGCAGGCCCATCTTGCGCTTGCGCGCGTCGGTGAACGCGCCGGGCTCGTGGCCGAACAGCTCCGACTCCAGGAGCTGCTCGGGCATCGCGCTGCACGTGATCGAGACGAACGGCTTCGCCGACCGCGGGCTCTCCTCGTGCAGGACGCGAGCGACGAGGCCTTTGCCCGTGCCGCTCTCCCCCTCGAGGAGCACCGCCCGGACGGGAGACACGGCGACGCGCTGGATCTGCTCGCGAAGGGCACGCGCGGCGGAGGACGTGCCGAGAAAGGCCTCGGCGCCAGGGCTCGGCTCCGCAAGGCGACGCAGTCGCTGGTTCTCGCGATGCAGGTCGGCGGTCTCCAGCGCCTTGTCCACGTGCGCTTCGAGGGTGCCGGGCTCGACGGGCTTCTGCACGTACATGAACGCGCCCCGCCGCATGGCCTCCACGGCGTGGTCCACCGAAGCGTGCGCGGTGACCATCAGGACCGGCGTTCCCGGGTGCTTCTCGGCCACCTGGGCCATCACGTCGAACCCGGTGCCGTCTCCGAGTCGGTAGTCCACGACGACGACGTCGAACTCCTCGGCGGCGAGGGACCGGGTGGCGAGGGCGACCGAGTCCGCCTCCCTGACGCGATGCCCTGCACTCCGGAGGCCGCTGGAGAGCGAGCGCCGGACGAGGAGGTCGTCATCGACCAGGAGCACGTTTCCGGCCATCGGACGCGAGTCTACGGGCTGCCGGTCGGCCCGGCCATCCCCGGCCGCCACGCGCACGGTCGAGCAACGGGAGGAAGTCCGCCAAGGCGGTCACCCTCCGGGGTGCGTGGTGACGGCTCGCCGAGTGCGCGGCGGCGGGTCTTTGCCTTGCGAGGCGCCCCAGGGGGCACATGGATGCATGCCCGTGCAAGCGTCCCGGCCAAGACTGGGCGCCGTAGCACCGCTTCGTCGTCCTTGCGTGGTCAACCGCGCGGCGTCGTCTTCATCGGCACCCGGTATCCCGTCCAGGCCGCAACGCGAGACACCCACCTCCCGCACGATGGGAGCGTCGTCCGAAGGGGACGTGACGGCTCGTTCGCGGAGGGGCGAACCCATGCGTCAGCGGGACCGAGCACCTGGCGAGCCGCACCCACGCTGTCGTCGGTCTTCTCGGCAGCCTCGCGCATCAGCCGCACGCCGACGTTCGCTTCCGGATCCTCGAGGTCGACGGCCTTGGCGATCGTCACGCCGTCGTTGCAGACGAGGGGGGCACCCCACTTCCGCTCGACGACGATGCTCTTGGACTTGGGGCCCAGCGTCACGCGCACGGCATCCGCCAAGGCCGTGGCACCAGCCAAGATGCGCTCGCGCGCCGCATCGCCCAGGGTCAAGCGGGTGTGGGACATGGGACGAGCCTCCGCCCTCAGCCGCCGGCGTGGGGAACGGGGAAGGCGGCGATGACGTCGGCAAGATCCGCGTGCGTTCGGCCGAGGTGATGCACCAAGTCGTCCAACGTGACGATGCCGACGATCTCGTTGCCCTCACCCTGCACGGGGAGGCGTCGGACGTCGTGCTCGCGCATCGCCGCGGCGGCCTCCTGCGGCCCGGCATCGTCTTGGGCGCAAACGACGGGGGAGGACATCACCGCTTCGACGGTCGTTCGCAGCGGGTCGAGCCCCGCCGCGAGGACGCGCAGCACGAGATCGCGGTCGGTCACGATGCCCAGCAGGTGCCCGCGGTCCATGACGAGCGCCGAGCCGACGTTGCGCGCGGCCAGGATGCCGGCCACCTCGCGGACCGACGCCGAAGGAGCTACCGAGACGATGTGGCGACTGCCGAGCGCGCTGAGCTGCATGGCGTGGGCCTCCGTGCCAAGCACCCGCGATCAAATCGCGTACCAGTTCGCGCGAGGCCAGTCACGCGAGCTCCGACCGGGCTGCCGGCGGAAAAGGCCCCAGCACGTGCGGGGTTCCCGGCATCCGTGCCCGCTCGTCTCGGGGCTCCTCGCGGGCGCTCAGCGCGCCGCGCGGTGGCGCACGCGCTCGAGGACGGGCTTGACGTCCTCTTGCAGGCGGCCGGCCAGACGGCTCGCCAAGGCCGCCAGGGCAGGCGCGGCCTGGGGGGGGAACGTCCGCCAGGCGGCGATGAGGGCCGCGTGGACCTCGGGGGGAGGCGTCGTGGCATCGATGGGATCGACGAGTGCCTCGGCCACGGCCTGCGGGACGGACTGCGTGCCCGGCGGCCACCCCGCGATGTAGCGCGCGCGGTGGGGTCCGCGAAGACCCGCGGCGTAGCGTGCGACGCCGATCTCGCCGAAGTCCAGCAGCGCGCCGACCAACCGAACCCCCTCCTCGTCGGGCGCGGAGGCGATGCGATCGGCCAGATCGTCCACCCAGCGCCTGGCGATCGGGAGGGGCAGGTCGGGGGCCTGTGCCACCAAGGAAAGCGCCCGGAGCCAGACCGCGTCGGCTTCCGCGGGCGGCAGGGCGGCCAGGTGCTTCTCGATCGCGGGCACGTAGCGCACGTCGGGCTTGCGCACCATCAGGGTTCGCGCCAGTCGCTGTCGCTCGGGGTCGGCAGACAGCAGCATCTGCACGAGGGCGTGGACGAGGTCGTCATCGGCGGGGCCGACCTGGTCCTGCAGGCGTCGGGCGAGGGTCATCGCCACGTCGCCGGGCGGCAGTGCCTGGACGAGACGCAGCACGAGCAAGCGCGGGGCCTCGTCCAGGTCGCACGCCGGAAGGGCCGTGAGCGCACGGGCAAGCCGGTCGAGGTCGGTCGGGGCCCCGGGGTTTGCGGCCCACGCCTCGAGGGCGGCGATGGCCTGTTCCCGCGCCTCCTGGTCAAGCCCGGGCAGCACGCACTCGCTGGCGCGGCCGGCGCGCGCCGGGTCCACGTCGCCCATCGCGAGATCACGCTCGATCGATGCCGTCCACGGCCAGTGTCCACGTCGTGCCAGCTGGCAGCGCGCCCTGCCGGCCGGCTCGTCGCCCGTGAACAGGTAGGCCACGAGGGGTTGGACGACATCCCGTGTGTTGGGTGTCCGCACCCAACCGTCCTTCGGCGCGGGGTGGAGCCCGAAGGCGCGACCAGGCACCGCCGGCAGCGTCCGATCGTCCAGCGCAACCCCCAGGGCGCCCGGGACACAGCGCTTCACGCGCGGACGCGCCGCGGCGATCGTCGGCCCACTGCCTTCCGCCAGGGCCGCCCACCACGAGAGGGCGTCCAGGCGCTCCCGCTCGATCTCCCCGGCGGGTGCGTCGTCCAGCAGCGCTGCGTCGACGTCCAGCCACGAGGACCCTTCGCCGTGGCGCAACACGGTCCGCAACGCGTCGGCGCGCCCCTCGGGCGCGCCGCGCAGCAGGGGGTGGGCCACAAGCTCCAGCAGGTCCGCGGACGGCGCGGCCGCGATCAGCTGCTCGCGCAGCTCGGCCCGCGCCCGGTCGTCGTCGGAGGCCGCGAGCAGCCGGAACGCCGCAGCGCGTACGTAGCGCCCCTCGCTTCCGGACAGGACGGGCTGGACCCACGGGAGGATGTCGTCGTAGGTGGCGCCCCGCAGGGAAGCCAACAGCTGGAGCACGGAGAGCCACGGTCCCTCGTTGTTCGGATGCACATGGGTCAGTCGCTCGGCCAAGCCCGGCTTGGCGAGCGCGCGCAGGGCGGCCTCCGGCACGGCGATCAGGTCCTTGCGGGCGATCTCGGCGTTCTGGCCGTGGACGCCGGCGTCCCAGATGCCCGCGACGCCCGTCGGTCGGCCCTGCTCGTCGCGAGGCATGCCGATCGCGAGCAGCTCCGTCCCGGGGCCCCGCAGCAGGTGCTCCAGCGCCCGCTCCGCGATGGCGTCCTCGCTAACCGGGGGCAGGGCGGGGCGCGAGCGGGTCGGCGGCGGGGCCGGGCCGTCGCCCTCCCCGCCGCAGCCGGCAAGGCCGAGCGCGAGGGTCGCGGCCAGGGTCCGGGCGAAGTGGCGCATGGGTTTCGAACGTACGTCGGGGACGGGCGATTCCGGCGCGCGAGCCGGGAGATCCGCCACGGGTTGGAGGCGGCGCCGGCCGCCCGGGAGGGCGTTGCACCCCGAAGGGCGGCCCCGTCAGGGATGCCAGCTCTTGAGGATGCGGATGTAGTTCGCGCGGAGGAAGGCCTCGGGGTCGGGCGAGTGGGTCAGGTTCATGCTGCCTCGCATCTGCTCGACGGACTCGTACTCGTGCTCTTCGAGCCACGCGGTCAGGTCCTCGCGGAGCCGCGCCAAGTGACCAGGTCCATGCTTCAGGAGCACCGAGACCAGCTGGACGGCGGACGCGCCCGCCATGATGGCCTTCACCGCGCCCACGGCGTCGTGGACGCCCCCCGTCACGGCCAGGGGGAGCTCGATCTGGCTCGACAGGATCGCCAGCCAGCGCAGGCGCAGGAGGAGCTCCGTCGGGTCGGAGAGGCGCAGCGTGCGCTCGGCCTCCAGGGCCTCGACGTCGATGTCGGACTGGTAGAAGCGGTTGAAGAGGACGAGGCCGTCGACCCCGGCCTCGACGAGGCGCGGCGCGAAGCTCGAGAGCGACGTGAAGAACGGGGAGAGCTTCACGGCCACCGGCACGTCGACGCTCGCGCAGAGCGCCGCGGCCATGGCCACGAAACGATCCTCGATCGCGGCGGCGGACTCGTCGGGCCGAGCGGCCACGTGGTAGAGGTTGAGCTCGAGGGCACGGGCCCCGGCGCCGGGCATCTCGCGCGCCCAGTCCAACCAGTGCCCGCCGTGGATGCCGTTGAGCGACGCGATCACCGGAACGTCCACGGCGGTCGCGATCCGCTCCAGGCGCCGGAGGTACTCCTGCGGCCCCAGGTGCAGGTCGGGGGGCGTGGGCAGGTAGGTCTCGGCCTCCGGGAACGAATGGGACGGCTCCTCGAGCAAGGCCGTCATGGCCAGCTCCTCGTGGACGACCTGCTCCTCGAAGAGCGACGTCAGCACGAGGGCCGCCGCACCGGCATCCGCCAGACGGCGGGCCGAGTCCACGTCCTCGGTCAGGGGCGAGGCGCCAGCCACGAACGGATGGGGGAGCTCCAGGCCCAGGAAGCGCGTGGAGAGGTCCATCAGTCCTCCTTCCCGTCGGTGGCGCGCGGCACGGCGATCCCCGCCAGCTGCTCGTAGATCGCGTAGCGGTTGCGCGCGTGCTCCTCGGCCCGGCGGATCAGGTGCTTGAAGCGCTCCGGGTCCTGCTTCTCCACCATGCGGAAGCGGGCCTCGGCCTGGAGCAGCGTCTCCACCTTTTCGCGCGGCGGACCCGAGTCCAGCTGCAGCGGCGGCTCGCCCAGGGGGAACCGACCCGGGTCGAAGCGGTACAGCGGCCAGATCCCCGAGCGGTTGAGCAGCTTCTGGTGCTCCACGCCCTTGGAGAGGTCGTAGCCGTGCGCGATGCAGGGGCTGTAGGCGATCACCAGCGAAGGTCCGCGGTGCGCCTCGGCTTCGCGCAGGGCCCGGACCGTCTGGTTCATGTTGGCGCCGAAGGCGATCTGCGCCACGTACACGTGACCGTAGGCCATCGCCTCCATGCCGAGATCCTTCTTGGGGATCTCCTTGCCGCGGACGGCGAACTTGGCTGCGGCCCCGAGCGGAGTGGCCTTGGACTGTTGACCGCCCGTGTTGGAGTACACCTCCGTGTCAAGGACCAGCACGTTGACGTCGCGGTTCTGGGCCAGCACGTGGTCCAGTCCGCCGTAGCCGATGTCGTAGGCCCACCCGTCGCCGCCGACGAGCCAGACGCTCTTGTGGACGAGGTAGTCCGCGATCTCGAGGAGACGCTTCGCCTCCGTGTCCGTGGCATCGCCCAGCGCATGGCGCAGCGCGACGACCCGCTCGCGCTGTGCCGCGATGCCGGATTCGTCGGACTGGTCGGCCGACAGCAGGGCGTCGGCCAACGCGTCCCCGATCAGGCTGCGGAGCCGGCCCACGAGTGCGCGGGCGTTCTGGTGGTGCTGGTCCACGGACAACCGGAAGCCCAGCCCGAACTCCGCGTTGTCCTCGAAGAGCGAGTTCGACCAAGCCGGTCCGCGTCCGTCACGGTTCGTCGTGTAGGGCGTGGTGGGGAGGTTGCCGCCGTAGATCGAGGAGCAGCCCGTGGCGTTGGCGATGAGGAGGCGGTCGCCGAAGAGCTGCGTGAGCAGCTTGATGTAGGGCGTCTCGCCGCATCCTGCGCACGCGCCGGAGTACTCGAAGAGCGGCTGGAGGAACTGGGACCCCTTGGCGTCGACGCGGGTCACGCGCTCGCGTCCGACCTCGGGCAGGTCGAGGAAGAACTCGAACTTGGTCCGCTCGCGCTCGCGGATGGGGCGCTGGGGCTCCATGTTGATCGCCTTGCGCCGCGGGTTGCTCTTGTCCTTGCCGGGGCAGACCTCGACGCACAACGAGCAGCCGGTGCAGTCCTCGGGCGCGACCTGGATCGTGTAGCCCATGCCGCGGAACTCGGCGGCCTTGTAGGTGACGCTCTGGAAGGTGTCGGGTGCCCGCTCGAGCGCCTCGGCGGGATAGACCTTCGCGCGGATGGCCGCATGCGGACAGACCAGCGCGCACTGGTTGCACTGCAGGCAGATGTCCTCGACCCAGATCGGGATCTCGTCTGCGATGCTTCGCTTCTCGTAGCGGCTCGTGCCGACCGGCCAGGTGCCGTCCACGGGAAACGCACTGACCGGCAGGTGGTCACCGAGGCCGGCCAGCATCAGGCCCGTCACCTTCTGGACCAGCTCCGGCGCGTGCTCGGGCACCGGAGGACGGCGGAAGCGCGTCGAGTCCGCCGCGCCGGCCTCGATCTCGTGGAGATGGGCCAGGGCGGCGTCGACGGCCGCTTCGTTGCGGCGCACCAGCTCGGGGCCGCGCTTGCCGTAGGTCTTCCCGATGGCCTCCTTCACGTGGCCGATCGCCTGGTCGACGGGAAGTACGCCCGCCAGGGCGAAGAAGCACGTCTGCATGATCGTGTTGATGCGCCGACCCATCCCGCTCTCGCGGGCCACGGCGTACGCATCGATCACGAACAGCCGCAAGCCCTTCTCGACCACGACCTCCTGGACGTCCCGCGGCAGGCGGTCCCAGACGGCGTCCGGGGGGTAGGGGGCATTGAGCAGGAATGTCGCGCCGGGTGCCGCCAACGACAGCACGTCGAACCGCTCCAGGAAGTCGACCTGATGGCAGGCCACGAAGCGCGCCTGCTGCACGAGGTACGGCGAACGGATGGGCTCATGGCCGAAGCGCAGGTGCGAGACGGTGACCGCGCCGGCCTTCTTGGAGTCGTAGACGAAGTAGCCTTGCGCATGGAGTGCGGTGTGGTCCCCGAGGATCTTGATGGTGTTCTTGTTGGCGCTGACCGTTCCGTCCGAGCCGAGGCCGTAGAACACGGCCGACATCCGGTCCGGGGGCTGGACGTCGAGCGGCTCGGGCAACGGCAGGGACAGCCCCGTGACGTCGTCCGTGATGCCCACGGTGAAGCGCCGTTTGGGCGCCTCGCGGGCGAGCTCGTCGAACACGGCGACGACGCACCGGGGGTCGAACTCCTTGGAGGAGAGGCCGTAGCGCCCCCCGATCACGTCCACGTCCCGACGGTCCCCCTCGTGGAGCGCTGCGACCACGTCCAGGTAGAGGGGCTCGCCGACGGCGCCCGGCTCCTTCGTGCGGTCGAGGACGGCGATGCGGCGAACGGCCGTCGGGAGGAGGGTCGTGAAGCGCTGGATCGAGAACGGCCGGAAGAGGCGGACGACCAGGACGCCCACACGCTCGCCGGCGCGGACGAGATGCCCGACCGTCTCGATGGCTGTCTCGGCTGCGGAGCCCATGAGGACGATCACGCGCTCCGCGTCGGGATGGCCGTGGTAGGCGAACAGGTCGTAGCGCCGGCCGGTACGCTCGGCGAAGGCCTCCATCTCCTCCGTCACGATGTGGGGGCACGCGTCGTGGAAGCGGTTGGATGCCTCGCGCGCCTGGAAGAACGTGTCGGGGTTTTGCGCCGTGCCACGGAGGACGGGACGGTCGGGGGTGAGCGCGCGGGCGCGGTGCGCGACGAGGGCCTCGGGGTCCAGCATCGCCCGCAGGTCGTCGTCGGTGAGCTCGTCGTATTGGTTGATCTCGTGCGACGTGCGGAACCCGTCGAAGAAGTGCAGGAACGGGACGCGGGCGCGCAACGTGGCCGCCTGGGCGATGGCGGCAAGGTCGTGGGCCTCCTGGACGGACGCGGAGGCCAGCATCGCGAAGCCGGTCTGGCGCGCCGCCATGACGTCGGAGTGGTCCCCGAAGATCGACAGCGCATGCGTCGCCACGGTGCGGGCAGCGACGTGGACGACGAACGGGGTCAGCTCGCCGGCGATCTTGTAGAGGTTGGGAATCATCAGCAGAAGGCCCTGCGATGCCGTGAAGGTCGTGGCGAGGGACCCGGCTTGGAGGGCTCCGTGCACGGCCGCGGCCGCGCCTCCCTCGGACTGCATCTCCACGACCGAGGGCACGCTGCCCCAGAGGTTGGGCTTGCCGGTGGCGGCCCAGGCGTCGCAGAGCTCGCCCATCGGCGAGGCCGGCGTGATCGGGTAGATCGCGATCACTTCGCTCGTCCGGTAGGCAACGCTGGTTGCCGCTTCGTTGCCGTCGCCGGTGCGCGCCCGTCGTGTGCTCATGCCAACCGCTCTACACCTGCGGGACCGGCCTGCGCAAGGTCTCCCGAGCGCCTCCGGCGGGAATCCGCCGTGGTCGCCGCGCGGCGTGCATGCTCCGTCGTCCCGGCCGGGTGGGCGGGCTGGATCGGCGCGCCGACCGCGGCGCGGCGTCGTCGGAGATTGCTCCTTCGCGTGCTGGTGGGGGGCGTGCGGGGGGGCGGAGATCGGGAGCCTCAACCCCTTCGTGACCTACGCGCCCGACGTCGCCAATGTGGAGGGCACGTTGATCGTGCCGGCGCGACGCCCCCGGCCGCCCGTCAAGTCCTCCAGCGGAGGGTCGCGGGCTCGATGAGGTTGACGAAGTCGCTGCCTTCACGCTGGCTGCGTCGCCACTCCGTCTTGAGCAGCTGGTACCACTTCTGCGGCACGTCGGCGTCCTGGATCATCATCAGCGGGGGGTTGGGGACATGGACCTCGTCGCGCAGCGCAACGACCCATTGGTCCTGGCCGAGGAACTTGCGGGCGATGCGACGGACGATCGGCCGGATCAGGTTGAACACGGGCTTCGTCCAGTAGATCAGGTTGGTGACCTCGGTGCGGCGCTCGTCGACGGGCGTCATGGCCGTGAGGTTGCAGATGTGGTGCGGGCCGATGCGGATGTGCTCCAGGCGCACGGAGGGAAGCGCGAAGGAGATCTCGGTCGTCGGCTTCCCGCCCAGGATCTTGTAGAGGAAGGTGTTGCTGGCCGGCTCGTGGCGCTTCATCGTGAAGCCGAGCGGTGAGGGGACGTAGTGCTTCTCCTTGACCTGCAGCGTTTCCGAGCTGCGCCAGATCTTGCCCTCGTGCACGTAGGGCGTGTGCGCGGGGTCGAGCAGCCCGTAGAGGCAGTCCTCGAAGCCGGCCTCGAACGTCATGGCCGTCGTCACCCGCGGCACGATCCCGCCGACCTCGGGAATGGAGAACGGCGCGCCCAGGTCCGCATCCGGGAGCGGCGGCTCGTCGGACAAGTAGATCCAGATGTTGCCCTGCACCTCGCGGCACGGGTAGCGGCGTACCTTGATCTTCGAGACGTCCATCGCCTGGCCCGGGACGAGCGACGGTACCGCGCTGCAGACGCCGTCGGTCCCGAAGCGCCAACCGTGGTACGCGCACCGGACCTGCTCACCGTCGAAGCTTCCCGCGGACAACCGGATGCCGCGGTGCGGGCAGAGGTCCGCCATGGCAAAGGGCACACCCGCACGGTCGCGCCCCAGCAGGACCGGCCGGCGCATGAAGACCTTCCCGCACGTCCGGCCGGCCCGAAGCGACTTGCCAGGCGCGGCGTAGTACCAGAGGCCACCAAGCCAGGAGGCGCCGTTGGTCGTGCTCATGGGGGAAGGGCTTCGCGGGCCACGGGGCCGCAGTCTAGACGCGGCGCGCCGCGGGAGGGATCGCCGGCGCGGCGCCTCCGGGGATCGCCAGGAGGCGGCCCGGGCGCCCGTCCTGCGCGAGGGGTCCACGGGAGCTCGTCACGCGTCAGGGGCCGAAGACCGTTCCGACCGCCTCGGCCAGCTCGGAAGCCTCGAGGCCGCGGCGGTTGGAGAGGATCACGACGGTGAGCTCGCTCTCGATGTGATGACCGAAGAAGGTCTCGAAGCCGTCCCAGCGCCCACTGTGGGAGAGCGTCTCGACGTCACCGTCGTCGTCGTAGCCGAGCTCCCAGCCCATGGCGTAGGGAATGCGTTCGCCGCGCGTCGTGCGACCCGCGGCGAGCGCGCCCACGAGCGTCTCGATCCGCAGGTACTTCCCGGCCCGCAGGCCCCGGTCCCAGGCCGCCAAGTCGTCCAGGCTCGCCCACACGCCGCCGTCGCCCACCATGAGGCGGGCCTCGTGGCGGTGCGGTGTGGGGGGGGACCACGTGGCGTGCCACTCTCCCTCGGTCAACGTGTAGCCGATCGCGGCCGCTGCCGTGGGGACGCGCGGGCTCTCGTGGACCCAGGCCGTCTTCATGCCGAACGGGGTGAAGAAGGCCTTCTGGAGGAAGGCGCCCATCGAGCCTTTCGTGACGCGCTCGACGACCAAGGCAAGCACCAGGTAGCCGCTGTTGCTGTAGGCGTAGGTCTCCCCGGGCACGGAGACGAGCGGCGCACTCTCGCGCCGCCGCGCAAACTCGAGGAGCGCATCGTGGTTGCCATACCAGGCCTTCTTCACGGACGGCTCGTCCTCCCAGGCCAGGTAGTCGGGCAGACCCGAGAGGTGGCGGCTCAAGTGGTCGATCGTGATGGGGTGTTCGGGGTCGTAGGCCGGCAGCTCGGGCAGGTACGCGCGGACGTCGTCGCCGAGCCGGATCTTGCCTTGCTGCAGCAGGAGGAGCGCGGCCGCGCCCGTGAAGTGCTTGGACACCGAGGCCAGCTCGAACGTCGTGGCCGACGTGATCGGTGCCAGCGTGGCCATGTTGGCCAGTCCGTAGCACTTCTTGAACCGCACGCCGCTCGCGTCCATCACGAGCACCGCGACGCCCGGCCCATCGCCCCGGACGCCCGCAGCCGCCACGAGATGATCGACGGTCTCGCCGGGCGTGAGGTCGTCCGCGTCCTCGGCCGTGGCACGTCCAAGCGGCAGGATCGATAGAGCCAGCGCGAGAAGGACGACGCGGGGGAGCGGGTTCATCGGCCCAGGATAGCGGGCCGCCCCTGGACCCAAGCGCCGCCGGGGCCTTGCCCGGAGGGGCCCCGCCCCGGCACGCCTCGCCGCAGGCCGGTGGAGGTCCGCGCTGGCGTCGCGTGCACGGGGCGCGAACGTTCAGGAACCTGAACGTTGCGTGCGCTTCCCGGTGGGATGCGCAGGGTGGCTCCGCTATCCCCGTGTGCGGTACGGGGTGTGGCGCGGACAGGGGAAGCGAGACGCGGAGGAGGCAAGCCCGGCCCCCCCCTGCGCGGCCCCTCGCTCTCGTCACGGGGAACCGCCCGCGCCCCCCCGGCCACTTCACGCAGGCTTTCGGCGCGCCCCGTGGGGTCCAGGCCGTCGCACGCAGGCGCCGCTCGGCAGGCCGCCCGTCGCCCCGGCATCCCGTTGCGCGCGGCTCCTCCCGGCCTCGTACGATCCGGGTCGACGTGGACGGCGCGGCGCTGGTCGCCGGAGGGATCGATGCGTAGCACCCGTCGGGGAAGAGCTGCTCGCCCGCGACGCTCCCTCCCCGTGGGAGCGTGGATTGCCGCGCTGGTGCTCGGCCCCATCGTCGGCGCGTTCGTCGGGTCGCTTGTCGGCATGTTCATCGGGGGCAGCGTGGGCTCGCCCGAAGGCGAGGGGGTCATCGGCCTCTGGTACGGCGGGCTCGGTGGCGCCGCGATCGGCTTCTTGCTCGCGCTGGCGGTTCTCGTGTTCGTCCAGACGCGACGCGCGCGTCCGCAGCGCGCGTCGCGACGAGGGACGACGCCCGGGCGGCGTCACGGTGCCGACGCGGCGCTGCGCGACGACACGCAGCACGAGCCCCCCGTGCGCCCCTGACGACGCGTCCCTGCGCACGCCACCGCTCGCTATGCTGCCGGCCATGAGCCACGTCCGTCTCGCCGTCTTGATCGCGATCGCCTTGGCCGGATGCGCAACCCGGTCGCGCGCGCCCCGTGCAGCGACGCCGCAGGATGCCGCACCGCCCGCCTTCGCAAGCGCGGCTGCATCGTCCGCGGCTGCCGCAGCCCTCGTGCGCGCCGAACCGCATGACGCCCTCCATGCAACGTTGTGGATGCAGTCCGCCGTGGAGTACCGGGCCGCTGCCACGCAGGCGTACCGGACGGCTGCCCTGCGCTTGGACGAGGGCCTGGCCGACGCGTCGTGGACGGCGGCCCTGGAACAGCGGGACCAGCCGGGCTATGCCGAGCTGCCTCCGGCCGTCGTCGTGGACCTGGACGAGACGGTGCTCGACAGCTCGCCGTACATGGCGAGGCTCGTGCGCGAGCGGGTCGACTACAGCGACGTCACGTGGAAGGCCTGGGTCGAGGAGGCAGCCGCCGAAGCCATTCCCGGGGCGCTCGAGTTCGCGCGCGCCGCGGAGGCTCGCGGCGTCCGCGTGGTCTACCTGACCAACCGGGACGCCGACGAGGAGCCGGCGACGCGTCGGAACCTGGCCAGGCTCGGCTTCCCGCTGACCGACGATCCCGACCACGTCGTCACCCAGGGCGAGCGGCCGGCCTGGAGGCCTCGCGACAAGGGACCGCGCCGGGCCCACGTGGCCGCGCACTACCGCATCCTGCTGCTTGTCGGAGACAACCTCACGGACTTCCTGTCGGCCGACAAGGCCACGGCCAGCGAACGCGACCAGATCTTCCTCGAGCACGCCGAGCGCTGGGGCCGCACGTGGATCCAGCTGCCCAACCCGTTGTACGGCTCGTGGGAGTCGGTGGCGTACGGCGGCAACTACAAGCTCTCGCTCGACGAACGGCGAGCGGCCAAGCTGGAGCTGCTCCGCACCCGCTGACCGGCTGCGCCTCGTGATGCGCCAGCCCCTTGGGTATCCTGCCGCGACGCCTCGGGGAAGGCAGGCACGACGAGGAGGACGGCACCATGCATCGCATCCCGCGCACGGCGGACCGCCGGGGTCGATGGGCGAGCGTGCCCCTCGCGTTCCTCCTCCTGCTCGTGCCGTGGACGTCGGGCCGGTTCGCACCCACGTCGGTCGCCGAAGAGCCGGCGCAGCTTTCGGCCCTGTCCGACAGCGTCGACGCCCGTGCATACCCCTGGGTCGCACCGGCCGTCGCCCGCCTCGATGCCGAGCTTGACACCGTCGCCGAGCGGGCGAGCGGCGAGGATCCTTCGATCTCGCTGGTGACGTGGGCTGCGTACGGCTCCGGCTTCCTCCGCCACGTCACGCGGGGGCGCGACCTGGACTGCATGGCCGTGTTCGACCTGGGGACCGTGCCCGTGGACGAGGCGGCGGAGCGCGCGCTCGGCCGGATCGAGGTGGTGCTCCGCGCGCTGATCGCACGAACCCACGAGGAGCCGCGCGATCCCGGGCTCGCGCCCTGGAAGGTCGAGGGTGCCGACGCCGAAGGCCAGATCGAGAACCGCGAGCAGGGCCTCGAAATGCTCCGTGGCACCCTGGCGGCGCGGACGCATCGCCCGATCTCCGTGCGTCTGGAGCGCGGGGATGGCGTGGGCCAGGCCACCGTCATGGCGCCGGGCGAGGTTCCGCTTCCCGCCATGCCCGACGCCGCCTACCTCTCCAATGCCGTGCGCTACCGCGAGGGGATGCCCACCGCAATCCGGCAGGTCTCGGTCATGCTCTACTTCGTCGTGCAGGTCGAGCACGCCGATGGTGCGCGGCGACGCTGGATCCTCACGCCCGCGCTCACGTGGCTGGGCCTTCCCATCCCGTTCGAGCCGCTGGCGTTCTTCCTGAGCTTCCCGGACCGCTCGGCACGTGAGCGCTACGCGCAGCTGCTGGACCGATCGCACGACTTCCTCGAGACGCGTCAGTGGCTGGCGGCGGACCTGCTGCGCACGGGTCGGGCGCAGTACGACCGGGGGTCGGCCACCAAGACGTTGAAGCGGATGCACCAGGCTCTCGACGTGCTGGGCGCGGCGCTCGAGCCGTCGGTCCGCGCACGGCTCGAGCGCGACCTGGCCGCATGGCTTGACGCGCCTTCGGCACGCGAGCTCAGCGACTTGGAGAAGGTCGCCACCATCATGAAGGAAGTCGCGCGCGTACCGGCGCTACACGCGCTCTACGTCGCCAGCGGAACCGTCGAGGCGATCCGGGCGCACTGGACGCAGGCGCTGGCCGCGATGGCCTCGCAGGTCCCCGACCACGCCCAGGCGCTTGGCGACCTCGCCGCCGAGCTGGCACGCCTGGCGGACGTCGGCGAGCAAGCCGATCCCGAGGCCTGGGCCGCGGTGTCCGAGCAGGCCGCGGCCCTTTCGACGGCGACGGGCCCCGACGTCGCGGCCGTGGAGCGCGCTCTCGCCCTGCTCGAGGCGCCGTTGCTGCGCGCGGGCTGGCGGTTCGTGCCGGTCGTGGGCGCGGAGGGCCTGCGCATCCAGGTCGCGGCGAAGCACCTGCGCGAGGCGCGCGTCCATGCGCCCGCGCTGCGGGCCGCGCGCTATGGTGACTTCACGTTCGACGTCGTGGAGTCCGACGCGGAGCCGATCTTCTACCTCCCGCTGCGGCTCAAGCGGGAACCGGCCGAGAGGCGCGCCCTGGCCGAGCTCCGGTGCAGGCTGGCCTGCGTGGACGCGCGGTTCCGGTCCCGCCTCGGCGGAGCGCGCACCCGCTGATGGACACGCCGCCTGCCCGCGGGAGGCCGCCGGCTCGTGGCGAGGAACCGCGCGATGCCCTGGCGGGCTTGGTGCTGGGGGACTGCACGCTACGCAGGCCCATGGGCCGCGGCGGCATGGGCGTCGTCTACGAGGGCTGGCAAGAGCCGCCCGGTCGCCAAGTGGCCGTGAAGCTGCTGGGGGATGCGCTGGCCTCGCCCGAGGCACGCTACCGCTTCCAGCAGGAGGCGCACGTGCTCGGCACGCTCCGCCACCCGGCCATCGCCCAGGTGCACCGGGCGGGCACGCACCATGCCACGACCGAGCTCTCCTACTTCGTGATGGAGTACATTGCCGGCGCCCTGCCGATCACGGAGTACGTGCAGCGCCATGGCCTCGGCCTCGAGGACGCCCTGCGCTTGGTCATGGAGGTGTGCCGGGGCGTGCACGCCGGCCATGTGCGCGGCGTGATCCACCGCGACATCAAGCCGGGCAACGTGCTCGTGGGGGAAGACGGGCGGCCGAAGGTGATCGACTTCGGCATCGCGCGCCTGACCGGCGACGACGCCTCGCCCGACGCGCCCCGCACGCGAACGGCCCATCTCATGGGCACCGTCACGTACATGAGCCCGGAGCAGCTGGGGGGACAGGCCGAGTCCATCGACACGCGAAGCGACGTGTACGCCCTGGGCGTGCTGCTGTACGAGATCCTCACCGGGAAGCTCCCGTACGACCTGACGAACCTCGGGCTGCTCGAGACGATCGGAGCCATCCGCAACCAGCCCCCGCGGGCGCCCGAGCGCTTGCGCGAGGACCTGCCCCGCGACGTGGGCATCATCGTGCGCAAGGCGTTGGCCAAGGAGCCCGACGCCCGCTACGGAAGCGCGGAGGCCCTGGCCGAGGACATCGAGCGGTTCCTGCAGAGCCGTCCCATCCTGGCGCGTGCCCCGTCGCTGGCGTACCAGCTGCGCCTGTACGCACGGCGCCATCGCGTGGCGTTCGTGGCCATGGCCGGTGGCCTCGTCGTGCTGGTCGGGTCGTTGGTCGCGATCAGCGTGTTCGCCGCTTCGGAGGCGCGCGCGCGTCAGCAGGCCGAGCGCAACGAACGGCGTGCGCGTGCGCTGCTGCACGAGAGCGCGGGCTTCATCCCGGTGGTCACCGATCATCTGGACAACAAGCTGGACACGCTCATGGGGGCAACGCGCGTCCGCACGCTGCTGGCCGAGGAGGTCGAGGGCTTGGCCATGCGCCTCGCGGCCATCGAGGGCGTGTCCGAGGACCCGGTCGTGCTCCGGGCCCTGGCGGCCGCCGAGATCTCGATCGGCGGGATCAAGGGCGGCACCGGTGGGGCGAACCTGGGTGACGAGGGCGCGGCCACGCGCTACTACGAGCGGGCGATCGAGCACTTGGGCCAGGCCCGCGCGGCCCGTCCCGACGACGATCGCCTGTTCGGCGCCTGGCTGGCGGCGCGTCTGACGCTGGCGACCCATCACCGGGCGGCGGGCCGGATCCCCGAAGCGCGCGCCCTGCTGGATGCCGTCGAGCCCGACTTGGCGGCCCTTGCCGCACGTCGCCCGGACGACCTGCACGTCCTGTCGGCGCGTCTGGACCACCTCCAGGCTCGCGCCCATACGGACTGGTACGTGGACGACTTCGAGGCGGCGCTCGAGGGCTACCGCCAGTACCTCGAGATGGCGAAGGACCTGGACTGGGCGACCTTCGGTGCGATGAAGCGCGATCGCTTCCTCTTGCAGGCCCACCTGAACCTCGCGTCGGCCTTCGCCGAGCTCGACCGGGACGAAGAGGCCGCCCGGCACATCGCCGAGGTGGAGCGCTTGGCCGCCCTCGTGCAGGCGGGCCCGCCCGATCGCACGCGCCTCTGGCTGCTCTGGCACGTGCAGGACAGCCTGGGTGATCTCGCCGGCGGTCGCAAGGACCACGAGGCAGCGCGGGGCCACTACGCGCAGGCCCTGGCCTTCGCCCAGCAGCTGGCTGCGGGCGATGAGCAGGACGCCGAGGCGCAGGCGTACATCCAGGACAGCGAGGGCGACCTGGCCGTGGCCCTGGAGCAGCTCGAGCGGTACGAGGAGGCAGCCACCGTCGCGCGATCCGCGCTCGAGCGGATGCGCGCCCGTCGTGCGGCCCAGCCGGACAACCTGGGCTTGGAATGGGACGAGCGCGTCTTGCTCACCCGCTTGGCGAGCGTCCTCTATCGACTCGAGGACTTCCCGCAGGCCCGCGCCGCGCTGCGGGATGCCCAGGTCATCCAGGAGCGGAGGCTGGAACGCAGCGGCGGGGCCGCCGTGGAGGCGTGCGGTCTGGCCGAGGTCGAGTCGACGTGGGGCTTCCTCCATGCGGCCGAGGCCGGCGCGGCACCGGACGAGGTCGTTGCCCGGGAACGCTACGAGGAGGCACGTCGCTGGTTCGAGGCCGCCGTCGCTCGGCTGGCAGGGGTCAAGGAGCGGGGACAGCTCTCCCCGGGCTTCGACCGCAACCTCGAGCTCTGGGGGCGACTGGTCGACATGCTGCACAAGGACCTCGGGCATGGCGCCGGGGGGGCGGACGCCCGGTAGGCAGCGCGCCGCGTGGCCCCGTCGGTGTCACGCAGGCCGCCGGTAGGATCCTGCCCCATGGTCTTCGAGTCCTCGCCGCGAGGTGCCTTCCCGCCCACGATGTGGAGCCGCATCCTCCGCGACCGCAGCGGCGACGTGCGCGAACGCGAGGAGCTGCTCCAGACCCTCTGCCAGAGCTACTGGGAGCCCGTCTTCTGCCAGGCGCGCTTCGGCTGGCGGCTTTCCGTGGATGACGCGGCCGATGCCACGCAGGCCTTCTTTGCCGACCTCCTCCAGCGCGATTTCCTGGAGGGGCTCGATCCCGAGCGGGGATCGCTGCGCAGCTTCCTGAAAGCGGCGCTGACGAACTTCCTGCGCAACCGCAGGCGGGATGCGGCCCGCGAGAAGCGGGGGGGCGGGCGCGTCGCCATCGACCTCGAGGATGCAGGTCGCGTCGCTGATCCCGGCGGCAGTGCGGAGGACGTGTTCGACCGGGCCTGGCTGCGACTCGTGCTCGCACGGTCGCTGGACACGCTGCGCGCACGCCTCGACGACGAGGGGCGATCGGCCGCGTGGGAGGCGTTCGAGGCGTACGACCTCGCCGACGGGCGCACGACGTATGCCGCCGTGGGGGAGCGCCTGGGCATGTCCCCTGCGGAGGTGCGCCACGCGCTGTCCCGGGTCCGGGCGGAGCTTCGCACGCTGGTGATCCGGGCCGCCGCGGAGTACGTGGGCGACCCGGAGGCTGCGATCGAGGAGGCCCGGTGGATCCTCGGCTGATCGACGGCGTGCGTCGCGGCCAAGCCGAGGCGCGGGACGACGCGCTCGCGCGCGTGCTCGTCGCGCGCCGGCTCGTCGACGCGAACGAGATCGACGGGCTGCTCGAAGCCAGCCGCGGCCAGGGCCTGGGCACTGCCTTGGTGGCGTCGGGCCGCCTGACGACGACGCTGCTGGCCGAGCTCGAGCACGCCGTGCGCCTGGACCAGGTGCTGGAAGCCATGGCGGGACCTCCTGCGCCGGGCCAGGCGCCGTCGCGGCGCATCGGCCGGTACGAGGTGAAGGAGGAGCTCGGACGGGGTGCGATGGGCGAGGTCTACCGCGCGCACGACCCGACCCTGGGTCGCGACGTGGCTCTCAAGCTGCTGCTGCGCGACAGCACGTACGCCCTCGAGCGTTTCGTGCGGGAGGCGCGCATCCTCGCCAGGCTCCAGCACCCGGGGATCCCGCCCGTGCACGAGGTCGAGCAACACGAGGGCCGGGCCTACCTCGCCATGCAGTACGTGCCGGGCACCACGTTGGAGGGCCTGGACGTCCCGCGGCGTCGGGCGGCCGAGATCGTGCGCGATGCGGCCCGTGCGGTGCAGTACGCCCACGAGCAGGGCGTCGTGCATCGTGATCTCAAGCCGGCCAACCTCGTCGTGGACGGAGCCGGCCAGGTGTTCGTCCTGGACTTCGGCATGGCCAAGGCGATCGACACGCTGCCTGCCTTGACCGCGACCGGCGAGCTGCTGGGCACGCCCGCCTACATGGCCCCCGAGCAGGCCATGGGCTTCCCGGCGGACGAGCGCTCCGACGTCTACGGCCTCGGCGCGACGTTGTATCGCTTGCTCTCCGGCGATGCGCCCTACCGCGGCGGCGAGCCGCTCGACGTGCTTCGTCGCGTGGCCGCCACGCCCCCCGAGCCCCTGCCGGCCGTCGATGCCTTGACGGGGATCGTGGAGCGGGCGATGGCTCGTGAACGCAAGGACCGCTTCCCGACCGCGGGGGCCCTGGCCGATGCGATCGACGATTTCCTCCTGGGGCGCGAGCCCGCGACGCAGAGGCCGCGCTCCTGGTGGCGACGCCTCTTCGGACGCGGTGCACCTTCGGCATGAGACGACCCGCCCGTCGTGCTCGACGGGCGGGTCGGCTGATGGGGACTGCGGAGCAACCGTGGTGGCTCGATCGCACGTGCCTCCCGGTGGCGGTCAGTGGAGCGAACGCCACGAGGGGGGCGCGATGTACGGCGGCACGTGGAGCTGCTTGCCGTAGCCGCCGCCTGCGCCGGGGCCGTCGTCCAACGTGTGGACCTGCTTGCCGTAGCCGCCGCCGGCGCCGGGGCCGTCATCCAGCGTGTGGACCTGCTTGCCGTAGCCACCACCCGAGCCGGGGCCGTCCTCGAGGGTGTGGACGCGCTTCCCGTACCCACCGCCCGCGCCCGGACCGTCGTCGAGGGTGGCGGGCCCGGAGGGAGCGCGGCTGGAGGCGTAGACGGGAGCGGCGAGCAGGAAGGCGAGGACGAGGGGAAGGGTGTGTCGCATGGGAATCTCCTTGCCCTCTCGAGAACCGCGCCGCGCGGATCGTCCCGGGATTCCCGGAGATTCCGCGCAGAGCCCTTGGATCCGGGCTCGCGAGATCCCGTCCTCAAGCCGGGCCGAGCGCTTGGGCGCGTTCGGCCAGGAGTCGGGAGAACGCCCGGACCAAGCCGGGCTGCGCCACGAGCAGATCGGCGAAGTCGACGCGGTCGATGGCGAGGAGCTCGCCGTCGGTCATCGCGGTCACCTGCGTTCGCCGCACACCGCCGGACAGGAGGCCGAGGACGCCGAACGCCTCGCCGGCCTCGAGGCGCGTGGCTTGTCCCCCACGCCGACGTACCTCGACCGAGCCACGGCAGACCACGTAGGCGTGGCCCGCCGGTCGCCCCTCGCTCACGATCACCGTGCCTGCACGCACCGGGAGGAGACGGCAGATGTCGGCAATTGCGCGCAGCCGTGCAAGCGAGAGGGGACCGAAGAGCGGAACCAGACCCAGGTAGAAGGTGCGCTGCCAGCGCCGCACGTCGTCCAGCGTCGCGGGATCTTCCGCCTCTTCGCGGCTGGCGAGCGACATGCCGCTCGTGGAGACGTCGGCCTCGGCCGGTGCCGCAGGCGACAGCACGGCCGAGAGGCGGCGCAACCACGCCCGGGCTGCGGGCGGTCGTGCCGCAAGCACGCTCCATAGCGCGTCCATGGGGATGCCGTCGCCGTGGGCGTCGTCGTCACCGAGGATCGCGGCGGCCACGTTGGCGAGGCCGTCGCCCTCGAGGCGCAAGCGCGGCCCGCGGAGCTCGCCCGCCGACACTGCACGGGAGAGCGCCCGCAGGTCGTCGAGCGCCAGGGCATCCAGCGGGGGCACCCCCTGCCACGCCCGCGCGCGCGCGAGGTGGGGATGCGGGCTGCCGTCGGCGAGCGACGCCGCCAGCTCGGCGAGCGCGGGATCGCCGGCAAGGTCTCCCGGCGCCATGCCGTGGCCTGGCGACCCCGGGTCCAGCAAGGGCAGGAGTCGCTCTCGCCACGGGTCCTCGAGCAGCTCGTCCAGGGCCTCGACGGCGAACGCACGCTCGCTGTCGACGTCGGAGGCGAGCGAGAGGTGCACGCGACGGTAGGGCTTGCCAGGTTCGAGGAGGGCCAGCACGAGGAAGAGGCGCTCGAGCGAGCGCGCGAGCAACGTGGCGCCTTCGCGCCGGACATCCGGTGCAGCATGCGTGCGTGCGGCATGGCGCGCCACACACAGGGCGTACTCCCGCTCCGCGACACCGTCGAGGGCACGCGCCTCCGCGGCGGCAAGCGGGCCCGGGGCATGCAGCAGCGCCCGCAGGGCGTGCCCCCGGAGCGTGGCGTCGGTGTCGGTCGCGCGCTCCACGACCAATCGACGACCCTCCGCGCCGCACACGCCAAGCAGCAGCGCGAGTGCCTGGGGCGCGCGCGGGGCATCGGCTGCCGCGCGCGCCAGGGCCTCGCGCGCGGCGGGGCCAAGTCTCTCGAAGGCCGCGACGATGGCGGGCAGGCGTTCGGCGTCGGTGAGTCGCCGGGCCAGCGGCTCCGCGAGCCCCGGGAGGGGTCGGTGGAGGGCTTCGGCGAGCACGGCGTCCGGCGCCTCCTCCAGGAGCGTGCCCCAGCCGGGATCGTCCGGTGCCAGCGTGGCCGCCGATACCGCAGCGGCGGCCGTCCTCCACGCGGGGTCGGCCGAGGTGCGCCATCGATGCGTCTCGTCCACGCGCTCGCCGTCGCGTGCGAGGCGGATGGCCGCGGCCGCCGCCAGCCCTGCGTCGCCATGGACCAGGAAGCCCCGCAGGCGGTCGCGATCGACGGCGTCGAGCGAAGAACGCAAGCGCTCGGCCACGGCCTCCGGGTCCGCTTCGGCATCGAGCGCGGCGAGGAAGGCCCGAGCCCCGGCATGACGGCTCGTCGCGAGCGAGCGGACGGCCACCACGCGCACCCAAGGTCGCCAGGTTGCCCAGGAGGTCCTCACGATGCGTACGGTCTCGTCGTCGGCTTGACCCTCCAACAGGCGCAAGGCCAGCGCGGCGCGATCGGGCGTCTCGCTGGCGAGCTGTTCGTGGAGCGCGCTGCGCGTGCGCGCGTCCAGGACCCACGGCGTCTCGTCCGGCGCGGTGGTCTCGAGCCTGCGCGTGTGGAGCGCCGCCACCAGCTCCTTGGCGTACTGGCGCCGCGCTGCCCATGCGCAGGCCAGGGACGCGCCTCCGCCGACGAGCAGCACGATGGAGGCGGACTGCCACGGCACGTGCGGACCGACCAGGAGCAGGCCGATGCTGGTCAGCGCGATCGCGGGGTTCTCCACGACCCCGCGCACGGCCAGCTTGGCGCGCGATGCCACCTGGGCCGGCAGCGGCATCATCGCCACGTTGAGCAAGGGGCGCTGCAGGTTCTGCCGCAGCAGCCGCTCCGTGAAGAGCGCGCCGGAGGCGACTGCGAGTCCGGGGAGCGCGATGCCGAAGAGGCCTGCCGTCGTGATCAACAGCGGGTAGACCAGGAGCGACGCGCCAACGCCCCACCGCGCCACGAGATGCCGGATGACGAAGAAGCCGAAGAAGATCGAGGCCACGCTCAGCGAGCCGTAGAGCATGCCGAGGTACGTCGCGATCTCCGGCTCCGGCAGCGTCTCCTTGACGGCCGCGCTCAGCTGGAACTTGGCCGTCGTGGAGAGGATGCCCGCCAAGGAGACGATCGCCATGAGCAGCAGCGTGAAGCGGTTCGAGAGGACCGCCGTCCACGGCGCAGGCTCGACCGGCCGGCTCCGCACGTGATCGCCCGTCACGCGTGCGGCCAGGGCCATGGGCGGCACGAAGCAGGCCGCGGCCACGCCCAGCAGGTCGGCGGGCGCCAGCACCCGCGCCAGGCCTGCCACCAGGAAGGACCCGGCGGATGCGCCGATGCCGCCGATGCCGGAGATGGCCGGGTAGAGCCGCCGCGCCTGCCGTGCGTCCAACGCGCGCGTCACGAGGTTGCCGCTCTCCATGCCGACGATGACGCCGAAACCCGCGGCGACCAGGAACAGCACGAAGGGACCGCCCGCCGGCCACACCACCAGGAGGAGCCGCAGCAGGAGGATCGTGGCCGCCAGCGTGCCCAGCGTGGCGGTGGAGCGCAGCCGGGGCCCCGCGCGTCGGTCCAAGGCCCCGTACGCGAAGGAGGCCACGACACTCACGAGGGCGCCGCCGATGTAGGTGTAGGGCACCCACGTGTAGGGATACGCGGCGAGGAAGATCGCCTCGGCCGCGGTCATCAGCACGCCGAGCGCGGCGAGCAACAGGAACAAGTGCCCACCGAGCAGGAGCAGGCGCCGGCCCTCGCCGGGTCGTACGTCGAGGAGGCGGGCCAGCATCGCGGCGCACTCTACCAGTCGGGGTCGTCGATCGAGGGCGGTCGCTACGTGGGGTTCAGCGCGGCGAGCCGAGCCGGAGATACGCGTAGCGCGCTTGGTTGCGCGTGCGCGGAAGCGTTGCGTGGGCTCCGTCGTCGTCGGGTGGTCCGAGAACGCGGTCGTCGTCGTGGATGACCAGGTAGCGGTTCCTGCCGGCTTGTGCGATCGCCTCGGGCTTGTGGCCGAACCGCAGCGGCGCCCCCGTGCCGTCGCGGACCAGGGCGGGCGGGCAGCCCCGGTGCAAGGCATCGTGCGACAGCACCCACACCCAGCCGTCGAGGTCTTCGGGGCGGCTCGCGGGCGCTGCCTCGTAGGACGTCAACACGAGCAGCCTGCGGGCCGTCGTGTCGTACGTGAGTCCGGAGACGCCGGCGGGTCGCCCGACGACCGCGCCGGGGTCCCACTCGACGATCTTGTCGAGCGGACCGACCAGCCGGACGCGACCCCCGCAGACCGCATAGCGCGAAGCCAGGACGATCCCGACCATCGTGGGCTCGCGATGCGAAGGACCGACGGCCCGCACGCCGAAGGCGAGACGTCGGCCGGGGAGGACCGCCAGGCCCTCGATCTTGAACCACGCGGGCCCGGCGGGATGTGTCGGACTGGCGAGGGCCGCCCGGAGGCGAGGCAGGAGCGACACGGAGCTCGTGACGCCGGAACGCACCGTGGGCTCCACCACGTGGGCGGAGCCGGGCACGGATTCGCGCCACGCGACCAGGCAGTTCCAGGCGTCTGCCCGCTCCGGCTCGCCTGGTACGAACCAGCTGAACGAGGTGGTCGCAAAGCACCAGTCGCCGTCCGCCTCGACGGCCAGGCCTTCGATCTTCGTGCTGCCCCGCAGGGCGGGTGCCGCGTACTCGGCCAGGCGCGGCGTGGCCCCCGCGCCGGGCAGGCGGGTGCGCCAGACGTGGGACACGCCCGCCACGCCACCGAGGGGCTTGTCGGTCGCAACCACGAGCCCGCGTCGCGTGCGGATGGCACCGCTGATCTCGCACGTGCGGTCCCAGGGCGCATCGGCGTCCCAGCACGTGAAGACGCCCTCGCGCTCGAGCCAGCCATGTGTGGTGTCGGCGCCTACCGGCCCGGCGGGCCACGCCATCGCCAGCAGGATGCAAGCCGAGAGGAAAGCTGGAGGTGACGCCTTCATGGGATCCTTGCCGCGCGAGATCCTACGGCCTGCCGCGATACCCGGGCGCGTTGGTCCCCGTCGCGTCACGTGGTACCGTCTCCGCCCAACCCGACGTCCGGGTCGAAGGAGTCGTAGCGTGGCACGGGTCCGTCGTCGTGTGGCCTTCCGCATGCTCGTAGCGCTTCCGTTCGTGGCGCTTTCGCTCGTGGCGCTCGGCGCCGTCGTCGCGCGCGCGGAGGAAGGCCCGAGCCGTCCCCCTCCCAGCCAGGCGTACATCGACATGATCGGAACGCTGAGCCCGCAGGGCGACTTCGCGTTCGACCTCAGCCTGCGCCCGGCGCCCGAGCGGTGGAAGCTGTTGAAAGTGCGCTACAACACGCCGGAGCTGCTGTTCCGCGACGTGGTGGCCCACCACTCGGCGCTCGAGACCGAGTTCCCCGACCCCGTGACGTTCGACGAGCGCAACCTGCGCATCCGGACGCGCATGAACTTGCTGGGCTACGCGAAGAACCTCGGCTCCGGCAAGTGGATGGTGGACCTCGAGCTGGAGGAAGGACAAACGGTCCGGGGCTTCGAGCGCAAGGAGAGCGAGGGGGGCACGACCCTCCTGTGGGTCGTCGACCAGACCAACGACGAGCTGGCGCTGGAGATGACCTTTGGCGTGCGCCTCCCCGAGGCGGCGAAGGACATCCAGGTGGACGAGAAGGCGGGGGTGTTCCGCTACCACCTGGACCGCCCCGAGGGGGAGGGCCGCCCCCGCCTTGCCACGGCGCTCCGCGTGAAGCCGCGCATCCTCACGGGGGCGTACAAGGCCTACGCCCTGGCGGACGCCGCTCCCGACCACTGGCTGGCCAAGGCCGTCGTCCGGAACACGGGCCCGAGCGTGGTGCACAACCTGCGCATCCGGTTCCAGATCCCCGGGTTCGCCGACTGGGGCCTCTGGACCAAGTTCCCGGAGCTGGTCCCCGGCCAGACGGTCATCGCGCCGTACCACCCGGTGCTCGATGCCAAGATCGCGCAGCTGCAGAGCAAGACTCCGGCCAACATCATGTACGAGTTCACGTACGAGGATGCCGGCGGGAAGGAGTACAAGGACAGCGATGGCGCCCGGGCAACGCTGCTCGGGGGTCACGAGTTCTACTTCTCCAGCTACCAGACGGGCGAGTACCTCGCGGACAACTTCTACGAGGTGATGACGCAGAACTCGGACCTGCTCGCCGCGTGGGTCAGCCGCGAGGACCCGGTGGTGGACCAGTTCGCGGCCATGGCCAACCGCTTGGCCGGTGGAGCGCCGAGCGGGCTCGACCCCAACGCCGCACGCAAGACCCTGCACGCGATCTACGAGCTGTGGGTACGCAACGACTTCGTCTACGTCACCCCCTCGGGCCTCCAGGACCGTTCGCTCAGCTTCGACCCCAAGAGCCTCCAGAACATCAAGTACCCGCGCGACGTGATCCGCGACAAGGCGGGCACGTGCATCGATACCGCGATCCTCTACGCCGCCATGGGAGCCTCGCTCGGGCTGGATCCGTATCTGCTCATCGTGCCCGGGCATTGTCTCCCCGTGTTCTTGCTGCCCGCCGAGCGCGGCTCGACGGAGCGCAAGTGGTTGCCGATCGAGTCCACGGGCATCCGCGGTGGACTCGGCGAGGGCTACCGGTCGTGGGAGCACGTCCAGGAGCGCGGTGCGCAACAGCTCGTGGCCGTGTTCCAGGGCCAGATGCCGGGCAAGCTGGTCGACGTGAAGCAGCTGTGGGCGCACGGCGTCACGGGCCCCGAGCTGCCGGAGCTGCCCGCCGACATCCTCGAACGCTGGAAGATCTCCGAGGGTAGCGGGCCGATCCTCACCGCGGGCGATGGGGCGGGTGGCGGAGCCGATGCGGGTCCTGGCGGGGAGACCCAGGCGGATCCGGCCGCGCCGATCCTGGGCCGTTGGAGCGGCCAGCAGACCCACCACCTGCCCAACGGGCGCTTGGTGGCACCGGCTACGCTCGTCATCGCGCGCAACGAGCAGGGCCAGCTGGCCTGGGAGGGACTGGCCCTCGCGACGATCGCCGGTGTCGGTCGACTCCAGACCGCCGCGGCCGGCTCCATCGAGGTGCGTGGCAACCAGCTCGTGTTCCACATCCTCCAGTCGGTGACGCGCAACCTGGACACGGGGGCCGCCGAGCAGGGCGAGTCGGGTAGCGTCACGCTTGTCTTCGACGGCAAGCGCCTGACGGGCCGCGACACGTCCGAGGGCTACGCCGTGGACTTCGTGTTCAGCAAGCAGTAGCAGCCCTGCAAGCGAGGGGGACCGGCCGGCAGCCGGGGCGGGCGCGCGCTACGCTGGCCTCGTGGACGCCAAGCCTACCCAGTGGTCCCCCGAGCACGGTAGCGCGTGGCAGGACGCCGATGCGGCCCGCTCGTACCTCGCGCGCCCGGCCTACCCGGAAGAGACGTGCGACCTCTTGGCCTGGCTGGGAGCACGGGGCGGCCGTGTGCTCGACATCGGTACGGGCACGGGCGAGCTGGCCCGGCGCCTGGTGGGGTGCGCGGCGGGCATCGATGCGGTGGACATCGCGATGCCCATGTTGGATCTCGCGCGGAGGCTGCCCGGTGGCGGCGCGGCCTCAATCCGTTGGATCCATGGACAGGTGCACGAGGTCGAGCTGTCGCCGCCCTACGACCTGGCGATGGCCGGCGACAGCATCCACTGGGTCGACTGGGAGCCCACCTTCGCGCGGCTCGCCAAGGTCTTGCGACCTCCGGGGCGTCTCGTCCTGCTGACACGCGACGACGAGGCGACGCCCTGGCGCGGCGAGCTGCACGAGCTGATCGCCCGCCATTCGGTGAACCGGGACTGGCAGGCGCTGGACCTCGTCGCCGAGCTGGAGCGGCGTGGGCTCTTCCAGGCTGGGGGGCGCCACGAGACGGCGCCTGGACTCGTCTCGCAGTCGATCGAGGAGTACCTCGACCTGGTGCACTCGAGGTCCGCGCTGGCGCGCCGCCGACTGGGAGCCGTCGCGTTGCGTGAGCTCGACGAGGGCGTGCTGCGGATCGTCGCCCCCCACGTGCGAGACGGTCGCCTGACCTATCCCGTGTCGTGTGTGCTGACCTGGGGGACCGTCATGCCGCCTACGGATCGAGCGGGCCTTCGCGCCTGACGGCGGGGCACGGCGGGCCCTCCTCGTCGTGGTACGACCTCCCGCAACCCGGGAGCAAGAGAGGAGGAGGAGGCCATGAGCGACGTGGGCCTGACCGCAACGCAGGTGTTCCGCAGCTGGTTCGAGCGCGTCTGGAACCAGAAGGACGCAAGCGCCATGCAGGACCTGTTCCACGAAGACGGCGTGGCCCATGGGCTCGGGCCGGAGCCCATCCGGGGTCCGGAGGGGTTCCGTGCGGTGTGGGAGGCCTTCCAGACCACGTTCGACGACATCCGGATCGAGGTCCTCGACACGCTGGAGCTGGGCGACCGCGTCTACGGTCGGTGCCGGGCCGTGGGGAGCGCCGGGGGCAAGCCCGTGTCGTTCGAGGGCGGCGCCTTGTGCACCGTGCGCGACGGCAAGCTCTTCGAAGCCCACAACTGCTGGGACTTCCTGGGCGCCATGGTCCGCAGTGGCTCGCTTCCCGAAGACGCCTTCCTGCGCTCGTGCACCGGCGAGAGGTTCGCGTCCTAGCGGTTGTCGCTGGCGTCGCCGCTCCCGTTGGTGAAGGACGGGAAGGCGATCACGTCCGTGGTGGCCCGCTTCAGGAACAGCAGCGCAAAGCACGTGTCGAGCACGTCGTTGGGCTCGTGCGTGCTGCCCGTCCCCCAGTGGCCGTCCGGGAACTGGCGGTTGAGCAGCTCCTGGCCCATCTCGCTGTACCAGGGGTGACGGTCGATGGCCTTGAGGCCCAGCAAGTCCATGGCCCGCTCCACGGCGTACAGGTAGTAGATGTGGTAGCTGCCCTGGTCGTTGCGTCCGCCCGGCTGGGGGTTGGCAAAGGGACTCCAGTGGGCGTGGAGCCACGCCAAGCCGTCGTAGAGCGCGGCTTGGACCCGTGCGGCGTCGGGACGGGCGTCCCACGCCTCGCGGCCGCCCTTGCCGCTGCGCAGGCTGTAGCGCGCCATCTCGATGTTGGCCAGCGCGCACGCGGTCATGGAGCCGCTGGGCAGCGCGTGGCGCAGGTCGCTGTCGCCCTTGATGTAGCTGAAGCCGCGGCTTCGAGCCTTGTAGGTCTTGCTGCGATCCGCGGGATCGAGGATCTCGACCTCGGGGCCCTCGGTGGCCTGCTGGGCCATCGAGTACGCCAAGATGTCCTCCCACACGTCCTTGTCCACGCGCAGCCCCGCGCGCTGCGCGGCCATGAGGGCCAGGGCGGCCAGCTGGGTACTCGACATGTCTTCCGGCCCACCGGGCGCCGGCGTCTCGTTGATGAAGTAGCGCCAGCCGCGTGAGCCCACGAAGCGCTGCTTGACGAGGTGCTTGACGAGATCGTCGGCTTGGCGACGGTGCTTCCCCTTCAGCTTGTAGCGCTCCGAGCCCTCGGCTTGCTTGGAGGCGGCCGATGTCTTGAAGGGATCGGCGGTCGCCGTGAGGGCCAGCAACAGCATCGAGGACTCGTAGGCGCCACGGGGCTTCATCAAGCGGCTGTCTTCGAGGTAGCGGAATCCACCCTTGATGGATGGGTCCCCGGGAGCGACGCCGCACTTGAGCAGCGTGTAGAGGACGAGCGACGTCACGCCAGCCGGATGACCGTAGCCGCGCAACCGGCCGTCGTCCGTGTCCCCGCCGTAGAACGTGTCCCCCTCGATCTCGCCCCAGCTGCCGTCGCTGCGCCGCTTCTTGCCGAGCCACGACAGGCCCTTCTTGATGGCGGTCTCGACCTGCGCGCTGGTGAACGTCGTAGCCCCTTCGAAGATGTCCTCGATCTCGGGCTCGTCGTCGCCCGCCGCGGCCGGCGGGGGCTCCTCGCCCTTGTCGTCGGCCCGCGCCGGGTGCGGTGCGGCGGGAGGCACGGCACAGGCCAGGGCGAGCGCGACGAGCGTCGCGAGAACGGGTGCGGACAGCCGGGCAAGGAGCGTCTTCATGCCCGCCAACCTAGCAATCGCTGACGCCCGAACGAATGGCTGGAAGGCCGGAATCGTGGGCCTTGGCAGCGCTTGGACCACGGCCTGGGGACGGGCGTCCAACTTGGCGTAGCGCTGCCGCTGGAGGGTGAGCCACGTCGTTCCCGTGGGACGTCGACGACGTTACCGTGATCGACCATGAGTCGCTTCGAGACCGTGTTGGTGGCCGGGCGCAAGGCGCCCTACACGTCCTGGACCTTCATCGAGGTTCCAGCGGACGTGGCGCGTTCCGTCGGTCATGGACCTGTACACGTCGTCGTGGCGGGAACGTCGTTTCGCGGCACGGCGTCGCGGTCGCAGGGTGTGCTGCGCATCGCGGTGAAGCGGGAGGTACTCGAGAAGGCGGGTGTTGCACGCGGGGACCGCGTGAGCGTCACCCTGTCGCGCGATACGAAGCCGCGCCCCGTCGTCATCCCGGACGAGCTGCGCGCGGTGCTCGACAAGGACCCGGCGCTGGCCCAGGCCTTCGAGGGGCTCCCGCCCTCGCATCGGCGTGCCTGGGCCGACTACATCGGGGAAGCCAAGCAGCCTCCGACCCGCCTGCGCCGGGCGGCCAAGGCGCGCGAGGGGATCCTGGGGCGCGCCTTCCCCCGCTGAAGTCCGTGTCGGTGCAAGCGCCGCGGGCGGGTGCGCGGGACCGGCCCTGGTCGTACGCTGGTGCCCTCCCGGCCCGGTCGCCACGTGGAGGGTTCCCATGCGGATGGGCTTGTCGTGTCTCCTCGCGCTGGCAGGGGCGTTGTCGTGCGTCTCGTGCGGCGGCTCGTCCGGAGGCTCCGGCGGGGGCGTCCACAGCCACTCGATCGTGGTTCTCTCGGCCCGGGACGAGGGCGCGCGGGCTGCTGCTGGCGATCTCGGCGTGATCCTGGGTTCGGGCCCGTCCCTCCAAGCGGGTGACAACGTGATCGACGACGTCATGCGCTTCAACCTTGCCTTCGGGACCGGGGTCGTTCCCACGGGCGCTCGCGTCACCAACGCGCGCATCGTGTTGGTTCGCTACCTGGTGATTGGGACGCCCGCTCCCTTCGGACGGCTCGTCGTGGACCACTTCGTGCCGGAGTTCGACAACCGGTTCTCGGACAGGGACTTCGACGGCGGCAACCTGCAGCGCGGCTTCACCGAGCTGGCGCCGCCGCTGGCTGGACCCATCTCGGGAGAGCGGCCGTTCTTCGCCACGGTGACGGACCAGCTGCAGGCCGACATCGATGCGGGCCGCCCCCTCTCCGCGTTCCGGGTCCGGTACGAGGGCCTGCTCAGCGACTTCGACGGTTCGTCGGACGGACTCCTCTTCTACGGGAGTGGCACGTTGATCGATGCGGACGCGTACCCCCGGCTCGAGGTGACGTACGAAGACTGACGAGCAGGCACCGGGCATGCCGTCTCAAGGCGCGCGGAGCCTCGCCACGCGCATGATCCCGTCATCGATGGCGGGAGGTTCGCAGCAGCGGTCGAAGAAGCGCTCCAGGGTTCGCTCCGTCGCGATGGCGTAGCTGCGGTTCACGAAGCCGTTGAGCTGGCTGAAGTGGAACCAGGCCTCGTTGACGAGCAACCAGCGGTAGCCCTCGTCCCACAGCCGGTCCCGGAGGCGTTCGACGTCCCACTCGGCCGTGCGCAGCACGAGCAGCCAGTCACGACCCTCGCGTCCCGGTGACGGGTGCGCATCCAGCGGGAAGGCGTGGATCTTCCCTTCGCCGACCATCCACACGCGGTCGGTGGGGGGAATCGACCCGCTGGCGATGCCGCGCGCGAACCAGAGCGCCGCGCGCGCCATGCCGGGCTCGGCGTTGTGTCCCACCCGGGCCAGCCACGTCCGGTCGTCCTGCTGGCCGATCCACCACGGGCCGAGCTCCAGGCGGTGGAGCGTGCGCCAGCAACGAAACCAGGACGGCGTCACCCACGCGACGAGGAGCAGCGCGAGCAGGCCGATCGCCCAGCGCGCTTGCCAGCGCGCGAGCACGACGCCCGCGGCCGCGGCGCCGACCGTCAGCGAGGGCATCTGGTAGCGCAGCACGGGCTTGGTGGCCGTGAACGCCAGCGTCCCGACGAGGAAGAGGGCGGCCAGGAGAGCCGTGCGGCGTCGAAGTCCGAGCAGCAGGGCGAACGGTGCGAAGACCAGGAAAGGGCTGCTGCCGTGGCCGCGCTTGGTGGCAAAGGCCTCGCGGTTCCAGACGGCCTCGAGCCAGAGGAAGGGGTGGATGCCCTCCGCCGCCGCGCGCAGTGGCGACTCGGCCTCGTGGATGGCCTCGCGCAGCGCATCCTCGGCGGCCTCGTCGCGCACCCAGGCGGGCGCCTTGGCGAGGAGGTCCTGGAGCGGCACGAGCTGGCCTCCCTCGTGCACACGCACCTGCGAGTGGAAGGGGTAGACGGGATCGGCCCAGTGGACGGCGTTGCGGACGTAGCCGAGCACGAACGGGGTCGCGACGACGAGGGCGAGGCCTGCACCGCGTAGGAGGGCGAGGGGGCGGGGTCGCACGCGCCAAGCCCACGCCGCCGAGAGGCCGGCGCCCAGCACGAGCGCGTGGGGGATGCCGTTGTACTTGGTGCCCAGGCAAGCCGCCGCGCCCGCCATGCCCACGACGGCCCAGGTTCCCGCGCGTGCGCTGACGAGCAGACGCACCAGCGCGTGGACCCCCAGCAGATAGGCCAGCATCAGCCACGTGTCCACGCGGGGATCCGTGGCGAGCTCGAGGACGACGGAGATCGAGGCGAAGACCGCCACGGCCCAGCGCGCGGCGGCCAGGCCCGCGACCTCCCGTGCGAGGGCCCAGACGAGGCAACCGGCAGCCAGCGTGGCCATCAGGCCGAGCGCCACGATGCCCGTTTCGGCGTCCAGCGTGAGCAGCGCCGCGTACAGCGTGTGGGGGAGCGCCGGGCGGTAGAGCAGGTGGAGGTCGGGGGTCGTGAACCACGGGCCCGCTTCGACGAGCCGCCCTGCGATCGGCAGATGGCACGTGGCGCTGTCCCAGTCATGCAGCGGGGCGAGGCCGCGGAGTGCGTAGGGCAGGACGGCAAGACAGAGGCCCGGCAGGAGCAGGCGGCCGAGTCGTGTACGGATCGCCAGGCCCGGGCACGTGCGACGGAGCACCTGCAGGACCAGCACGAAGGCCGCGAGCGCGACCAGCGCCACACCGGACCACGCCAACGTCCCCGCCAGCAGCCCGCCCAGCTGCAACAGCGCAATCAGCAGCACGAAGCCCAAGGTCGTGGTCGTCCCGAGCTGCGTCACGGTGTCGGCGGGCGGCTCCCGCGTGTACACGGGGCGCAGCACGAACGTCCCGAGGGCCCAGGCCACCAGCGTGATGGCCATCGCGCAGACAACGCCGTAGACGGCCACGACCCAGCCCGGAGGCGAAGCGGCAAGCAGCCGCCAGGCTGCGACGACCACGGTGGCCGCGAATGCGACCGAAGCGGCGAGCGTGCACCCACTCCGCCCGTGGCGACTCATCGCACGCGCAGCACCCAGGTGGTGCGTCCCGGCACGTGGAGGGCGTGGCGGCGCTCGACGATGCCTTCCCGGGAACCGTCGTCGAGACGACAGGTCTCCAGGCCCAGGAAGGACGCCGCGTCGTCGGGGGTCTCGATGCACAGCGCGACGTGGCCCACGCGTTCCCCGTCGTCCGCGTCCCAGCGCCAGACGACGATGTCACCCGGACGCAGCGGCGCCTCCCGGGCGACCAGCTCGAACGTGCCCCAGCCGCTCTTCAACCAGTCGGGTGCGTCCTCGGGGAGCTTGCCCGCTTGGCGCGCCAGCGCGACGGCCTCGAGCCCACCGGACCACCAGGCCATGCGCAGGCGATGCACCCAGGACACGAAGGCACCGCACTCCATGCCGCGGTTCACGCTGCCCTGGGGCACGCCGCCGAAGACGTAGCCGGCGTTCGGGAACAACAGGACGGGTTCGCCGCCCTCGCCCAGGCCCGCGAGACCGAGCGAGGAGGCATGGCCGGCGAAGGCCTCGGGGACGGGCACCGGGTAGGCGAGCGTGAGGGATCGAGCCAACGGCGGTGCCAGGCTCGCGAGCGTCGACCCGCGCTGCGTGGCCAGGGCCGCGTAGATGCCGGCCACCTTGCGCACAGCCGAAGCGTGTCCGGCCGTCGGCTGCCCGAACAAGGATGGCGCATCGGGTGTGGCGTCGAGCAGCGCGGCGGCCTCGGTCAGGAGACCGGGCAGGCCCTTGTCGCTTCCGAGCAGGCGTCCGAGCTCGGCACGGAGCGGCACGCTGCCCATGCGCTGGGTCAGCTGCTCGCGCTCGGCGGCATTGCCGCTGGCGGCGTGCGCCGCGCGCACCTCCTGGAGGGCATCGGACAGCGCCTGGTAGCCGGAGCGATCCTGGGCGATCCGCTCCAGCGCCGCGGATCGCCACGCCGGCCAAGCGGGTGCGCCGCGCGCCGTGGCCCCCTGCAACCACGCCGCCAACACGTCGTGATCGCGCGCGTCCGCGACGGCGAGCTCGGCCTGCGCGGCGCGGGCCCGGGCCACGGCCTCGAGCCCCTTCTCGCGGCTTCGCTCGTCCCGGCTGCCGCACGCGGCGAGCACCAGCGTGACCGCCAGCGCAGCCAGGGGAACGGGGCGTGTCGGGCGGCTCACGGGGAGCCGACCCCATCCACCTCGGATCGCTCCTGCGACGGCCTCCTTCGCCGGTCCGGACGCTTGGAGCCCGGCTGGGCCGGCGGGATCGAGGGCGGCGCGCGCATGCTGGCTCCTGCAGGTGCGCCCGGGTGGCACGACCTCGCCGCTACGGTACCGCGCCCCGCCGCCGTCCCGAGCCAAGGGGATTGACGGCAGGCCGTCAGGAGGGGTGCTTGGCCTCCGGGGCACCGCGCAGTCCGTCGGCCAGGTGCAGCCGACGCAGGAGGGGTCGCTTCTTGACCTGGTGGTCCTTCATGCGCCGCAGGATGTCGCCCAGCACGCGTACCGCCTCGACGACGTGCGGGCCCTTGTTGAGCATGACGCACTCGGCGCGGACGCCCATGGCGGCGTCCGTGATCTCGGCGCGAGACGGTGTGCCCGTCTTGGCAAGCGTCTCGAGGACTTGCGTGGCCCACACCACGGGCATGTGCGCTGCTTCGCACATCCAGAGGATCTCCTCCTGGACCTCGGCCAAGCGCTGCCAGCCGATCTCCACGGCCAAGTCGCCGCGCGCGATCATCACGCCGCTGGTCGGGCTGCGCATGGCAGCGAGGAGCAGCGACGGCAGGCCCTCGAAGGCTTGGCGGTTCTCGATCTTGAGCACGATCGGCATGTCGGGCCGGCCGCGGCGCGCCAGCTCCTCGTGGAGACGCTCGACATCGGCGGTTCGCCGCACGAACGACATCCCGACCATGTCCGCATGCTCGACGGCAAAGGAGAGGTCGTCCAGGTCCTGGGGTGTGAGGGCGTCCAAGCGGACGTCGCTGTCCGGCAGGTTGATGCCCTTGTCCGCGCGCAGCTTGGTGCCCTTGGCGCCTGCGGTCACGACGTCCAGCACGGCATGACGCGCGTGGACCTCGCGCACGACCGCACCGATCTTGCCGTCGTCGAACAACACGCGCTCCCCGCGCTTGAGGAAGCCGAACACCTCCGGCAACGTGCAGCCGATCGTGGCGGGCCGCACGATCGAGCCGTGCTCGTCGTAGCGTGCGGGGGAACCCAGCTTGCAGTCATCCCCGAGCAGCAGCACGTCACCCCGGCGAAGCGTCAGGAACTGCTCGGTGGGCGGCAGCGAGCCGACGCGCGCGAAGACGCGGCCCCGCTTGCCGTTGGAGGCTCCACGATGCAGCGGCGTGCCAGGTGTCACGTAGGCCGTCTTCGAGCACTCGGCCCACCAGCCGCCGTGGCCAGCCTCGACGAGGCGCAGGTGGCGCTTGCGGCCGCCGGCATCTTCGAGGACCAGCTCTTCGCCGAGTGCCAGGTCCGCGGGCAGGGGGCCGCCCACGGGAAGGGAGGCGTCCGCCGGAAGGGGCGGGGTCGTCGCGCGACCCTCCGCGTGGATCCAGATGCGCGCCGGCGCCAGGAGGCGACCTGAGGAGTCACGCCGCGGGCGCCACTTGCGCACGGCGGGCCCCGGCTCGAGGGGCCCCGTACGCAGCTTCGGTCCCGGGAGGTCCATCAGCACGCGACACGCTCGCCCCTGCTCGGCCTCGGCGCGGCGCAGGCTTTCGATCATGCGTGTCCAGGCGATCGCGTCGTCGTGCGCGCAGTTCACGCGCATGCAGTCCATGCCCTGGGCCAACAGGTCGCTGACGAGGGCGTGGTCGTCGGCCGCCTCGCTGGGCATCGTGACCATGATGTGCGCGCCGCCATGCACCGGTCGCTGGCCGAACAGGTCGACGGTCGAGCGGTCCAACAGCTCGCGACCGCGATCGAAGCCGACTTCGACCGGTCGCGACGACGGCGTCACCGTGTCCGGAGCCAACCTCCCGAGGATCTCGAGCAGCGCGTCCAACGTGGCGTGCACGTTGGCCTCGCAGCGTCCGAGGGAGGAGAGTCCCCGGCGCAGCAGGTCGTCCTGGAGCGGCCGCAAGTCCACCTGGCGCAGCGCCACGTAGTGGATGAGGTTGCGCGCGCTGGCCAGGCGGTCCGGCGCAACGCGAGCGAGCTCCGCCTCCAGGCCCGCTTCGGCGGCAACGATCCGATCGAGCAGCGCCTGGAGGCGCAGGGCCACGTCCCCGAGCCCCGAAGCTGGCGCGGAGGGCGGCGGTTCCATCCCGACGGGCTCGACGCTTCGGCCCGTGGACACGGCACCCATCCGAGATCCGTTCTGTGCGCTGCTGGACGGGACATTGGGCATGGCGTCACCTCGCGCTCGCAGGGGACCCACCAGTTTCGTACGCCGCGCTCGCCCAACCGATGCTGCCGGGCAGGGCGGGGTCACCGTCCCCATCGGATCTTCATCACACGCGCAGGCGGAGCCCGGAGCGCGGCGGGTGCGCCTTCGTGCGATGCTCTGTCGGGGCCACCCCGGACGAGGAGACGTGCCCTCCGATGCCGCAGAAGAAGCCGACCCGCCCCAGAGGCTCTCGACGCACGGAGCCCGCGTCCGCCAAGGTTCGCTTGCTCTCCGGCGGCAACCCGCAGATCGGCAAGGGCGATGGTCCCGAGGTCGTGGAGGCCTACCTCGCCGCCATGCCGGGGTGGAAGCAGGACATCGGGCGACTGCTTGACGAGCTGGCCGTGCGCCACGTGCCCGGGCTGCAGAAGGCCGTGCGATGGAACTCGCCGTTCTATGGCACGGCGGAGCACGGCTGGTTCATGAGCATGCACTGCATCACGAAGTACGTGAAGGTCGCGTTCTTCAACGGAACGTCACTCGAGCCGCCGCCGCCCGTCGAGTCCAAGCACGACGCCACGCGCTACGTGCACCTGCACGAGGGCGAGGACGTGGACGAGACCCGGCTCGTGCGCTGGATCAAGCAGTCGTCCAAGCTGCCCGGCTGGACCGGCTTCGGGCACTGAAGGCGAACGCCTTGGAGCGGCGGAGGCGCAGGACCCGTCACCGCGAAGGCTCGAGCGCGTCCGCCTCTGCGTCGCGACCCGTGGTCCGGTAGAGCTTGACGAGACGTGTGCGGGCTTCGTCTACGCGCTTCGCGGCGACCGCGGGGATCTGGTCGCGGCGGGCCAAGAGGCCGGCGTAGCCCTCGCGCAGGAGCGGCTCGGCCTCCTCGGTCTTGCCAAGCCCCAGCCGGGCGGCACCCAACAACGAGCGCGCGTTGAACAGCGACCAAGCCTCCGGATCCAGCTTCTCGCGCAGCGCCAGGCACTCCGTCAGGACGACGTCGGCGCCGGCGAAGTCCCCGAGGTCGAGCAGGGCCATGCCCAGCTGGGACAGGTGGTTGCCGAGCGCGGGGTGGCCTGGAGGTAGCACGGAGCGGACCTCGGCCAACGTCTCGCGCAGCACATCCGCCGCCTTGCCTGGCTGGCCGGTTTCCTGCAAGGCCATGGCCAAGGACCCGACGACGGCAAGCCCCCGCGGGTCCTCCTTGCGCCGGGCCACGACGACCTCCAACAGGGGAATGGCCGCATCGAAGTGGCCTGCCTCCAGGTGGCATGTACCGAGATTGCCCATCGTTCGGACGGTGTCCATGCTTTCGGCCCCGAGGATGCGCTCCTGCTCGGCGAGCACGGTCTCGAAGATCGGAATGGCTTCCTCGAGACGACCGCGTTGGAACAGCGAGGCGCCCAGGCGCGAGCGGGCCTGGTTCAAGGCGGCGTCGCCCGCCCGACCGTCCATCTCCTTCTCGAGCCGCGCGACCAGTCGCCGGAGCATGGCCAGCTCGTCGTCGGGACGATCGAGGGCCGCGTAGGCGGAGGCCACCATGTGCAGAAAGCCGCTCTCCGCCTCGTCCAACAACGTCGCATCGGCCTCGCAGAGGCGTACGGCCTCGGCGTAGACCTTCCGTCCGGCCTGGACGCGGCCGGCCGCCCGGTAGCATGCGCCGAGGTTCAACAGCGTGTTGACCAGACGCGGGTGCGGCCCGTTCGGCCAGCTGCGCTGGGCCGCCAGCAGCTCTTCGTAGAGGGGGATGGACTTGCTCGGCTTGCCCGCGCGGTACAACCCGCTGGCCTGCCTGTCCATGAGCTGGAGCGTGGTCTCGTGGTCAGGTCCGAGCTTTGCTCGTGCGAGGGCCAGGCTCTCCTCCAGCACGCCCAGGGCACCGGAGCCGTCGCCGAGCCGCTCCATGAGCTCGGCCAGCGTCATCATGTGGACGAGCAGCGCCGGGTGCGCCGCGGCGTGGCGCCACAGGTCCTCGAGGACCCGCCGTGCCTCGGCCGTCTGGCCCCCGTGGTGGAGGTTCTGTGCGTACTCGGCACGCGCCGTCAGCGTGCTGTCGTCGTCGGGCCCCCGCAGGCGCTCGTGGCGAGCCGCAAGCTCCTTGTAGCGGCCAGCCGCCGCGTCGTAGCGGCCCAGCTTGTACTCGCAATGACCCAGCTGGCCCAGGGCCCGCAAGGTTCGCCAGTGATCTGCGCCCAGCCGCCGCTCCGTCCACGCAAGGACGTGGGTGAGCAGCTCGTACGCCCGCTCCTCCATGCCCGCGCTGCGACACGCGCGTAGCAGCGACTCCTCGATCATCACCGTGTAGTGGCTCTCCGGGCCCCAGGCCTCCCGTCCTTCGAGCAGGGCCGCCTCGCCCTCCCGCACCGCCTCCTCGAGCCGTCCGAGCGACTCGAGTGTGTTGATGACGTTGCAGCGCAGCAGCAAGGTCGTGGGGTGCTTGGCGCCGATTCGGGATTGGCACGTGGCGAGCGCGTCCACGTACAGCGCATGAGCTGCCGCGTGCTCGCCGTCGTCGACGTAGGCTGCTGCCAAGTTGTTCTGGCAGAGGATCGTGGCCTTGGCGCCGGGACCGTCCAAACGGCGGAGCTCGGCGAGCGCCCGCTCCAGGACGTCCCTGGCCTCCGCCGTCCGGTGGAGGTCGCGGAGCGTGCCTCCGCGGTTGGCGACCAGACGCCACGTGCGAGGGTCATCCGGTCCGAGCTCGCTACGCGCGAGCTCCTCCGCGTCGTCGAGAAGCGCGAGGGCCTCCTCGCCCCGCTCCCGGGACGTAAGGACGACAGCCATGGCCTGGAGGACCTCCAGGCGCAGGAGCGGCTGGTCGGAGAGCTCGGACTCGGCGAGCCCTCGAGCACGCGCCAGGAGCTCGAGGGAGCGGTCGAACTCGCCCAGGCCCTGCAGTGAGCTGGCCAGGGTCATCTGGAGACGGAAGACGTCGCGCGGATCGCCGGCGGCATCGCCCTGGAGCTCGTCGGCGGCGCGATCCAGCTGCTCGGCGAGAAGGGACTGGAGCGGCAGGCCGCTCTCGGCCACCTCGCTCGGATCGAGGTTGCCGAACACCGCGCCGAGGATCTCGATGCCCTTCTGCACTTGGGCCAGGCGCTTGGTGGCCTCTTCCCTGGCTTCGCTTTCGCCCTGCGCCCGCTGCTGCTCGGCCTGTTGGGCGCGCTCGGCCGCGGCACGCTGGTCGTTGGCGAGAAGCATGCCGACCGTGGTGCCTGCCGCACCGACCGCCAACGCCAGGGTCAGCATGACCGCTGCGCGACGACGCTTGCGTTCGCCCTCGGCACGCAGCCGCGCCTGTTCGGCCTCGGCTCGCTCTTGTTCGGCGCGGGCTTCCTCGCGTGCAGCGCGAGCGCTTGCCTCGGCTTCGCTGGCCTTGGCCTCGGCAGCCTCGACCTGCGCCCGATGCGCGCGTTCCTCGACGGCGGCCAAGTGGGTCGCGATGGCCTCCGCGACGACCTGTGCCGAAGCCGGTCGGTCCTGGGGATGGCGGGCCAAGCAGGCCAGTACGAGCGACTCCAGCTCGGGGTCGGGCTGGCTGGCGTGCAGGCGCGCGCGGGCGGCCTCGGCCTCCCACTTGTACGCAGCCAGCAAGCGCTCCATGGGCGTTCCCACCTGAGGCGGCTCGCCCACCAAGATCTCGAAGAGGATTGCGCCCAGGGCGAACACGTCGCTGCGCTCGTCGATCTCGCCCAGCTCGCCCTTGGCTTGCTCGGGTGGCATGTAGCCGGGCGTACCCATCATCGAGCCGAGCACGGACTGCGTGTCGGTGCTCTCCGTCCGCACCGTTTCGATGCGCGGCTCCTCGCCGTGGGCTGTCGGTGGACACGCGTCGGCGGAGGGGCCGGTTCCCATGACCTTGCCCATGCCCCAGTCCACGACCTGCACTTCGCCGAATGGGCCGACCATGACGTTCGCGGGTTTCAGGTCGCGATGGATCACGCCGCGAGCGTGGGCATAGGCCACCGTCTGGCAGACCTTCTCGAAGATGTCGAGGAAGCGCCTGCGCTCGACGGCCGGGGTCTCGCGCTGGGCCAGCAGGGCGTCCAGGGCGCTGCCGCGGATCAGTCGCATGGCGAAGAACGGCCGCCCGTCGGCCACGCCCAGGTCGTAGACCGGTACGACACCGGGGTGCTGGAGCTGCCCACCGATCTGCGCCTCCTCCACGAAGCGCTTCACGACATCGGGTTGGTTCTCGAACTCCTCGCGCAGGACCTTGATGGCGACTTCGCGCCCCAGGTCCACGTCGTTGCCCTGCAGCACGACGCCGACACCGCCGCGCCCGAGCTCGCCGCGGAGCACGTACCGCGCCGTGCGCTCGCCGGCACCGCGCTCCGGGGTGCCCTCCGCCCCGAGATCCACCCCGATGGGGCCGCCGGTCTGCTGCTCGAGGCGCGGCAGCACGCTGTGGCCGAGCTCACGCGAGGCAGGGCCCGAAGTCCCCCGCGGCGTCACGCCACCTTCGCCGGACGCGCTGCCCTCGCTCTTCTCCATGGGTGCTCCCGACCGTCCAACAGCGATTCTAGGCCTCCGGCCACGCGCCATCCAGCGGACGCAACGCATGGAGCCCGGGCACCGGGCCCACGGCCTCGCGGCGCCCTCGGGCGTTGGGAGTGACCCGGATCGCCAAGCTTGGGATCCTGGGAAGAGGAGGTCTGCCCCTGCCCGCATCGACGCACTCGCTGGATCGACTGCTGGAGCACGAGCCGTTCGTGCGTCGACTCGCCTCTGCGCTCGTCCGCGACCCCGCGGGGGCGGAGGACGTCGCGCAAGAGACGTGGCTTCTTGCCGTCGGGCAGGCCCCCGCGGTCATCGACAGCGCGAAGGGCTGGTTGGCGCGCGTCGCACGAACCTGTGCGTGGAAGCAGCACCGCTCAGGTACGCGCCGACGCCGTCGTGAAGAGGCCGCGGCTCGCCCGGAGCGCGTTCCGGCCGTCGCGGACCAAGTCG
Source organism: Planctomycetota bacterium (assembly GCA_050248855.1). Lineage (GTDB taxonomy): Bacteria > Planctomycetota > PLA2 > PLA2 > JAEUHO01 > JACKGW01. The sequence continues at coordinate 252,662 of JBFWRP010000001.1, read as the reverse complement.
AGCGTGCCGAGATCCAGCGGCGTCTTGCCGCCGCACTCGGCCGACTTCCGGAGCCGCAGCGGACGGCGATCGTGCTGCGCTACCAAGCCGACTTGTCGCTCGGCCAGATCGCCAGCCGCACCCAGGTCCCGCTGGACACGGTGAAGAGCCGCTTGCGGCTTGGGCTCGGCAAGCTGCGCAAGGACCTGGGTGCCGATCCGCGACGCTCCGGCGGCGTTGCACCGGGCGTGCTGGCCCTGCTGCCGGCGAGCCGGGCGTCGACACGAGCCGCGAGCGTCGCGCGCCCGACGTGGGGAGCATTGAGCATGGCAGGAACGAAGAAGCTGGGCCTCGTGCTCGTCGTGGTCTTGCTCGCGGCCGCCGGGGGCCTGCTGCTCGTCGACCGGGAACGGGATGACGATCCGTCCCGGCTCGTGACGGACATCGAGGAGGAGGGGCTCCCTTCGACGGGGCCGACGCTCCACGGCACGCCGGCCAACGCAGGTGCTGCCAACGCACACGCGCCGGGCGACGCGGACGAAGGGAACGGAGCCGAGTCGGGGGCCGTCACGTCGACAGGTGCCGGCGCCGCCGTCGGTGACCCGGCCGCGAACGGACCCGGGGCGACCGGTCCGACGTCGCCGCCCGACGTCGTGACGGGGATGATCCTCGACGCCGACGGCCAACCCCTGACGGGCACGGGACTGCTCTGGCAAGGCGGGCAGTTCACCACCGCGGGTCAGATCCCCGTGGGCAAGGACGCGCAGACGAGCATGCCCATAGGTCGCGATGGCCGCTTCCGCTTCGAGAGCGTCGAGCAGGGTACGTGGTACGTCGGCGTGGACCTGGGGGATGGCGTGTCCCGCATCTTCTACGTGGCGCAGACCACGGGAGGCGCGGAGCGTCCCGAGGTCAGCGTCAAGCTGGGGGAGGTCGGCATCAGCGGAACCGTGTGGGGCGCCGACGGCATGCCCGTGGCGGGAGCGGTCGTGCGTGCGAGCTCGCAGCTGACCGATCTCATCGCGCAGACGACCACGGGAGCGGACGGCCGCTACACCATCGGTCGGCTGCATCCGGGTCTCACATGGGTCAGCTTCGCCCTGGCTGCCGATCTCGATGATCCCGCCACGACCTTCCATCGGCACATCCAAGTGGCTGACGAGGGGTGGACGATCGTCAACCACGGATCCGGTCGCGGCTTGGCGCGCGTCGTGGGCCGCGTCGTGTGCCCCGATGGCGAAGCCGTGCGCGCCCGGGGACGCGTGATCCTCGCGCGCACCGACCGCGAGGGCTTTTTGATCATGCCGTACGACGCCGAGGGGCGCTTCGACCAGGAGGTCCCCGAGGACGTGTACCGCGTCCACGTCTGGCCGCCCAACGGCTCGGCGCTGGACGCCTCGCGCCCCGACGCGCTGTTCACCGCGACCGCGCCGCGCGTGGAGACGGACTTCGTGCTCGCGGGAGCACGTGTGCGAGGACGCGTGCCGGCGGACGTGGCCAAGGGTCGCCACGGCAACGTGTGGCTGCATCCCATCCGCGATGGCGAGGCGCCGACCCCGCCCGGGAGTCCCCTCCATCCCGCCCGCACCGTGCCCTGGGCCGACGACGGCAGCTTCGTCCTCTACGGCATCCCGCCGGGGCGCTACACGCTCTCCGCCGCGTTCACCGACGGCAAGGCCGGGCCAGCCCTGGCCTCGGTGCCGATCGAGGTCGGCGACCGGGTCTCCGAGGTGCATCAGGACGTAGCGCGGCAGTAGCCGTTTCCCGGTTCCGCTCCGCACCCGTGGCCTCCTTGCGCCCGCCCCGTGCCGAGGGCGAGACCCCACGCAGGACCCAGGGCTGCGGTCGAGCTCCCGGGCTCCGCCGTGACCGGCCGTGCCACGGCTGCGAGGGCCAAGTCGTACCTGCCAGGGTCTACGACGTTGGATTCGTTCGATGCCTACATTGAATGCTAGACGTGTAGGCATGCCCAAGCGAGCTGCCCGCCTCCAGTACACGATCCGTGGTGTGCCGCCGTCCGTCGACAGGGCCCTTCGCGCTCGCGCCCGCCGCGAGGGGAGGAGCCTCAACGACGTGGCGGTCGAGGCCCTTCGGCGGAGCGTGGGGGAGGAGGCCGGGGCCGTCGTGCACACCGATCTGGATGTGTTCCTCGGCACGTGGGTCGAGGATCCCGAGCTCGATGCCGCTCTGGAGGAGCAGGGCCGAGGCGATCCGTCGCTCTGGGCGTAGTCGTGAACTTCGCCCTCGACACGAATCGGTACGTGGACTTCATGCGAGGCGACGTGGACGTGGCCACGCGATTCCGCTTGGCCCACACGATTGCGGTACCGTTCGTCGTCCTGGGCGAGCTGCGTGCAGGCTTTGCGCGCGCGCGGGAGTCACGCGCCAACGAGCGGACGCTCGTCCGCTTCCTGGGCCACGAGCGCGTGCGGGTGCTATGGGCCGACGAGGCGACGGCCCACTTCTACGCCCGCGTCTTCGCGCAGCTACGAGCGTCGGGCAGGCCCATCCCCACGGGCGACCTGTGGATCGCGGCGCTCGCCATGCAGCACGACCTGCCGCTCTACACACGCGACGCCCACTTCGGGGCCGTCGCCGGGCTGGCCACGGTCTGACAACCGCCACCCGTGCCGGGAGGCCCACCGCGAGGCGCATCCTGCGCGGGTACGCTGGTCCGCGACGAGCGGCATCGCAGGCCGCAAGGAGGCTTGGAACATGGGCGACGACGCACCCTCGGCCCACCCGGCGGTTCGGGGCGTGGCCTATCCCAGCTTCTACTTCAAGGACGTTGATGCGGCCGTCGCGCTGTACGAGGCCGTGTTCGGGCCGTGCGCGTACCACGAAGCCGGCTTCCATGGCCTCAAGCTGGGCGATACGTGGCTCACGCTGTTCGATCCCAAGATGGCGCCGCACCCGGGTGAAAACCCGGCCAACGCGGAGATCGCCCTGCGCCTGGCCACGCCGGCGGACGTGGATGCGCTGCACGCCACGTTCGTGGAGCACGGCGCCAAGACCGTCATGCAGCCGCAGGACACGTGGATGTACGAGAACATGCGCTACGCATGTCTGGACGATCCTCTTGGCGTGCGCTGGGACCTCTACTGTCCCATCGAGGCCCCCTCCGACGGGGCGAGCCCGGCGTGAGCGTCCGTCGCGAGCATCGCGAGACGGACGCCGCGCGCCGGACCTTTCCGTACGAGTCGCGCCTCGAATGCGCGCGGGCCCACGTCGCGGGTCTCGAAGCCACCTTGGCTCGATTGCGTCGGGACGCCGCGCGCTTGGGGGCCGAGGCGACGCGCGAGGGCCTGCGGCGCCTCCTGCCGCGGCTGCGGAGCACCAAGGACGAAGTGGCAGCTGCGCGGCAGGAGCTCGGCTGGCACTCGCTGATCAGCGCGATCGTCCCTCTGCACTGGCCCGTCCGACTGTTCGAGCTGTGGGGCCTCAAGTCGGCCGAGCGGCGTCTCGCTCGGTGTGTGCGGTCGATGCGTGCGTTGCGCGCTCGCGGGGCGGAGGGCCGGACGTAGCATCACGGTCCGTGGCCAGCGAGACCCCCCGTCCCGAAGAGCATGGCCACGCTGGGCACATCGACGAGCTCGTGCCGCTCGTCTACGAGGAGCTGCGCCGTCTGGCCCAGGCCCACATGCGCCGCGAGCGCGTCGAGCACACGCTGCAACCCACGGCCTTGGCCAACGAGGCGTACCTGCGCCTGTCGGCGGAGCGGCCGGAAGGCTGGACGAGCCGCGCGCAGTTCCTGGGTGTGGCCGCGCGCTCGATTCGCCAGATCCTGATCCACCACGCGAGGGGGCGGAACGCCGCCAAGCGAGGTGGGGGCCTCGCGCGCCTCCCGCTGGAGGAGGCGCGGCTGGCCCTCGGTGGGCTGGATCCCGATCTCCTGGATCTGGACGAGGCCCTGGACGAGCTGGCCAGCCTTGACGCCCGCAAGGCCCAGATCGTGGAGATGCGCTTCTTCGCGGGCATGACCAACCCCGAGATCGCCGAGGCCCTGGCGCTGGGGCTGACCACCGTCGAGGACGACTGGTACGCCGCCCGCGCCTGGCTGGGCCGGCGCCTTCGCTAGGGGCACCGCTCGATCGGCAGAATTCTCCGGGGGGGGCGCGCGCGCCTTGCCCACTCCTTCGTGACGCCTCCCCCGAGGCGCTGGAAGGAGAGTCCCGTGCGTCCCAGCTCCCTCTTGCTCGTTGCCGGCGGATCCGCCTTGGCCGCCTGTCTGCTGAGCGCCTGCGGCGCCGGAGGGGGCAGCAGCCCGGCCTCGGATCCGATCGTGCTCCCCCAGGAGGCCAACCTCGTCGTGGCCGACGTCCCGTCGCAGCTGTTCAACCTGCGCCACCAGGGGGAGTGGCTGGCGGCCCACCCGCAGAGCGGCCAGTCCATCACGGGCAGCGGCGTGAAGCACTACCAGGGCATCGTACGGGCGAACTACACGCCGGGCGGGCCCAACGACGTCCTCTACGTGACGAAGTCCGGGCACCCGGACAACAACGAGGAGGCCTTCCTCGGCGTCATCCAGCTGCGCTCTCGGAGCTCGATCGCCGAGGCCAGCGCGCCTTGCGGCGAGCGCATGCGCTCCAACTTGCTCCAGCGCGGCGTGGAGACCGCCGACACCGAGCCGCCGACCACGGATCGGGTTGTCCACAGGATCGAGTTCGACGACTGGAAGCACCCGGGCGGCTTGCAGATGATCGGCGACATCCTGGTGGTGCCGATGGAGCAGCCGATCGATGCGAACGGCGAGGACATCGAGGACAAGGACTGCGAGATCTGGTTCTACGACTGCACGGACCGCTTGAATCCGGTCCGCATGGACTACTCGCTCGTCATGGACATCGACACGGGCCTCGGCTACAAGCCCCGCGCCGAAGCGGGCGTCGTCGGCATCATCAAGCTGCCCGAGCCCGACGGCCGCTTCGCGTTGCTCGTCACCTGGGCCGGTGACTACCAAGTCGCGTGCTACATCTCGAACCGCACCAGCTTCTTCCTGCCCGACGGCACCCAGGACCCGCTCTTCGAGTTCCATCTGTACGACCTGTGGGAGATCCCCGACCAGCCCGCGTTCGACTTCACGAACCTCTCGATCAACCCCTTCACCGTGGACCCTTTCGTTGGCCCCTGGCCGTATGCCACGAACTCGAGCGACAACACCCTCATCTCGACGTTCCAGACGATGCACCTGGTCCAGCAAACCGACGGGCGCATCTACATGATCGCCGCCCTCAACACGAACAACTTCTCGCCGGTCCTCGTCGGCCTCGACGTGGTTAGCCTCTTCGAGGTGAAGGGCTTGCCGAATGACGGCGTGCGGACGATCGGCGACATCCGGTTCGAGTTCGCAGGCCGCAAGGCGTTCAACATGATGCCGCACGATGAAGGCATCCTCGTTCTCGGCGGTGAGGTCGGTGACCGGGCCGTCTTCGGGAACGGGAACGCGGGCGTGGGGGCCTACGTCTCGCCGACGGGGGAGCTGCTCCTCTACGCCATTGCGCACAACGAGACCGACGAGAACATCGACCTCCTGCGCATGTCCGAGTTCCGGCACCGGGACATGACGTGGAGCGAGCCGCACGTAGGCCCGCGGTGGATGCCGGAGCCCTTTGGTCCCATGGTGACGCTCCAGGTTGGCGAGCGCCTCGTGCGCGAGCTGCGCGCCGAGCCGTGGATCCTCGGCTCCTGGGCCGACCTTTACGAGGACGTGAGCTACAACTCCAACGGCAACGCGTACAACAAGATCTGCCAGGTCATCGACGCCTCCGACCTCTTGCTGGACGACTACGAGACGCAGTTCTCGCGCCTGGACGGGGCCGGCATCAACAACGGCTTCGAGGACAAGGCCAGCAGCCATCGCCTCTGCGTGGACCCCACCACGTACTTCGTTCTCTACAACGACAACAACTTGGAGGACTCCCTGTTCGTCGTGGCTCCCGATGCCGACGGGGGGTTCTCGCTCCGCTCGAACTACGGCTTCTTCGAGGCCAACGACCAGGCCAACTCGGCGACGTTCCGGACCTTCCAGGAGACCTTGGACTCGCTGCCCGTCGACACAGGCATGGCGATCCTGGGCGGACTGACCGGCCTCTCCGCCGAGGAGATCGAGGCTCGTCTGGCAGTCCCCGAGGTCGAGTGGGATCTCGATGGCGACGGCGTGTTCGAGATCGTCGGCACGGCCAAGGACGCGGTCCAGAAGCTGGACTTCTTCGCGGAGGAGACGGGCATCTACCGGATCCGCGCGCGCCGTCGCGGCGTGGGGACCGATGTCCATGGCAACGCCGTCGAGCTCGTCATCCGCGTCGTCGATGGCGGAACGGGCGGGGACGGCGCATCGGGCGGCACGTAGGATGGAACACGAGGTCGCGGTCGACCTCGAGAGCCGTGGCCAAGCGGGGGGCCCGTGATCAGCGAGCGCACCCCCGCCGAGCTCTTCGCCTCGGCTACGGCCCTCTTTGGCAAGCTGCGCCACTTGCCCCAGGAGGAGCGCCAAGCGGCCTTGGCGGCGCGATGCCCGGGTGACGCCGAGCTTCGCGCCGAGGTGCTGGCCCTGTTGGCAGAGCACGAGCGACTGAGCGATGAGCCGGTCTCGCCACGGGACGAGGCGTCCACACTCCATCGACTGGTCGACGTCTCGCTGGGGGAGCGGCCTTCGGCCTGGGCGGTGCCCGATCGCCTGGGGCCGTACCGGATCCTGCGCCCCTTGGGCACGGGCGGCATGGGCCAGGTGTTCGAGGCCGAGCAAGACGAGCCGCGCCGCCGCGTCGCGATCAAGGTGCTCCGTCCTGAGATCGGCAGCCCCGACATGCGCGCGCGCTTCCGCCGCGAGGGTGACCTCCTGGCGCTGCTGCGTCATGAGGGCATCGCCCGCATCCACGCCGTGGGCGAGTCCGCGGGCCTCCTCTACCTGGTGATGGAGCTTGTGGAGGGTGATCCGCTGGACGTGGCGTCGCGCCGGCTGTCTCCCGATGCTCGCGTGCGCTTGGTTGCAGCGGCCGCGGATGCCGTCGCCCACGCACACCGCAACGGCGTCATCCACCGCGACCTGAAGCCACGCAACGTCCTCGTGACACCGGAGGGGCAGCCCAAGGTGCTGGACTTCGGGGTCGCGCGCTCGCTCGAGGGCACGAAGCACACGACGACGGGAAGTGTCGTGGGAACGCTCGCGTACATGAGCCCCGAGCAGCTCGTGGGACGAGCCGACGTGGACACCCGTAGCGACGTCTACGCGCTGGGTGTCATGCTCTACGAGGCCTTGGCGGGGCATCGGCCGTTTCACGCGCACGAGGCCACCCCGGCCAGCTTGCTTGGCGCCGTGCAAGCTGGTCGGCCGCCCCGCCTCGCGGACGCAGGGTCTGGCGTCAGTTCGGACATGGATGTGATCCTGGCGACGGCCCTCTCGCCCGATCCCGATCGCCGGTACGCATCGGCCGACGCGCTGCGCGAGGACTTGGGCAGGTACCTGGCGAAGGAGCCGATCTGGGCGCGGGCCCCGACGCGGCTCTACCAGCTGCGCAAGTTCGTGGCTCGCAACAGGGTGCTCGTCGGGGCTGCGTCCGTGGCCCTGCTGGCGCTCGTCGCGGCACTCGCCGTCTCGGTGTCCATGATGGCGACCGCGCGTCGCGAGCGGGAGAGGGCGACGCGCCAGGCGGCCGCAGCGCGCCTCTCGGACTCGCAACGTGCGTTTGCGGCCGCGTCGCTGGCGATCCGCGCCGACCGCCCGTGGGAGGCACGGCCCTACTTGGCGGCCGTGGACCCCGAGCATCGGGGGTGGGCCTGGGAGCACATGCGCGCCTGCGTCGAGACGGCCGTCGAGCGCGTGGCGTGGGACGCGGCGAGGCAGCCGGCCGGCGTGCGCGTCGCGGCCGGCGAGACGCTCGAGGTCCTCGACGCGTTGCCCGTGTCGGACGCGGCTCCGGTGCCGTGGCACATCCAGCCCCTGGAGGGCGTCGTCCTGTGGGAAGGCGAGGTCTGCCGAGCCGCCCCCACGGAGCTGCCCCACGTCGGGGTCGAGGTCGAGCCGGGCGTGCTGCTGCAACGTCGCTTCCCGCCGTACACCATGCGCGAAGTGGCGACCGATGTCGCTGGCGAAGAGCACACGATCGCCCGGTATCGGGCGTACAGCAACTACGGGCCGTATGCGCTCGATGCCGTACGTCGCCGCTTGGCCAGTGCCGACAGCGCGGGCGGGATCTGGTTGTGGGAGCGCGGCCGCGGCCTGGTCGAGCCCCAGGCGGCGTGGACCATCCATCGGCCGATCTCGCAAGTGGCGTTCACGCCGCAAGGCGCCCATCTGCTGCTTGGTGGTCTTCGTGGCGGCATCCAGCGCTTGGATGTGGACACCGGCGAGCTCGAGGCGGTCGGAGGCCTCGACGGCAGCGTGATGGCCCTCTGCGGCACGGCGGCGGGCGGCGTGCTCGCGGCGTCGCCGACCGAGGCCGCGCTCTTCGTGCCCGACGTCGCTCCCGTGACGGTCCTCCGGCCCCATGGGAGTGGGTCGGGACCTTGGCAGGGACCGTACGTGTACGGCTTGGCGCTGACGCCGGATGCGCGTCTCGTGATCAGCGGTGGGTGGGACGGCACGGTTCGTGTGCTCGACACGCGCACGCAGCGCCTCGTGGCCACGATCCCCGCCGCGGAGAGCGTCCGGGCGGTGTCGTACGACGCCGCGTCCCGTCGCTTGGCCATCATCCACCGAACCGCAGGCGCCCTGCCGTACGAGCCGTTCGACAAGCCCGCGAGCGCCGCCAGCTGGCTTCGAGTTTGGCACCTGCCCACCGCACGCCTGGAGCACGCCCGCAAGCTGGGTGGGGGCCAGTACGAGAGCGTGGCCTTCTCACCCGACGGCCGGTTCTTGGCTACGGTGACGGGCGCCGACACCACCGGTGTCTTGGACGTCGATTCGTGGACCCCCGTCTGGGAGCACCAAGATGACGTACGGCGGTCGGCACCCGCCGAGCTGCGCTGGATCGGTGACTCGAAGATCCTGTGGGGAGGCCGCGATGCCGACGCTGCGCTCGTGCTCGATGCGGCCACGGGCAAAACGCTCGGACGTGTCGGGGAGCAGCTGGGCGGCGTGACGGCCCTCGCCGTGGGCGCCGACGGCAGGATGGCGGTGGCGGGTGCTGCGCGAGACAGCATCGATCTCTACGACGCCACGGGTCGCGTGGCGGGCCGCATTCCGCCGGGGGCCCCCTGGGTGCATTCCATGGCCTTCGGACCGGACGGGCGCCTCTACGAAGGCGGCGTCGAGAACGTCGTCAAGATCCACGACGTCGAGCGCAAGGAGCTGGTGCACACGCTCGTTGGACACTCGGGCTACGTGTTCCAGGTCGTGTTCTCCGCGGACGGTCGCGTGCTGGCCACGACCGGCGGTGACGGAAGCATCCGCCTCTACCACACGCAGCCGGCGCCCGAGCGCTGGGCCGTGCTGCGACGCCTGCGTCAGCTCGAGGCGCGCCTGCATCCCATCGCCGACCGCTGGGTGCACGAGGCGGGCGGCGTGCAAGCGGCTTGGCGGCGCTTGCTCGACGACACCACCTACACGGCCGAGGAAGGCGAGGTGCTGGGGGACCGCTTGATGGAGATCGCCTGGCGGCGTCCCAAGTAGCTCTCGCGTACGTTGTCAAGAACATGCGCACGATCACCTTCCTTCGCGCCGTCGTTGGATTCGCCGTCCTCCTGGCCGGAGCTGCCTCTGCGGATGCCTTGGCAGGCGAGGTGGTCACGGAGGAGCCGTGGACGGGCGTCCTGCCCGATCCGGAGCAGCACCGGGCGGACGACGCACTCGAGCAAGACGTGTTCGCGGTTCGTGTGGTCGACGCGGAGACGCGCGAACCGGTGGTCGGCGCCCGCTGGGTGCGCACGCCGGAGTGGATTGCGGGCTGGCGGCGCTGGCACGACGCCGTGCTGTCCATGGCCGTGACCGACGCGCTGGGTGTCGCGAGCGTCCCCGTCGCGCGCGATGCGTGGACGTCCGACTCGCACTGGATCGTGCTGGCGGAGGGGTACGCGCCGCACCACGAGTACGGCGTCGTTCCCGAGGCGCAGGTCGAGCTGCACCGCGGGCAGATCCTCCGGGGGGTCGTTCGCGACATCCTCGGACGCCCTGTCGTCGACGCGCGCGTGGACGTCCTCGGCGGCTGCAGTCACGGAACGCCCTATGCCGGTGCCCGCACGGGGCCGGACGGCTCGTTCGACGTGGGGCTGCTTGGCGTTCCGTCGGGCAGCCAGCTGTGGGTCGAAGGAACGTGCCTGGCCTCGGATCTCTACGCCACGGATCGTTTCGCGTCGCTCGGTCGCGAGGGAATCCTCGTTCTACCCCGTCGGGCCGTTCGCCACGCAGGCGTGGTCGTGGACGTGCTGGGTCGTCCCGTCGTGGGCGCCGTGGTCCGGGCGTGGAACGAGCAGCGCGGGCCGGCCGCGGTGACGGATGCCGAGGGGCGATTCGTGTTGGAGGGCGTCGAGGGCGCCTGGGACGAGCTCCAGGTCTTCGTGCCCGGCGACTACACCTCGGAGACGGGGTCGTGGTTCGTCGAGGACCCGAGCGCGGGCGACGACCTGCGCATCGTGGTAGACGGTCTCGGGGTCCTTGAGCCGGAGCGCGACGGAACGCTCGTCGTGAGCGTGCGCACGCCTTCGGGGGAGCCTGCCTCCGACATGTCCGTTCGCGCCGTGTCCTTGGCCACGGGGCGGGGCGATGCGGAATCGACCCGGTCTCCCGACGACGAGGACGACGATGTGCGCCCCGGTGAGGTCGCGTTCGAGGTTTGTGCCGGCCCCGTCCGGGTGGAGCCCGCGAGCGCGTTCTCCGCGTGGACCTTCGATCCCCTGCGCGTGGACGTGCCCACCGGGGGGCGCGTACGCGTGGACGTGACGGCACGGGCTCGACCGCGTCTGCGCATCCAAGGCGTCGTACCGGAGGGCGCGACGCTCACCCTCGTCGTGGAGCGCGAGACGGAGGACGGCATCGACGGCCCGGGCGCACGGCCCGCCCTCCCCGCGGATGCTCCGGCCGCCCTTCAGGTCGAGCTGCCTGACCGTCCGCGCCTTGACTTCGTCGTAGGCCCCGAAGTGGACGGCGAGCGGACGGTCACGGTGGCCGTACCCGAACCGGCCGTCATCGAGCTTCCGTCCGGCTCGGAAGCCCTGGAGCTGTTCGATGGGATGCGGTCGGCCTTCGCCTGGTACGAGAAGGACAGGATCCTCACGGACGCGCGCGGACGGTTGCGTGTCGCGTGGCGCGCAGGCCGCAAGGGGCCGCGCCGCGAGGCCTGGGTCGACATCTCCGGCCCCGGTGCGCACGTTCGCGTAGGCGAAGGCCTGCCTGTTGTCTCTGCCACGGACGTCCAGATCCGCTGCGAGGGACCGCACGGCGAGTACGGTCCCGACGAGCGGCCCTACGACGACACCGCGCGCCCCGGAGAGTGGGTCGTCGTGCGACGCGATGGCTGGCAGACGCTGGGAGGGCGCGCCCCGGACGAGGGGACCCTGGTCTTGCGCTGGGGCCCGGCACGCCTGCGCTTGGAGATCGCGGAGGAGGACGGCACGCCCGTGGACGCCGTGGTGCTCGTCGGCTCCGCGCTCCATGCGGCGCCGGAGGGGTTGCTTGGGCTTCACGGACTCCCCGCGGGCCCGCTCACGGTGCTCGTGGCGCGGCGAGGCGCCCACGGAACCGGCGCCCGGCTCGAGCTCTCCCTCACCTCCGACGAGGAGCTTTCGCACCGGGTGGTCCTCCGATAGCGAACGCGGCTCGGTACGCGAACCGCGGGGGCCCCGACGGAGGGACCGCCTCCGACGCGTCGAGCCGGGGGGTCTCGGGATCCACGGTGTCCCGCGGGCGGCGGGATACCGCCGGGCAGCCTGCCGAAGTTTCGGCAGCCCGCGAGGCCTGAACTCCGGGCTCACGGGCGCGCCGAAACTTCGGCAAACGGCGGTATGCCGCCGCCCGGCTCGAGCTCTCCCTCACCTCCGACGAGGAGCTTTCGCACAGGGTGGTCCTCCGGTTGCGAACGCGGCGGACGAGCCGGGTGAGACTCCGACTTCACGCTCCCGTGCGTGACCGCGCCGTCAGGGGCGCCCCGGCGTGAAGTGGGAATCTCACCGGGCTCGGTACGCGAACCGCGGGGGCCCCGACGGAGGGACCGCGTCCGACGCGTCGAGCTCGGGGCTCGGGCTCCCCGGTGTTCCGCAGGCGGCGGGATACCGCCGGAGAGCCTGCCGAAATTTCGGCAGCCCACGAGGCCTGAACTCCGGGCTCTCCGGCGCGCCGAAATTTCGGCAAACGGCGGCATGCCACCGCCCGGCTCGAGTTCTCCCTCACCGCCGACCGGGAGCTCTCGCACCGGGTGGTCCTCCGGTAGCGAACGCGGCGGACGAGCCGGGTGAGATTCCGACTTCACGCTCCCGTGCGTGACCGCGCCGTCAGGGGCGCCCCGGCGTGAAGCGGGAATCTCACCGGGCTCGGTACGCGAACCGCGGGGGCCCCGACGGAGGGACCGCCTCCGACGCGTCGAGCCCGGGGTCTCGGGATCCACGGTGTCCCGCGGGCGGCGGGATCCCGCCGGAGAGCCTGCCGAGAATTCGGAAGCCCGCGAGGCCTGAACTCCGGGCTCTCGGGCGCGCCGAAATTTCGGCAAGCGGCGGGATCCCGCCGCCCTGCGGGTCTTTGGTCCCCCGAGGGATCAGCCGGCGTCGCTGCCTCTGGCCTCGATCGCGGCCAGGGCCTCTTTGGCGGCGGCACGCACGTCGTCGTTACGGTCCTTGGCGGCGGCCGCCTTGAGGGCGGCACGTACGTCATCGTCGCTCCAGGCCGGCAGCGCCTCGGCGGCGAGGCGGCGCAGGAGCGGGTTGCCCCCCTTCTCCAGCAGGCTCAACAGGCGTTCCTTGGCACCCGGTGTGCGCAGCCGACCGAGCAGGGGGATCAGGTGCTTGCGGCGGGAGAACGAGCCGCCCTTGGTGAGGTCCAGGAGGAGGGCCTCCACGGGCGTCCTGTCGTCCGCGAGCTCGATCGCGAGCTCGAGCAGGCTGACGACCTCCTCCACGTCCAGCTTGCCGTCCCGGGCACGCTCGAGCAGGTGGGTCGTCCACTGGGGCCGCGGCTTCGCGCGCATGACCTCGCGGGCGGCGTCGCGCTGGGAGCGATCGCCCGTGGCCAGGGCCTGGACCAACGGCGCGGACTGGCCCATGTCGAGCAGCGCGGCGTAGAGCGGCGCGCACTTCTCGCTCGGAAGCGTGTCGGCGAGCTCGAGCAGCGTGCGCTCGGCGCGCGGAAGCTCCGAGCCCAGCACGCGGCCGATGGCCGCTTCCGTCTCCTCGCGCGTCGTTGCGCTGCGCAAGGCCGCCACGTTCGTCTCGAACTCCCGCTGCAGCGCGTCGAGCTTGCGCTTGAGGGCGTCCACGCAGGACTTGCCGCGCGCGACCACCCGACCGTGCGGGTCCACGAGGACCATGTCGCCCAAGCCATCCGGGTCCCAGAGCCCGCTCCAACCACCGCTCTGGTTGTCGAGCACGAGGAGGTCCGGCAAGCGCGTCGTGATGCGCGGGATGCGCGCCGCTGCCGTGCGGAAGCCGTCGTGCACCGCGTCCAGGGTCGGCGCCGTGAACTGGTGGACCCCGACGATGGCCATCCGGTCGGACCACGCGGAGAGCTCGCCCTGGGCCTCGAGGAGGTCCGGCAGACCGCCGAACACGCAGCTGCCTCAGGTGTAGTCGAAGTAGTAGTAGATCGTCCAGCGCGGTGGGAAGTGTGCCAGCGAAAGAAGGTCCTTCGCGCCGCTGGAAAGCTCGCGGAACGGGAGCGGGGGCGCGAGCTGGTCGACGTTGGCCCGACGCGGTTGCTCGCGCAGCTCGACGGCCACGTCGCGACCGTCCCCGGCATCGGCGGTCAACGCGACCTGCTCCGTCACCGCCGCGCACTGCTGGCTGCGGATCGTGACGGTCCACGTCCCCGCCGGTATCCGCACATCGAACGTGGACCTGTCGAAGTGGACCTTGACGGCCTGCGTGGGGTCGTCGCCGTGCGCCAACCACGCCTCGAGGCCGAACGGGAAGACGTTGGACCCCTCCAGGAGCGCCTTCCCACGGAGCGACACGAGGGGACCGAGCGCGAGCGTGACCGGCCGATGGCGCTGCTCCGCGCGGACCGTGGCCACGGCACCGCGCGCGTTCGTCGTGTCGATCGCCAGCAGGGTCGTGGCCAGTCCGCGAGCCGGCGGCGTGATCGCGAAGTGCCCGTCGTTGTCGGTCGCGACCGGGGCGATGGGCTCGGGGGCCTTGCCGGGCTCGATCGTCCACGCCAAGGCCACCGTGACACCCGAGACGGGGGCGCCGTCGGCGTCCACGACGCGTCCGCGGAGCGCACGCCCCTCGGCGAGGGCGGGCCGTGCGAGCAACGCGGCCAGCCCGAACAGCGCGAGCGTCGTCCAGCGCATCTCGACCTCCCTGCCGGGAGGATACGGGATTGCCTGTGCATGCGTCGCGCCCACCCCGAGCGTCCGTCGCGCTACGCTGGTTCTCCACGCAACCGACAAGGAGCGAGCATGGCAGGCATCCAGGACTTCATCGGATCGGCCTCGAAGGCTCTGGGCATCGACGCGGGAGCGGCCTCCGCCGGCGCGGGCGGGCTGCTCGACTTCGTGAAGAAGCACGTGGGTGAGGTGGACTTCGGCAAGCTGGCCGCGGCAGTTCCCGGCGCCGAGGGGCTCGCCAGCAAGGCAGCGGGCGGTGGCGGTTCGAGCGGCGGTGGGGGGCTCGGGGGCGTGCTCGGGGGGCTGGCCGGCAAGGCCGAGGGCCTCCTGGGTGGCGCAGGGGGCGCGATGGCGGCCTTGGCCAAGTCGGGATTGAGCATGGACAAGGCCAAGTCGTTCCTCGAGATGTTCGTGAAGTTCCTGCGCGAGAAGCTGCCGCCGGACCTCAAGAAGTCGATCGCGGCCAAGGTCCCGGGCTTGGGAGGCTTGCTCGGCTGAACGAGCTCCTGCCGACGGCTCCGGTCGGTGGTGGTTGACGGCCGGAGCGGCATGTCGCAGGCTCGGCGGGCGAACGGGACGTCGTGCCCGCGGGAGGCTCGCATGGTCGCTTGGTCCGCCCTTTTGCTGCCGATCGCCCTGTCCGTGGTGGCGGTGTTCTTCGCCAGCTTCGCCGTCCACATGGTGCTCGCGTGGCACGCGGCCCACTACAACCCCGTGCCCGACGAGCCCGGGACGCGCGCCGCCTTGAAGGGACTCCCGCCGGGCCAGTACATCGTCCCGCACTGCGTGGATCCCAAGCAGATGGCCGATGCCGAGATGATGCGGCGCTTCGAAGAGGGCCCCGTCCTCACCATCTGGTCGCGCGCGCCCGGCGGCATGAAGCTGGGCCCGTTCCTCGGGCAGTGGGTCGTCTACGTGCTGGTGGTCACCGCGATCGTGGCCTACCTCGCGCGCGCCTCGATCGCATCGGGCGCCGACTTCCTGCACGTCCTGCAGATCGTGGGTGCCACCTCCTGGCTTGCCTACGCCTGGCAAGGACCCGCGGACTCCATCTGGAAGGGCCGTCCATGGGGCTCGACCATGCGCACCGTCGTCGAGGGCCTGCTGTACGCCGTGGTCACCGGCGCGATCTTCGCGTGGCAGTGGCCCGGGGCCTGACGCGGTCCGCGAAACCCGCGTCGGTTGGAGCCTCCGCTGGCCGATGGAAGGGGGTACGTAGGAGGTCGAGGCGGCATGGACGTCCTCTGGGAGCCGAGGCCGGAACATCTGGCCGAGGTACATGCCGGGCGCGCGCTGGCCGATGCCGGGCGCGGTGACGAGGCCGAGCAGCACCTCCGCGAGCTCGTGCGCACCACGCGCGGGGGCCACCCCGGCGACGAGGTCCTGGCGCTGCGCACGTTGATGACGCTGTACGGGCGGGCGGGGCGCTACCTCGAGGCCCACCTGCTGGGCGTGCGCATCCAGGCGCTTGCCGAGTCCGGCGGGGCCACGGCGCGCCCCGCCCTGGCCCATGGCCTCACGGGTCAGTGCGGTGCGCTGGCCAAGCTGCACCTCGTGGACGAGCTCGCCCCGACGTTGGGGCAGCTGCGGCGGGTCCTGGACGCGCTCGAGGCGCCGATGCCGGGTCTGGAGATGGGCTACTGCTCGGCCGCGGGCACGTTGGCCATGTTGTGCGATGACTTGGCCACGGCCCGTGCGCACGTGGAGCGCTATCGCGCGTTTTTCGAGCGCGAGGGCCACGGCATGGAGTCCATCTACCGCTGGGCGCTGGCCATGATGGATGCGCACGTGGCGTTGAGGGAGGGGCATCCGCGCGTGGCGCAGGGCATCTTCGCGCGCGTGGCTCGTCTGGGCCTCACGCCTCCGTTTCGCCGACTGGGTCAGCTGCCGCTCGAGGTGAACGCCGCGTGCTTGCTGGGCAATGTCGAGGACGCCCTGCGCCTCGGCCGCGAGACCCTCGAGCTGCTCGAGGCCACGCGCGGTCAGCCGCTGCTACGCGCCGAGTCCATCCACGAGGGCAACGCCGTGGCCCGCCAGCTCGAGGCCATGGACGACGAGCGTGCCGCGCCCCTGATCCGGGGCATCGACGAGATCGTCGCGGCCGCCGTGTTGCTCCGACTCCACGACGTCGAGGGCTCCGGGGGCCGCCTCGCGGAGCTGGGGCTGGACGACGGTGCGAGCCGGCGTGTGCTGGCGCGTTTCCGCAAGCGCTTCCTGGAGGAGCAGAGCGAGCTGCTGCGTCGGGTGGCGCGGCTTCTGGACGAGGACGCCGCCCGCCCCGCCCGCGGCCTCCTCACGCGGGCCCGCGGCGACGACCACGTGGCCATCTGCGCCTGGTGTGAGTGCGTCCGGGACGCCACGGGCGAGTGGCTCCCGATCGGCCATTTCGTGCCGCGCGAGGGGTCGCTGCGCGTCACGCACGGCATCTGCCCCGCCTGCGCCGCCCACGAGGTGCGTGCGTCGGCCTGAGGCGCGCGGATAGGCTCGTCGCCTGGCCTGGTGGCGGCGCGCCGCTGCGCACGACGGCGGGCCGCGTTCTTGAAGGCTGTGGGCGTGGGTGGCGTGTCCATCCGCCGCGAGGGACGGTGCATGTCCGGACGAGCGGTGCTGGCAGGGATCGTCTTCGGGGTCGTCCTCGTCGCGGGCGGCGTCACGCGCGCGGAAGAGGACGCACCGGGGGCACGGATCCGTCTCCCCGTGTTGGTGGACGAAGAGGCGGAAAGCCACGAGGCCACCGTCGAAGCCTGGCTCGAGCTGCCCGTGCCCGAGCGGATCGAGCTCGCCCGCGAGGCGCTCGGGGGCGATGACGAGGCTGCTGCTCGTGCCGCCTCGCTGGTGATCGGGTGGCCCCATCTCTCCGTCGACGAGGTTGCGCGTGCTGCGGCGCTGCGAGCGCAGCAGCCGGCGTGGTGGTTCTCCGAGCCTGCGGGACCAGGTGCGGAAGAGCCGGCGGCGTTCACGTCGATCGGTTTCGGTTCGGTCGACTGGCCGGTGGCGATGCGGGCGGCCCTGGAGCATTCGGACGAGGTCAGCCCGGGGGACATCGAGCTGCTGCATCGCGTGGCCCGTCCAGCGCATGCCGACGTGCTGGCGGAGGTCGTCGCCGTGTGCCCGGAGTCGTGGTTGGCTCCCTTGTCGCTGACCTGCGGCGTGATGGCCGATTGCGACCGGTCCGAGCGTCATCGCGAGGGTCTGGCTCGCTGCTTCCTGGCGTTCCAGGCGCGACGGCGGGCGCAGCAGGATGGCGGTGCTTCCGAGCCGCCCCGGTCCGCGCAGCCCGCGACCTTCGATGCGCAGCACGACGTACTGCTTCGCGCGTGGATCGACGGTCGCACGGCGGCGGAACCCACCGAGGCCGGCACGGACCTCTCGCTCAGGTGGCTGCGCCGCGTCACGGCGGCGCGGGTGTTCACGGAAGCCGATGTTGCGCTCCTGGAGGCGCTAGCGGATGCCGCGGGGAGCCAGCGCTCCAACCATGACGTCGAGAGGCACCTGCTGCTCACGACCATGCGCAAGCTCGCTGGTCTCGAAGGGGGGAAGGCCACCGTCGTGAGCCACGCCACCGGGTTCCGGGGAGGCACCGACGAGCTGGGGGAAGCGGCCCTTGCCGCCTGGGCGAGCACCGGCCTGCCGGAGGCGCGCGCGCTGCTCAACCGCGAAGAGGGCGGTTGGGACGACATCGACCCCGACTGGAGGTGGCTGGCCGATCGCGACCGCATGCGGGCCGAGGCCCTGGACGTGCTGCTGGAGGACGACGAGGGGCGGCACCCACAGGACATCGCGCAGATGTGCAATGCCTACGCCTGGGGAGCTCGCGAAGACGAGCGGACATGGACGGGCATGGGTCCTGACGACGACGACGTCGCTTGGCTTGGAGACGAGCTCGCCCGACGCGCCGCTGACGCGGACGTGCTGCTGGCCTGGCACATGCTCGCCGAGCCAGGCTCGCTCGACGGAGAGCGGGCGCGGCGGCTCCTCGATCGCCTTGAAGAGGCGGAGGCCCCTCGCTGGGTCGACGAGCACGGGCGCGCGTTCGGCGCGGTGCTCGTCGAGCTCCTCCAGCTGGAGGCGGACCGCATCCGGTCGCTGCTCGTGACGTGGGCGCGCTCGGGGGATGGGCATGTCGTCGAGGCGTTCGGGCCGTGGTGCCTGCGGCTCGGGCTCGACGTGGCGCCGGAGGTCTTGGCGCGTGGCTGGTCCTCGTGGATGGACGAGGACGCGGCCGAGCTGGGCCGGCATCCGGATCCGGCTGTCGAGGCCTTCCTGCGCTTGACGCTCGTGGCGTCGGAGCCGGACCAGCAGGCCCTGGCCGCAGGCGCCCTGCTCCTGCGAGCCGGCCTCGATCCGCGCGTCGTGCGCCACCTGGCCGGGTCGGTCTCCTTCCTGCGGTGGACGAGCGATGAGGACGAGAACGAGGAAGACGAGGAGGAGGGCGGTGGGGAGCTCCACGAACCGTTCCGCGGCGCCCTGCTGGCAGGGGATGCGATCGGCGCGGTCCTCGCACTGGCCGATCTCGAGGAAGACCTGTCGTTCCTCGGTCTCCTCGATGACGAGCGCGTCCGCATCTGGCTTCGTGCCCGGAGGGACGATCCGCAGTCACCGCTGGCCCGTCAGGCGGAGGTCGCGTTGGGCTGGTCGGGCGATGCGGGTGAGAAGGCAGTGCTCCAGCGTCTCGTGGAGAGCGGCAGGACGTGGATCCTCGAGAACGCCATCATGGAGGGCGTTCCCGAGGGCCCCCTGGTGGAGACGGTCCTCGAGCTCCTGGACACCAACTGCTGCTTGGGCTGGGTGGCCGCGGAGACGCTCGAGGCCATGTACCCGGTCGTTCTCGACGGCGACACGGCGTGGGGGGGCCGCGGGACCCAGGCCACGCGCGAGCGGCTCCGGTCGTTCCGTTGGGTGAAGACTCCCTGGGACGGCACGCCCACAGCGATTCGCGCCACCCCCTGAGCCGCCTCCGTACGGCATCGCTCCGTCCCGCCGTACCCTGGCCCTGCCCGACCCGGGGAGACGGTCATGCGGACGATCACGTGTCCGAGCTGTGGGAAGAGGTTCGACGTCGACGAGACGGCCGTCGGTGCCGCCGCGGCGTGCCCCGCCTGCGGGGCTTGCGGTGCGTGCGGCACGTCGCTGCGCAAGCTGCCCCTGCCGCTGGCCGCGCGCATCGCCCGGGTGAGCTTGGTGGTCTTGGCGTCGCTGGCGCTCGGAGCGCTGCTGGCCTTGGGGCAACGGGAGCGTCGAGCCGCCGAGGTGGCCGACACGGCAGCAGCGATGGCCCTCGACTACGCCCAGAACCCACCGCGGGGGAAGACGGGCTGGACGGCGCTCCGCGATCGGCTGGGCGGCCTTCCTGCGCACGAGCAGGGTGATCCCATCTTGCGCCCGCTACTTGAAGGTTGGCTGGCGACCGAGGACGGGCGCGACGACCCGCTGGCGCACACGCTGCTCGGGCACGTCGAGTTCCGACTCGCGGACGAGGACCGGAACCTGTTCATGGATCTCCGCGAGGAGGACCTGCCCGAGATCGAGACGATCCGGGCGGCGCGGGAGAAGCGCTGGTTTGGTGAGGGAGAGGAGGAATCGCTTGCGGAGGCCCGGGAGGCGGTTCTGCGTTTCCGCGAGTGGGCGCATGCTCGTCTCGACGATCCTGCAGCACGCGCCGTGGCCGCGTACCGTGCCAACGTCGAGCACGACGACTTCTACGGCTTGTTCGATCCCGAGGTGGTGTGGGAGCGGCCGTTCCTGACCTTCATCGCGGGGCCCCCGCGGCGGGTCGCCGAAGACCCGGAGATGGGTGCTGTCGACCGCCGCAGGCGCGCGGAGCTGGCAAAGGCGGCGCCCGGGATCCTGGCGACCGTCCGATCGGAGTTCGAACGTCTGTTCGGGGAGCCGCTCGGGCTGGCCGACCTCATGGCGCCCTACGGCGGGAGGCCGGACTATCCGATTGGCGTGCGCAGCTACGCCGACGGCCACGTCGTGGGCCTTTGGATGCTCGACTCCCGGCGTGCATTCGAAGCCACGAGGGTCCGTCCCGACTTCGCGCACATCACGAGCGCCGGGGTCTTCGCACATGAAATGGACCCTGCCGTCTCGTGGCCGTCGCGCGTCGAGGATCCGGAGCCAGTAGGCGCGGCCAGGCGGCGCTTGGCGCACGGTGCCGTGCGAGCCCTGCTGTACGCGAGCGCGCGCCAGCACAACAACTGGCGCTCCGCTCGTGCGAGAGACTCGGCCGTGGTCGAGGGCGTAGCGGCCCTGCTGGAGTGTGTCGTCCTTGCGGACGACGGTCGATGGCGAATCGAGCCTCGCAACGAGGAGCTGCTCTTGGAGGCGCGCTCGTTGCGGGACCGACGCTTCCAGCGGATGGACGCGGACGACCTTGCGCAAGGCCCTGTCTACCCGCTCCTGTCCCTGGAGTCGCTCCTGCGATCGTCGCACGGCTACCAGATCGCCGAGCTGGCCGCGGCGCGATTCGACCTTCCTCGAGGGGACAGCTACCTCGTGTTTCGCCAGCAGGCGTGGATGTTCCTGCATTTCCTGCGAACGATCGACGACGGGACCTGGTGGCCGCGTTACCTGGATCTGGTTCGTGCGTGGATGGAGCTGCCGCGCGGGGAGTCGCTTGGATTCGCGGTCGACGCCGTGTTCTCCCATGCCGAGCTCGAGGACTTGGAAGACCGCTGGGCCGACTTCGTGCGAGACCTGCTGGGTCCGCTGCCCGAAGCGCCAGCCCCGGACGAGGGCAAGTAGCGCGGAACGACGTGCCGCGCGCTCTGCTTGGGGTCGGTTCCCTGAGTGCGACGTCCGTTCGCCGACGAACCGCGCCCCCTGCGTGTCAGGCACCTTGCCCACGTTGCCGCTTCGCGGCGCCGCGGCAAGGGTCCTGACACATCCGGGGTCGGGCGGAACCCGCGCGCTGTAGGTCGCGTCCCCTTCGCCTCACACCACGTGAAGGGAGGTTGCCATGGCACGTCGAGACCACGAGAAGCCGTCCTTTCGAGCGGATGAGCAAGCGGCGTAGGGGCTACCCGTCGGAGACCCACGTCAAGCGCGGCCACCGCACGGTCGGCCACGGCAAGGAGCTGCTCGAGAAGCTCGGGCGCAAAGACCCCTGCCCCTGCGGTTCGGGGAGGCGCTTTCCAGCGCTGCTGCCTGGAGACGGGCCGGCTGGACGGCAGCCAGCGGCATGACTACTTTCCGCGAGCGCGGATCCTGAAGCAGACCTTGCGCGGGCGGCCGAGCGTCGGTCGCCCGCGTATCAGGGGGCATGCAGCCGGGCTTCGGCTTGCGGGAGAGCGTCATGCGGTCCATGCGGCTTGTCACCCTTCTCTGTGCCACGGCCATCGGCTTCGAGACCACGTCCAACCTGCGTCCTGCGCAGGCCGGGGAGGCCTCGCCCCCCGAGCGCATCGTGTGGTTCGGGACGTGGGAAGGGGCGAAGGCGGAAGCCAAGCGCACCGGGCGCCCGATCCTGTTGACGTCGGCGATGCCTGCCTGCGGCGGCGTCCCCGGCATGTGGTGACCCGGCAAACAGGAAACGGACAGGGGCTACCTGTCCGACGCCACGGTCGTGGCGGCTGCCCGCTCCTTCGTCTGTACCCGCTTGGCCACCTACGAGAGCCAGGCCGAGGCGGATGTCCTGCTGCGCGTGTTCCGGGGTCGCTCCGGCCAGCTCGAGAACACGACGTTCGCGATCCTGGGCCCCGATGGCACGCGCGTCCTCGGGCAGGCGGGCCGCGGGCCGGCGTTCCTCGTGGGGGCCGCCCGGGGTCCAGGCGCCGCGACGAGCGAAGAGGACGTCGCCCGCTTCGCGGCACGCCTGCGTGAGGTCGCCGCGCAGTACCGGCCGCGGGCCGACCTGGCAGCGCTTCCCCAGGCGCTCGACGTCCGTCGCGCCCTCGTCGTGAGCGCCTGCGACGGCCAAGCCCTGATCGTGGTCCGTGTCGAGGACGCCAAGAAGCGCGAGGCGCTGGCCAAGGCGCTCGCCGTGCTGGCGTGGCGCGACGATCTCCGCGGGCGCTTCCAGGTGCAGGTCGCGCGGGCCGACGAGGACCTCCCGGCGATCCGGGGCCTCGGTTCGAAGCAGGGCGTGTTCCTCGTCAAGCCGGGTGCGTTCGGCCTCGACGGCGACGTGCTGGCTTCCGTCCCCGCTGAGGCCCCGGCCTCGTCCCTGGAGGCGTTGGTGCGCCGTGCGCTGCGCGAGGATGGCGCCTCGCCGACCGATCGCCGCCGCCACATTCAGGAGGGCCGTGCGGCCGGCGCCTCGTGGGAGAGCGAGATCCCCGTGACGGATCCCGGGGCCCAACGCGCCCGCGAGCGGGGTCGCTAGAGAGCCGTACGGCACGCGACAGGCCGTGACCGCTGGCGTATCGTCCGCGACGCGGGAGGCGCGCATGCTGGAACGGTTGCTGGCTTGGCACGCGAAGGTCGGGGGCGAGGAGGGTGCACCGCTGCACCTCCGCTCCGTACGCGATGACCACGAAGGCTGGGTCCTGGAGATCGAGGGCGAGGACCCCGACGACGAGGACGCGGAGCCCATCGCCTGGGAGGTGCGCGCGGACGGCGTGATCGCCTACCGCATCCAGACCAGCACGAGCTGGACGATGGAGGTGCACCGCGAGCACCCCCTGTTGATGCCGTACCTGTCCCCGCCCGCCGAAGTGCACATGGGGAGCCGACCCGAAGACCCCGCGCGCCTGCTCGGGGAGGTGGCGCGCCACCTCCACGCCTTGGCGGGCACGTGGTGGTCGCTTGCCGACTGGGTCGTCATGGACCACCCCTGGTTGACGGGTGAAGCGCTGGACGGGGATCCGCCGCCGCTGGCACGCGGACCGTTGGGCTTCCTGCAGGGCATCGCACCGCTCGTGCAAGCGGCGGGCGGCGAGCCCAAGCTGCTGGTGGGGGCCATTCCGCCCGGCGTCAGCTCGGCGCCACCCCATGTGCTGGTGCTCGACGACAGCTGGTGCGTCTCGCCGCGGTTTGCCTGCCGGCGCCTCGACGACCGGTAGCGCTGGTCCTCATGCCCAGCTGCCCGGACTGCTCGGCTTCCCTGCAGCACACCGTCCTCGAGGGTGTCACCACCTGGGGATGCGCCGGCTGCCACGGCGTCGCCGCAACGCTGCCCGTCGTGCGCAGGTACGCGGCCGCCGATGCCGTTGACAAGCTGCGGCACCGCGCACGCCGGGCGCCCCCCGAGGCGCGCGAGTGTCCCTTCTGCCGGGAGCCGCTCCACGCGACGGCCCTCGTGGTGGAGGGCAGGTCGCTGCGGGTGGCCGCCTGCCTGGCGTGCGACGCCGTGTGGTTCGCCGACGGAGGGTTCGCGACGCTGGCGCACGGGGGGCGTGCTGCGGGCTCCGAGAGCAGGGAGGGCGAGTCCGCGGGAAGCGGAGCGGCGTCCCTTTCGCCGAAGGCGGCGTTGGTCATGGCGCAGTTCGAGCTGGAGCACGCGCAGCGGACAAGCGGCCGCGGGCGACACGACCCGCCGGAGGACGTGAAGCGCATCTCGGGCAAGCACGCCACCGCTTCGTGGGCCGAGGGGCGCTTCGGCGTCGTACTGGGTCGGCCCGTGACGTTCCTGCTCGCGGTCGGCCTGCTCGTCGTGGGCATCGCGTCGGGGATGGACCCGCGCACCGCTGCGGTGAAGTACGGCCTGGACCTGGCGAGCCCTTCCACGAATGACGTGGCGCGCTGGCTCGGATTCTCGATCGCGTCCGTCGACGCGTGGCGGGTGGGCTTCGCCGTCTACGTGCTGTGGGTGTTCGGTGGCCGCATCGAGCGGATCATCGGCCCGCTTCGAACGACCGGACTGCTCGTGCTCGGTCAGGCCGCAGGCTTGGTCATGTCGCTCGTCGCGTACTCCGGACGGGAGTACGTCCTCCTGGGCCCAGCCGGTGCATGCGGCGCCTTGCTGACGTGGCTGGCGATCACGTGTCCGCGCGACCTGCTGGGGTTCGACTGGTTTCGCGAGTGGCCCGGGAGAATGGGACGCATCGACTTCACCCAGATGAAGTCCTGGAGTGTCGGCGTGGGAACCATGGCCATCGTGGTGACGCTGGCGTGGCTTCTGGTTCCCTACGGCTACGACCGCATGAACCGCAGCTACGAGCTGACGCCCTGGGTCGGCCGGTTGCCCCTGGCAGGTGGGCTCGTCGCTGGAGTGCTGCTGGCCATCGCGCAGCAGCGACGCCGACAACGCGCGTAGGTAGCTGCCGTTCGGAGGCTGCCGTTCGGAGGCTGCCGTTCGGAGGCTGCCGTTCGGAGACGGAGAGACGCGGTACGGAGGCGGGGAATTCTTCCGCAGCTTGCCGCCCTGCACCACGGCATGGGAGCGCGCCCTGCGGCAAGCTGCGGAAGAAATCCCCGCCACCTTGTCCCGGTTCAGGAGCCCATGTCGGCGCGGGCCTCGAGGCGCGTGACGCGGCCTTCGAGGGTGCGTACGTGCTTTTCGAGCTCTTCGCGGGCCTTCTCGTCGGCCTTGCCGGCGGGCTTCTGCGCGCGCTGGATCTGCTCGATCGCGCGATCCACCGCCACGCGCTCCTGGTCCGAGAGGCGCTGGCCGTAGGCGCGAAGGGCCGCGACGGCCGGTCCCCAACCCAGCATGCCCAACGCCATCATGGAGCGGTTGCGGACGTGCGGCGTGCGGTCGCGGAGGCGGTCCACGAGGGCCTCGCCTGCGCGCTCCTTCTCGCCGTCGGTCAAGGTGCGTCCCATGCTGCCGATGGCCAGCGCGACGACGGGCCGCACGCGGTCCGACGCCTGACCCGGCTCCAGGTGCGCCAAGAGCGTGTCAAGCGCCTCCGGATGGCGACTGCTGGCCAAGGCCCGCGCGGCGCTCTGGGCCTGCCAGCCGTAGGGATCCTCACGACGTAGGGCCGCCTTCAGCTCGGCGAACGGGGCCTCGCCGCGCTGCAGGCCCAGCACTTCGAAGGCCGCCCCGGCGGCGCGGTAGAGATCGATGCCCTTGTCCAGGCGTCGCTCGAGAACGCCGCGGATGCGCGGGTCGCGCAGCGGCGCCGCGGCACGTATGGCCAGCTCCAGCACCATGCCGTCCTCTTCGCGCTCCAGCCACTCGGCGAGGATCGTGACGGCCTCGTCCGCCATGGCGGTGCCCATGGCACGCGCGAGCTCGCGACGGGCGCCCCAGAACGCCTCCTCGCCGTAGGCGTCGCGGACGGCCTCGAGGTTGGCGCGCTTGCCCGAGCTGCAGAGCGTGCGAGCGGCGCGGATGCGACCGACCACGGTCTTCGCCTCGCGCAGCTGCTTGCGCAGGAGCGTGGCGCCGGGATCGAACTCGAGCTTCATGACCACGCGGCCGAACGGGTCGACCTCCACGAGGTCGGGCTCCTTGGCGGCGGGCAGGTCCACCACGTGCTTGGCGTGCTCGACGTGAAGCGTCTCGAGGCGCTCCTGGCCGTCCACGACGAGGCGGATGTCCAAGCCGAACGCAAACGGCTTCTTCCCTTGCTTCTCGTCGACCTGGGTCTGCTCGACCGTGAGCGTGCCCACGCCGCGCTCGGCATCACGGGCCCAGGTCACCTTGACGGCGGGGTAGCCGGCGGTGTGGATCCACTGGTCGAACCAGCGGCCCAGCGGGCGGCCCGAGACGTCCTCCAGGGCCTTGCGGAAGTCGTCGGTTTCCACGAGCCCGCCGACGTGGCGCTTGACGTACGTGCGCACGCCCTCGAAGAACAGGTCGTCGCCCAGCTCCTTGCGCAGCATGTGCAGGCGGGAGCCGCCCCCCGGGTAGAGGTGGCGGTCGTACATCTGCCACGACGTGTTGAACTCGCGCGTGACGATGGGGCGCTGGTAGGCGCTGTCGGCTTCGTTCAGGTAGTTGTCGATGTTGACCAGGACATCGTAGAGGGCTTCCTCTTCGCTCTTGGAGTCCTCGAGCCAGAGCGTCTCCATGTAGACGGCCCAGCTCTCCTTGAGCCACGCGTGCGCGTAGTCGCGACACACGATGGCGTCGCCGAAGTAGCTGTGCGCCATCTCGTGCAAGTTGACCTGGTCGGTCTGCCACGTCCACTCGCGGGCCATCGTCTCGTCGAGGACGAACATGTCGTCCCAGCTGACCAGCGAGATGTTCTCCATGGCGCCGCCGAAGCCGGGGAGGGCGAACTGGTAGTACTTGGGGAACGGGAAGGGGTGGCCCAGCTTCTTGGTCATCCACGCCAGCATCTGCCCCGTCCGGCCGAACGCGCGGATCAGGTCGTCGGCCTGGAAGTGCCGCGTCGTGTAGTACGCGATGGGGCGGCCTTCGAACTCGCCGTCGCGCGCCTCGACGAGGTCGCCCAGCACGAAGCACGTGAGGTAGCTGGGGCAGCGCTGCTCGAGCTCCCAGTGCGCCGTCTTGGTGCCGTCGTCGTGGTGGGTCTCGCCGGCCGACTTGCCGTTGGCCAGGATCGTGTACTCGCTCTTGGAGCGCAGGTGCCACGAGAGGGTGGGGCGGCACGACGGCAGGTCGATCGTGGGAAGCCAGTGCCGGGCGCGCTCGGTCTCGTGGTCGGTGGCCGCGACGTAGGGCACCTCGGTCGCGTGCTCGGCGGGCCCGAAGAAGAAGAGGCCCGTGACGGGGTCCTGCACCCGGTAGGTGATGGCCAGCTTGCGGTGCTCGCCCTTGGCCAACGGCTGCTCGAACCGGACTCGGATCTCGCGGCCGTCGTAGGACCAGTGGACGGCCTGGTCGCCGGGGCACTTGATGTCGAGGTCTTCGAAGTCCACGGCGTGGAGGACGAGGTCGCGTGCACCCGCCCGGCGCCCCTCGAGGGTGTGGGTGACCGTGCCGGCACAGCGCCTCTCGGCCACGTCCACGCGCAGGTCGATGTCCAGGTGGATGGGCTCGATCGAGAGGTCCGGCGGATAGTGCGCGCGCGCGCCGGGAAGCGTGAAGTCCGACGCCGAGGCGACGCGACGGCAGCCGTGATGGCACGTGGCGTGGTGGTGGTCCATGGGGCTCCTTGGAGGCGCCGTTGTACGCCGTCGGTCGCCTCGGGACCTTTCCGTCGCGAGCGCCGTGCGGTGTTGGAGACTTCAGGGCGCGAGCGAGGTCGGGGGACCGGCCAAGCGAAGCTCGCGCGGGCCGATGCGGACGGTCATGCCAGGCCGCAGGCGCGTGCTGCGTCGCGTCTCGACGGCCCCGTCCACGAGCACGTGACCGGCCTGGATCATGGCCTTCGCCTCGCCACCCGACGAAGCGAGGCGCGCCTCCTTCAGCAGGGCGTCCAAGCGGATGTCCTCGCGCGTGAGTCGGAACACCTCGGTCATGATCTCCCCCCCCTGCCCACATCCCCCGGGCTTGCCCTCCAGGGTAGCCTCACCTGTCGTGTCGCGCCCGCTTGCCTTGCTCGTCCTGCTCCTCCCGGTGGCCGAGCTCTTCTTGCTGCTGTTCGCGGGGAGCCATGCGGGCGGCGGGCTGGTGTTCGGCTGGCTCGGCCTCACGGCGTTGGTCGGCTACGGGCTCGTGCGCCTGGGGCGTCGGCGCCTCGCCTCGACCCCGATGCTCGATCGCATCATGGGCTCGCTCGGGGCCGCCCCGGCCCAGCCCGGCGCCGACCCCCTGGCCCTCGTCGCCGCGGGCGTGCTCCTCATGGTGCCCGGGTTCCTCACGGATGCCCTGGGCCTGCTCCTGCTCGTCCCGGGCCCGCGCCGCGCCTTCGCGCGCCTGCTCGTCAGGCGCCTCCAGGGCCGCGCCATGCGCTCGATGGACCAGATCCGGTTCCCGACCGATCCGTTCGCGTCGGCTCCACCGAAGCAGCGCAGCCCGAACATCCGCGATGTCGATCCCTCGGACGTCGAGGTGAGCTGACGCAGGGGAGTGCGACGTCCGCCGGCGATCGAAGGGCGCCCCCTGCGTGTCAGCTCGTCATGCCGACGGCAAAGCCCGTACGGAGGCGGGGAATTCTTCCGCAACTTGCCGATGGGCACTTCCGCATGCCAAAGCGCAGGGCGGCAAGTTGCGGAAGAAATCCCCGCCTCCGTACCGTTCGGGGTCACGTGCTACCGCCGTACGTAGCGGCCGGCGTTCTCCTGAGCCAGGCGCCGGAGCAGCTCGCTCTCCATGCCGAGGCTGACCGTGTGGATGGCGATGCGGCGCGTCTGGTTCTCGCGGCGCACGGCTTGGAGGATGTCAGGCGTCGTGACGTACTTGCCGGCCCCCGGCACGCCGTCGGACAGGAGGAACACGCTGTCGACCTCGGGCGTGCGCAGCGCCGCTTCCAGCGCGTCGTAGATGTTGGTTCCACCCATGGGCCGTTGCTTCTCGAGATGGGCGCGTAGGGCGTTGGCGTTCTTCTTGTCGAGTCGCTGCAGATCGTCCTCCCACG
The DNA here is from genome assembly GCA_050248855.1 of Planctomycetota bacterium. GTDB lineage: Bacteria > Planctomycetota > PLA2 > PLA2 > JAEUHO01 > JACKGW01. The sequence goes on along the minus strand of JBFWRP010000001.1, from coordinate 223,897 downwards.
GGCGGATCGTGGTGTCGAAGAGGATCACGTTGACGTGCCCGCGCGGCGCCATGCGGGCCGTGGCCTGCAGTACCTCCGCGATGGCCATGTCGAGGCGATTCTTGCGCTTGCCGTCGTCATCAGGCTCGCCCATCTCGGCGCTCATCGAGCCGGACTGGTCCACCACGAAGACGACGCGCTCGCTCTTGATGGGCAGCCCGAAGAAGCCGGCTTGGGTACCGCCGACATGCTCGTCCGGGGGCTGGGGCCGCTCGGCGGGCACCTGGAAGCCCTCGCGCGCACCTTCCCACCAACGCCGCCAGACCGCGGCGTCGTCGTAGAAAGACTGCCCCGTCAAGTCGAAGAGCGCGGAGGCCAACGCGTCCCGGACGCGCGGCGTCTCCTCGACGTCCAAGCGCGCAATCAACGGCTCGATGGCTGCAACCACGCGCGGGGCGGCCAGGGCATCGATGGCCGCGAGGCGCACGGCCCACGCGTCGTGGCCCAAGCTGGGGACGATCGCATCGAACAAGGAGTCGTCCTTGGCGAACGCCGCCGCGTCGAGCGCCACGATCCGGTCTTGGTCGTCCTTGGCGTCGAGCAGCTTCACCAGGAACGGCCGCACGTTCTCGACGTGGAAGCCCAGGCGGCCGAGCGCCCGCACCGCGGCGCTGCGGACATCATCGCCCTTGCGGGCCTTCGCGCGCGCGAGCAACAGGGGTACGGCCCGCGGATCCCCGTGATCCCCGAGGGCGACGAGCACGGCGGACAAGGCGGCCTCGTCCTTCTCCTTCTTGGCGCGGACGAGCAGCGCATCGGTCACGTCGGGGTCGAGGAACCCGCCGAGCACCGAGGCCGCCGCCAGCCGCGCATCGGCGAGCTTGGCGTCGAGCGCTGCCAACAAGGCCCTCTTGGCCGCAGGCCCGCGCAGGCGCCTGAGCTCCTCCAAGACGGTCGTGCGAACCTGCGACGTGACGGCGGGCGTGGTGCCGCCCTGCTGGAACAGCTCGATCAGCGCCTCCACCGAGGCGCCGTCGCTGCGGCGACCGAGCGCCCGGACGAGGGCCTCGGCGGCCTGGGTGGACGCGACGGGGCGCTTCGCCAGCCGATGGGCGACCCCGATGGCGTCCTCCGACTGGAGCTTGCCCAGGTCCTCGAGGATCTGGCCCTGGAGCAGCGGGTACTCGATCTCGCTCCAGCGCAGCAGATCGGCGATGGCGGGGGGCGTCGCGAGGTTGCGGATGCCTCCGCTGTACACCTGGTAGGCCAAGGCGGGGGTCGGCGCCTTGTCGATGGCCTTGGCGAACAACCCGGGCAGCGTGTCGTCGGGCTCGTAGGCCAGGTGGCGCGCCGCGGTCGAGACCATCGACGCGTCCGCGTCCTCGAGCGCCGCGAGGTAGAGCTTGCGGCGCTCGGGGTGGCCCATGCCGTACAGCGACTGGAGCGCGGCCGCACCGATCGTGCCCTTGCCCTTCTTCGCAAGGCCCAGGACGTGCTTGCCGTAGCCCTCCAGGTACGCCGGGTGGGACAGCGCACGGAGCGCGGCGCCGCGCACCGCCTCGTCCTTGTCCTTCTGCACGAGCGACCAGAGCAGGTCCGCGGCCTCCTCCGTGCCGAATCGGCCCAGCACGTTGATGGTCGCGTAGCGCTGGGCGTAGGGCTGGGAGCGCTCGTCGTCGAGGCGCTTCTTCACGTCCGCGAACGCCTCGGTGGGAGCTGCTGGGGCCTGACCCGCCTTGGCGAACGACACGTTCGACCACGTGGATGCCGGCGCGGGCGGCACGGTGGCGCTGCGGCGGAACTCGATCGCACGTCCGCTACGGCCGGGCACCGTGGCGATCCATCCCTCGTCCGCGATCCGGAACGGCTCGTCGCGCGGGATGTGCTCGGGATCGGTGCCGGTGGTCCGGATCTGTCCATCGCCGTCGATGTCCAGCCAGAGCTGGTCACGCTTGTCGTCGAACGCCGCGTCGAAGGAGCCGTCCGAGATGGCCACGGGGCGCAGGCGACCGCCCAACACGACCGTTCCCCGGCGATGCACCTGCGCTTGGCAGGTCACGTGCTCGGGGGCGTTCTGCGGCAGCCACGTCAAACGCAAGCCCACGGGCTGTGGATCGGCCTCGCCCTCGTACGGTGCCAGGATCTCGACGAGGACGCTCGCCGTCGCACCCGGGGACGGCGGACGGGGCCAGAGCGGACGTTCGTCGGCGAGGCTCCCGTCCATGTCGCGGTCGACCCAGAGGCGCGGGCTGTCGGGATCGACCGCCATCGCCACGAGCAGCCCTCTGGACGACGCCATGCGGATCTTCGAGATCAGCGCGTCGGCGGGGGCCTCCCCGGGCATCTCGACCCCGGGAATCGCCTCCGTGCGGAAGGGGATGCGACCCGCGCCCGTGCTGGCCAGGAGGTCGGGCTCGAGCGCCAGGTGGGCGGTCACGACCTCGCCGTCCTCACCGTGCGCACCTCGACCAAGCGCTCCTACGAGGGTCACCAGCACGACCAGGCAGGGGGCAAGGAGGCGCGGCACGGGGGGCGGAGTCTACGTGGTCCCGTGTTCGCGCGCGAGCCCGCCGGTACCCTGGGCCGCATGCTGATTCCGCGTCGCCATCTGGGTGTGGTCCTCGGCACCGTCCTCCTTGTTGCCAGCTCCACCGTTCGTGCCGAGGACGCACGCTTGGAGAAGGCGGTCGCCTCCGCGAAGGCGAAGATCGCCGCCGTATGGCGCGACCTCGCTTCGGACCTGGCCGAGCACGGCGCGGGACCGGAGGCGCGCGACGCCTTGGCCCGCGCGCGACGAGAAGAGCACGATGCCAAGGAGCTGGCGGCGCTCGCCGCGCGTGTCGAGGCGCTTCCGGATGGAGAGGCCACCACGGATGCCAAGCTGCTCGAGCGGATCCGCGATGGTCGTGCCGATGCCGCCAAGGCCTACGACCGACTGGCCAAGGTGCTGGCCAAGGAGGAGAACGATCCCCGGCGTAGCCAAGCGCTCGTGCAGGCCCTCGTGCTCGACCCCAGCACGTCGCGGCTCAAGAAGATCGCCGACGAGGCCAAGAAGAAGCCCGTGCTGTTCTCGACCGCGGAGCACGAGGCCGTCGCCTACGTCTCGTTGCCCTCCTCGTGGAAGCCGGGCGGGTCCTATCCCGTCCTCGTCTCCGTGGAGGGCGCCGGTGCCGGCTTCCTGGGCAACGCCAACGCCTTCCGCAACGGACGCGGCAGTCGTCCCTTCATCACCGTCTCGCCGCACGCGCTGTCCTGCTCCAATGCGATCGACCTCGCCAAGTTCCCGGCGTACGACAAGGCCCTCGTCGATCGTTGGGACGGGAACCGGCTCGGGTTCGACGTGCCGGGGCTTCTCGCCATGCTCGACTTCCTGCGTGCGCACTTCGGTGCGCAGGAGCGCGTCGCGATCACCGGCTTCTCCGGCGGCGGTCTCCTCTGCTACGGCTTCCTCTTGCGCCACCCGGACCGCGTGGCCGCAGCCGCGCCCGCCTGCCCCAACTTCCTGCCCTCGATGTCGGGCGGCGACGTGAAGCCCAAGGACGGCGGTCCCCCGGTGCAGATCTTCACGGGGGCCCTGGACCCGCACCGCGACCTGACGCACGGCAAGACGCCACCCGGCATCGAGGAGCAGACCGACCAGGCCATGGAGGCCTTGAAGGAAGCCGGCTTCACCAACGTGCGGCGCACGATGCTCGAAGGCGTGGGCCACATCCCCTGCGTGGACCAGGTCTGGGCCTTCGTCGACGAGGTGGGGGTCGGCGGGAAGGGCTGAGGAAGCCCGCCTGCGTGCATTCACGCGGGCCGCATGGCATCATGCCCGGCGCGTCCGACCCGATGCGCGGAGGACTGCCATGCGCAGGACGTATCCGAACCTGGCGATGTCGGGCCGCGTGGCGGCCGTGTGTGCCCTCGCCGCGCTGGCGGTCGTGGCGGCGACACGATCCGGCGGGGATCTCTCGCGGGAGGCCGTGGCGGGCGAGGAGGAGACCTCGCCCTGGGAGGTCGCCCTGCCCCTCGTCACGGAAGCGGGCGCCATGCCCGCGAAGAGGCTGGACGTGTGGATGGATGCGGATCTCGTGATCCGCCTCGGCAACGACGACACGCCGCGGGGGCTGCTCGCGTTGCGCTCGTCCTTGGCGGAGGCTGCCCGGCCGTCGCGCGACGGAGAGGCCAGCTCGCTGGATCTCGTCCTGCACGTCGATCGGTCCGTTCCCTGGCCCTTCGTCACGTACCTCCTCCAGACCGCTGCCGACCCACGCGTCCGGATCTGGCGCACGTGGTTCGCGGTCGAGGTGCCCGACGCAGGCTGCGGAGCCTTGGCCGTGTTCTTGCCCAGGGATCGTGGGTTGTCGCCCAAGCCCGAGGCGGCACGGTCGGTAACACGCCGAAAGGTCACGCTCCTTGGTCGCGACGAGGGGCAGGCGAGCTCGATCGATGCGCTGTATCACGCGCTCCGTGGCGAAGCGGGCGACGGCGTGGCATCCACCGTCGTCACGCTCGTCACGCCGCCTCCCCGGGCGTTCGGCCTGACGACGGGCGTCGTGCTGCGCGCGATCGATGCCACGCTTCGCGCGGGCGTGGCGGGCGTCTACCTGGAAGGCCATGGCCCTGCTTGGCTCGATCAAGATGCCGAGCTGGCCCAGCTCGGGTCCCGGCCCGTTCCCCTCGAACAGCGCGCCCGACCCCTCGTGCCGCACATCCGGGTCGACAACGGCGAGTACCTGCAGAGTGAGCTCGAGCCGGGCTTGGCGCCGCTGCGCGTGGCCGGCCTCCGCTCGACGCCCGTGGGCTCGGACCTTGGGGGCCTTGGCCTGCACGACGCCGCGCTGTTCGACCAGGCGGAGGAGCCCGAAGAGCTCGTGGACGAGGAGATCGTGCCCGACGACGAACCGGCCGTCCCGCCTCGCTGACAGGTCCAGGCGAGCTTCCCGTTTCGCCTTCATCACCCACGCGAGTCGCCCCGGGGACATGCGGCTACCGGACGGGAACACCCTCGTCGGAGGTCTCGCGCCCGCATCGCACGTCACCCTCCGCCTCCGTACCATTGGGGGCGGAGGTGACGACCATGACCGTCTCCACGTCGCTCCGCGGGCGCGCCCGTCCCTGGTTGGTGCGCTCGGCCTGGGCTTTCGCCTTCACCACGGCCCTTCTCGCCACGCAGGTGGCCGCCGAGGAGGACCCGCCGACGCCGGCGCCCGCACCTGCCCCCGAGACGGACCCGCAGCGGGCCGACCCGCGCGGCTCCACGGCTCCGAACGACGTGGGCGGACCGCGCACGCCTCCGCGAGGCAGCGCCCGCGAGATGATGTGGCCCGCACCCACGGCCGAGGACTGGGCCAAGCCCGTCCTCATCCCGTTCGAGCGCACGTGGGAGGACGCGGTCGCCGTCAGCCAGGAGACGAAGAAGCCCATCCTCGTCTGCATCAACATGGACGGCGAGATCGCCAGCGAGCACTACGCCGGCATCCGCTACCGCCAGCCGGAGATCGCGGCGCTGTACGAGAAGTACGTGTGCGTCATCGCCTCCGTGTACCGCCACAACCCGAAGGACTTCGACGAGCAGGGCCGGCGCATCCTCTGCCCGCGCTTTGGCAGCGTGACGTGCGGGGAGCACATCGCGATCGAGCCCTATCTCTTCGAGCGCTTCTGCGACGGGCGGCGCATCGCGCCGCGCCACATCGCGGTGGACCTCGAGGGCAACGAGGTCTACGACGCCTACTACGCCAATGACACCGCCTCGGTGTTCGCCGCGATCCGCGAGCGCGTGCCGGACGAGGACGTCGAGAAGCCCGTGATCATCCGCGGCGACCGACCCGTCCTGGAACGCGTGGCCAGTCGCGCCGCCGAGGACCGCAACGCCGTCGAAGCCGCCTTCCGCCAGGGCGACGCCGACACGCGCAAGGCGCTGCTCGAGGCCGCCAGGAAGCACGCCGACGCGGCGCAGCTGGGCCTCGTGCGCGAGGGCCTGGCCAGCCTCGACCCGGAGCAAGCCCGCTTGGCGCGTGCGGCGCTGGCCGCCATGGAGGCGCCGGCGGCCGTCGATGCCCTGGCGGAGGCGCTGAAGGCGCCGCTCGAGGCAGCGGATCGCGAGCAGCTCGTCGCCGCGTTGGATCGGCTCGCGTCGTCGAGCACCCTGGCCCGCTGGCTGGCCGTCGTGCATCGCGGTCTCGACGTCAAGAGCGACGCGGTCGACGCCGATGCCTGGGCCGACGCCCTGGGCGGCGCCAGCTACCCCGCGCCGACGATCGTGCTGGAGGACGCAAGCCTCGTGGCCCACGCCGAGCGCAAGGCCAAGGCCGTTCGGGAGAACCCCGAGGACCCGGGCGTCCGCATCGAGCTGGCCGCGTCGCTGTTGCAGCAGGCCCTGGAGTCGCCCTACGTCCGCACGCGGACCGAGCGCGAGGCGGAGCGCTGGGCGAAGTCGCTGTTCGAAGAAGCCCTCTCCACGGGCCGCGAGGCCGAGGGCCTCGGCGCCAAGGGCTGGCGGACCGACGCCGTGATCGCGCTCGCCGCCTACCACCTCGCCGAGAAGGAGACCGCCTACGAGCGCGCGACCCGCGCCATGGCCGAGATCCCGGTCGGCGACACGACCTACCTGTCCATGGCCATCGCCCAGGTGTTCGCCGAGGGCCGCTACAAGCAGATCAAGGCCGCCGTGATGGCGAAGGAGCGCTTCCCGCCGGTGTGGATCGCGGATCTGAACGCCGCGTACGGCATCCTGCGTGCGCATCCCCTGGGGACCGACACGCAGCTGGCGTGGCACGTCGACCTGCTGACGTGGCTGGGCGCAGATCGGCACGTCCAGGCCGCACTCCAAGCGGGCCTCGAGCGCTTTCCGACCTCGGCCCTGCTGCACGAGCGTTGGCGCACCATCGCCAAGACGCGGGGCGGCGCCGATGGCCTGGAGAAGCTGGCCCGCGACCTGATGGCGCGCGAAGCGGACGCCGACGCGATGCACTGGTTCGCCGGTCTCGCCGAGGTCGAGGCCGCCGAGCAGTGGCGCCGCGGGAGCTGGTTCTCCGAGGCGATCAAGGCCTACGACCGGGCCATCGTGCACTTCGAGGCCACGGCCGCACGCTGGCCCGAGACGCAGGACGACGTGGACGACCGTGTCGCCCTGGCGCTGGCTGCCAAGGCCCGCGTGGCCCTGCAGGCCGACGACGACAGCGCGGCGCTCGAGGCGATCCTGGCCTCGTTCGCTCGCGGGCCGGACACGGCCGGCACGCGCGACGGGATGGGCATCACACCGGGCGAGACGGCCCAGATGCTGCGTGCGCGGCTGGACGCGGCGTCCCGGGCCGAGGACGTCAAGCGCCTGGACAAGGCACTCGACACGATCGACCCCGAGCTCCTGCGGTTCGACCGTCCGTGACGTCGGTGGACATGGAGGCCCTCGAGGGCCGCGTCGCCGAAGCCGGGGCCTTCCTCGGTCGCGTCGTCGACGAGGTGGAGCGTGTCGTCGTAGGCCAGCGCGACCTCGTGGAGTCGTTGCTCCTGGGCCTCTTGGCCGACGGCCACGTGCTGCTCGAGGGTCTGCCGGGGTTGGCGAAGTCGTTGACCGTGTCGACCTTGGCGTCGGCGCTGGGCTGCTCGCATCGCCGCATCCAGTTCACGCCCGATCTGCTGCCCAGCGACCTGCTCGGCACCCAGGTCTTCCAACCGGCGAGCGGCACGTGGGCCGTGCGCGAGGGGCCCGTGTTCGCGCAAATCGTGCTGGCCGACGAGATCAACCGTGCCCCGGCCAAGGTGCAGTCGGCCCTGCTCGAGGCCATGCAGGAGCGCACGGTCACGCTGGCCGGCGAGACGCATCAGCTGCCGTCACCGTTCCTCGTCCTGGCCACGCAGAACCCCGTGGAGCTGGAGGGCACCTACCCGCTGCCCGAGGCGCAGATCGACCGCTTCCTGCTGAAGGTCGTGGTCACCTACCCGAGCCGCGAGGACGAGCACCAGGTGCTGCGGCGCATGATGGACGTGACGCGCACGCCCAAGGCCTCGCCCGTCGCCACGCCCGCCGACGTCCTGGCGGCCCGTGCCGTGCTGGACGACGTCTACGTCGACGACCGCTTGCTGACGTACGTCACGGACCTGCTCGTCGCCAGCCGTGATCCCTCCGCCGCGGGCCTGGCCGAGCTCAAGCCCCTGATCCTCTACGGCGCCTCGCCGCGCGCCGGCATCGCGCTCGTGCGCGCAGCGCGGGCGCGGGCCTTCCTCGATGGTCGGACCTACGTCTCGCCCCAGGACGTGAAGGCCGTCGGGCTGGAGGTGCTGCGCCATCGCGTGCTCACCACGTACGAGGCCGAGGCGGAGGGCGTCACGGGCGAGGATGTCGTGACGCGCCTGTTCGACCACGTGCCGATTCCCTGAAGGAGCGAGGCCCCCGCGGGGCGCCGATCCCGATGCCCGACGTCACGGACTCCGACGCCGAACTCGCCGAGCTCCTGGCCGAGGTCCGTCGCATCGAGGTGCAGGCCCGCCGCCTGGCCTCGGGCGCGCTGGCCGGTGGGTATCGCTCCGTGTTCCGCGGTGCGGGCATCGAGCCGGACACGGTGCGCGAGTACGACCCGGGCGACGATCCCCGGCTGGTCGACTGGAACGTCACGGCGCGCATGGGGCGTCCCTTCGTCAAGACCATGACGGACGAGCGCGACCTCGCGGTGGTCTTCGTGCTGGACGTCTCGCCGTCCATGGGCGGCGGATGGGGGGCCTACCGTGCGCGGGACAGCGCGGCGCGCGTCGTGGCCTGCCTCGCCATGAACGCGGTGCGGGCGGGCGATCGCGTCGGTCTCGTCGCCTTCAGCCGCGGCGTCGACGCGTTCGTGCCGCCGCGCCGGGGGCCGGGCCACGCCATGCGCATCGTGCGCGACGGTCTCGTGCTCCGGGGAGAGGCCGGTCGCGGCGGACTGGCCGAGGCGCTGGATCGCGTTCGTCGGGTCGTGCGGCGTCACGCCGTCGTGTTCGTGATCTCCGACTTCCAGGACGAGGACTGGGCGGCGGCGATGTCGCTGGCGGCACGCCGCCACGACGTGATCGCAGTCCGCGTGATCGTCCCCGAGACGGACCTGCCGCGGGCGGGCCTCCTCCGCGTGCGCGATCCGGAGGGAGGCCGCGAGCGACTCGTCGATACCTCGCATGCGCCTACGCGCCGCGCGTGGGACGAGCGACGCCGCGCGTGGGACGCGCGCACGACCGAGGCGCTGGCGCGCGCCGGGGTGGATCGCCTCGATCTCCTCGTGCCCCGCCTGCAGCAGCGCGACCACGTTGCCCAGTCGCTGCTGGCCTTCTTCCGCATGCGCGAGCTTCGAGGCCTGAAGCGATGAGAAGGGTGCTGCTGCTGACGGTGGCCGCGTGCGTCATGGCGGCGTGCGGCGAGCGGCCGCTTGGCGGGCCCGACATGGACCTCCGTCTGACGCTGGACCCCGACGTGGTTGCGCCCGGCGTGCCGTTCGAGGTCGTGGTCGAGCGGACGTGGCCCGAGGGCACGGGGCCGTCCTCGTTCGAGGCGTCCGACCTGACGCCGCTCGTCGCGCGTGTCGTCAACGTCTCGCGGGAGGAGGCCCACGGACGCATCCGCGAGACACGACGCTTCGAGGCCCAGGCGCTGGCGCTGGACGACCTGCGCGTGCCGGCCGCAACGCTACGCGTCGCGCAACCGGGTGGCGGGGTGCTGCGTGCGGTGCGTGGGGACGTGCTCGACGTGCGCGTGGCCACGCGCGTGGATCCGCGCGACCTCGACGTGGAAGGGCCGCCCGCTCCGCTCGCCGAGCCCGCACGACGCCTACCGTGGGCGCTGCCGGCAGGCCTCGGCGCCCTGCTTGCGCTGCTGGTCGTGGCCCTCATGCTCCGTCGCCGACGCTCGGTGATCGACGATGCGCTGCCCACTGGACCGGACCCGAGCCCCTCGGCACCCACGTGGTCCGCCCACCTCGCCGCACTCGGCCCCGCCCACCCGTCCGATGCGTCCACGCGTGCGTCGCAGGTCGTCGCGGCCTCCGACGTGTTTCGTGCGGCCCTCGGCGCGGCACGCGGCGTGGACGCCCGCACGCTGGCGACGAACCGCTTGCTGCGTGGGCTCGAAGAGGCCCTCGGCGACCGCGCGGCTTCGGACACGATGGCCCGGGCCGGCGCCCTCGTGGGTCTCGCCGATCGCGTGAAGTACGGGGCGCATCGGCCGGGCCCCACGTCGACGGAGGTGGCGCTCGCGACCACCGCCCACCTCGTCGGCTTGCTGCACCCGGAGGCGCCGTGAGCGTCGTCGTGGCCCAGGTGGTGCTGGAACAGCCGCTCTGGCTGCTCGGCTGGCTGGCCGTGGCCATGGCGGCGTGGCAGCGTCGTCGGGCGCGTGTTCGTGCACGAAGCCTGGCCCCGCTGCACGCCATCGAGGCGGCGGGGCCGCTGCCGCGATCGACCCGTTCCCACGTCGTGGCACTGCCCGCCGTGCTCGGCACCGTCGCCTTGGCCTTGGGCGTCTTCGCGCTGGCGGGCCCACGCGTTTCGTACGCGGACGCGGAGCCGATGCCCGCGGCGGACCTGGGCCTGGCCTTGGACGTCTCCTCGTCGATGCGCGCGCGCGACCTCGACCGCGAGCGCATGCGGCTCGACGTGGCGCGGGACGCGGCCCGTGCCTTCGTGGCGGCACGACCGCGCGATCGCATCGGGCTGCTCGTGTTCGCCCGCTACCCGGACCTGTTGGCGCCGCCGACGACCGATCACGACGCCTTGCTCTCGTGGCTCGACGCCATCCAGCCCGTCGCGGCCGATGGCCCCGAGGACGCCACGGGGATCGGCACGGCGCTGGCGCGTCTCGTGGACGTCTTGTCGCCGACCGTCCCGGGCGAGCGGCGCGTGGCCGTCTTGCTGACCGACGGCGAGGAGAACGTCGCGCGTACGGGCCGGCCGGGGGAGATCGACCCGTTGCACGCCACGCAGTGGGCGCGGGCCCAGGGTGTGGTGGTGCACGTGGTGACGGTGGGCGCGACCCCCTCCGCCGAGGCCGCGGCGCGCTCGGCCGCCTGGTTCGACGCCGTGCGTGCCACCGGCGGCGAGGTGCACGCCGCGGAAGATGCCGAGGCCGTGGAAGCGGCTTGGCAACGCATCGACGACCTGACGCGGTCGGACCGCATCGAGCGTCGCGAGCGCTGGCGTCCCCTGCACGCGGTCGTCATCGGCGTGGCCCTGGTCCTGTTCCTGCTTGCCGCCCTGCTGGGCAGCAGCGTCCTGGCGGTGCGACCGTGAACGTGCTGGACCTCGTCGTACGGCCGCACTGGCTGCCCTGGCTGGCGCTCGCGCCGGTCGTCGCCGGCGTCGTGTTCGTCGCGCGGCGTCGTGAGGCGCGTCGACGCGGCGAGCTGTTCGGGGTGCGCCGAGGCGGCGTGCTGCCTCGTGCGCGCGCGCGCCGCGTGGCGACCGTGGCCGCGCTGGCCACGAGCGCGGCCCTGCTGGCGGGCGCCGGTCCGCGGGCGGGCGATGAGACCGCCACCACGACCGTCGGCTTGGACCTCGTCGTGGCGCTGGACGTGTCGCGGAGCATGCGGGCCCAGGACGTGGCGCCGGATCGGCTGGGACGAGCGCAGGCGGAGATCGCGGCGCTCGGCGCCGAGCTCGGAAGCCACCGTGCCGCGTTGCTGGCGTTCGCCGGCGAGGCGCGCCTGCTCGTGCCCCTGACGCGCGACGGCGACACGCTGGCGCGGCGGGCCCTGGAAGCCGACCCCACGTCGGTCCCCGTGGGCGGGACGCGCATCGCCACCGTGTTGCGGGCCGCGGCGGCGGCCCTGGCCACGCGCGCACACGCCGAGGCCGCGCTGGTGCTCCTGACCGACGGCGAGGACCTCGGCGACCACGCGCTGGACGCGGCGCGCGAGCTGGCGGCGGGCGGCGTGCGCGTGCACGCGTTCGCCCTCGGCAGTGCCCAGGGGGCACGGATCCCCGACGGGGCCGGCGGGTTCGTGAAGGACGCCGCGGGTCGCGACGTGCTGTCGCGCGCCAGCTTCGCGGCCCTTGAGGCCCTGGCCGGGGCCACGGGCGGCACGGCACGCGCGATCGACGCCGGCACGCCCGAAGGCGTCTTGCTGGACCTGCGCCGTGACGAGCTGGACGTGCGCGCACGGCGCGTCGAACGGGCCGACGCCCAGGACGAGCCGGGCGAGGCGTGGCGGTTGCTCCTGGTCCTGGCCTGCTTCGGCGGGCTCTGGCTGCTGGCGGGGGCCGGAAGGGCGGGCCGATGAACCGCGTCCTGTTGCTCGCGCTCCTTGGCGTCATCGCGCTGCTCGCGGGCTGCGAGGATGCGACCGAACCGGGTCGTGCCGCCTGGACGCGCGGCGATCTGGACACCGCGCACGTGCGCTTCCACGACGCGCTCGCACGACGCGGCGAGCAGGCCTCGGCCGCGCTGTGCTACGACGCCGCGTGGACGGCGTGGCGCCGTGGCGAGGCGAGGCTCGCGGGAGAGCTGGCCGCCCGCGCGGAGGCGCGCGCCGAGGTGACCGGCGAGCGCGTCGCGGGTGCTGCGGCCGCGGCGCTTCGCGCGCGTCTGGCGTGGGAGCGCGGCCAAGCGCTTGCCGGTGCGCCGTCCGACGACATCGTGGCCCGGGAGCAGCGCGTCGCCTCGGTCGAGGAAGCGCTCGCCGCGTGGTCCCGCGCGGCGTGGGAGGAGGGGGACGGACCGTCGGCGCGCAACGTCGAGCGCGCCCTGCACCTGCTCGAGCGCCTGCGCGAGCGCAAGGCGGGCAACGCACGCCCGCGCCCCAGGCCCCTGCCACGTCCGACCCCCGCGGCGCCCCCCGAGGCGGCGCCGCGCGCCGAGGACGCGGAGCTCCCGGGGGCTGCGGCGACGGCCTTGACCGAGGAAGACCTCGCACGGTTGTCCGAGGTCTTGGCCGCCAAGGAGGCCGAGAAGGCCGCGCTGCGGGCCAAGGAGCGCGCACGCCAGGGTGCCCAGGTGGAGCGCGACTGGTGAGGGGCGCATGCCACCTCGTCGGCGCCCTGCTGCTGCTCGGTGCCGCCGCGCAGCCGGCGGCCGCGGACGAGCGCGTCGTGCACGCGTTCGTGGAGCAGGAGCTGCACCCCCAGGAGGTCGTGTGCGGCGAGCGCGTGGAACACGTGCTGCGCGTCGGCCTCGACGCCTCGTGGCCGTCCTGGCTCGTGCCCGACGTCTCGCGTCCCTTGGACCTCCCCGTCCGCGTCACGTTCGGAGCCGACCTGCCGGCCGGGGCCCACCCGGTGCCCGCGAGCACGACGGGCCACGCACGCTTCGTCCTCGACGGGAACGTCGTGCACGGGGTCCGCGAACGGACGATGCGTGCCGGGCGCACCTACGACACGATCACCGTGCACAGGGCGTGGCGCGTCAGCGAGCCGGGTGCCTACACGCTCCGGGCTCCGCAGCTGGTCTTGCGCGCCGGCAAGGACTGGAGCGAGAGCCTGCTCGGCACGCGTGTGCCCGGGGAAGTCGTCGAGCACGACGTGACCGGCGAGGAGGTGCGGCTGGAGGTCCGGGAACCACCTCGGGAGGGGCGGCCTCCGGGGTGGGTGGACGCCATCGGGCGTTTCCGGATCACGGCACGGCTCGAGCCCCTGGCACCAGCTGCGGAGCGCATCGTGCGCGTCACCGTACGCGTGTCCGGCTCGGGCAATCTCGAGCTGCTCACGCCCCCCGGCCACGGTGGCGTGTCGGGCTTCCACGTGCTGGGCAGGACCGACCGCATGGACGCGGGCGAGCGGGTCGTGGCCTACGACCTCGTGGCCACCGAGCCGGGCCGCACCGCGCTGGACCCCTTCGAGCTTGCGAGCTACGACCCCGAGACGCGCGAGTACCTCACGGCCCGCTCCGACGCACTTCCGTTGCCCGAGGCGTATCGCATGCGGCGCGGCAGCTCCCCGCCGCGCGGAACCCCGACCCTTGCGCTCGCGCTCGGGACGGGGCTCGCGGCGCTGCTCGCCGCGGTCGTCGGCTTCGTGGTAGTCCGTTCCCGGCGACGCCGCGCGCCGGGTACGCCCACGCCGCCGCTCGCGTGGCAGGCGCTGCTCGCGGCGCTCGAGCAGCGCAGGCCCGACGTGGGCGAGCGGTTCACGGAGTGGGTGGCCCAGCGCGTGGGTGCCCGTCCCGCATCGCTCGTGGGCGACGACGTGCGCGCACGTCTGGAGGCCGCCGGACTTGCCCCGTCGCTCGCGGAGCGCACGGCGCGCGCCCTCGACCTGTTCACGAGATCCCGCTACGGGGCCCCGGCCGCGGCGGAAGAGGTCATCGACCGCGACTTGCTCGACGCGATCGCCGCGGCGACGGCGCGCCCGTCGGGCACCTCGTAGTCGCCGGGGGTGTGCGCTACGGCGTCGCGTCGCGCCAGGTGCGCAAGTCGTCGATGGCCAGGAACGACCCGATCAGGCGGATGGCGTGGATGACGTCCTCCTGGACCGGCGGCGCCAGCGTGACCCGCCCGGGAGCCACGGGGCAGGGGCCGACCAGCTGTTGGGCGGTCTCCAAGGCCTGGCCGTTGACGTCCAGGGCCTCCAGGGTGACCTGCGAGTCCTCCAGCGCCGAGACCTGCAGGTCCACGCGGGCGACGGGCGGATCGAAGGCGATGTGCAAAACCGCACCTACACCGTTGGCGCCGAGGAGGTTGCGGCCGGACGTCGGACGCGCGACACAGGGGCCGAGGCCCCAGCTGGCCGGCTCGCCGGCCACGTAGATGTTGGCCTCGCTGGTGGCCACGATGCCGGGGGCCAGCTCCAGAGGCTGGATCTCCGGGCTCGTGCTCTGTTCGAAGGTCTCGAACGTGACCCGGTCGGGGCCCGTCAGCCCCGGCACCTCGTCACCGATCGGACCCGTGTAGACCGAGGTCCCGCCGCCGCAGCCGGCTGCCGCGAGCGCCGCGAAGGCGAGCCCCAGGAGCCGGCAGCGTGCGGATGCGTGCGAGGGCATCGGTCCTCCCCGTGCAATCCACGGGCCGCGTGGATCGCTTCCTACTTGCCCTCCAGCGCACGGCGCAAGAGGTCACCGAGGGTCGGCTCGGCGTCGCCGTCGCGCCCCCCCTTGGCGTACTGGCGGATCGTGGCGTCGTCGGCCACGTCGTCGGTCAGGCGGTCGCCGCGCTCCGTCAGCAGGGACAGGCCGATGCGCCGCCGCTCGGGCTCGATGGAGGCGACGCGGACCGTGACGGTTTGCCCGATCTTGAGCACTTCCTTCACGCTTCCCACACCCCCGGGAGCGAGCTGGCTGATGTGGGCGAGGCCCTCGACGTCTTCCCCGACCTCCAGGAAGGCGCCATAGGTCGCGATGCGCGTCACCTTTCCCTCGACCTGGCTGCCCACCGGGTGGGCGGCCAGGAAGCGACTGTAGGGATCCTGCTGCAGCGCGCGGCGCGAGAGGCGGATGCGGCGGCCATCCTCCTCGATGCCGACGATCTCGACCTCGAGGATCTCGCCGACCTGCACCACGTCGGCCGCACGCTCGACGCGCTTGTGCGCCAGCTCGCTGACATGGACGAGGCCCTCGACGCCGCCGAGGTCCACGAAGGCGCCGAAGGTCTCGACCCGCGTGACGGGGCCCGTCAGGCGAGCGCCAACGGAAAGGCCGGCCACGGCGCCGCGGCGACGCTCGTCGCGCTCGCGCTGCAGCACGCCGCGGCGGGAGACGACGAGGCGGCGGCGCTCGGGGTCGCTCTCGATCACCTCGACATCGAGCACACGGCCCAGGTACGGCTCCATGTCCTCGACGCGCTCGAGCTCGATGTGCGAAACGGGCAGGAACGCGGACTGGAGACCGACCTGGAGCTCGAGGCCACCCGCGTTGACCTGGCGCACGGTGCCCTTGACGACGTCGCCGACGGAGAGGCGTTCCCCGGCACCGCGGACCTGCGGCCGCGCGGCGCAGATCCACAGATCCTCCTTGGGGTCGTGCTCGACGACGTGCACCTCGATGGTGTCCCCGACCTCGGGCGCGGCGGCGAACTGCGCGCGCGGCACGACGCCTTGCTGGCGCAAGCCGAACTCCAGGAACACGTCGTCGCCGCTGACGCCCGCGACCACGGCGCGCGCCTTGGCGCCTTCGCGCACGTCCTGCGTGGGGGGGAGCGGGGCGCGATCCATCGCGTCCGCGGCATCGCGGGAAAGCCCGGCGAGCTCGGCGACGGTCTGGCCGCCCAGGGCCTCTTCGATCTCTCGCGCGAGCGCGTCGTCATCGGGGCCGACGTCGTCGGCGTCGGGAGGAAGGTCGTCGTCGGGCTCGGGGCTCACCATGCGAGCAGCCTACCGAGGCGGACGCGCCTACGCTGCGTCGCCGCCGGGGGCTCCCAGGTAGTGGAGCTCCTCGCGGGCGCGTGCGCGGCGGCGGTGGCGGGCTTCCAGGCTGCGTAGGCCCAGGCCAAGCAGCAGGACGCCGGCCGCCAACGAGAGGGCATGTAGGCCCGGGTGCACCCACCAGCCGAGGACCGTGCCCCCCGCCGCCAGCGTGCCGCCCAGGAGGTAGCCGCCCGGGCCCGCTGCGGGGACCCGGGCCTCGTCGGGCTCCGGCGCCAGGGGCTGGTTGCGCTCGCGGAGATCGGCCTCGGTGCGCTCGACGGGGCTCAAGTACCCACCGACCGCGGCCAGGTCCCGGTCGACGCGCTCGGTGCCCTCGCGGTTGAGCTCGAGGATGCGCGTCGATTCGGGGCAGGTCGGCCGGTCGTCGCCCGCGTACAGGTCGAGGAAGGCGTCGCGATCGTTCTCGCGCAGCCAGCGGTTGCCCGTGCGCTCCGCGCGGACGGTGGTCATGATCCGCCCCATGTCGTCGTGGCCGGGGTGCAGGACCGTGTTCTCGTCGCGGCCGTCGAACAGGCTGTGCAGCGTGTCGAACCAGGCGTTGGCATCGCTGCCCGGCGCATCGCGTAGGCCCACGCTGCCAATCAGCAAGACGTCTCCGGTGAACACCGCGCCCGGCGCCTCCAGGACGAGGGCATCGCCGGTGATGCCGGGCGCGTGGCGCACCACCAACGACTTCTCGCCGAGCGCGAGGATCTCGCCGTCGGCGGCGCGCACCGTGACGCCCGTGAACGGGTGCTCGGGGTGGGCCACGACGGCCGCGCCGGTCCGCTTGGCCAAGGCGGTGGCCCCGCTCAGGTGGTCGCCATGGGCGTGGGACTCGACGATCCAGCGCAGCTTGGCCTTGCGCGCGGCGAGGGCCTCGAGCGTCTCCCGCAAGTGCTCGAGGAGCGGGTCGACGACCGCTGCCTCGTGCGAGCGCGGGTCCACCACCACGTACGAGCGGCAGCCGCGTGGGTGGCGGATCGCCTGGACGTCGACGCGGCGGGGGTCGCGGGCCATGACCGGGAGTCGTCCTCGTGGGGGATGCGCATGGTGGCACCCGAGGGGGACGCCGCGCGCGTGAGGCCACGGAAGGCGCGGTCCAAGCCGCCCCACGCCGTATCCTCCGTGCATGGGGTGGCGATCCTCGTGCTCGGCGTGGGCGGCTGGCGCCGTACGGGTCCTCGTGCTCGCCCTGCCCCTGTCGCTGGGGGGAGCGGGTCGCGAGGCGACGGCCTCCGAGCCGGAGGGCCCTCCGTGGGTCGGGCTCGTGGGCCTGGATCCCCTGGACCCCGGGCATCGTCGCGCCGCCCGCGTCGCGCCGCTCGCGGGCCTCGGACGCCTCGGCGTGATCACCGCGCCCGTGCCCTGGGCCCGGCTCGAGCCGGAGCCCCCGCGCGAGGGCGTGCGCCGCTACCGCTTCGAGGAGCTCGACGACGCGTTCCTCACGTGGCAGCTGGCGGGCTTGGACCCGGTGCTCGTGCTGACCCCGGAGAACCCGTGGGCCGGTGTCGCGCGCGAAGAGAGCGCATGGGCGCGCACGCTGCACCAGGAGCTACCCGCCGCCGAGGTGGCCATGGCCTTGCGCGAGGCCGTCGGCGCAACGCCCCCGCGTAGCGACCAGTGGAGCGCGTGGGCGCGCTTCGTGCGGACCGTCGTCGAACGCTACGACGGCGACGGCGTCGACGACATGCCGGGGCTTCGACGCCCCGTGCGTCATGTGCAGGTGCTCGATCGGGCGGACCTCCCGACGTCGTGGCTCGGGAGCGCGGACCAGTACATGCGGCTCCTGCACGCCGCGGGGATCGCGGCGCACGAGGCCCACTCGTCGGTCCGCGTGGTCGCGGCCACGATCGACGTGCTGGGGCTGGGGCACGCGCCGCACCCGGACGTGGCCGAGTGGCGCCGCCGCGCCGAAGCGTCGTGGCCGGTAGCACCGCGCCAGGCGCGGCTCGTCGCCGAGCGAGCGCACGACCTGCTCGCCAAGCTGCTCGACCTGCCGCGCATCTACGATGTCCTGCCGCAGCGAGGTGCCGCGCACCTGGAGGACGATGTCGCCAACGTGCGGTACCTGCGCCGCCGCCTGGACGAGGGGGGCGCGACCAACGCGGCCGTCTGGCTGGTGGGGGGGCCCGAGGAGAAGCTCGGCGAGCCGCGCGTTCCCGTGGGGACCAGTCCCGACCCGGTCGAGCGCAATCGCCGGCGGTTGCTGGTGCGCGCGGCGCGCGACCCGCGCCATGGGGATCATGCCGCGGCGCTCGCGTGGTTGCGGCGCGGTCAGGCGTACGACCTCGTCCGCACCGTGCTCCGCTCGCGCGCTGCCGGCGCGGACGCCGTCTACGTGGCGTCGGCCTTGGACGCAAGCGACGCGCAAGCCGCCGCGCATGCCACCGGCTGCCCGCGACGCGGCGTGGTGGAGCCCGAGGGCGACGGCGGGGCGCGCACCCCCATGTGGTACGCGTTGCGCCAGCTCGTGCGCCATCTCGAGGGCCATCGCAGCGTGCGCGAGCAACCGGCTGCGGGCGCGGCGCATCTCGTGCTGCTGACCTACCCCTCGGCGCCCGAGCGGGCGTGGTGCGGCGTGCTTCTCGCCGACGCCGACGCGGACTGGGCCGGTGACGGCGCGCCGGGCACTGCGCCCGGCGTGGCCGTGACCCTTCCCGACGGTCGCTACCGCATCGAGACGACCGCCCTCGCCGACGAGGCCCCCTGGGGCAACGACGTGCGCTCGCGCCAGCAGACGCTCACGCTCCCTTTGAGCGCGGCGCCGCTCTGGATCCTGCCGATCGAGGTCGAGTCGAACCCGAGGTAGGTGCCGCGCGCTGGCGCGCGCGACGCCCTGCCCCTGTGGAGGGGTTCGAGCCCAGGCTGCCTGACTCGATCGGGCCCGCTGACCGTCGGCATGGCGAGGGCCGAGAGAAGGAGGGCAAGGTCGCGGACGCCCGCCGCGATGGTCCACGCAAGCCTGTCGGGCCCCGCCTCCGAGGGCGCCCCGTCATCGGCCAACCTACGGTGCGGTCCTGACCTGCCTCACGCGTTGGTTCGTGAGGAACTGGCCGTCGCGCTGCTCGTTGTAGAGTCCATCCGGACCGAAGGCCTCATCGATCGTCGCAAACGGCCCGAACGAAGTCAGCGTGGCCATGTAGGGCGTGTCGGGGGGCAGTGTCACGCCCAGGAACCCGAGATCCGGGATCGAAGCGGTTGGCGAGGTGGTGTAGATGGTGAAGCGCCCGCCCTCGGGCCACGGATCCGTTGCCGGATCCCATTCCAGGATTCCGGGGACGATGTCGAATTGGTACACGCGGTCCTGATGCACGTCGGCCTCGAGGATCGTCTGCGGTCCGAAGACGCCGTCCTCCGGAGGCTGCAGCAGGTCCGAAGGGGGTGGGATGTCGACCTGCACGTTCGTCGCGCCTGCCGGTACGTCATTGCGATGGACCCGCGTGAACGCGCCGAGCACCTCATCGTAGGCGTGGAGCTCCAGGTCGTGCTGGAGGCTGGGCAGGTGGGGCACGGAGAACGCGAAGGAGGACGTGTCCGGGAAGTAGTCGTCGAGCACATGGACGTCCCAAGGCGACCACCGCAGTCGGTGCGCGGCTCGAAAGAGATCCGTGCCCGCCGGGGCGTTGATCGTCCCCGCGATGGTGCGGGCGGCAACGGGCGTGAGCGAAATGGGGAACCCCAACAGGCTCACCCCGCTGGTCAGCGACGTGGAGCTCACCCCGTAGCCCAGGAAGCTCGTGGGGCGACCGTCCCCATCGCGTGTGAAGCGCAGGGCGCGCACGTTGACCGTCGTCGCAGCGGGGCCATCCCAGCGCACGCTCCAGACGAAGTTCCCCGTCGTGGTGCTCACGCTCTCCACGCGCGCATCGTGCGGGCGAGCCGCGCTGCCCATGACCAGCAGGTCGCCCGCCACCTCGGTGTTCGGCGGCGCCGATCCAGCGATGGCAGATTCATGCGGTCCGAGGACGCTTCCCCACTCGCGGCGATACGTCGGGTCCGGACGCGTGAGTCCCCGAAGGATGATGGCCCCCGACTCGCTGGGGGTGACGTCCTCGCCGTGCAGCACGATCGTGTAGGGCACGGCCACGTCCGGCACGAAGAACTCCCCGTTGTCATCGGCCTGGGTCGTGGCGTGGCCCAGGATCGTGACGAGCGTTCCGACACCGGTCGGCCGCCCGAACGGATCCCGCAGCTTGCCCTGGACGTCGACCAGGGCCACGGCGGTGCCTCGGCCAGACCCGCAACCCAAGGGCAGGATGAACACCATGAGCAGGGCCAGCGGTCGGGCTGGCACCAAGAGCCGACGACATCCCACGCTTGCACCCCCCTGGTCAGACGGGCTGGAACGCACCACCGCGCGCAGGGCACGCGGCCAACGAGTCTAGCGAATCCGGGCCCGGGGCATGCGGAGTGCCCTCCTCAGGCCTGCGGCCAGGGCGGCGCGACGAGGCGGCGGCGGCCGTCGGCGGCGCGGGGGGTGGTGGTGTCGTCGGGGGCGATGTCCTTGTCCCAGAGCTTGCACGTGACCTCGCGGTGCATCTGGTCGAGGCCTTCGCAGTAGTTGGTGAAGACGCAGCGGCGGATCTCGTTGCCGCGGCCGATGCGGATCTTCTCGAACCAGTCGGGGTCGGCGAGCGACTGGCGTGCGCTGGCGATGGCGTCGGCGTGGCCCGCAGCCAGGGCGTCCTCCATCATGTCGAAGGTGCAGAAGCCGCCGGCGGCCACGATCGGCATCGCGTGGCCGGCTTCGTGGACGGCGTGGCGGACGGCCGCGGCGAGCGGCAGGTTGCGCGCGAAGGGGCCGCGCTCGTCGATGCGCACGGTCGGCATGCACTCGTGGCCGCTGGGGCCCGTGTAGGGGTAGACCGCTTCGCCGATGCGTGGGACCTTGGCGTCTTCGAAGCGCCCGCCCTTGCTCAGCGAGAGCACGTCCAAGCCGCCCTCGGCCAACGCGACGGCGTAGTGGCAGGCGTCGGCGATGCGGCTGCCGCCGGCGATCACTTCGTCCCCCAGGATGCGGGCGCCGACGACGGCCGCGTTGCCCACCGCCGCCCGCACGGCGTCGAGCACCTCGAGCGGGCAGCGCAGTCGACCTTCGGGCGAGCCGCCGTAGCCATCGTCGCGGTCGTTCGTGCGACTCAGGAACGAGGCCATGGTGTAGGCGTGGGCAAAGTGCAGCTCGACGCCGTCGAACCCTGCATCCACGGCCCGTCGCGCCGCGTCGGCGAACAGGCCGGGCAGGACCTGGGGCAAGTCGCGGATGTGGGGCAGGTGCGTGTCGGTCACGCGCTCGCGGTAGCCGCGTTCGAGCTCCTCGAAGGCGCGGTCATCGAGCACGGCCCGCCAGGCCTCGGGTCCGGCCTCGAGCAGCGCGGTCCCAAGGGCGGCCTCGTCGAGCCCTTCGTGCTCGGCCTTCCCCGTGACGCGGGCCAGGGCCGCGGCGTGGCCGGGCCGGGGCCGGTACCACCGCGCGAACCACCTGGCCGGCTCGGGCCGGCGGCGCACCGTGAGGAAGTCGATGAGCTGCACGAAGAAGAGCGTGCGGCCTTCGCTCTCGTCCCTCACGCGCTCGACGAGCTTCCTCAGGCCCGGCACGAAGCGGCCGTGGCCGATGCGCAGGAGCGGCCCGCTCTTCACGTCGCGGATGCCGGTGGCCTCCGCCACCAGCACACCGGGGCGGCCGCGGGCGAACCGGCCGTACCAGTCGAGGTTGCCCGGTGTGACGAAACCGTCCTCGGTGGCGCGCCACGGCACCATGGCCGGGACCCACGTCCTCGTGCGCGCCGTGCGCGGCCCCAACGGCAGCGGCTGGAACAAGCGCGCGGATGCGGCAGCGTGCGCGTCGGGCCAGCGGGCCTCGGGCAACGGGACGGGCGGGGGCCGACGCGGCACGGTCACGAAGGGCCGAGGCTACGCGCCGGGGCCGCCACGCGCATGCAAGGGGCGTATGCTTCGCCGCTCGGAGGTCGTGCCCCATGCTCGTCGTGCTCGTGCGCCATGGCATCGCGTCGCCCGTCGGCGTGGAGGGTGCGCGCTCCGATGCGGAGCGCGGCCTCTCGCCCGAAGGCATCGAGCGGACGCGCGAGGCGGCACGCGGCTTGGCGACGCTCTTCGACGAGCCGCCCGCCGTCGTCACGAGTCCGCTGCGCCGCGCCGAGGAGACGGCCGCGATCGTGGCCCAGGCGCTCCACGCCGCGCCTCCGTCCACGAGCCAGGCCCTGGCCCTGGGCGGGCCCTACGAGGAGATCCTCGCCGATCCGGCGCTGCGCCAAGCCTCGGGCAGCGTCGTGCTCGTGGGGCACCAGCCCTCGCTCGCTGCGCTCGCCTCGTGGCTCCTGACCGGCCAGCCGGACTTGCGCATCGAGCTCAAGAAGGCCGCCGCACTCGCGATCGGGTATCCGGGGGTCCCTCGCCGCGGTGGGGGCACCCTCTCGTGGTCCCTTCCCCCGCGCGTCCTACGTCGTCTGGAGTCCTGATGCGCTTCCGTCCCTTGCTGCTTGCCGCCCTCTTGCTGCCCGCGCTGCCGGCCTCGCCCGGCCGGGCGGACGAGAAGCTCGACTACCCGCCGGCCCCGCGCGGTGACGTCGTCGACGTGATGCACGGCGAGGCCGTTCCCGACCCCTACCGCTGGACCGAGGACGACGATGCGCCCGAGGTCGTCGCGTTCGACGAGGCGCAGCTGGCGCTGGTCCGCAAGCGCCTCGATGCGTGGCCGGAACGCGACGCGTGGCGGAAGCGGATCGCCGAGGAGCTCGACCTGCCGGGCATGCGCTCGCTGCCGACCTTCGAGGGCGGTCGCATGTGGTTCACGAAGCGCCCGGAGGGCGCCAACCACGCGGTCCTCTACGTCACGGACGAGGAGGACACGCTCCAGACCCCGCGCGTGGTCCTGGACCCCAACACCTGGAGCGAGGACGGCACGGCGGGCATGGGGGATTGGTTCGTCTCCCCGACCGGCTCGCACGTGGCGTACCTGCGTGACGAGAAGGGCAGCGAGGACATGGACCTCTTGATCCGTGACGTCGTCACGGGCAAGGACCTGCCCGAGCGGATCACGCGCTGCAAGTTCACCGACGTCGCCTGGGACCTGGACGGCAAGGGCTTCTTCTACAACCGGCTCCCCGACGGCGAGTCCGTGCCGGAGGGTGACGAGCAGTACCACCGCCGCATCTTCCACCACCGGCTCGGGGACATGCCCTGGGACGACGTCATGGTCTACGGCCGCGGCCGACCCAAGCTGGAGTGGCGCGGGGTGTACCGCAGCTCCGACGAGAAGCACCTCTTCCTGGTGCAGGGCATGCCCTGGCAGGACCACGAGACGTGGCAGGTCGAGGTGGTGCCCGGCGGCCTCGTGAAGACGCCGATCGTCACGGGCATGACGGACCGCACGTGGGTGGATCGCATCGGCGACACGTTCCTCTTGAACAGCGACCGTCACACCGACCTGCGCGCTCTCTACACGGCACCCGTCAACGACGACGGCACCCCCGGTGCCTGGGACGAGCTCGAGCTGCCGCGCAGCAAGACCGCCGTCCTGGACGAGGTGGCGGTCGTCGACGACCGCTACGTGGTGGCGCTCATCCGCGAGGACGTGATCAGCCGCCTCTACGTGCGGCTGCTCGACGGCAGCGACGAGCCCCGCGAAGTCCGCCTGCCGGCGCCCGGCACCGTCCGCGGTCTGCGCACGCGCCAAGGGGACACGCGCCTCTGGTTCGGCTTCCAGTCCTACAGCGTGCCGTTCAGCACCTGGGTCGTGGATCTCGCGGCCCCTGGCAAGCCGGCGGAAGCCGGCGGACTGGCGATGCTGGCACCGAGGCAGATCGAGCAGATGCCCACCACGATCGACGTGGCGAACCTGGTCACCGAGCGCGTCCGCTACACGAGCAAGGACGGCACGGAGATTCCCGTGTTCCTCCTCCGCCGCAAGGACGTGGCCTACGGCGGCACCACGCCGCTCGTGCTCTACGGGTACGGGGGCTTCCGCGTGGGCCTCTACCCGGGCTTCAGCAAGGCGCGGGCGCTGTGGGCCGAGCGGGGCGGCGTGTACGCGATCGCCTGCCTCCGGGGGGGCGACGAGTTCGGCGAGGCGTGGCACGAGGCCGGGTGCCTCGAGAACAAGCAGAACGTCTTCGACGACTTCATCGCCGTGGCCGATGGGCTGGTGGCCGACGGCAAGGTCGATCGCTCGCGGCTGGCCATCGAGGGCGGCAGCAACGGTGGCCTGCTCGTGGCGGCCGTCATTGCCCAGCGTCCGGACCTGTGTCGCGCCGTGATCTGCGGCGTGCCGCTGATCGACATGCTTCGCTTCCACAAGTTCCAGTTCGCCGCGTCGTGGACGAAGGAGTACGGAGATCCCGACGATGCCGATGCCTTCCCGGGCATCTGCGCGTGGTCGCCGTACCACAACCTGGGGCGGGCGGCCTACCCGGCGGTCCTGACCACCTCCGGCTTGGAGGACGGGCGCGTGAACACGTTTCACGCCCGCAAGCTGACCGCGGCCCTCCAGCACCTGAACACGTCGGACCACCCGATCCTGCTGCGCGTCGACCGCGACAGCGGCCACGGGAGCGCGTCGCTCAAGCAGTACAAGGAAGAGCTGCTCGACGAGCACACCTTCCTGGCCCAGGAGATCGGACGTCCGTGAGGCGAGCGACCCTGCTCGCTGCGGTCTTGGCGGGACTTTGCGCGGTCGGGGCTCCGTCGGCACGGGGGGAGCCGCCGAGCGGCTTTGCCGAGTGGGGCGCCTCGACCTTCGAGCATGCGCAGCGCGAGGGCCGGGTCGTGCTCCTGATGGTCTCCACGTCGTGGTGCCACTGGTGCCACGTGATGAAGCGCGAGACGT
Source organism: Planctomycetota bacterium (assembly GCA_050248855.1). GTDB lineage: Bacteria > Planctomycetota > PLA2 > PLA2 > JAEUHO01 > JACKGW01. The sequence continues at coordinate 198,801 of JBFWRP010000001.1, read as the reverse complement.
ACGGCGACGCGCGGGTGCGCGCCGTGTTGGCGCGGCGCTTCCTGCCCATCTACGTGGACGCGGATGCGCGGCCGGATCTGGCCGAGCGCTTCCGGCGCTACCGCTGGCCCACGACGGCGTTCCTGACGGCGGCGGGGGAGCCGGTGCTGGCGCTACGCGGCTACCGGGGTCCGGACGCGCTGCTGCGGGTCTTGGACCAGGTGGACAAGCTGGTGGCGGCCGGTGGGCCGTACCCGGGCTTCGCCGATCCCAATGCCGATGTCGGTCCGCTGCGACGCGCCGAGGACCTCGAAGCGTTGGTGCGCAGCATCGAGGCGCGGCTGGACGCCGCGTGGGACGAGCAAGCGGCGGGTTGGGGCCGGCCGCAGAAGTACCCGCTGGCCGATCCCGTGCTCGACGCTCTGGAGCGTTCGTACGCCGATCCCGTGGGCGGGGCCCAGGGCTGGAAGCGTGCGATTCGCACGCTGGAGGCCTGGCGGAGCTTGATCGATCCCGTGGCCGGCGGGATGTACCAGTACAGCCTCGAGGGCCGCTGGGACCGTTGGCATCCGGAGAAGATCGTTTCCGTGAACGCGGGGGCGCTGATGGCGTATGCCGAGGCGTTCGCGCGGACGGGCGAGGAGCGGTGGATGCGTGCCGGTGCTCCGCTGGTGCGCTGGATGCTCGGGACGCTGCAGCAGCCGGGCGGAGCCTTCGGCGCCAGCCAGGACGCGGATGCGCCGGGACTCGCCGGCGAGGCGTACCACAGGCTGGATGCCGCGGGACGAGCGCCCCATGGGGTGCCGCGCGTGGACACGAACGTCTACGCCAGCGAGAACGGCCAGATCATCGAAGCGCTCGTGCGGTGGGCGGTGGCGACGGACAGCCCGAACGCACTGGACGCGGCCGAGCGGGCCGCCGAGCGCCTTGTCAAGACCCACGTCAGCGAGGGCGGCGAGGTGCTCGTGCACGCGGCGGGGGGCGATGGCGGACGTCTCTTCCTCGTGGACTACGCGGATCTCGGAGGCGCGCTCGTGGCGCTCGCCACGGCCCGGGGGTTCGAGTCCGAGCGCGGCGCACGCCATCTGGCCGCGGCGCGGGCCTTGGCCCGGGGCATGGACACGTACCTGGGCGATCGCGAGACGGGTGCGTGGGCCGATGCCACGCTCGGCCACGGGGACGTCGGCCTGTTCGCGGTCCGTCGTTCGTCGCTCGAAGGCGTGGCGCGCGCCGTGCGCTTCCGCCTGCACCTCGGGGCGACGGAGGCGGAGCGGGAGACCTGCACGCAGGCGCTGCGCGCCGTGGCCGACGAGCGGGCCGTGCAAGAACACGGCTTCCACGGGGCGGGGGCGCTCCGTGCTGCCCGTCGCCTGGTCGACCTGGCCCGCGGGCCGGTCCTCCGCGTCGCCCTACGGGAGCGGGGGCCTGCGAGCGCCGCGCTGCTGCGCGAGGTACGGCTGGCAGCGCTACGGGACCCCCGGGTTCGCCTGGACCCGTCCTTCGAGCACGGGCCCGCCGCCACGATCTGCACGGAGTCGACGTGCCACGAGGCGGAGGACCTGGCGGATCTGCGTCGTACGCTCGTGGAGCTCCTGGGACCAGGGACCTCGCGATGACCTCGACCGATCCGGCAGCCGTCCGCGTGGACCTGGACGCCAACCGCGTGGTGATCACGTGGCGCGATGGGCACGAGAGCCGCTACACGGGGGCCTACCTGCGTTGGATCTGTCCGTGTGCTGCCTGCCGCGGGCACGCGCCGGGCCAGGTCGAGCCGCCGCGCTTCGAGGACGTGCGCGAGGTGCGCCTGCGGGGCGCAGGAGCCGTCGGTTCCTACGCGCTCCGCTTCGACTTCAGCGATGGCCACGACAGCGGCATCTTCTCGTACGAGCACCTCAGGCGCTCGTGCCCGACCGCGCGCGACGACGTCGACGCCGACGGGGTGCCCCAGGGCACGGGTGGGGAAGGGGCCGATGCGTGAGCTGGCCGCCCGGCGCGTGGAGCCGTACGTGCTCGTCGGCGTCGCCGCGGTGGCCACGCTCGTCTCCGCCATTCGGCCGCACGACGCGCTGACGTGGTTCCTGGAGGCGTTCCCCGTGCTCGTGGGCTTGCCCCTCGTGCTCGTGGTCCGCAACCGCTTCCCCCTGACGCCGCTGGTGCAGCGCCTGTTGGTCCTGCATGCGCTCGGCTTGCTGGCGGGCGCGCACTACACCTACGCGCGGGTGCCGGCGGGCGACTGGGTGCGCGATGCCTTGGGGCTGGATCGGAACCCCTACGACCGTTTCGGGCACTTCGTGCAGGGCTTCGTGCCCGCGCTCGTCGTGCGCGAGGTGCTGCTCCGGACGAGTCCGTTGCGGCGCGGCGGGTGGCTGCGCTTCCTTGTCGTGTCGGTGTGTCTTGCGATCAGCGCGTTCTACGAGCTGATCGAGTGGTGGGCCGCGGTCGCGGGCGGACACGCGGCCGAGGCGTTCCTCGGCACGCAGGGCGACATCTGGGACACCCAGTGGGACATTGCGACGTGTCTCGTGGGCGCGATCCTGGCGCTGCTCTTGCTGTCGCGTACGCACGACCGTCAGCTGGAGCGCTTGCAGGCGGGTGCCTGATCCCGGGCGGACCGCCCCCGGTGGACGCCGTCCTCCGGTGTCTGCGCTCCAGGTCGGCGGCAAAGCCCGTACGGAGGCGGGGAATTCTTCCGCAGCTTGCCGAAGGGCACGCCTGCGGGCGCAAGCACAGGGCGGCAAGCTGCGGAAGGAATCCCCGCCACCTACCGCAGCACAGGGCGGCAAGCTGCGGAAGAGATCCCCGCCGCCTACCGCTCTCGTTGGCGGCCGACAGCTAGCCGATCAGGGAGGGCTTGGCGCCGAGGCCGATGCCGACGGAGGCCTTGTCGAAGCGGATGTACTCCCACTCCCAGGGCTTGCCGTCGATGCCCTTGCGGGGCGGCGCGATCCAGGCGGCCATCTTGCCGGGTTCGAGGACCGGCGTCATGAGGCTCTTGACGTAGGCCTTGTCGGAGGCCGTGGGCAGCCACTCGCCGCTGCGGCGCTCGAACTCGATGGCGGAGATCGGCTGGCCCTCGGGGTCGAAGGAGAAGCCGCGGTAGATGCCCATCTCGCGGTTGAAGCGACGGTTGGGCAGCGACAGCCGCTCCGGGCGGTCGGCCTTCTCGAGGACCCGGTTCCAGCGATCGACCACGAACTCGCAGTCGCCGATGTAGTCGTCGCGGAGGATCTCGTTCATGGCGTTGCGCAGCGGTACCTGTTCGGTAGCCAGGCGTGCGACGTCCCCGCCGTTCTGGTGGGGGACGGGCATCTCGTAGATGCCCTCGACGGCCACGTGGTCCTGGAAGCGGTCCTCTTCCTTGTAGCGACCCTTGAGGCCGGCTGCGAAGTAGGTGGCCGCGTTGTTGCTGATCTCGCCGCCGAACAGGTTGACCGACGAGGAGAACCAGCGGTTGATGTAGCGCTGGATCGTCGGCAGGTCGATGGCGCCGTGGTTGCGGATGGCCTCGGGGTCGTCCGTCCCGAGCTCGTTCATGACGTCGGCGGCGCGTTGGATGATGCGCCCCACGCCCGTCTCGCCGACGAACATGTGATGCGCCTCTTCCGTCAGCATGAAGCGCGTCGTCCGGGCCAGCGGATCGAAGCCGGACTCGGCCAGGGCGAGCAGCTGGAACTTGCCGTCGCGGTCCGTGAACGTGGTGAACATGAAGAACGACAGCCAGTCCTCGACGGGCTCGTTGAACGTACCCAGGATGCGCGGGCTGTCGGCGTTGCCCGAACGGCGGCGCAGCAGGTCCTCGGCCTCCTCGCGGCCATCGCGGCCGAAGTAGGAGTGCAGCAGGTAGACCATCGCCCAGAGATGGCGGCCCTCTTCGACGTTGACCTGGAAGAGGTTGCGCAGGTCGTAGAGGCTGGGTGCCGTGTGACCGAGCAGGCGCTGCTGCTCGACGGAGGCCGGCTCCGTATCGGCCTGGGTCACGATGATCCGGCGCAGGCTGTTGCGCCACTCGCCCGGTACCTGCTGCCAGGCGGGCTGGCCCGCGAAGTCGCCGCAGGGGATGGCGCGGTTGGGCGTGCCGGGCTCGAGGAAGATGCCCCAGCGGTACTCGGGCATCTTCACGTAGTCGAAATGGGCCCAGCCATCGCGCCCCACGTCAACCGCGGTGCGCAGGTAGATCTGGTCGGCCTGGAAGCCCTCCGGCCCCATTTCCATCCACCACTGGAGGTAGTCGGGCTGCCAGGACTCCAGCGCCCGCTGCAGACGCCGGTCTTCCTTGAGATCGACGTTGTTGGGGATGCGGGCGTGCAGGTCGACGTTGCCCATCAGGTCCTCCTCCAGTCGAACACCGGGCGTTCCGGTCGTCCGTAGAGCGTGAGTGCGCCCGAGGCGCCGGTGGCGTTCGGGCGGATGAAGATCCAGTTCTGCCAAGCCGACAGCCGGCCGAAGATCTTGGTCTCGAGCGTTTCCGGGCCCGCGAAGCGCAGGTTGGCTTCCATGCCCGTCAGCGCATCGGGCGAGAGGCTGGCGCGCTCCTCGATGGCGATGCGGACTTCGTCCTCGTAGTCGATGTCGTCGGGGGCGAGCGTGACGAGGCCCGCCTCCTCGGCCGCGGGGCCGTCGTAGGGGCCGTCGTTGGCGTAGGCGGCGGCGAGGGCCTCCTCGTCGCCGAGGAAGCGCGTGGCCAGACGCGTGAGCCCGTTGGACATCGGCAACGGCCCGCGGTTCATCGCGTCCAGCTGCACGGAGTTCGGACGGTCCGGGTCGTCCAGCATGTAGGCCCGATCCGCCGAGACGGCCAGCTCGTAGAGGCTGCCGGCAAAGCACGAGCCGGGCTCGATGAGCGCGAAAGCGCTCCGCGCCGTGAGGTCCAGGCGCTTGAGCGTGCGCTTCCAGGCCATCAAGGCCTCGAACACGAACCAGTCCTGCTCGGCGTGCTGGAGCACGAACGCGTCGTGCGCCACGACCTGCGCGGCCTGGCCCTCGGTGCGCACGACGAGCGTACCGACCTCGACGCGGTTGAAGCGCAGGTCCAGCAGGACGTCGTCCAGCTCGCGGGCCATGCGCAGCAACCAGAAGCCGTCGGCGTCGGCACGAGCGGCCGAGGGATGGGTGGGGGGGGCGTCGTCGGGCCCGCGCACCACGATCGTGGCCACGCGATCCTCGATCGACATCGTCACGTGACGGTGCTCGACGCCGGTGGGGGCGTAGGTGCCTCCGAGTGGCGCCAGCACCACGCCGGGCTCGCCAGCCTTGCGGCCGCGCGGGCCCTCACCGCCGGCGAGCGACCGGGCGTGCTCCTCGACGGCCGCCTGGAAGCGGCTCGAGGGGATCGCCTTGTCGACGAGGTTCCAGCGCTCGGCGCGCTTGCCCTTGACGCCTTCGGCCACCGTGCTGAACAGGTCGGCGAGGTCACGGCGGACCTTGCGCTTGTCGACGACGCGCGTAAGGCCACCGGTGCCCGGCAGCACGCCGAGCAGGGGCACCTCGGGCAGGCTGACGGCGGTGTTGCCGTCGTCTTGGAGCAGGATCTCGTCGCAGGCCAGGGCCAGCTCGTAGCCGCCGCCCGCACAGGTGCCGGCAAGCGACGCGACGGTGTGCACGCCGCACTCCGCGGCCATGTCCTCCAGGTAGAGGCGCGTCTCGTTGGTGAACTTGCAGAAGTTCACCTTGAAGCCATGGGGGGACTGGCCAAGCATGTTGATGTTGGCGCCGGCGCAGAAGATGCCGGGGATGGCACTGTCCACCACGAGGACCCGGACTTCCGGGTGCTCGAAACGAATGCGGCGGATGGCGTCCGCCAGCTCGATGTCCACGCCCAAGTCGTAGGAGTTGAGCTTGAGGACGTAGCCGGGACGAAGTCCCGCGGCCTCGTCGACCTTCATCGACAGGCGGGCGATCGGCCCGTCGAAGGCCAGCCGCCAGTGGCGGTAGGCGTCCGGGCGGGTCTCGAAGCGGATGGGGGGCGCCGCGGTCGCGGAGGCCGGCGACGCAGGGGCAGATGCGGTTTCGGTGCTCACGGCGCGAGGGTACGACAACGCGGACCACCCGGCGAGCCAGGGTGCGGGACCATGCGTTTCAAGAACGGATCGATCCGATAGGCTTTCCCTTCGCGGCTTGGACCTCGCGCGGCTGGGGGCCGTCCAACCTCCGACCGCCTGGCCCGCACCTGCCAGGCCGCTGGACCCCGATGCCCGACAGCCCCCTCGCCCACCCGCGCACCCCGCCGACCGAAGACCCGGTGCGGGCGGTGCTCGCGGACGCGCACGCGGCGCGCCTGGGGCGGGGTGCCTTCGACGAGGCCGTGCGACGCGACCTCCCGCGGCTCTTGGGCACCGCCTGGCGCCTGACCGGGGACGGCCACGTCGCCGAGGAGGTCGTGGCCGAGGCGCTGTTCCGTGCTTGGCGCAAGCGCGGTGCGTTCCGTGGGGACGCCCGGCTGGGCACGTGGCTGCATCGCATCGTGTGCCGCACGGCCGTGGACCGCCATCGCGCCGAAGCGCGCCGCCGCCGCCACGAAGCGGATGCGGCCGAGGCCATGTCGCTTCGTCGCGAGCCGCCCACGTGGCTGCTTCCCTCGATGCAGGACGAGCTGGGGCGCGCCGCCGCGTGGACCGCGGCGCTCCCCGAGCGTCAGCGCGAGGTCGTGTTGCTCCATGCCTGGGAGGGCCTGTCGCTGCAGGACGTCGCCGCGACGCTGCGCATGCGCTACGCCACCGTCAAGTCGCACCTGCACCACGCACGGCGTGCCCTGGGCGCGGCCCGCGATGCGCACGAGGACGTGACGTGATCCGGCCCATGGCCTCCCGTTCCGACGCCAGCGATCCGCTGGAGCAGCTCGCCGCCGCGCGACCTCGGGACCCGCACGGGATCGACGTCGAGGCAGCCGCCGGGCGCATCGAGGGCCGGCTCAAGCTGCGCGGCGCCCCGGTCGGGTGGTTGCGCGGGCGCCGCCTGGGCTGGGCGGTTGCGCTGCTGGTGGCCCTGGGGGTCGGCGTGCTGGCGGGCGGCCGCGTGGCGCCATGGGGCGCGACGGGCTCGGGCTCGGGCTCGCAGCACGCCAGCCGGCCAGCCGACGCCCCTGTCGGCGAGGCCAGGCTGCCGGTCGACGGATCCGTCCAGGCGATTGACGCTGGTCGATCCATCGATCGAGACGATGGTCTGGCGCGCACGGTCGCGGCGGCCCTGGCCGGCGACGGCCTGGCTCGTACGCGCCTGCGGGGCGCGGGCCCCGCGGCCGCGGAGGTGCTCTGGCGCCACGTCACCGGCGGCGGCGCACCCGGCGCCGCGGCCGTGTTGCGGCGACGGATGCCGTGGTCCCTCTCGGCGGACGAGGCCCGGGGCTATGCCGCGGCCTTGGGCGCACGCGGGCAGACCGCCGACGCCGGGCCCGTGGCCTTGCTGCTCTGGGTTCGCGGGGGAGCCGAGGGGCAGCACGCCCTAAGCGAGGCCCTTGCGGGGCGCCTGGACCTCATGGAGGCCGCGCTTGCCGTGCTCGCCGAGCGCGCGCGGGCTGGCGCGCGCTGGCGCTCGCTGGTGGTCCCGCTTGCCGACCGCTCGGCCGTTGCGCTCGCGGCCGCCCTGGACGTGGCTCGACCCGCCGACGTGGGCACCTGGAACACCGAGCGCATCGCGCCGCTCCTCGCTAGGCCCCTCGTACAGCAACGGCTCCGTGCCCTGTCACCCGTCGCGCGGCGGGAGTGGGTGCGTGCTGCCGAACGCGGCAACGAGGTGGCGGGGGTCGTGGTGGGCAAGGCGCGGTGGAGCGAGGGCGTGCCGCTGCTCGAAGCCACGGTGCGTCGGGCACCACTGGCTGCCGCGATGCAGGCGGTGGCCGACCTGGCCGACGCCGAGGGCGTGGGCTGCGCGTTGGCGCTCGCGCGCCTGGCCGAGGACGCGGCCCTGGATGGACCCGTGCGCCGGGCCGCGGAGCAGGCCCTTGGGCCGGTGGCCGAGCGCGAGCGCGAGCTGCTGGAAGACGCTGCGCGACGCCAGCACGGTGTGCGTTTCGCGGCGTGTCGCGCCCTGGCCCGCGCGGGCAGCGAGGGCCTGGACGCCCTCGTGCGTCTCACGGCGCGCGGCACGACGCGCGAGCAGGCCTTGGGCGCCCTGGCCGCGGCGCCGCTGCCCGCGGCCGATGAGCGCCTCGTGGCGCTGATCGATGGCGGTGGTGTCGTCGGGGCGGAGTCGCTGCGCCACCTGGTGGCGCGGCTCGAGCGGGAGCCGAGCGCCGAGGAGGCGCTCGTGGCCCTCCTGGCCACCCGCCACCGCGAGGACGTGCTGGACGAGATCGCGCTCTCCGAGGGCGAGCACGCGAGGGCCTTCCTGCGGCGCCACGGCGAGTCGCGGCGCGCGGAGACGCGTCCGCGTGCGCCGACGGGTCGGGCTGGCTCTGCGCAGCTGCGCGGTGACCCGGCGGCCCCCCCGGCCGCTCCACCGGATCCGCGGCCACCTGTGTAGCGACGGCGTCCTACCCGCCGTTCCACGCCTCGCCAGTGCGCACCCCTTCACGGTGCAGCGGGCTCCGCCATGGGCTCGCTGCATCCCCGCCCCGACCTGGAGACCCTGCCATGCGTTCCCCTCGCCTCACGCACCGGATGCTGCCGACCCTCTTGGCGACCTGGGTGCTCGTCGTCGCCGGCGGCGCGGCCGCTTGGCCGGACGGCGACGAGCAAGAGCCCGCGCGGGACCCCCTGGTCACGCTCGTGTTCGACCTGGGGCCGCTGGTGGGACCGCCTCCCGTACGCGGCCCCAACTTGGCGACGCCCGCCGATCTCATCGCGCGCGCCGAGGTGGCCGAGGGGATCGTCGCGACGTGGAACCAGGATCCCGCCGACGAGCGCACGCCGTTCGTGCCGTTCGAGATGCAACCGGACGGCGAGCGCTGGGCGGCTTCGCCCGACGAGTGGTGCGAGCTGTTGCGGGAGGCCTCCCACCCGCTTGCAGCCGCGTTCGAGATGACGGATGGGGCCGGCATCGACGTCGTCGGCGACAAGGCGTTCGTACGGGTGCCGGCGAGCCTGGCCGACGAGGCGCGTCGGCAAGCCGCGTGGTGCTTCTCGGCCTTGTTTCCCACGGGCCGCATCGACGCCGTGCTCGAACGCGTGGCCCCGGAGACCTCCGTGCGGGCCGTGGGGCGCGCGTTGCTCCTGCCGGGGCGCTGGGTACCTGTCGCGTTCGTCAAGGAGGAGCTGCCTTGCGTGGTGGGCTCCCACGTGGAGATCGCGCAGGACAGCGTCGTGCTCGACCCGCTCGTGGCCAACCTCGTGGAGGGCCACGAGATCTACGCCCGCCTGTTGCCCGGTGAGACGCGCAGCGTGGTCGAGCTGTGGGTCGGCGAAGTCGAGCACCTCGAGACGGCACGCATCGACGTGGCGGGTCTGCAGGGGCCGCTTCGCGCCAGCGAGCTCACGACGCTGACGTTGCCGACCACGCGGGTGCGCCGGGTCGGTACGGGGTTCGTCCTGCCCAACGGACGGCGCGAGGAGCGCGTGGTGACCTGGCGCCGAGGCGACACGGTCGAGCAGCTGCGTCTCGCCGTGAGCACACCCGGCGAGCCGCCCGCGATGGCCGAGGGGCGCGACGACCACAAGTGCCTGGCCCTGCGCCTGGGCGCCCGCCACGGACGGCTGGAGCTGGGTGCCCGCGAGGTGTACGACGTGGACCTGGAGGAGCACCTTGCGCGCTATGTGCAGACGGCCGATCCGGAGGGCTTGCTGCAGGAGAACGCGAGCTGGGGCATGACCACGACCGGCGCCGGGATCCTGCGAGGACCCGCGGAGCTGCTCGAGAACGTCCGGCAGGCACTCTTCCGCGCCGAGCAGGAGGACCTCGGCGGCCTGGACGCGCGCGTCGACCTGCTCGCCGTTCCGGAGGAGACGTGGCGCGCGGCGGGGGGGATGGGCGTCTTGGCCCCGGGACTTCCCTTGCCAGCTGCACGCCGCGCATCGCTCGAGGCCGAAGGCGCCGTGCTGGTGGCGGGCCAGGCCTTCCCGTCCGTGATGGGGTTGCGCAGCAGCTTCCGCCTGGGCGAGAGCGTGCCCGGACTCATCGACCTCGACACCGAAGTCGCCGAGAAGGCCGCGGGCTTCAGCACGCTGACGTGGTCGCTGTTCGACGGCGTGTTCGGGTCCGTCTCGCTGGAACGCGCCGGGACCGGGCGCGTGCTCGACGTGCGGGCCGAGGCGACGTGGGCGTCGCCCGGGGGCGGGCAGCTTGCGCTTCGCCGCCCGAGCGGTGAGCGCGTGCAGCTGGCCCTCGTCGGCGGGGGAGGCACCAACCTCTCCGCCCGGCACGCCGTTGCGGCTTCGGGCGCCGAGCCCCTCATCGCCGCCGTCGCCGTCCGCGGGGGCCACGTGCTCCTGCTGGTGGTCGACGTGCGGGATGCGGGGAGGTAGAGCCGCCCAGGTACTACGTGGCGTGGACGGGACCGTACCGAGCCAGGTGAGATTCCAGCTTCACGCCGGGATGCGCTCCGCGATGCGGGACGTGCTTGCGGCGGGAGTGGTCCGTGGCTTGGACGGGACCGTACCGAGCCAGGTGAGATTCCAACTTCACGCCGGGATGCGCTCCGCGATGCGGATGCGGACGGGGGCGTGAAGTAGGAATCTCACCCGGCTCGTTTTCTGGGGTCACTCGGCGTCGGGGCGGCGGGGGACGGGGACGAGCCCGATCTCGTCGTCGGCCAGGGCGACGACGAGATGGTCGGCCCCGATGCGGGCCGGCGGCAGCGGTGACGTCGAGCCGATGTCCGACTCCACGCGCACGTGGGGGCCTTCGGGCTCGATGGCCATGAGACGGCCGTCATCGAGGGCGGCGAGGAACACGTCGTCCACGCCGAGGAGACCGTGCGGGGCCGTGCCGACCAGCTCGGAGGTTCCCGTGAGCTGTCCGGTCTCCAGGTCGAAGACCAGGAGGCGCCCCTTGCGCTCGATCACGCCGAGGTAGCCGCCCACGACCGCCGGACGGCCCGGCAGGTCGCCCTGGCCCGTCACGACCCAGCGTCGACGTCCATCGGCGCCGACGAATGCGACGTCACCCATGGTGGTGATGGCGGCGACACCGGTCGTGGCGCCGCCGAGCGCGCGCACGCTCGTGCCGGCATCACCGATCCGCTCCACCGTGAGGCGGCCGGTCGTGACGTGCACGCGCGCCACCCGCCCGTCGCCCAGGCCCACCCAGAAGGCACCGTGCGCCGCGACCACGTTGGTGCTCGGCGGGGCCGGGAGGCTGATCTCGCGCTCGATGGAGCCATGTCGCAGCAAGACCAGCTTGCCGCTGCGCGTGGGGACGGCGACGACATCGCCCGTGACGTCGGGATCGCCCGTCGGCCGGTCGAGGGACAGGCGGCCGTTGGGGGCGCCGTCGCGCGGGTCGATGAGGTGCACGGTGCCGTCGACGAGGATCACGTAGAGCCGTCCGGGGACGTACGCAGGACGGAACCGGATGCCCTCCAGCGTGTCCAGGGCACGCGTCCAGAGGATCGAGCCCGTGCCGCCGTTGTACATGGTGAGCCGCCCGCCACGGCTGGCGGTGAGCACGTTGCCGTCGGCTTCGACCGGGGCGCAGTCGATGGTGCGCTCGCCGCGTACGGCCCAGCGAGGCTGGGGGGCCAGGCGTGCCTCCACCTGCCAGTCGGGCTTGGCGCCGCCCGAGTCCAGGATCTGCTCGAACGGCACGTAGCCCGTGGCCAGCACGCGCACCGTCACGGGCGTGCCCCAGAGGTAGTGCGTGACGAGCGGCGTGACGCCTTCGCGCTTGCCGTTGACTTCCACCACGGCGCCCGGCGGGTCGCTGAGCACCTGCAGGGGCAGCGGGGCCAAGCGCTCCAGCTTGAACGTGTCGAAGGTGCCCAGCAGGCTCGCGTACGCCTGGGACGCGGCGGCCAGCTGGCCGTTGTTCTCGTGCGTGCGACCTTCGCGAACGCGCTGTCCGATCGTCGTGATCAGCTGACGCTTGCTGTCGATCCAGCCGGGGATCCGCTGGCGCTCGAGCTCCTTGTAGAGCGGCTCGAAGCGTGGCTCGGAGGCCGCCTTCCGGACCAGCGTCTCGAGGTTGGCGTAGAGCTCTTCCGCAGTCTCGAGGCGACCGTACGTCAGCTCGCGAATGCCGTCTTGGGACGCCTTGCGGTAGGCCTCGTCGATCTCGAGGGCGAGCACGGCGCGGTGGCAGGCGTCCAGCCCTTCCTGGTTTCCGGCCACGGCGCTGGAGAGGCGCCTTGCGTGTCCGCCAAGATCCGTGTGGAGCTGGTGCAGCGTGGCGGTGCCTTCCATCTCGACGAAGCTGGCGAGGACCTCCAACGCCGCGTCGAGACCCTTGGTCCAGGTCGGGTCCCCGGCGTCGGCAGCCTCGGCGAGGTACTTGCGCAGCAGGCCCTCGTCCTTGGCCTGGGACGCGGCGACCTTGGCCGCCTGGGCGAGGACCTCGGCGCGGCTCCGCGCATCGCGCGAGAGATCGTGCATGGCGCGCGCGAGGTAGCGGCGCAGCTCCTTGAGCACGTTCGGGCGCAGCGAGGAGGCCTCTTCCTTGGCCAGGTCCTCGGCGAACGTCTCCAGTCGGGTACACGCCTCGGCCGCGGGCAGCTGGCCCAGCGCGGCCTGCGCGGCCACGGCGTCGCTCTCGAGCTTCTCGCGCAGCGCCCGGTCCATGGCGGACGTGGTCGTGCGCGGCTGGGCGGGACGCGTGAGGCGGGCCTGCAGCTGGAAGGCGCTCTCGGCCTCGGCGCTGTCCGGGTAGCGCTCGATGAGCTCGTCGAGCAGCTCCTGCGCCTCCGCGCGTCGTCCGGCGTCGAGCGCCACGGTCGCGCGCTCGAGGAGGCTCTCGGCGCTCGGCGGCCAGAGCACGATGCCGGCCACCGCCAGGATGGCGAGGAGCGAGCCCACCAGGGCCAGACGCCGCGGCTTGCTGTCGCTGCGCTCGAGGGCGGACCGCAGGCGGCGGCTGATCTCGGGGCGCTCGGGCGCGCTGCGATCGATCATGTCCGCGAACGTGCGGGCTGCATCGCGCTCTTCGCGCGTGCGGCAGCGACGGCCGATCCGGCGGGCCACGTCCTGCGTCGCGGCCACGAGCTCCTCGATGCGACCGCAGCGTTCGAGCGCCTTGGCGTGGAGCGTGCGCACGCCCAGGGCCTCGGGCTGGGCCGTCACGAGTGGCTCGAGCAGCGCGACGGCGCGTTCGCCTTGCGCGTCGTGGAGCGCGTTCTCCGCCATGCGCAGCGTGCTGTCGACGTAGGCGGCGACGTCGCCCGCGGCCTCCGCGGCGTCGCGCAGCGTCTGCAGCAAGAGCGGATGGTTGGGGTAACGGATCAGCGCATCGCGGAGCGTGCCGAGAGCCGCGCCGGGAGAGCCCGACGAGGTGCGGAGCTGCGCCAGCATCCGCAGCGCGTCGATTTCCTCCTCGGTCCGGCCGCACGCTTGCGCAATCAGGGCCAGCGACTCGTAGGCGCGCGGCGTCGGGCCGCCCATCTCGAGCCACTGCAGCACGAGCCCGCGGGACGCGCGGTAGCCGTGGTCGGCCAGGCGCTTCTCCACGCACGTGGCCAGCTCTTCGGCGCTCGGCAGGCGGGCACCTCCGGCCAGGATGAGCGCGTGCGCGGCCTTGAGGGCGGCGAAGCGTCCGATGCCCAGCAGGAGCGCGACCTCGTCGATGGTCCGTTCGCCGTCGAGGAGGGGCTGCATGCGCGGCCCGGGGTCGCCCATGTGCTGCGGTGCCACGGGCACGCCGGGCAAGCCGATCACCAGCGCCGCGTGGTAGCCGAGGGACGACGCGATCTCGTTGCGCTCGTCGAGGCGCTGCGCCGCCCGCAGCAGGACGGCGCCCGAGTCGACCGTGGTTCGGCACACCAGGCCCGGCCGACGCTGTTCGAGCGGGCCCTCGGCGAAGCGGAAGTCGCCCTCGTCCCACGTGAGGAGATCGAGGATCGTGTCCTCGGCCCAGCCGGCCAGGACATCCGTGAGGTCGGCCTCGCGCAGCTCGCCCCGGCCCACGAGGGCATCGATCAAGGGGAGGCCCGACAGGCCTGCGCCGCGTTCCTGCTCCACGGCCTCGGCGGACAGGACGCCGCGGAGGATGAACGCGTGGATGAGGTCCTCCGCGTCCAGGACGTCGGGCTCGAGCAGCGTGAGACCATCGGTGCCCACGTAGAGCGAGGCCCGACCCGCGCCGTTGCGCATCGTGAGCAGGCCGGCGGCCTGGCCCGCCAGACCCGTCTGCAACAGGTCGGCCAGCCCGAGATGTCCAAGTGAGCCCTGCAGTGCCATGCGCGCGCCCCGGCGGGGGATGCGTGGAGCCGCCGCGGCCCCAACCTCGCAACCCCTATCGGCGGCGGCCCCCCGAGCCCTGAACACGCAGGACGCGAGCGTTGCCGGGCGCTGGCGAGCCCGTGTTCGTCAAAACGTCGGGTTGGCGACGGCCTCGTCGAGGTCGCGGCCCGTGATGCGCGTGAAGATCTCGCGGTAGGTGGCCGTCGTCCGGGCCACGATCTCGGCCGCGAGGCGCGGCGCCGGCGGCTCGTGGTCCCAGCCCGAGGCATCGAGCCAGTCGCGCACGAGCTGCTTGTCGAAGCTCTTGGGGCTCTGGCCTTCGCGCCAGTCGGCAACGTCCCAGAAACGGCTGCTGTCCGGCGTGAAGGCCTCGTCGCCGAGCACCAACGTACCGGCTTCGTCCAGTCCGAACTCGAGCTTGGTGTCCGCGATGATCACGCCCCGCTCCGCCGCGATCTCCCGGGCCCGGGCGTAGAGCTCCAGCGTCTTCGCTTCCAGCTCGCGGGCGCGCTCCATGCCGATGATCTGGCCCGCGCGCTCGATGTCGATGTTCTCGTCGTGGCCCGTCTCCGCCTTGGTCGCGGGCGTGAACAGCGGCGGATCCAGGCGGGCGGCCTGGGCCAGGCCCGCGGGAAGCGCATGGCCGCACACGGCGCCGCTGGCCTTGTAGTCCTTCCAGCCGCTGCCCACCAGGTAGCCGCGGGCCACGCACTCCACGGGGAGCATCTGCAAGCGGCGCACGAGCAAGGCGCGACCGCGCAGGACGTCGGCGTGCTTCGCCACGGGGGCGGGCATCTTGCGGACGTCCGCTTCGAGCACGTGGTGGGGCACGACATCGCGCAACGTCGCGAACCAGAAGAGCGAGATCTGCGTGAGGACGCGTCCCTTGTCGGGAATCGGCGGGTCGAGGATCACGTCGTAGGCGCTGATGCGGTCCGTTGCGACCAGCAGCAGGTCGTTGCCGACCTCGTAGATGTCGCGCACCTTGCCGCGGCTCACGCAGCGCAAGCCCTCCAGGTCCGTGGTCGCCAACGCACTCGTCATGGGTCCCTCCGCCAACGTGGTGCGCCGGATGGTAGCGAGGCATGGTCCCGCCCGAAGCCCCCGCGGGAGGGTGCGTCCGGATTGCGTGGGCACGCGCGGCGAAAGGCTCCCGCTTCCTCGGTGCCGCGCCCATGCTGGCGCCGTGGGTTCTCCTCGTCTCCCGCTCGGCGTGCACGTCCCGGCGAGCAAGTCGATCGAGCAACGCGTGCGCGTCCTGGCGGCACTCTGCGCGGAGCCTCCACGCATCGTGCGCCAGGGCGACGCCCCGCCCGGAGACGACGTCCAGCGCTTGGCCGGCGCACTGTCTGCCCTGGGGGCATGGACGGACGGGGCCCTGGGGTGCGGCCGCCACAGCCTGCGGCTCGATCTGGGGCTCGGTGCCACGGGCTTCCGGCTGGCGACGGCGCTGGCCGTCTTGCGGCCCGCCGGCGCCCGCACGCTCGTCACGGGCCGGCCGGCCCTGCTGCGCCGTCCGCATCGACCGCTGCGCCTCGCCCTCGAGCGCCTTGGCGCGCACGTCCGACGGCGCGCCTCGGGCAGCTTCCGCGTGATCGCCGGCGGCGTGCGCGGCGGGCGTGTCGACGTCGACGGGACGCGCAGCAGCCAGTACGCCTCGGCCTTGGCGCTCATCGCGCCGCGCCTCGGCGGCCTGCAGATCGTGGTGCGGGGCCCATGCGTCTCGGAGAGCTACGTGGAGCTCACCCGGGGGGCGCTACGCGCCTTCGGCGTGCCGAGCGCCTGCGAGACGCGCGGCCACGACATGCTCGTGACCGTGGCGGGCGCGGAGCCGCGCGCCCGGAGCGTGGCGATCCCGCCGGACGCGAGCGCGGCCGCGGGCCGCTACGCGGCCGCGGCGCTGTGCGGCGAGGGCGTCACGGTGCCCGGCCTCGCGCGGGACGGAAGCCAGCCCGATCTCCTCGTGCTCGACATCCTCGAGGCGATGGGGGCCCGGGTGGATGCCGACGCCGCGGGGCACGTGCGCGTGACCGGGCCCGGCCACCGTTTGCGGGCTCCGGGCGAAGTCGACCTCGGCGCCGCACCGGACCTGCTCCCGGTGCTCGCCGTGCTCGCCGCGACCGCGGAGGGCACGACCCGCTTCGTGGGAGCGCCCCACCTGCGCCACAAGGAGACGGACCGGCGCAGGAGCGTGGCGCGCGGTCTTGCCGCGCTGGGCGGCGACGCGACGGTGACCGACGACGGCCTCGTGGTTCGCGGTCGCGACCTGCACGGAGGCGCCGTCTCCGTGGCCGGGGACCACCGCTTGGCCTTTGCGTTCGCCGTCTTGGCGCGCCACGTCCCGGGTGTGCGTCTGGAAGGGGCCTCCGCGGCTGCCAAGAGCGATCCGTGGTTCCTTGCGGACGTCCTGGGGGAGTGCCCGGTAGAGGGATAGGATGCCGCCCTGGCCGCTTCCGGCCGCTGGAGACGCGCCCTGTCCGCCACGGATGCCCCCCGTTCGCCGTCCGCGCGCCCGCCCGCGCGCACGGCCCGTCCCCGCGTGCTCCTCGTGCTGCTCGGTGCCGCGGTGTTCTTGGCCCTCCTCCGTGCCTCGCCGGCGCCGGCGGAGTCCGAGCGCTCGTACTTGCTGGGTCTGCCCTGGGAGCGCGACGTCGTCGCCGGCGTCGAGGAGCAGGACCGCGACCGGCGCCGCAACAAGCAGCTCGATGCCCTGGTCCGCGAGTGGGGGCTTCGCGCCCGCCGCGCCGAGACGGTGCCCAACCTGTACCTCCTGGCGCGCGCGTACGGCCTGCGCTTCAGCGACGTCCGCGACCAAGCGGAGGCGGCCACGACGGAATCCGAGCGCGAGCGCCTGGCCCGCATCGCCGTGGGGGACCTGGGCAGCGCCCTTTCCGCCTACGCCGACGTCCTCCGGGTCGAGCCGCGCTGCTACTTCGCCCACCACGACATCGCGGTCCTCGAGCTGCGTCGCGTCGATCGCCGCCGGCGTTCGGCCTTCGACCACCTCGTGCAGGCGCTGCGCATCAACGAAGGCTACGTCGACGCACGTCGCAAGCTCGTCCGCCTCTACCTCGAGGGCAACCAGCAGCAGGAGGCCGTGAAGCAGCTCGAAGTGCTCGTGCGCCAGGTCCCCGACGACGGCGTGGCCCGCGTGCAGCTGATCGGCGGTCTCGTGCAGGTCGGGCGGCACGCCGAGGCCGAGAGCTACCTGCAGACCGGCTTGGCCGCCCAGCCCGACCACCCGGCGTACCTGGACCTGCTGGCCCAGATCCAGATCGCCACGGGTCGCTTCGACGAGGGCGTGGCCACCTACCGTGCGCTGGCCCGCGCCAACCCCAGCATGGGGCAGCCGTTCGTGGGCATCCTGCGGGCGCTGGAAGCCCGCCGCGAGAAGCAGCCGGCCGAGCCGCCGCGGTTCGACGACTACCTCTTCGCGCTGCGCGGGCTGCTGCGCTTGGAGACGGACCCGGAGCGCCGCGCGCATCTGGAGGCCGACATCCGCACGATGGAGGCGCAGCGCCTGAAGCCCGCGGTCGCCGAGGGTGCCGAGCCGACGCTCGAGCAGGTGCTGCAGATCCTGGACAGCGCGCCGGACGAGAACGACAGGGCGCGCGCGATCTACTGGGTGCTGACCCGCGACGTGCCGCCGGACGATGCCACGATGCGCCGCATCGCGCGCCATGTCGGCCCGACGACCGAGCCGGCTCCCGGTGTGCGCGCCGTGGCCGTGCGCGCACTTGCCGAGGTGGGCGGCACCAGCACGGTGCCCATCGTGCGCCTCGCGCTCTCCGACGACGATGCGCGGGTCCGTCAGGCCGCGCTCGACGGGCTCGTGGTGATCGGTTTGCGTGACCGCGCCCCTCGCCGTGCGCTGGTCGCCGTCGTGCACCTGCTGCACGACGACCCCGACGCCGACGTGGCCGCGAGCGCGCGCTTGGGCGTCCTGCAGCTGGCCGAGCACCGCCTCGGCCTGGCCGACGACGCCGACGAGAAGGCGCACCGCGCTGCCTACCGGGCTTGGCTCGCGAGCCCCGAGGGGGAAGAGGTGTTGGCCCGGGCCCTGGACGGCTACGACGTGCTGAAGGACCGGTTCGCGGACGACATCCTCGGGCGCTACCTGATGCACGAGTCGGGCATCGTGGCCAAGGCCGCCTACGACGCCATCGGGCGCTTCGTCGCCACGCTGCCTCCGGGCGACGCGCGCATCCGCTGGTGCCAGCAGCGTCCGCAGCTTGACCATGCCGACTTCCGGCCCGAGGCCCTAGGCGCCACGCGCCAGCGGCTCGAGGCGTGGCGGAGCCAGCGTCCATGATGGTTTCCCGACGGCCCGTGGCGGGCGCCTTCCCACGGGCACTCCAGCTCGCGCTCTTCGTGGCGGTCGTCGGCCTGGGCCTGCGCCCCGCCAGCGCGGCGCCGGGCGACGTCGATCGGGCGCGCGCCGAGCAGGATCGGCGGATCAAGCGCACCGTCTCCACGGGGGGCGAGCCGGCCCTGCAACGCCTCGTGGAGAGCGAGGTCGTGCGTGCCGAACAGACGGGCACCGCCATCGACCTCTACCTGGCTGGTCGCATCCTCTGCGCCACGGCGAAGGACGCGACGGATGGGCCGGCGCGCACCAAGCGGGGCTTTGACTACCTCGTCCGCGCGGTCCGGGCCGACGGGCGCCTCTGGCAGGCCAAGATGGCGATGGCCCTCGTCTATCTGGAGGCCGAGCGTCCCGCCGACGCACGCCGCGTGCTGGACGACGTTCGCCGCCAAGCCCCCGGCGAGATCGAGCCGCAACGCCTGTACGCCAAGCTGCTCCTGGACGAAGCGGCCTACGACGAGGCGATCCCGCTGATGGAGCAGCTCCTGCAGCGCGAGGCCGACCAGCCCGAGATCCTCGCCGCCCTGGCCGAAGCCTGCTTCGTGGCCGAGCGCGCCGAGGACGCCGTGCGCTGGTTCCTCCGCCTGAAGGGCATGAACGACGGGGCGTACTGGCGCCAGAACCCCAGGTGGCCCGTCATGTTGGCCCAGGCCGCCATGGTGAGCGGGCAGACCGAGCTGGCCCTGCGGCAGATGCAGGAGCTGCGCGGTACGCCCGCCTGGAACGAGAACCCGCGGCTGCAGGCCATGCTGATCGCCGTCCTTGCCGAGTCGGGTGCGGCCCCGAGCACCGTCCGCAGGGAGGTCGAGAGCTACTTGCAGCGCGCCCCGGACGACCTGGGCATGCGGATGTCGGCCGTCGATCTTGCGATCGACGCGGGCAACGTGGCCGCGGCGCGCGACCACTTGGAGCTGCTGGTCCCCAAGCTCGAGGACGAGAACGCGCGCAAGCGCGCGACGCAGCTGCTGGAGATGCTGCGCCAAGGGCTGGACCCCCGGCGCGGGCCCCAGCGCCCCGCCGGTCCGCAACCGCCGTTGGAGGTCCCCGACGAGAGCCCGTTCGTGGACCTGCTGCGCCGCTGCATCGGGGACGACGTCGAGGTGCGGCGTGCCGCGTTGCAGGAGTACCTGCAGCAGGAGATCCCGGTCCTGGACCGGATCGTGTACCGGCGTGTCCACCACGACGTGGAGCCGGACAGCACGTGCCGCATCCTCGTGGCGCGCATCTTGGGCGGGTTCGATGCCGCGAGCGCCAGCGACCCGCTGGTGCCCTACACGGCCGCACGCAACCTCGCCTACGCCCTGGAGGACCCGGACCCGGGTGTGCGCAGCGTCGTGGCCGAGGAGCTGGGCGGCATCGGCGCGCCCGTCGCGCTGCTCTATCTCCAGCCGTACCTCTACTCGTTGGACCTCCTGCCGACCGGGGACGCGGTCGCCGACAAGCTGGCGGAGCGCGAGTACAACGCCGCCCGGGTGGCCCTGGTGAAGCTCACGGGTCACGAGGACCTGCCGGCTACCGCCGCCCGCTGGGTCCCGCTCGCGGACGCCTCCGCGCACCGCGACACGTGGACGGACTGGTTCGACGGCCCCGAGGGCCAGGTCGCCGTCCTGCGCGCGCTGGACGACCTGGAGCGGGCCGCCGCGGTCGAGCAGCCGCCCTACGGGCCCCTGGTCTGGTGCCACCGCTACATCTTCGCGAGCTGCTTCCCGCCCTCGCCCGAGCCCGTGGCGCGTCGCGCCTACGAAGTGCTGCGCGCCGCCCTGCCCACGGGCGACCCGAAGGAGGCCGAGGCGGCCGACCCCACCGGGCACTCCATCTTCGCGGACTTCCCGCGGTGGACGGACGCCGAGCTGGATGCGCTCGGCACGGCGAAGCGCGCGGAGGCCCTCAGGACGTGGTGGCGGAGCAAGGTCGGCGGCTCCCTCGGCGGACGATGACCGACGACGCACCGCAGCAGCCGCAGGGCGCGCGCCTGGAAGTCCTGGCCATCGACGGGCCGGCGGGGGCCGGCAAGAGCACGATCGCGCGACGGGTGGCCGATCGTCTGGGCTGGGCCTACCTGGACACGGGCGCCATGTACCGCGCGGTGACGCGCGAAGCCCTCGACCGGGGTCTGGATCCCTCCGATGCCCCCGCCGTCGCCGCACTGGCCGCGGCCCTGGACATCGTCTTGGCGACCGACGGCCGGGTCACGGTCGGGGGTGCGGACGTCACGGCTCGCCTACGGACACCGGACGTGACGGAGGCCGTCTCCGTGGTGGCCGCCATTGCCGAGGTCCGGGACGTGATGGTGGGCCACCAGCGCCGCTTTGCCCGCGAGAACGGGCGGATCGTGGCGGAGGGGCGTGACATCGGCACCGTCGTGTTCCCCGACGCCCGGGTGAAGGTCTGGCTCGACGCCGACCCCGAGGAACGGGCTCGCCGTCGCCTGGCGGAGACGGCCCGGGCGCCCGCCGCCGACCCGGCGGACCTCGAGGCCATGAAGGCCCGTCTGGAGCGGCGGGACCGCTTGGACAGCACCCGGGCCGTGGCGCCGCTCCGCCCCGCGGACGACGCCCGGCGGATCGATACGACCGGAAGGACCCCGGACGAGGTTGTGGAGGCCGTGCTGGCGACGGTACAGTCGGCCCTTTCGACCTGAGTTCCAACCCCCCGACGGCAGTACGGGCTTCCCGGCTACGCGTCGCGTGGTCGCTGCCGGCGGGTGGGGTCGAGGGGCGCGCGGTGGACTCCACCGGCGACGTCGGCAGGGTCCCATCACGGTGGTGGGGCGGCCGGCGTCCTCCCCGCGACCGCCTGCGACCCCCCGGAAGCCAGTAGGGACCTCCATCCACACATGCGTGCACGTGACAAGATTCGGCAGTTCGACCTCCCGGCCCAGGACATCGACGCGCAGGTCGCGTCCATCATGGGCGCGGCGCCCGACCTCGATGACCGCTACAAGGCCGGCAGCGAGGAGTTCACGCCCAACAAGGTCGTGACCGGCCGCATCGTGGACATCCGCAACGACGAGGTCGTGATCGACATCGGCTACAAGTCCGAGGGCATCGTCCCCGCCAGCGAGTTCGCCAACATCGACGAGGTCGACGTGGACGACCAGGTCGACGTGCTCCTCGAGAGCGTCGACGACGGCGCCGGCGGTGTCCGACTCAGCAAGCGCCGCGCGGACCGCATCAAGGGCTGGGAGCGCGTGGTCCAGACCTACGGCGAAGGCGACGACGTCCGCGGTCACGTGGTGAAGAAGATCAAGGGCGGCCTGCTCGTCGACATCGGCGTGCCGGTCTTCCTGCCGGCCAGCCAGGTCAGCATCCGTCGTACGCACGACATCAGCGAGTTCATCGGCCGCGACATCGAGGCGCGGATCATCAAGATCGACACCGAGCGCATGAACATCGTCGTCTCGCGCCGCAAGCTCATCGAGGAGCAGCGCGAAGAGGCCAAGAAGCGCCTGCTGGACGAGATCAAGGCCGGCCAGATCCGCGTCGGCGTGGTCAAGAACATCGCCGACTTCGGCGCGTTCGTCGACCTGGGCGGCATCGACGGCCTGCTCCACATCACGGACATGTCGTGGAGCCGCCTGACGCACCCGAGCGACCTGCTCAAGATCGACGACGAGATCGAGGTCATGGTGCTGCGCGTCGACCAGGAGCGCGAGCGCATCGCGCTGGGCCTCAAGCAGAAGTTCCCCAGCCCGTGGGAGTCGGTGGAGCTCAAGTTCCCCGTCGGCAGCCGCGTGCAGGGCCGCGTCGTCAACGTCATGCCCTACGGCGCCTTCGTCAAGCTCGAAGACGGCATCGAGGGCCTCGTCCACATCAGCGAGATGAGCTGGTCCAAGCGCATCAACCACCCCGAAGAGGTGGTCAAGGTGGGCGACGAGGTCGAGGTCGTGGTGCTCGACATCAACCGCGACAAGCAGGAGATCTCGCTCGGCATGAAGCAGGCCGACGGGAACCCCTGGGACGACGTCGAGCAGCGCTTCCCGCCCGGCACGGTCGTCGAGGGCGTGGTGCGCAACCTCACGACGTACGGCGCCTTCATCGAGCTCGAGGACGGCGTCGATGGCCTGCTCCACGTCAGCGACATGTCGTGGACCAAGAAGGTCGCCAACCCGGCCGACGTGCTGGACAAGGGCCAGCGCATCCGCGCGGTGGTGCTGTCCGTCCACCCGGACAAGAAGCGCATTGCCCTCGGCCTCAAGCAGCTCGAGCTCGATCCGTGGCAAGACTCGATCCTCAAGCGCTTCGCTCCCGAGAGCGAGCACGCCGGCGTGGTGACCAAGGTCACCAACTTCGGCGTCTTCGTGGCGCTGGACGACGACCTCGAGGGCCTGCTCCACGTGAGCGAGCTCACGCCGGCCGACGCCCTGGAAGCGGGCCAGCCCGTGGCCGTGAGGGTCCTGCGCCTGGACACCGACGAGCGGAAGATCGCGCTCACGCTGCTGCGCGGTGATGCGGCCAAGGCCACGCTCGAGGGCCAGGACGAGCTCCTCGCGCGCCTCGGCGGCGCCGCCGAGAACGCGGCCAAGGCCGCGGCGGGCGCCACCGCCGATGCGGCGGGTGACGCGGGCGAGGCCCCGGATGCGGACGCCGGTTCCGACGCGGAAGCCGACGGGCCCGCCGCCGACGACGGGGACGAGGCTTCCTCCGAGGAGTCCTCGGAGGCCTGATCGCCCTGCCGGATGACGGCTACGTGATCCGGGGCAGGCACGGTAGGGGGATGCGTCCGTCGCGTCCCCAGGCCCACCGCGCCCGCGACCGCTCCCGAAGCGGCGCGCAGGGGCTCGTGGCCGCGGGCGTCCTGCTGCTCCTCGGCGCTTGCCAGGGCGACGTGGCCAAGACGCTCGGGCTCCAGACGGAGCCCGAGGAGCAGAAGATCAGCCTCGAGCCGATCGTCATGCCGCGCGGCAAGGACGCGATCGCGCAGACGCCTTTCCTGCGGGACCGTCGCCCGGTGGACGACGAGGACGAAGGCTGGAAGGCCAAGTACGACCTCGCCCAGGACTACTCGGCGGGCGGCTACGACACCGAGGCCCTGCAGATCGTCCAGGCCGCGCTGGCCCTGGACCCGCCCTCGCCCTGGGCAGGGCGCTTCAGCACGCTCGAGGCGAGCCTGCGCGTCCTGCGCACCGAAGACGAGCTGCTGCGCGCCGAGGCCTGGCCGCTCAAGGACTACGTCGTCTTCGGCGAGCCCGTCGATGTCGTGATCCGCGTGCGCAACGTGGGTCGCCAGACCCTGTCGCTGCTGCCTCCCCAACGCGGGGGAGGCGCGGACGACGTCCTGTCGCCGGGCGCCGTCTCGCTCGAAGTGCGGCGCGTCGACCAGGACATCTACGCCAGCAGCATGCAGCGGTCCTGGACGCAGAACTTCCTGTGGCAGCGCCCCGAAGACGGACCCACCAAGATCGCTCCCGGAGCCGTGCACTCGTTCCCGATCCGCATCCCGGCCGAGGAGGTCGGCCCGGCGCTGTCGGGGTTGCGCACCATCGAAGTGTCCGGCACGCTCCGTCCGGCCCGGGTCGAAGTGGAAGGCCAGGCGCGGCCGCTGCGCCTGCGCATCCGTCCGGGCCGCGTGGTCGTGCTTCCACGCAACTACGAGACGCTCGTGCAGGACCCCCTGGGGACCCTGCGCCAAGCCGTGGACGCCGTGGCGCCGGTGCACCTCCTCGTCGCCAGCGAGTTCATCCCCCGCGACCGCGTCGTGGAGGGCGTGCGCCTCTTGGCCCGGGCCCTGACGGAGGGCGACCCCTCGCTGCGGCGTGCCGCGCTCGGCGCCCTGGAGCGCGTCCGGGAACGCCAAGCGGGCAAGCCGCTGCGTCCCCTGGCGGCTCCGCTCATGGAGCGCCTGGGGACCTGGCCCTCGCGCGACCCTGCGCTCATGGAGGGGCTGGCCGCCCTGTCCGGCAAGGCGCTGGCCGCCGACCTGAGGCTCTGGCGTGACTGGTGGTCGCGCGACGTGGACGCGACGACGCGCGTGACGCCGGCGCAGCCCGACAAGCGCCCCTGACCCCGACGAGAGCACGCGCTCGCCTGCAACGGGCCCGTCTCGCAACCCGGCGGCTACCCTGACGCGCATGCTCAAGGACCCGAAGCTTCGCGAGCTCCTCGCGCCTCTCGCGCGCACGATCGACACGGTCGTGCCCGAGGCCGAGCTGCGCGATCGCCTGGCGTCCGGCCGATCGCTGCGCTGCAAGTTCGGCATCGACCCCACGTCGTCCAGCGTCCACGTCGGCAACGCCGTCCAGCTGTGGAACCTGCGCAAGCTGCAGGACCTCGGGCATCAAGCCGTCCTGATCCTCGGTGACACCACGGCCACGGTGGGTGACCCGTCGGGCAAGGACAAGACGCGCCCCATGCTCACGCCCGAGGCGATCGAGGCCAACCTGGCCACCTGGATGACGCAGCTGGCCCAGATCCTCGACATGGACAGGGTCGAGATCCACCGCAACAGCGAGTGGTTCTCGAAGATGGGCTTCCACGACGTGCTCGGCCTGGCCGACCGCATGACCGTGCAGCAGATGATGGAGCGGGACAGCTTCGCCAAGCGCCACGCAGGCGGCGACCCGATCTCCCTGCGCGAGCTCCTCTACTGCCTGATGCAGGGCTGGGACTCCGTCGAGGTCAAGGCCGACGTGGAGCTCGGCGGCACGGACCAGACGTTCAACCTGATGGTCGGCCGCCGCCTCATGGAGCAGGTGGGGCTGCCTCCCCAAGCCTGCCTGATCGGTCCGCTGCTCGAGGGCATCGACGGGCGCGAGAAGATGAGCAAGAGCCTGGGCAATGCCATCGGCCTGGACGACGACCCCAAGGACCAGTTCGGCAAGGCCATGCGCATCTCGGACGAGGCCATGCCGACGTGGATGCGCATCGCGACCGACCTCGCCGAGCCGCGCATCGCCGAGCTGCTCGCCGCGCCCAACCCCATGGACGCCAAGCTGGTCCTGGCCGAGGCGCTCGTCGCTCGCTACCGCGGCGCCGACGAGGCCCGGAAGCAGCGCGAGGGCTTCCTCGCCGTGTTCCGGCATCGCGAGACGCCCGAGGACCTCGTCGAGCACGACGCGGGTCCGCGCGGCGAGGACGGCTGGTGGATCGTGGACCTGCTGAAGACCTGCGGCTTCGCGGCGAGCACGTCCGAGGGCCGCCGCCTCGTCGAGGGGGGCGGCGTGCACGTGGGGGACGCCCACGTCACGGACTGGCGGGCCCGGGTCGAGCTGAGCGGCGGTGAGGTGCTGCGCGTCGGGCGACGCCGACAGGCACGCCTTTCCGTGCAGGGGAGCTGACGATGAGCGTCTTGGCCGAGATCGCCTATCCCCGGATCGACCCGATCCTCGTCGAGCTGGGCGACCTGAAGATCCGCTGGTACGGCGTGTCGTACGTTCTCGCCTTCGTCTTCGCCTACCTGGTGCTGCGCATGCTGGCCAAGCGCGGTCGCCTTCCGGTTGCCGTGGATCGCGTCGCCGACGTCCTCTTCTGGGGCGTGCTCGGCGTGTTCATCGGCGGCCGGATCGGCTACGTGCTCTTCTACATGATCCCCTTCGGCGAGTTCGAGTGGGGCAAGGTCATCCGCGTCTGGGATGGCGGCATGTCGTTCCACGGCGGGCTGCTCGGCGTGGTGCTGGCCTACGTGCTCTGGGCCCGCAAGGCGCGCATCCCGTTCGGCGATCTCGGCGACGGCTTGGCGCTGGCCACGGCCCCGGGCCTGCTGACGGTGCGCATCGCCAACTTCATCAACGCGGAGCTCTTCGGGACCGTCACCGACATGCCCTGGGGCATGCGCTTCCCCGACTACCGCCAGGGCCCGGAGAACTGGGAGGCGCTGGGCAAGCCGATGCTCCCCGGCGTGCGCCACCCGAGCCAGCTCTACGAGGCCTTCGCCGAGGGCCTGCTGCTCTACCTCGTGCTGCGCTGGCTCATGCTGCGCAAGGGGCTGGGCGGCGGGCGCATTGCCGGCGTGTTCCTGATCGGCTACGGGCTGATCCGCTTCGCGCTGGAGTTCGTGCGCCTGCCCGACGAGCAGCTGGGCCGGTACGTGTTCGACCTGCTGACCCAGGGTCAGCTCTTGAGCTCGGTCATGATCGTGCTGGGCGTGGTCACGCTCGTCGTCTGCCAGAAGCGCGGGAGCAAGCCCGGTCACTACGATCCCGCCACGGGCGAGCGACTCCCTGCCGAGGGCGCCGCCGCGTGAAGGGTCGCCGCGCGGTCCGCCTGGCTCCCGCGCTCGTGCTCCTGGTCCTGCTGCCCTCCGCGGCGACGTGGGCGGTGGACGAGGTGACGTTCACCAACGGGCGCACGGTGCGCGGGTACGTCACCAGCAACGCGACCACCGTGCGCGTCAACACGTTCGGCTGCACGGTCCCCGAGATGACGCTGGGCGTGGAGACGTACCCACGGACCGAGGTGCGTTCGATCGACCCGTGGCCGCCGGAGGACGCATTCGTCGCCTCCTTGGACGAGATCGCCGAGACCGACGTGGCGCGGCGCGAAGCGCTCCTCGAGCAGGCCACCGACCGGCGTGCGCGCGACTTCATCGAGCGACTTGGCCTGGAGCTGCTCGCTCGGGCGCCGGGCCATCCGGCCGCCACGAAGGCGCTGGGGCGGCGCGCTCCTTCCGCGGAGGTCCTGGCCGCCGACCTGCGCGTGGCGCCTGCGTTGCGGACGGGGCTCCGGCTGGCGCTCCGCCGCCGCGACGCGGCCGCCCGCCGTCAGGAGGTGCTCGCACTCGCCCGGCAGACGGGCTGGACACCGGACGGGTTGTTCGTGGAGCGCTGCGCCCGCCTGCTCGCTGCACGCCGCGGCGTGCTGGAGGACCTCGTGGCCACGTGGCCCGAGGCCGAAGAGGACCGGGGTCGCTACAGCCTGTACGTGCCCGAGCGCCTCGACCCGATCGACCCCCGGCCGCTGGTCGTGGCCCTGCATGGCGGCGGCACCGACCCGCAGGATCCCAAGGCCGTGCGCGGCCGCGGCAAGGAGCTGCTCCCCGTGCTGGTGGACGAGGCGCGACGACGCGGGTTCCTCGTGCTGGCCCCGACGGCGCTCGAGTGGCCGTGGACGACCACGCGCAACATGCGCTACGTGCAAACGCTGCTCGACGAGGTCGCCTCCCGCTGGCACGTCGATCTCGAGCGCGTGCACCTCGTGGGCCTCGGCGATGGAGGCACGGGCGCGTGGACCCTCGGCGCGAAGGACGCGGACCGCTACGCGTCCGTGGGTGCTGCGAGCGCGCCGCGGGCGCCCGGTCACTCCGCCCTGCTGTCCAAGGGCGTGCGCCTGTGGTGCTTCCACGGCGAACGCGACGACGTCGTGCCCATCGACGACGTGCGCGCGCTGGCCGAGTCCTGGCGCAAGAAGAAGGCCGACGCGGTCTACTGCGAGCTGCCTCGTGAAGGCCACGGCTGGCCGCCGGCCGCCGTGCGCGACTGGGGCGAGGCGATCGCGTCACGGCGCCGTCCGCGGGCCGGGAGCGCGTTTCCGCGCTCCTCCTTCCTGGTGCCGCTCACGGAGACGGAGCGCGCCCGCAGCGGCGATCCCGCGGCGGCCTGGCACCCGGAGGCGTTTGCCGGGCTCGGCGCCGAGACCTTGTGGGAGCACGTCGTGGCGGGACGCGCCGAGGCGGAGCCCGCGGGCGATGCATTCGTCGTGTACGGAGAGGGCCCGGAGGGCGCTCCGTGGCGGGAGCGGGCGCGCGCCCTCGTCGGCCAGCGGGAGGCGCCGTTGGAGGCGGTGCGCGTGGCGCTCGGCCTGCTGGCCCGCTGGAAGGACCCCGCGTCGCTGGTCGCCATCGGCGACGTCCTCCGTACGCGCGCCGAGCCCAGGCTCGTCGAGGCCGCCGCCGGGGCGTTGGGCGCGCTCGGCGAGGTACCGGCCACGCAGGACCTGCGCTTCGCGCTGCGCACGTTGCATCGCGGCTGGAAGGCGCAGGGAACGGGTGCCGTGCCGTTCGGCACCTTCGAGGCCACCGCCGGCGCGGCACGCGCGCTGGTGGAAGCGGCGGGCCGGACGCGCGCGGAGCGTGACCTGCTGCCCGAGCTCGAGGAGATCGTCGTGCTGGGCATCCTCCAGGACCCGCGCGGTGTCGCAGCCGACCCGACGGTCGGCGAAGACGTGGCGCCGCTCAGGGTCGGCCTGCTGGGCGCGCTCGCGCGCACCTACCGCGCGGCCGGGGGCCCGAAGACGCTGACCGACATGCTGCTCCATCTGGCGGGACGGGATGCCGCTGCCCGGCTGGC
Organism: Planctomycetota bacterium; assembly: GCA_050248855.1. GTDB lineage: Bacteria > Planctomycetota > PLA2 > PLA2 > JAEUHO01 > JACKGW01. Next base: position 169,976 of record JBFWRP010000001.1, on the reverse strand, counting down.
CATCACGCGCGGCGCCGCGGAAGGCTGGCGGTAGCCCGCCGCGCGAACCGCCCGCCGGGCACCGTCGACCGCGGCGGGAAGCGTGCGACAACCTTGGCGGCCTCCAGCGTCCATGCTGCTACCCTTCGCCCCCCGAGGGCGGATCACCGCCCTCTCGGGCCGGACGCGCCCGACCCAGGTGCCTCCGCGGCCCACCGGCCGCCCACCGAGGCGAGGAGGGCCCATGGAGAGGCTCGCAGGCATCCGCTCGACCCTGGACGCCCACGATCGGTGGCGCGCGTCCACGCTCAACCTGATCGCCTCGGAGAACGTGCTGTCCCCGGCCGCGCGCTCGGTGCTCGACAGCGACCTGCTCCACCGCTACGCCGAGGGTCATCCGGGCGGTCGCTACTACGAGGGCACGCAGTTCGTCGACCACATCGAGTCGGAGACGGAGAAGGTCGTCCGCGACCTGTTCGGTGCCGGCTGGGCCGACGTCCGCCCCATCAGCGGCACCGTGGCCAACGAGGCCGTGTTCTCGCGCCTCGTGCCCCACGGCGCGCCCGTGGTGGCCCATACGATCGCCGCGGGGGGCCACATCAGCCACGCGCGGATCGGCAGCCTGGGCAAGCGGACGCGGCAGATCCATCCGTGGCCGACCACGCCGGACGGCTACACGATCGACGTGCCTGCCGCGCGCGACCTGATCGCCCGCGAGAAGCCGGCCGTCGTGGTGGTGGGGCGCAGCCTGATCCTGTTCCCGGAGCCCGTCCGCGAGCTCGTCGACGTCTGCCGCGAGCACGGGACGCTCATGTTCTACGACGGCGCCCACGTGCTTGGGCTGATCGCCGGCGGCGAGTTCCAGCGTCCGTTGGAAGAGGGCGCCGACGTCCTGTGCGGCTCGACGCACAAGACCTTCTTCGGACCCCAGCGCGGCGTGGTGCTGTCCCGCGGCGTCAACGGCGACCTCGACGCGTCGCTCGACAAGGGCGTGTTCCCCGGCTCCAGCAGCAACCACCATCTCTTCTCGTTGCCCGCCCTCTACGTCGCGGCCGTCGAGATGCAGACGTTTGGCAGCGACTACGCGCGTGCCACGATCGCCAATGCGCGTGCGCTGGCCGAAGCCCTCGCGCGGCGCGGCATGCACCCGGCGCTGCCCGACCAGGGCTACACGGCCAGCCATCAGGTCGCGCTCGACGTGGGCGATCACGGCGGCGGCTACGACGTGGGCAAGCGCCTCTGCGGGCAGGACATCGTCTGCAACATGAACCTGCTCCCCGGCGAACCGTCGAAGAACGCCCTCCGCCCCCGTGGCGTGCGTCTGGGCGTGCAGGAGATGACACGCTTCGGCATGGGGCCCGACGAGATGGACGCCATCGGCGACCTGCTGCACGCGGCCATCACGAAGGCCCGCGACGTGCGCGACGAAGTGCATGCGCTCCGCGAGCGATTCTCCGAGGTGCGCTACGGCTTCGCCCCCTCCGACCTGGGGTTGGTGCGCGAGCCGCTCCCGCTGGAGTGAGAACGGCTCGCCAGTTGCTCGGTCCCGCACCAGCATCGGCTCCTCGAGTGAACAGACCACGAGTCGTCGCCGATGCTGGCGCGCTACCGTCGCCCTGACGACCCGACCCCATGCGGTAGGGGCCTGATCCCGCCGGCGACTACCGCTGGTAGGGCGAATCGAGGCAACCCGGAGCGAGATGCGGTGCTACGTACCCCAGGGCTGCCTCGGAGTTCTGCGGCGATTCGCCGCCGGAGGCATCGGCGGCACCCTGTGCTGGCGGCGAATCGCGCACGAAGTCCCTGGTTCGGTATCGGGTTCGAGTCGCCTGCGTTGGCCGGACAGGTGTTCCGCGGCTCGCTGCAGCGGTCTCCCGCAGCCCGCGTTCGCCCCCAACCCTCCACCCCACACCGAGATGGGCGCGTGGTATCACCCACGCGCGCTTCCCACGCGACCGGCGGCGGTCGCGTCGATCGTTCCCGAGCGCGCTACTGACCGACCTTCTTGACCGTCGTGCTCTCGGTCTCCGTGGCCAGCTCCTGGCCGCCGGCGGCCGTGACGACCGCAGCACGCGCTTGCACGAGGTTGGTCGGCGGCACCGACTTCACGCGCACCACCAAGTCGAAGTTCTGGACCTGGTTCGGACGCAGGTCGAAGCCGCTCGACTCCGCGGAGCGACCGGAGCCCGTGATGATCGCGCCGCGGTCGCCCGTGCCGCTGACGAACTCCAGCTCGGGCGGCAGCTCCCACACGACCTTGAGCTCGGGCGTGTTCGCGGTGCCCACGTCGTTCTCGACCTGCAGGATGTAGATGAACTCCTCACCCTCGTCGAAGATGCCCTTCGGCTGCCGGGCGCTGTCCACGTCCACCATCTCGACCTGCAAGGCCGGCAGACCCTTGATCAGCACGCCGCAGATGCAGCCCGCCGCGGCCCAGCCGCGTTCCTCGCGCGCCGAAGCGTTGACCCGGCGCTCGCCGACGCCATCGCTCATGAACCGCGACGTGATCTGGCGCGTCTCGCCCGCCTCGAGCTTGGGGATCTGGATGCGCAGCTCGTCTCCGCCGACGTGCATGATGCCCTCGCCGCCGGCAAGCGCGAACGTGACGTTGGCCAGGGCGATGTTGCCCGTGTTGCGGACCGTGGCCGAGACCTCGAAGGGATCGCCGACCAGGATCACCTTGCTGGGCTCAACCGTGCAGGTGACCTCCATCCCGAGGCGGTGGCAGTCGTTGTCTTCGCCCACCAGCGGGGCGGCCGTGGCCAGGGGGAGGCCCAACAGCGCAGCGAGCGCGAGGGCAAATCGAGTCCGAAGCATGCGTCCTCCACGGGGCATGGCGCCAGCTGTGGCGCCGCCGACCCTTCCGAAGGGCCTCCGACGGCGGGGGCCCCTCCTCGGTCGGATCCTATCCCGGGTTCCGCGCAGGCGGAGCGCTTGACGTAGCCGCCGCAGGCCGGGAACGTCACCGCCATGTCCGAGGCCCCGCGCCCCGCCACCGACCGCCGCGCCACCGCTCCGCGCGGGCCCCGACCCGCGTGGCCCCAGGTGCTGCTGCTGCTCGGAGCGGCGCTGCTTGGTGGCCGCCCGTGCGCACACGCCGCGCCCAAGCCCGAGCGCCTCGTGGTCCTGGGCGAGGCCATGGAAGCCGATCGGCTGGCCCAGGCCGCCCGCGGCGCCGAGCTGGCGGCGGAGGCAGTGGACCCGGCGCGCTGGCCGGGTGGCGTGGCAGTAGTTGCCATCGCCGTGCCCGCCGAGGGGTCCGCGCGCCGCAAGGCGTTCGAGGCCGTCAAGAAGGCCGACCCCGTCGGCGTGGTGGCGCTCCCGGATGCAGACGGCATGAAGGACTGGTGGAAGGCCAGTGGGGGCTGGAAGGTGCCCGTGGTCTCCATTGCCGGCCTTCCTCCCGACGGCCTCTCGCAGCCCGGCGCTTGGTTCCACCTCGGTCCGACGCCCGAGCAGGAGGGGATCCATGCCGCCGACCTCGTGGTGGCGCCGCTGGCGGCCCGCCGCGTGGCGATCGTGCAAGAGCCGACCGTGCGGGGGGCCCGCCTGGCTGCGGCGTTCCTGCGCAGCCTCTCCCCCTGGGTCAAGAGCGCCGGGGTCCAGGTCTGGCCGGCGTCGGCGACGGCTGCGGACGTCGCCGACCTCAAAGCGCGCGAGGCAGGCTGGGTCTACGCCGCAGTCTCCGGGCGCTACGCGCGCTCGCTCCTGGGGGCCCTCGCCGCGGCGGCGTGGCATCCGCGCTTGCTCTTCGCCGACGGGCTGCACGGGGACCCGCTGCTCGGCGAGCACCTGGCTGCCCTCGAGGGCGCCGTGCTGCTCGACGGCCCTGACGCAGAGCTCGCGGGACGACTTGGCGAGGAAGCGGTCGGCGCCCTGGACCGCCAAGGCGTGCCCGTCACGGCCACTACGCTCCGGGCCTACGAGGGTGCGCGGCGGCTGCTCGAGGCGCGGCGGGTGGCCGAGAGCAGCAAGCTGAAGAAGGTGCTCGAAGCACTCGCCCCCGAAGACGAAGTCGTCACCACGTTCGGCCCCCTCGCGTTCGCCCCGCACGGGGCCGTCGAGCGCTGGCCGCTCACGATGTGGACCGTCGAGGGCGGGCTCGTGCGCGCGGCGCGGCCCGATCGCGTGCCGACGGAGGGCTGCGGTCCGCCGCTGGGCTTCGGCCGCCCTCCTCGCCCGCCCGTCGGCGAGCGCGGCCGCGTCGGCGTGCTCACCTACGGCGAGGGCGAGACGCGCACGATCGAACAGGACCTCGCGCTTCTGGGCCTCTCGACGGGCGGCGCCGAGCCGGAGATCGATGCCTTCATCCTGGAGGAGATCCTCGCGCGCGCCGCGCGCATCGCCCACCAGCTGTTCCGTCGCGAGGCGGACGGAACGCCGATCCCCGGCTGGTCCTGGGGCATGGCGATCGCGGTGGGGGACCCGGGCGAGGAGGTGCCCACGAACAAGATCTGGCTGGCGCGCGTCGCCGGCGACCACCCCGATGCCGGCGGGCAGGCCTTCGGCACCTGGGTCGCCGTGTACAGCACGTTCCTGCGCCGCACCATGTACCAGAAGTTCGCGTTGGTCCCGCCGCTCTCGGCGGCCGACCGGCCGCTGCTGGATGGCAGCACGCGCTGGGGCGACGACCTCACCGCGAACCGGCGCGCCGACGAGATCCGCTGCCTGGTCGACGGCTTTGCGAGCGCCGTCGGCCTCACCCTGGCCCACGAGTACGGGCATTGCTGCGGCTGCGACCACGACACCGAGCACCCCACGTCGATCATGAACGTGGTGGCCGGTGCGGGAGCCGGGTGGGAGGACGCCGTGTGGATCCCCCGCCATCAGCAGCGCCTCACGCAAACGCTGGGCATCGAGACGACGGCGACGCCCGCGGAGGACGCGCGATGAGCGAGTGTGCGGCCGACACCTCCTGGGAGGGGCGTTGGCGGGCGGGCGACACGCCCTGGGACCTCGGCGCTCCGTCGCCGGGTGTGGCGGAAGCGCTTCGCCAGGGCCCGCTCGCCGAAGGCCCGCGCCGCGTCCTGGTACCGGGCGCGGGCGCGGGCCACGACGCGATCGCGCTCGCACGCGCCGGTCACGACGTCGTCGCACTCGACATCGCGCCCACGGCAATCGCCGCGGCGCGCGCCGCGGTCGAGCTGGCAGGTGTCGAGGTCCTCATCGTGCTCGGCGATCTCCTGGCGGGGGCTGCCCGCTCCGCGGCGCCGTTCGACGTGGTCTTCGAGCACACCTGCTTCTGCGCCCTGGACCCGCAGGACCGGCCTCGCTACGTGGATGCGGTGGCGGACGTGCTCGGCCCCGCGGGCGCTCTCGTGGCGGTCCTGTGGGAGCACGGACGCGAGGGCGGGCCCCCGTTCGACGTGGCGGGCGATGCGATCACGGCGTGGTTCGGGCGTCGCTTCAAGGAGATCCGGCGCATCGACTTGGCGCCGTTCGAGCGGCGACCCGGCGTGGAGCGCCTCGTGACGTTCGCGCTGGCGCCCGAGGGCCGCTTGCCGGTAGCGTGACGGAGGCCGGCCGTCCTGCCGGCGCAGGAGGTAGGACCATGAAGCGCTTCCCCTTCGTCACGCTGGCCCTTTGCCTGGTTGCGGCCTTCGCCTTCGTCGCGTGCAGCAAGAGCGAGGAAGAGAAGCAGAAGGAGAAGGAGGCGCAGTGGGCGCCGCTCCTGCAGCAGCACGCCCAGCTGCTGACCGAGCTCAGGGCCGCCAACAAGCGATGGGGCGAGCTGCGTGGTCCGATGGAGCAAGCCAACCTGGCGCTGGCGAAGGCCCGCGCCAGCAAGGACGCCGCCGAGATCGAGGCCGCGCAGGCCCTCGTCAAGGAGCTGGCCGGTCCGTTCACGAAGGCGACGAACGAACGTCAGGCGGCCGACGACAACCTGGGGCAGGTCATCTTCCGTCTCAAGCAGATGGGCTGGAAGGAGCCGCCGGCTCCGCCCGCCCCGACGCCCGAACCCACGCCGCCGTCCGGTCCGTAGCGCACGCGGCGCGGCTCAAGGCACGAAGCGGCCATCGACGAGGCGCAGGATCGGGCCGAGGCGGGCCAGCCACGTCTCGAGACGACCCCGCGCGAGCGCGTGCGTGGCCACGCCGGCCATGCGCTCGGGCGGTAGCGTCGCATCGAGCACCTCCAAGGCCCGACGCCGCACGAGCGGCTCGCGGTCGTCGAGCAGTGCCACCAGGCGGATCAGCGACGACGGGCCCTGGGAGCGCGCAGCGTCCAGCAGCTGCACGAGCGTGGCGTCGCCGCGTACGGCGGCGACGAGATCGAGGGCCGCTTCGACCGGCGGCTCCCCGGCGCTGTCGGCGGCCGGGTCCTGCCCCGTGACCGTGTCGTGCGGAGCGCGTGCGCGGGGCGTGAACGCGCGGGGCGGGTCGGCGGCCCGGGTCAGGAAGAGGACGGCGAACGACGTCGCGTAGAGCGGGTGCTCGCCGCGCCACGAGCCGTCCTTGGCCTGCGTGTCCAGCAGATGGGCCGCCCCCGCCGCGTACCAGTCGACGTCGCCAACGTGCGACCGATCGGCGAGCACCATCGCGCGCTCCACGCTCCACAGGTAGTAGTGCAACCAGCCTCGCCCGGACGCACGTCGCCGCTCGCGACGGCCGGGCGTGGGGCCCTCGTTGCGATCGACGCGGAACATGGCCTCCAGCGCCACCAGGGCACGCCCGAGCACCGGTTCGGCGGCCACCAGGGCCGCGCCGAGGTCCTCGGCCAGCGGGTCCACGCGCCCCGTGGCGACCGCCAGCTGCGCCAACGACGAGATGCCCGCCGCCGTCATCGACCCCGAGGACGCACTCGGGTGGCCGCCGCCGCTGGCGTAGCCGAAGCCGCCGTCGGCCTGCGGATGCTCGCGCCACCAGGCGGCGGCGCGCTCGAGCGCCTCGAGTGGCACCGGGTCGCCGACGGCCGTCGCGACGCCGAGGGCCAAGATGGCGATCTGCGCGTTGCTGTTGTCGCCCGCGGGTCCGGGGTCGCGCGTGGGTGTCTCGTAGCCCCACTGGCCGTTCCCGCTCTGGGCCGCGGCCAAGTCGCGCGTCAGACGGGCACACCACGCACGGTCGGCAGGGCGCCCGCGCAGGTCGAGCGCGAGGCGCAGGATCGCCCGCGCATACGTGCCCGTGTCGCGCGCGCTCGCGGCGTCCTTGGGCTCCTCGCGCTCGAGCCACGCGAGCGCGCGGCGCAGGGCGCGGCCCGCCCGATCGTCCGTGTCCTCGTGGACGCCGGCGTGCAGGAGCGCATACGTCGCGAGCGCGGTCGGGCCCAGCGCCTTGGGGCCCGAGCCCCACGCGCCGGTGACCTCCTGCTCCGTCACGAGCCAGCGGACGGCGCGAGCCAGGGCGTCGTCGACGGCCCGGGCAGAGGACCGGGGAGTCTCCTCCGCGCGGGCGGTGGGGGCTGCGGTCACCCCGGCCAAGGCCAGCAGCACGAGGCCTTGGATCCGGGCGGTGCGGGTGCGGAGGGCCATCACGTCCTCGAACAACGTACGCGGACGGTCCTCGCCGCGAACCACGCGGCCCGCGGGCGGGCAGTCCCCGCAGGTCGGCCTAGACTCGGCCCCGTGAGCGAACCCACTTCCACCGGGCACCTGGCGGGCGCACTGCGCGGCTTGGCGCTTCTCCTTGCACTCGCCCTCCCCGTCCTCCCCGCGCCCCGGCGGGTCCTGGCCGACGACGACCCGACCGCCGCCCCGCCGACGGACGTCGACGAGGAGGAACGCCTCGAGGACATCGAGCGGCATACGGAGCGTGCCCTCAGGGCCTTCGCGCGCGGCAACCACGACGAGGTCCTGGCCCGCATGGACCGCCTCGCCGACTTGGCGCCCGAGGACCCCTTGGCCCCGTACCTGACGGTGCGCGTCCTCACGCGCACCGGCAAGTACGCCGAGGCCGAGGCGACCGCGAAGGCGGCCCGCGAGCGGTTCCCGCAGGACCGCTCCTTGCGCCTGGCTTGGTGGCGGTTGCTGCGTGCGTTGGCGCGCCACGACGTGGCCGGCGCCGAGGCTGCGAGCTGGCTGGTCGACCATCCCGACGACCTGCCCGCGCGGGTGGTCGCGGGCTGGGCGGACGAAGCCCATGGTCGACGCGACAAGGCCTACGCCAGCTACGCCGAGGTCGTGAAGGCCTATCGTCCACGCCTCACGCCGCCGGAGGACGTCATGTGGGTGGCCGAGGCCGCGCTCGGCGCCACGCGCGTGTCCACGAGCCAGGGGGTCGACCTCAAGCAGGACGTCATCGACCTGCTCGGCACCTACGTCGACGAGCACGACGACGACCAGGACGCGGCGTTTGCCTTGGCGGAGGCCTGGCGCTCGGACAAGGGGCCCACCGGCCAAGCCAAGGCACGCACGCGCCTGCGCCGACTCCTGGAGAGCAACCCCGAGTACGCCGACGCGCGGGTGGCCTCGGCGCGCATCGATCTCGTGTTCTGGCAGCAGGGGATGGCGCTCAAGCAGCTCGAGCGCGCGCTTTCGACCAACCCGAACCACGTGGATGCCTTGGCCCTGCGCGCGTCGGTGCACGTGGGCAACGGCGACTACGACGCCGCGCGCAAGGACCTCGCGCGTGCGGCCGAGGTCGCGCCCGATGACCGTGAAGTGCGGGCCGTGCGCGCCGCGCTGGAGGCCGTGCTCGGCAACGACGCCGAGCACGAGCGCATCGTTGCCGAGATCCTCGCCTACGACCCCACCTACGGCCAGGTCCACGTGCGGACGGCCGAGCTGTTGGGCGAGCGCCGCCGGCGCTACGACCTGGCCGCCGACGCGGCGCGGCGCGCCATCGACGTCGATCCCCATGATCCGTCCGCGTGGGTCGTGCTCGGCGAGGCCCTGATGAACCTGGGGGAGACGGACGCGGCGCGCGAAGCGTTCGGCAAGGGCGTGTCCGCCAGCAAGCGGCACAAGGACGTCCACCGCGACAACTGGATCACCGTCCTCGACGACGTCATCCCGCAGCTCAAGACGCTCGAGACGCCGCACTTCCGCATCCGCCTCCCCGCCCGCGAAGCCGGCGTCATGCAGCACTACCTACCGGCCCTCCTCGAGAGCTCGTGGCAGGTGCTCGGCGACAAGTACGGCCACGAGGTGGACACGCCGATCCACGTGGACGCGTTCGACCGCTCGGACGACTTCAGCGTGCGCAGCATCGGCGTGCCCGGCCTGCCGGCGCTGGGGGTCTGCTTCGGGCGGGTGGTCACGCTGCTCGGCCCGACGGCCCTGCCGATCGGCAGCTTCTCCTGGTCGCGCACCGCGTGGCACGAGTACGCGCACGTCGTCACCCTCCAGCAGAGCCAGGGCCAGGTCCCGCGCTGGCTCACCGAGGGCCTGAGCGTCTTCGAGGAGCAGCAGCGCAAGGCGATCTGGGGGCGGGACATGGAGCGTCAGCTCTTCGACCGCTACCACAACGACCGCCTGCTGCGCATGGCGGAGATCAACCAGGCCTTCCAGGGTCCCGACATCCTGTTCGCCTACTACCAGGGCGGTCTCATCGCCGACCAGCTGCTGGGGGATCGCGGCTTCGAGGTGATTCCCGCGATGCTGCGCGAGTTCGCCAAGGACCGGCCGACGGCCGACGTGTTCCGGGATGTCCTGGGCGTCGATCTGGACAGCTACGACGCCACGTTCCGTGCCTACGTCCACGACCTGGTCAAGGACTACAAGATGGTCCCGACCTGGGACGACCAGACCCTCGAGGAGCTCCAGCAGCGCGTGCGCAAGCAGGCCGGCGATGCGCAGGCGTGGACGCGACTGGCGTGGGCGCACTACCAGCGCGAGCGCAGCGTGGACGCCGGGGCCGCGTTGGCCAAGGCCAAGGCCCTCGCGCCGGAGGACCCCTACGTGATCCTGCTGCTCGGTCGGTTCGCGGCCGACGGCGGGCACCACGACAAGGCCCGCGAGCACTACGAGGCCTTCCTCGCCAGCGGGCACGACGACCTGCAGATGCGTCTCTACCTGGCCGACCGGGCCCAGCGCGGCGAGGGCGGCGGGATGACGGCCGCCATCGGGCACTGGAAAGCCGCCAAGGCGTGCTTCCCCCCCTACGCCAGCAGGGGCAACGCCTACCTCGCCCTGGCGAAGGCCTACCGGGGCGCGGGGGACATGGAGGCGGCCCTGGCCGAGCTCGAGGCCTACACGCGCGTGCAGCCGCACGACTTCACGGCCCGCAAGGAGCTGATGGGCCGGGCACGCGAGGAGGGCCGGTGGGAAGACGTCGTCCGCCTCGGTGAAGAAATGGTGGACATCTGTCCCTTCGGCACCGGAGCCGAGGGGCGGACGGGCCGTGCGCCGCCCGACATGGAGTTCCACCGTTGGCTCGCGGACGCACTGCAGCAGCTCGGGCGGCATGAGGAGGCGCTGCGCGAGCGACGCGTCCAGGTCGAGCTCGGCTGGCTGCTGCGCGAAGAGGAGCGCGTCCCCAAGGGCATGCTCGACGACCTGATGGCGCTGGGGTATGCGGCGCTGGAGGCCGGGCAGCCCGAGGAGGCCCTCGAGGCCGCGCTGGCCGGCATCCGCCTCTCCCCCGACCACATCGGTTCGCGTACCCTCAAGGAACGTGCGCTCGAAGCAGGCAGGGGGCGGTGAACACGACGATCCGCGAGATCCAGGACGGCCTGAAGGCGGAGCTCGTGGAGGCGGTGGGCCGCCACCGCTTCCGGCTGTGGTTCCGCGACCTTGCCGTCGCCGACGTCGACGGCGAGCAGGTCGTCCTCGACGTCCCCAGCGACGTCCACTTGGCGTGGATGCAGGTCACCTTCGGGGACGTGCTGCGCCAGGCCTGCGAACGCGTCCTGGGCGAGGGCGTGCACGTCGACGTGCGCGTCAGCGAGGAAGCCGCCCGCCGCGGCGCGCTGCGCGATCGCTTGCCCCAAAAGCCGGGCGAGTGGGAGGCGCTGCTGGCCGACCATCGCCCGGCTCCGACCTTCGACGGCTTCGTCGCCGACAGCGTGAACCGCTTCGCCGTCCTCCTCGTGGAGCGGCTCGCGACGTCCGGTGCGAACGCGACGCGCGGACCGCTCGTGATCGTGGGCCCCCCGGGAAGCGGCAAGACCCACCTGCTGCAGGCAGCGGCCGCCGTCCGCGGGCGGCGCTCGCCCGGCGCCGTGACGCTGTTGGACGCGCACGGCCTCACGCAGCGCTACGTCGCGGCTCTTCGCGCCCGCGACATGGATGCCGTTCGTGCCTTCGAGCTGTCCCTGGCCGAGCGCGAGCTCGTCCTGCTCGACGGCCTGGACGAGCTCGCCGACCGCGCCGCGACGCAGGAGGAGCTCGTGCGCCTGCTCGACCGCAGCCGGGGCGAGACGGGCCCCTGCTGGGTGTTGGCCAGCCGCGTGGCGCCGGCGGAGCTGGGCGGCCTCTCCGAGCGGCTGAGGTGTCGCTTGGCAGCCGGCTTGGAGGCCCGCCTGCGCGCGCCGTCGGACGCCGTGCTCGACGAGATCCTGGTTCGCCGTGCGGCCGCCCAGGCCCAGGTCCTGCCCGACGAGGTCCGCCAGGCCATGCGTCGCCGCAGCAGCTCCGCACCGGGCGCGATCGCGCTGGCGGACCGCTGGGCGCTGGGCTCGCGCCTGGTCGGCGAGCCGCTCGATGCCTCGTGGCTGGAGGAGGTGGCCCCGGGGGTCTCGCTCACGCCCAGCGAGGAGGTCGTGCGCCGCGTGAAGCAAGTCGTCGCCGAGCACTTCGGGGTGGACGACCGCTGGCTGGAGCGCCCGACCAAGCTGCGCCAGGCCGCCTTCCCGCGCCGCGTGGCCATGTACCTCGTCTACCGCGCCTGTGCGCTGCCGCTCGGCCGCCTGGGCGAGGCGTTCGGCCTGCGCAGCCATAGCAGCGTGAGCCGAGCCGTCCACGAGGTCCGCACGCTGCGCGAACGCGATGCAGGCGTCGAGCAGATGCTCGATGGCTTGCTCGCGCGCGTTTGACGCCCCTCGAAGGGGGTGCCGCCCGCGCGTGCGGGGGAGAGGGTCGGTAGCCTCGTGCCGATGAGCAAGCGCGGTCGATTCGTGGTCCTGGACGGGCCGGACGGGGGCGGGAAGACCACGCAGGCGCTGCGCCTCGTCCGCCGCCTCGTGGCCGCCGGGCGCGACGTGCTGCACGTGCGGGATCCGGGCAGCACGGTGGTCGGCGAGCGCATCCGCGACGTCCTGCTGGACCCGGCCCTGGGGGATGTCGTCCCGATGTGCGAGATGCTGCTCTACCAGGCAGCACGTGCCCAGCTGGCGCGCGGCACGATCGGCCCCGCGCTCGACGCCGGTTGCGATGTCGTCTGCGAACGCTGGCACTACGCAACCACCGCCTACCAGGCGTTCGGCGCGGGCGTGGACCGCGAGGCCGTTGCCCTCACCAGCAGCCTGGCCACGGGCGGCATCGAGCCCGACGCCGCGCTGCTGCTGGACCTCGCTACGGAGGTCGCGGCGCGCCGCATGGACCGACCCAAGGACCGCATCGAAGCTCGCGCGGCCAGCTACCGCGAGCGTGTTGCCGACGGCTTCCGCCAGGTGTTCGCGGAAGACCCGGCGCGGCGCCACGTGGTGGACGCGTCGGCGCCGGCGGACGACGTGGAGGCCGCCATCTGGGGTCACGTGGGCGCCCTGTACGGCGCGGAGCCTGGCGCGTGACCGCGACGCTGGACCCGTCCGGTACGGCAGCGGCCTTCGCCGCCCTCGGTGACCGCAGCGTCCGCTTGGCGGCCGCGATCGAGGCCAGGCGCGTGCCGCCGGCGTGGATCGTGGCCGGCCCCGATGAAGAGGCCGGCGAAGACCTGGCCCTGGAGGTGGCCACGTGGCTGGTCGAGCCGGACGCTCTACGACGCGCCGCCGTGCGAGGGCGCATCCTCGGCGGCTCCCACCCGGACGTCCATCGCGTTCGTCGCGACAAGCCCACGGTCATCTCCGTCGCCGCGCTGGCCGAGCACTTGGAGCGCGCGCACGCCACGCCGCGTGAGGGCGCCCGCCAAGTGTTCATCGTGACCCCGGCAGATGCCCTCGAGCCCGAAGGCATTGCGCGTTACCTGAAGACGCTCGAGGAGCCTCCCGACCGGACGACCTTCTTGTTGGTCACGTCGCGCCCGCAGCGCTTGCCGACGGCCGTCACCAGCCGTTGCCAGGTCCTCGTGGTTCCGCCGGTGCACGTCGAGGAGCTGACGGCCGCGCTCGTGGCGGACGGCGCCGATGCCGCGAAGGCGCGGGAGGCGGCACGCCGCGCCGGGGGTTCGCTCACCCGTGCACGACGCCTTCTCGACGGCGGTCTGTTGGATGCGTTCGACCGCTTCGTCGATCTCGTGCTCGACGTGCAGCCCCACGTCACGGACGCCGTGGCCATGGTCGAGGCCGCGGCGAAAGCGTGTGCCAAGGCGAGCGAGGACCTTCCCGTCTTCGTCGTGGTGCAAGAGATCGTGAGGCTCGCCACGGTGCTCGCACGCGACATGGCCGCAAACACGTTGCGCGATGCTGCGCCCGCCGGCAGCGAGGGCGCCGTGAGCGTCGACGCGGTGCTTGCGTTCGCCGACCAGGTCGATGAGCTCTCGGGGGCGGCGGCCGTGCATGTGGCGCCTGCCGTCGTGTTTGCCGAGCTCGCGCGACGCCTGCGGCTGGCCGTGCGTGGGTCGTCGGAGGTGTGACCGCAGGGCGTGATCCCCGGCGGGGGGGCCGGGGCGCCTGACGTAGGCATCCGTCAGCGCCTTCCGGCGCGCGCTGTCAGGCATCCGTCAGTCGGCTCGGACCTCTGCTACGGTTCAAGCCTCCGCTTGACGATTTTGGCTTCGGGCCGCACCAAGCCGCCGGGCTAGGTTGGTCCCTCCCCGGGGAGGCGGGGTCTTCCATGGACAAGGATGCGCTCATCCTGAAGCTCGTGCGCGCGTACCCGCGGTTCCGGCCCGAGGCGTACCACTTCGTCTTCGAGGCGCTCGACTACACGCTCGAGATCCGCGGCGGTACGCGCCGTCACGTCACGGGGCAGGAGATCATGGAAGGCGTTCGGCGGTTGGCGCTCGAGCGTTTCGGCTACCTCGCACGCTCGGTGCTCGCTGCCTGGGGCGTGCATGCCACGGCCGACTTCGGCGAGATCGTGTTCCAGCTGATCGACGTGGACTTGCTGCAGCGCACGGCCGACGACCGCCGCGAAGACTTCGTGGGTCTCTACGACTTCGCCGAAGCCTTCGACCATGCTTTCGACGACGATCTCAGCCACGTAGAGATCTGAACCGCCCGAGCCCGCCTTCCCACACCCGGCTCGGTACGGTCCCGTCGCATCGACGTATGGCTCGCCGCCGTCTACGCCCGCCACCCGGCCACCACGAGGTGACGCCCCGCGTGCGCCCCGTCGCGGCGCCAGCTGTGCCAGCGGGCGTCGGCGAAGGTGCAGACGGTGGAGCGCGTGAGGCGGTCGGCGCGAACGCCGGCCTCGAGGAGCTGGGCCTCGAGCACGAGGCGGAGGTCCACACCCGCGTGTCCAGGTCGGGTGGGCGTGACGGCCCGCTCGTACGCTGCTGGCGAGACGGTTCCCGCCAGCGCCTGGAGGACGGGTCCGTCGACTTCGTAGGCGCGACCGGAAATGCCGGGGCCGATCCACGCCAGGACCTCGCCGCGGTCGGAGCCCCGGGCGACGAGCGCGTCCAGAGCGCGCACGACGATGCGCGCCGCCGTGCCGCGCCAGCCGCTGTGGACGAGGGCCAGCGCACGTCGCCGGGGATCGACCAGCAGGACGCCGGGGCAGTCCGCGCCGAGCACGCCCGCCAGCAGACCCGGCTGCTCCAGGACGAGCGCATCGCACGGCGTGCCCACGCAGCGCGCGTCCCGCACGTGGTGCACGACGTCCCCATGCACCTGCCGTGGCGTGACCAGGGCCGGGAACCCGAGCCGGCCCGGCAGGTCGGCGCGAGCCACGGCGTCCACGCCCGGCCGCCCCAGCGCCCCGTGCACGAGGCCCGGGACGACGTCCAGGGCCTCGCAGCCGACCAAGGCCCCCGCCAGATCGGGGGCCCTTGCGCTCACCGCGTAGCAGCCTCGGCAGCCCGCTTCTCCGACGCCTCCAGCATGCCCGGCACGAAGGCCAGGCCGTCGATGTCGGCCAGCTTCAACCCCATCTCGGTAGCGAGGACCTGCAGGGCGCGCTGGAGCTGCAGGTCGTCGACGACGTCCCCGACCAGCTCGCGGCCGTGGGCGTTGCCGACGACGCGGCGCGTGTGGAAGCGGACCAGCCAGCGAACGGCGTCACGGTCGAGCTTGGTGTCCAAGCTCGCGTAGAACGCCTCGAAACCCGGGTACGCGCCAGGATCGTTGTGGTCGCTGCGCGCGAGGGCCTCCATGCGGTCGGGCTGCTCGGCGTAGAGCTTGTTCACGTACTCGCGTACGGCGGGCGTGCTCTCGAGCTTGCGCTGCTCGTGGATCTCCCAGAAGTCGAACTCGCCGTCCGGGCGTTGCTGCACGTCGACGGCGATGCCGCCCACGCGCTCGATGCGACCGTCAACGACCTTGAGCTCGCCGTTGGGGTTGAAGCCACTGGGCGTGAGGTAGCGCGCGACCGTCATCTTGACCGTCCCGCCCGGATCCCACTTGCCGTTGCCGTTGGCATCCTCGAACTTCTCGGCATCGTCCCAGGCGCCGTTGCCGTTGTCGTCGGCGAACGGCTCGCCGCGGTCGTACGTCCCGTTGCCGTTCTCGTCGGTGAAGCGTTCGGCGGGGTCGAACTCCTGGTTCAACCGCATCACGATGGTGAAGGGCTCGCCCTCGTCCCACTGCTGGTTGCGGTTCTTGTCCTCGAAGCGGCGGACGGCACGCTCGGAGTCCTCGAACGTCTCGCCCGGTCGGCTCGTCAGGGGCAGCGGCACCTGGGCGGTGCCCTTGCCGTAGGTCATCTGGCCGACGAGCTTGGCGCGCCCCGTGTCCTTGAGCGCGCCGGCCAGGATCTCGGCCGCGCTGGCCGTGGACTGGTTGACCAGGACGACGATGGGCAGGTCCGGGCGGCGGTCACCGCGGCCGTCGGCCACGTGCCGGCGCTCGGGCCAGATGCCCTGGCGGCCGGTCTCCGTGACCACCGTGGTACCGCCGGGCAGGAACTCGCTGGCGATCTCGACGGCGCTCCGCAGGAAGCCGCCCGTGTTGCCGCGCAGGTCGAGGATGACGCCCTTCACGCCGTCGCGTTGGAAGTCGTCCAGCACGCGACCGACTTCTTCCGCGGTCTCCTCGCTGAAGTGCTGCAGCTGCAGGAAGCCGATGCCGCCAGGCAGCACGTCGTAGGCCGTGGTGGGGATGGTGATGCGGGCGCGCGTCAGCGTGTACTCGCGCGGCTCCGTCCAGCCCGGACGGACGACGGAGATGCGCACCTTCGTGCCCGCCGGTCCGCGCAACAGCTTGACGCACTCGTCCGCCGTGAGGCCCTGCGTGGGTGTGTCCTCGACCATGACCACGATGTCGCCCGCGCGCAGGTCGGCTTGGTAGACGGGGCCGCCGTAGATGGGGCGCGAGATCGTGAAGCGCTGCCCGTTGTCGGGGTCGTTCTGGACGTACGCGCCGATGCCGCCGTAGGAGGGGTCCAGGCTCTCCATCAGCTCGCCGTAGGCCTCGGGCGACATGTAGGTCGTGTGCTCGTCGAGCGCCCGGGTCAGACCTGCCGCGGCCGCGTCCTCCAGCTTGCGCCGGTCGCGCACCTTGTCGGGGAACGCATACGCCGAGGCGAGGCGGTTCCAGATCTCGTCCAACAGCGGCCAGCCGCTGTTGGTGACGGGCTCCACCGGCTTCGTGGGCTCCGGCGGCGGAGCGGCGCGGTCGGCGGCGGCCTCGAGGTTCTCGATGACGCGCTGGCGCTGCAGCAGGCTGATCAGCAGCTGGGCACTGCGGCCGCGCTCGGTGGGCTCGTCCTTGAGCTCGTTGAGGATGCCGCGCGCCTCGCCGATGGCGCCGATCTCGCCCAGGGCCAAGGCGCCGAGGGCCCGCAAGTCGGGATCCGTGCTCGCGATGAAGTCGAGCATGACCTCCTTGCCCTTCATCTTGCTGCTGCGGTTGAGGTCCCAGAGGGCCTTGGCCATGGCCAGCTTCGTGTGCGGGTCCAGCTCCAGGTCGATGCGCTCCTCGATCCAGTCCGCGTCCTCCGGTTCACCCTCCCTCCCGATCACGGAGAGGGCGGCCGCGCGCAGGGTGCCGGCGACCTCGGTGTTGCCCGCCACCGCGCGCAACACGTCGAGCCCCCGCATGAAGTCCTCCAGCGCCACGAGGGCCCTGCCGATCGCCAGCCGGCGACCGGGCGTGGCGTCGGCCTCGGCGCGGTGCAAGGCGGGCAGGGCCGCCGTGTCGAGCTGCTGCAGGCGGGTGGCCAAGAGCCAGATGGCCCGCACGTCGTCCCCCGGGTCCTCCCGCAGGAGATCCTCGACCTTGCGGGCTGCGGCGCCCTCTTCGATCTCGTCGGCCCCGACGGGCACGACGAGCGCTGGAAGCAGCAGCGCGGCTACGAGGAGCGTTCGTACGAAATGGCGCATGAGGTCTCCGGAACAAGCGTGGCCGATCATCCTAGCCCCTCTTGCCGGGCCACCACGCCCCTTGGGGGAAGGGCGCGGCCGGGCCGCCCGAGGGGGTCGCCCGCCTACCGCGGCGTGATGTCGCCGCGAGGGCGAGCGGGGCGCGTCGACGGGCCGTCCCCCCGGTCGAGCAGGAGGATCAGCGTCCCGAGCGCCGTCACGTAGGCGTCGGTGCCGTCGCGGAAGACCGTCGGCAGGGAGGCCCCCAGCCCCGGTAGCGGCTCGTCGTCGTCCGTGGCCCCGAAGGTTGCACCTCGGCAGGGGCACGGCAGGCGACCGTCCTCGTGCTGGCCGTCCAGCAAAGCCGGCAGGTGGACCTTGCGGAAGGCGGCCCATGCGCGCTCCCCACGCGCGCGTGCCAGCATCGCGCCGAACCACAGGCCGAGCATGCTGCTGCCGTGGCCCTCGGAGAGCAGGTCCACGCGCTCGTCGACCTGCTCCAGCGCGCGCACCTGGTGGCGGTGGGTCCACGGCAGGCCCCACGCGTGGAGCGCATACGCGGCCCCGGCAGCCCGCGCGATCCCGGTCGGGTCGCCGTGCGCACTGCGCTGGCTCGTGTCGTAGGGCTGCAGCCCCCCAGGCAGCTGGCTGGCGACGAGATGGTCGACCGCCTTCTGGCCTACACCCTCGATGGCCGGTCCCAGGTGCCCACGGGCATGGCCGAGTGCGGCGAGGACGACGTAGGTCGACGAGACGAGCGTGGAGGGATAGCCCAGCGGCACGTCGAAGGGCAGCCCATCGTCGGCGCCGGCAGCAGGTGCGTGAATGCGCCCGTGGCCGAAGCCGCCGTTGGCGTCCTGGGCGTCGGCGAGCAGCTCGGCCAGGCGGCGCAGCGAGGAGCGCGGCGCCATCGCGCGTGCGGTCGACGACTCGGCGTCCGCGAGGAACCACAGGGCCAACGCGGCGGGCCACGTGTACTGGACGAGGTGTCGACTCGACGCGAGCCCGTGGCGCGGCGGCAGCTGGTCGGGCTTCGACGCGCGGGTCTCCACGCCGCCGAGCCACTGCTCGAGATAGCGGCGCGCGCGCGCCACGGTGCTTCCGCGACGGGCCTCGCGCGATGCGCCGCCGGCCTTGAGCTCGATCAGCCCGTACAACGCCACCGTGAACGGCTTGCGCGGCGTGCCCTCGCTCTCGACCAGCCCGAAGACGTGATCGTCGAGCCAAGCGCGCGCCTTCGCAAGGGCGCGCTCGCGTCGTTCGGCCAGCTCGTCGGTCGCGCGTGGGGGCCCCGCAAGCGCCTGGCCGGACGTTCCCGGTAGCAGGGGCACCGCCGCAAGCGCGGCCGCGCCCAGCAGGACGAGCGCGGCGCGAAGCCGCCTCGGGGTGCGCGTGGCCATCGCGTGGTCCATGGGGCCCTCCGCCGGCTCCTACGTCGGGCAGCCGCCGGACGTTGGTCCCGTGACCGGGAACCGCGCCGTGGCGTGGCCGCCGCCGTGAGCGATGCAGGCTTCGCACGCACGGTGGGCGCCACCCTGGTCGGCACGGAGGCCCGCCTGGTCGACGTGCAGGTTGCCCTGGCGCCGCGCGAGGAGGGCGGCGAGCGCTCGTTCCGCATCGTGGGCCTGCCCGACATCGCCATGCGCGAGGGTCGTGAGCGGATCCGCGCAGCGCTGCAGTCTGGCGGCTGGGGGTGGCCCGACACGCGAGCCACCGTCAACCTGGCCCCGGCGGCCGACCGCAAGCAGGGCGCCGCGCTGGACCTGGCGATCGCCCTCGGCCTATTGGGCGCGCTCGGCACCTTCAGCGCGCCGTCGCGGCTGGCGCTGTACCTGTGCCTCGGGGAGGTCGCGCTCGATGGTTCGCTGCGCCCGGTGCGTGGCGTGCTGGCCGCCGTGGAGGCGGCACGCCGGGCTCGCCTCACCGCGGCGCTCGTGCCGCGCGCGAACGCGGCCGAGGCGGCCTCGGTCGAGGGCGTCGACGTGCATGCCGTCGACGACGTGCTCGGCGCCGTCGAGCACGTGGAGGGTCTCGCGCCGATCGAGCCGACGCGCGCGCCGCCGTGGTCCCCCTCCCACGAGGTCCCCCTGTGCTCGCAGGTCCGCGGCCAGGCGCAGGCCCTGCGGGCCGCCTGGGTCGCGGCCGTCGGTGGGCACAACCTGCTGCTCATGGGGCCACCCGGCTCGGGCAAGACCATGCTGGCCCGCGAGGTGCGCGACCTCCTGCCGCCGCTCACGCGCGAGGAGGCGCTCGACGTGAGCCGCGTACACAGCGCCGCCGGCCTCCTCGCGGGCGGGCTCGTGCGCAAGCGCCCCTTCCGCGCGCCGCACCACACGGCAAGTCTCCCGGGCCTCGTCGGTGGAGGCTCGCCACCCCGACCGGGCGAGGTGAGCCTCGCGCATCGCGGCGTGCTGTTCCTCGACGAGCTGCCGGAGTTCGCGCGCACCTCGCTCGAAGCCCTGCGCCAGCCGCTGGAAGACGGTGCCCTCGTCGTCAGCCGGGCTGCGGGCAGCGTGCGGCTTCCGAGCCGCGTGGTCCTTGTCGCCGCCATGAACCCGTGCCCGTGTGGGTGGCAGGGCGTGCCGGGTCGTTGCCGCTGCGGCGTCCGCGAGATCAGCCGCTACCAAGCGCGCATCTCGGGGCCGCTCCGGGATCGCTTCGACCTCTGCGTCACCACGCGTCCGGTCGATCCGCAGCAGCTGGTCGGTCCGCCGGCGCCGGCGCCGTTCACGGAGGCCCAGCTCGCAGCCGCCCTGCGCCGCCAGGGGGATCGCTGCCGTGCGCTCCGAAGCAGGGTCTACGCCAACGCCGAGCTACCCGCGGCCAGGCTGCCCGACGCGGTCGACCCCACGCCCGCCGCGCTGCAGCGACTCGTGCGCGCCACGCAGAGCCTGGGACTCTCGGGACGCGCGGTGCACCGCACGCTGCGCGTGGCCCGCACGCTGGCCGACCTCTGCGATGTCGACACGCTCGAGCCACCGCACATCGACGAAGCCCTCGCCCTGCGCGTGTGAGGGGCCGCGGGGAGGCCGGGCCAGCGCTCCTCACGGGCCGTGCAGGTCCAGCGCGCGCTCGTGCTCGGTGATGTGGGGGCGCTCGGGATCGACGGCTCCGGTCACGCCCGTGGGCTCGAAGCCGCGCGACGCGTAGAGGCGGATGGCCGCTTCGTTGGCGTCCCCGACGTCGAGGTGCAAGCGGCGGTGGCCCGCCGCCCACGCCCAGGCGATCACGGCATCGACCAGGCGCCCGCCGAGGCCCTGGCCTCGCGCCTCCGGGGCCACCCACATGCCGAAGAGCCCCACCTGGGTCGAGGGGGGGCGGTACGGGCTGCCGCTCGCGATGCCCACCGGGCGGCCTCCTGCCAAGACCAGGAACGTGGCGGCCTCGGGTCGGCCGGCGAACGCCGCCCACTCCTTTGGCGTGCGGTCCTTCTCGCGAGCGTGGGTGGAGCCGAAGGCGTCGGGATCCTCCTGCAACGCCCGCAAGCGGACTTCGCGCACCCAGGCATGGTCGGCAGCCGTCGCGCGGTGCAGCCGATACGGGTCGGCCTGGCTCACGGCGCCACGGTACGCGGACCGGCGGGAGGGGCGTACCATCCCGCGATGGACAGCCGTCGACTCACGCATGCCGATGACGCCGGCGAGGCACGCATGGTCGACGTGGGCGGCAAGGCCGTCACGTCGCGACGCGCGCTCGCCGAGGCGCGCGTGAACCTCTCGGCCGAGACGTTCGCGCTCGTGCGCGACGGTCGCACGGCCAAGGGCGATGCGCTGGCCGTGGCACGCCTTGCCGGCATCCAGGGCGCCAAGCGCACCGCCGACCTCATTCCGCTCTGTCATCCCCTGGGCTTGGACCACGTGGACGTGCGCTGCGAGCTCGAGGCGCCCGGCACCGTCCGCATCGTCGCCGAGGCGCGGGTGACCGCACGGACCGGCGTGGAGATGGAAGCCCTTACCGCGGCCGCGGTCGCCGCGCTTGCGCTCTACGACATGGTCAAGGGCGTGGACCGCACGGCCTCCATCGATGGCGTGCGCCTGCTCGAGAAGGACGGCGGGAAGAGCGGCGCGTGGCGCCGCCCGGACGTCGAGGAGAGGGGGAGCACGACGTGACGAGACGGGCATGGTCCGTGGCGGTGGCAGGAGCCACCGGTGTCGTCGGCGAGGAGATCCTCGCCATGCTCGACGAGCGCGACTTCCCCGTGGGATCGCTGCGCTTGATGGCCTCGGCGCGGAGCGCGGGGCGGACGGTGCGCTGGCGCGATCGGGACGTCGTGGTCGAGGACCTCGCCACGGCGGACTTCGCCGGCGTGGACTTCGCGTTCTTCAGCGCAGGCAGCGCCCAGGCGGCCCACGCCCGCCGCGCCGCCGCGGCAGGTGCCACGGTGATCGACAACAGCTCGGCCTTCCGCGAAGACCCGACGGTCCCCCTCGTCGTGCCGCAGGTCAACCCGCACGACCTCGATGCGTTGCGCGTCCCGGGCGATCGTCCGCGCCCCGGCCTCGTCGCCAACCCCAACTGCTCGACGATCCTGTTCGTCATGGCGGTGGCGCCGATCGAGCGCCACGCCAAGATCGAACGTGCCGTCGTCGCCACGTACCAAGCGGTCTCCGGCAGTGGCGCCAAGGCCCTGGACGAGCTCGCCCGACAAGGGGAGCAGGAGCGCGCGGGCCAGCCGCTCGAGGCGACGGTCTACCCCAAGCCGATCCACGCCAACGTCCTGCCCTTCGTCCAGGCATTCACCGAAGACGGGACGACCACGGAGGAGCGCAAGCTCGTGCGCGAGAGCCGTCGGCTGCTGGGGCGGCCCGACCTCAGGCTCACGGCAACCTGCGTGCGCGTGCCCGTCCGACGCGCGCACTCCGAGGCCGTGAACCTCGTCCTCGAGCGCCCGGTGTCCCCGGAGGAGGCGCGCGGCTGGATCCGGGCCGCGCCCGGTGTCCGCTTGGTGGACGACCCGGCGTCCTTGGCGTTTCCCACGCCCCGGGATGCGGACGGCCAGGACGACGTGCTCGTGGGCCGGGTGCGCCGCGACCCCTCGCACGAGCGGGGTCTGGACCTCTGGCTGACCGGTGACCAGGTCCGCAAGGGAGCCGCCCAGAACGCCATCGAGATCGCCGAGGAGCTGCTCCGCTCGTGACCCCACCGTGGGGAGGGGCCGGCCTTGGAGGCCTTTGGGCACGGGGATAGGATCGGGCTGCCGAAGCGCCGTCGCATGGGGCCCGGGGCTGGCGCGTGTGCCAACGGGCGCCCTGAGGTCGGGAGCCCGGGGCTTGCGCCTGCACGCGGAGCCCGATGCCGGTGATCGGTCATGGGCTCCAAGGCGGGTGCCCCGGCGGAGGCGGCTTGATGGACCATCAGGAGCTCAGGCGGCTCGTCAGGCTGATGAACAAGAACGGCCTCGTGGAGGTCGAGCTCGAGCAGGAGGGCTGGCGCGTGCACTTGCGCAAGGCCGAAGCGCCGTCCGCGCCGCTCGTGACCTATGCCCAGCCCGGCTACGCCCAGCTCGGCCATGCCCATCCCGGATTCGTCCCACCGCCGGCGGCCGCCCCGACACCGGGCGGCTCGCCCGGGGAAGCGGCCGACGCACCCGCCGGCCCGCCGCCTGGGACCAAGGACATCCCTTCGCCGATGGTCGGGACCTTCTACCGTCGGCCCAGCCCCGACGCCGAGCCCTACGTCGAGGTGGGGGACCGCGTCAGCGCGCAGACCGTCGTCTGCATCGTCGAGGCGATGAAGGTCAACAACGAGATCCAGGCCGAGCTCTCGGGCGAAATCGTCGAGGTCCTCGCCGAAGACGGCCAACCCGTCGAGTATGGCGAACCGCTCTTCCGCGTGAAGGTCGCCTGAACGCATGTTCCAGCGGGTCCTGATCGCCAACCGGGGCGAGATCGCGCTGCGGGTGATCCGCGCCTGCCGCGAGCTCGACGTCGAGAGCGTGGTCGTCTACTCGCAGGCCGACGCCGGGGCCCCGTATCTCGAGCTGGCCGACGAAGCCATCTGCATCGGCCCGGGTCCCAGCGCCAAGTCCTATCTCTCGATCCCCAACATCATCAGCGCCGCGGAGATCGCGGACGTCGATGCCGTCCATCCCGGCTACGGGTTCCTGTCGGAGAACGCGCACTTCGCGGAGATCTGCCGCGCCAACAACATCGAGTTCATCGGTCCCGACGTGAGCACGATCCGGCGCGTCGGGGACAAGGCCGAGGCCAAGGCCGCGGCCGTCGCCGCGGGGATCCCGGTGGTCGAGGGCAGCGACGGGCCCGTCCACACCGACGAAGAGGCGCTCGAAGTCGCGCGCAAGGTCGGCTACCCGGTCCTCATCAAGGCCGTGAGCGGTGGGGGCGGACGCGGCATGCGCGTCGCCCACAACGACATGAGCCTCGTCGCGAACCTGCAAACGGCGCGCACCGAGGCGCAGGCCGCGTTCGGCGATGCCAACGTCTACATCGAGAAGTACATCGAGGACCCGCGTCACGTCGAGATCCAGATCCTGGGCGACAAGAAGGGCGACGTCATCCACCTCGGCGAGCGCGACTGCTCCGTGCAGCGCCGGCACCAGAAGGTCGTGGAGGAGAGCCCCAGCCCGGCCCTGGGCAGCGACCTACGCACGAAGATGGGGCGCGCGGCCGTCAAGCTCGCCAAGAGCGTGGGCTACCACGGCGCGGGAACGGTCGAGTTCCTGGTCAGCGGCAAGAGCTTCTGGTTCATCGAGGTCAATGCCCGCATCCAGGTCGAGCACCCGGTCACCGAGCTCGTCACCGGGATCGACCTGATCCGCGAGCAGATCCGCATCGCCGCGGGGGAGCCGCTGGGGCGCAAGCAGCAGCACGTGAGCTTCCGCGGCCACGCCATCGAGGTACGCATCAACGCCGAGGACCCGGACCGCGGCTTCACGCCGTCGCCGGGCCTCGTGTCCGTGTACCGGCCCGCGGGGGGGCCTGGCGTGCGCATCGACAGCCACGTCGTGGCCGGATACCGGATCCCGCCCTACTACGACAGCATGATCGCCAAGGTGCTGGTGCATGCGGACACGCGCGACGAGGCGATCCTGCGCATGCGTCGCGCGATGGACGAGTACCGGATCGAGGGCGTGAAGACCAACCTGGGCCTTCATCGTCGGATCCTGCGCAACGCCTACTTCCAGCGCGGCGAGTACAGCACGCGCTTCCTCGACGAAATGCTCTCGGCATGAGCGGACCCGGCGCGCCGTTCCCCCCCGGCAGTCACCTGGTGGTCACGGGTGGCGCCGGTTTCGTCGGCAGCCACATGGTGGACCGACTCATGGAGCGCGGCCACCGGGTCACCGTGATCGACAACCTCTGCACGGGGCGCCACGAGAACATCGCGCACCACGAGGGCAACGAGCGCTTCACGTTCGTCGAGCAGGACGTCTGCACGCCTCTCGCCGTCGAGGGGCCGCTGGCCGGCGTGCTGCATCTGGCGAGCCCGGCCAGCCCCGTGGACTTCGCCCGCATGCCGCTCGAGATCCTGCGGACCGGCAGCCTCGGCACGGAGAACGCCTTGGCCCTGGCCGAGGAAACCGGCGCACGGTTCCTGCTCGCCAGCACGAGCGAGGTGTACGGCGACCCCGAGGTCTTCCCCCAGCCCGAGTCCTACTGGGGGCGCGTGAACCCGATCGGCCCGCGCAGCGTGTACGACGAGGCCAAGCGGTACGCCGAGGCGCTCACCATGGCGTGGCGCCGCCACCGCGGCGTGTCCACGCAGATCGCGCGCATCTTCAACACGTACGGGCCACGCATGCGACCCGACGACGGACGTGTCCTGCCGGCGTTCGTCGGCGCCGCGTTGGCCGGGCAGCCGCTGCCGGTCCATGGCGACGGCACGCAGACACGGAGCTTCTCGTTCGTCGACGACACGGTGGAGGGCCTGCTGACCGTGGCCCAGCACGGCGACGGGGAGCCCGTCAACGTCGGCGCCCCCGGCGAGCTCTCGATCCTGCAGTTCGCGCACTTGATCGCGGAGCTGGCCGGGCATCCGGGGGGCGTGCTGCACGAACCGGCCAACGCCGACGACCCGCAGCGTCGCGAGCCGGACATCACCCGCCTGAGGGCCCTGGGCTGGAGTCCGCGGGTGGGCCTCAGGGCCGGGCTCGCCACGACGCTGGCTTGGTTCCGCGCCCGTGCCGGCGGGGTCTCGCCGCGAGCCTGACGGAACGCGGCACGCGGCGCAGCGGCCTGGGGACGCTGGGAAAACGCTTCGCGCCAGGGCCCCCGGGACCTACCTTTCCCGGCCACCTTGGGGGTGCCACGCCCCGCTTTCCCGCTGGTGGACGAGGAGCTGGGATGGCCAAGTACCTGGTGACGGGCGGTGCGGGCTTCATCGGGTCCAACCTGGTCGACGCCCTGGTTGCGAGCGGCGACAAGGTCGTCGTGCTCGACGACATGAGCACCGGTTCCCGCAAGAACCTCCAAGACCAGCGCGCCACGGACGTCAAGGTCCACGAGGCCGACATCCGGGACGAGAAGGAGGTCCGCAAGGCCGCCAAGGGCTGCGACTACCTCCTGCACCTGGCCTGCCCGCCGGGTGTCGAGCCGTCCGTGCAAGACCCCAAGACCGCGATCGAGATCGCCGCGGTCGGGACCCTCAACTGCCTCATCGCCGCGCGCGACATGAAGGTCAAGCGCGTCGTGTTCGCGTCGAGCGCCGCCGTCTACGGCGAGAGCCCGGTCCTGCCCAAGGAAGAGAACATGCTTCCCACGCCCTACGCGCCCATCGGGGCGGGGGCGCTGATGGGCGAAGAGCTGACGCGCGTCTTCTACACGACCTACCGCCTCGAGACGGTCTCGTTGCGCCTGTTCAACGTGTACGGGCCGCGGCAGGGCATCGAGGGGCCGCATGGGGGCGTGGTCGGCGCGTTCTGCGCGGCGATCCTGCGCGGAGAGACCCCCGTCGTCTTCGGCGACGGCAAGCAGTCGCGGGACTTCATCTACGTCTCGGACGTCATCGAGGCGTTCCGCTTGGCCTGCGTTGCCCCGAAGGCCGAGGGCGAGGTCTTCAACATCGCCTCGGGCAGCCGTCTCAGCGTGGGTGGTCTCCTGACGATGTTCGGGACGATGCTCGAGCGCGAGATCACGCCGGATTTCGCCGACGCCCGTTCCAGCGACGTCCGCCACGGTCTGGCCGACATCGTGAAGGCGCAGGAAGTGCTGGGCTTCCGCCCCCGCGTGCGCATCGCCGAGGGGCTGGCCAAGACGTTGCTCTGGTACAAGAAGAACCTGCCGAAGACGTCGCGAGCACGCGCCAAGGCCTGACGGCTGCAGCGTGACGGCGGCCCCGGGTGCCGGCCCGGTGGGGGCTCCGCGGTGCGCGTTGGCGCGTCGCAAGCACCCTTGGGCGCTGCGGGGCGCGCGCCGGCTCGGGCCCGTGCCGGGCGGCTCGGCCCCGTGCCGGGCGGCTGGCCACGAGGGCGGGCTTGGCCTTGGGGGTGTCCTTTGGTGCGGCCTGCCCCGGCAGGCCGACGCTGGCTCGGAGGGGGCTGCGTCCGTGCATCCGCCGTCGTCGTCCCCCGCTCCCGGTCGCGTCGAGCCCGCGCCGTCGGATGTCCTGCCGGGGGGGCCGCGACCGCCTCGCCCCCCGGGCTTCACGAAGCCCCCGTCGGGCGGCGGCGCCGTGCTGGCCGCCCTGGCCGTGGCGGGCTTGCTCGTGCGCGCGGAGGCGTTCCACCTGCCCTTGAGCGGTGCGGGTGCCGAGGTGGCGGCAGCCACGCGGGGTCTTGCCGAGGCGCGCTTGGCGGCGCCGCCCGGCGGTGGCCTGCTGACGGCCTGGCTCGCCTTCCTGCCCCACGTCGCGGGGCTTTCGGCCACCACGGCCGTGCGTCTCGTCGAGACGCTGGCCGGCGCCGCCCTGGCGCCCCTGGCCGCGGTGTTGGCACGCCGTACCGGCGCCCGCGGCGCCACGGCCGTCGTGGTCGGGCTGCTCACGCTCCTGCATCCATCCCTGTCCATCGCCGCGGG
Organism: Planctomycetota bacterium; assembly: GCA_050248855.1. GTDB lineage: Bacteria > Planctomycetota > PLA2 > PLA2 > JAEUHO01 > JACKGW01. Next base: position 142,582 of record JBFWRP010000001.1, on the reverse strand, counting down.
TGGTGCAGCGGATCATGGCTTGGCGCTGGCCGCCCTGCTCTTCACGGCCGCGATCCTGCGCCGCGACGCACCCGGCCTGGTCGAAGCGCGGCAGGTGGGCGTGGCAGGTGCCCTCGTGAGCGTCGGAGCGCCGTACGGCCTCCTGGCCGCGGTTCCGCTCCTCGTCCACCATGCCCGTCGGGAGACCAGCCCGACGCTGCGCTGGCTTCCCGGCGCTGTGTCCCTGCTCGCCTTCGCGCTCCTCCCGGGTGCGCGGGGCACCTCGCTGTCCGGACTGGGAGCCGTCGAGGCGCTGGTGGCCCTCGTGCTCGTCGCCGCAGGTCCGCTCGCCTTCGGCCTACTTCCGGCGCTCTCGGGCGCACCCGGCCTGCCGGGCCGCGTGCTCGGGTGGGGCAGCCTGGCTGCCGCCGCCCTGCTCTACGGGCTCGCCGACCTGGTCGCGCCCGCGGTGCCCGGCGCAGGCCCGTTGGCCGTGGCGCCCCTCGTGATCCCGCTGCTGCTCGTGCTCGGCGCCCGGGGCCTTGCGCGCGTGGGCCCCGTGTGGGCCTCGCGCGCGCGGTTGGTCACGCTGGCGCTCGGGGCCCTGGCCACGCTGCTGCTGGCCGTTCCCGCGGCGGGTCGGCTGTGGCCGGCCGGGGCGGAGTCCACGGCAGCGCGCGCGAGGTGGCTGGAGCGGGCCGCGGAGCTGGCCGCCGAGGCGGCCGGGCCGGGGGGACTCGTTGCGTTCGCGGCTCCTGCTTCCGAAGCCGAGCGGGCGAGCGCTGCGGACGGGCTTCCCGGCGGCGTCGAGGCGGTCTCCGAGGGGGCGAGCGGCGATGAGCGGCGGGCCGGGCATCTGAAGGCCTTCGATGCCCTTGCGTTCGACGCGCAGCGAACCCTCGGGCTCGTGGCGCGCGTCGGCACCCTCGGCCCCGTCCACGCGCTCGGCGGGGGCGCCGTCCTGTTCCGCTTCACGGAGGTCAAGACCTTCGGACCGTACGTCGTCCTCCGCGCGCGCCGCGATTGACGGCGACGTCGTCGACGCGCGACTCCCGCGCTTCGACAGATGGAGCATGGATTCGACGCCTCGCTCCGTAGGGTGGGGGCCATGCCCGCCCAACGGAGTCCGCGCAAGCCCGCCGAGCCCGCGTGGGCCCGGGCCACCGATGCGCAGCTCCTGGCCCTTCGCTTCAAGGACCTCAAGCTGTCGATGCGGGGGTCGTGGGTGGAGCCACTCGTCCAGCGCTTGCACCGCGAGATGGCCAGCCGCGGCATCCGCTTCCGGCCTCACGTCTGGTACAGCAACGAGTGGTTCTCGCCCGACGGCGTCCCGGGCATCGCCATTCCCTTCTACCTGGCCCATCCGCGGCTGCTGGCCCTGGAGCGCCGGCAGATGGTGGAGGCCGAGGGCGGGACCCGCGAAGAGGCGCTGCGCATCCTGCGCCACGAGGCCGGCCATGCCGTGGACACCGCGTGGCGGCTACGGCGCTCGGCCGCGTGGCGCACGACCTTCGGCTCCTCCAGCGTGCCCTACCCCGAGGTCTACGTGCCCAATCCGCGCAGCGACGCCTTCGTCCAGCACTTGGACGGGTGGTACGCGCAGAGCCATCCGGCCGAGGACTTCGCGGAGACGTTCGCCGTGTGGCTTCAGCCTCGCGCCCGTTGGCGAACGCGTTATGCGGGCTGGAAGGCGCTCGCCAAGCTCGAGTACGTCGACCGCACGATGCGCGAGGTGGGCCCGACGACGCCACCCGTGAGGACGCGCCGGCAAGTGGACCCGCTCGGCCGCATGGACATGACCTTGGCCAAGCACTACGCGCGGCGCCGCAGCCACTACGGTCTGGATGGGCAGCACGTCCTGGACGCCGACCTGCGTCGCGTCTTCGGCGCCGACGACAGCGTGCGCTCCGCGGAGTCGGCCGCGACGTTCCTGCAGCGCGAGGCCCCCGATCTGCGGCGTCGCGTGGCCGCCTGGACGGGCATGCACCCCTACACGGTCCAGCAGTACCTGCGCGAGATGACATCGCGCGCTCGGCTCCTCCGTCTCAAGCGGCGTCGTGCGTTGCGCAAGGTGCGCCTGGAGTCGGCCATCTTGCTCACCGTGCAGGTCCTGGCGGCCGCCCGCGGCCGCGGCCACCGGGTGGCGCTGTGAGGGCTTGGCCATGAAGCGACGTCGCGTCCTCGCCCTCGTCCGGGAAGGGCTCATGCCGCCCGACTCGCTGGAGGGAGTTCCCGAGCGGGAGATCAGCCGCTGGAAGATGGAGTACGACGTGCTCCAGGCGCTGGAGTCGCTCGGGCACGAGGTCACGTGCGTCGAGGTCGTTGACGAGCTGCGTCGCATCCGCGAGGCCCTCGAAGAGGTCAAGCCGCACATCGTGTTCAACATGCTCGAGGACTTCCATGGCGTCGTCGCGTTCGACGCCAACGTGGTGGCCTACCTCGAGCTGATGCGCATGCCCTTCACGGGATGCAACTCGCGGGGGCTGGTGTTGAGCCGCGACAAGGCCCTCACCAAGAAGATCTGCGTCTACCACCGGCTCCCTGCGCCGCCGTTTGCCGTGTTTCCCCGCGGCCAGAAGGTGCGGCGGCCCGCGCGGCTCGGGTTCCCCCTGATCGTGAAGTCCCTGAACGAAGACGCCTCCGCCGGCATCTCGCAGGCCAGCATCGTGGAGACGGACGAGCAGCTGGTGCGTCGCGTCGCCTTCGTCCACGACCACATCGTGGACGACGCCATCGCCGAGCGCTTCATCGAAGGACGCGAGGTCTACATCGGCGTGCTGGGCAACCAGCGCGCGCAGCTCTTCCCGCCGTGGGAGCTGCTGCTCGGCGGGCTCCCCGCGGGCAGCGCGCGCATTGCCACCGAGAGCGTCAAGTTCGACCTGGGCTACCAGGAGCGCTACGACATCCGCAGCGATGCCGCGCAGGACCTCCCGCCCGGCTCGGCCGATCGCATGCGCAAGGTCGCGCGCCGCCTGTTCCGGCACCTGGGCATGAACGGCTACGCGCGCTTCGACTTCCGCGTCACCGACGAGGGCGAGGTGTACGTGCTCGAAGGCAACGCCAACCCCGACCTCGCGCACGACGAGGACTTCGCGAAGGCCGCCCTGGCCGCCGGTCTCGCCTACGACCAGCTCATCCACAAGGTGCTTACCCTCGGCCTCCGCTGGCACTCCACGCGTTGATTCGGTCGGCGCCTGGGGTGGGGGAGTGCGGCTCGCCGCGATATCGACACCCGCCGCCCTTGCCTTCGAACGTCTTGGACGATCGTTCCGCGCTCCCGCGCGGACTCGGTGCTCCGGCTTCGCCTGCGCAGCAGGGGGGCTATTCCGTACCCCCCCTGCACCCCTCACGGTGCCCTGACGACCCGATGCGTGTCGGAGGCGGCCTGCGGCCCGTCGGCGGACGCTGCTGGCAGTGACAGTCGAGACAACCGCGGTCGGGGCTGGCGCGGGGGGTGGGAGGGGCCGGTATCGTGGGCGTGCAAGGAGGTCGTGTGAGCCAGGGTCGTCGGGTTCGCGAGCGCGCGGCGCGGTGGGGGGCCGTCGTGGTGGTGTTCGCGGCTGCCTGGGCTCTCGTGCCGGGCGCCGCGCAGGTCGCTGCCGACGAGCGCGCACCGGCCGAGCTGCCGTCGGACGCGGCCGGCATCCTGGACCCGGGGTACGTCGGCGCCGCGGTGTGCGCGCGATGCCATGCGGAGGAGGCCGCGCTCTGGTCGACGTCGAGCCACGCGCGCACCTTCTTGCCCGTGGGGCCCCACAACCTGCCCGCCGACGTGCTTGCCGGGGCCTCGGTCGACCATCCGCCGGGTCGCACGACGTGGCGCAAGGAAGGCGACCGCTGGTTGGCCCGCACGGTCGGTCCCGACGGGCAGCTGACGGACTACCACCTCACGCACGCCGTCGGCCGCATGCGCGTCCAGATGTTCGTGACCACGCTCCCCGACGGCCGTCGGCAGGTCCTGCCGGCCATGCTGGAAGTCCCGACGGGGGCGTGGTTCGACTACACGCATCTGCTGTTCGGCGCGCCGGGGCTGGACTGGGACGAGGCGCCCATCGTGAATCCGGGCGACGCTTCGTTCTGGACCGGCACCACGCGCAGCTGGGACAGCAGCTGCGTGCGCTGCCACTCCAGCGGCAGCCGTCCCGTCGAAGGCGCGCCCGTGGCGGAAGGTCGCCGGACGATCGAGCGCTCCCTGGGCACCGACTGCGAGATGTGCCACGGTCCCGGCGCCGAGCACGTGGCGTGGCACGAGGCCAAGGAGGCGGGACGTCCGCTTCCGCGTCCGGACGATCCCGTGCTCCGGCTCGCCGGGCTTGCGACGGACCGGGCCCTGTCCGCTTGCCTCCAGTGCCACATGGAGGCCGATCTCGTCACGCGCTCCTTCCGACCCGGTGACGACGTGTTCGAGCACGTCGACCCCACGCTGATCATCGACCCGGAGCGCGTCGACCCTCTCGGTCGCGTCACGGAGCTGATCTACGACGGCCTGCCGTTCTCGGTGAGCCGCTGCGCCATCGAGGGCGAGCTCACGTGCTTCACGTGCCACGACCCGCACGGCAGTCCGCATGCGAGCCAGCTGCGCTTGCCGCCGGGCGATCCGCGCGCCTGCACGGTGTGCCACGAGGAGATCGGTGCGGACATCGCGGCGCACACGCACCACGACCCCCTGGGGGAGGGCTCCTCCTGCGTCGCCTGCCACATGCCGTTCCTGCGCATCGAGCGGGGGCACGGGTACGTGGCGGACCACTCGATCTCCGTTCCGCGTCCGGGCCTGGAGCTGGAGGCGGACCGCCTGGCGGCGGATGCGTGCACGACCTGCCACACGGCGGGGCCGCTGGGAAGCCAGGTCGCGCCGCCTCGCACGACCGCCGAGCTGAAGGCCGCCGCGACCGCGTGGTGGCCCGAGATGCGGCCGCTTGCGGACTGGGTACGGGCCATCGCGGCCGGGCGCCTGGGCAAGGAGGGCGGGGAGACGGCGCTGCTCGCCGTGTTGGCCGACGCGCAGGCCCCGCGCGTCGTGCGTGCGACGGCCATGGAGCTGCTGCGCAAGTACGCGAAGAAGGTCCCGCTCGCGGTGCTCGCACGTCTGCGGGACGAGGACAGCCTCGTCCGACGTCGGGCAGCTGGCGTCTTGGCCGAGCTCGAGGGGGACGCCGTGCGCGCGGCGTTCCTGCGCGCGCTCGAGGACACGTCCCCTGCCGTACGGATCGCCGCGGCGCGAAGCGCCCTCGCCGGCTGGCAGCGTGTGCGCGATGACCCCGCGCTGCTCGAGGCCATCCTGCCGCACCTGCGCGCCGATGCCCGGGAGGTGCCCGAGGATCCCTTGCGCTGGTACCTGCTGGGCGCCGCGGCGGACATCGCGGGACGTCGCGAGGAGGCGGGATCGGCCTACGGCAGCTACATCCGGCTCGATCCCTTCGCGCCGGCGATCGAGGCACGTGTGCGCGCCATCGAGGCCGAGCTGGCCGGCGAGGAAGCGGGCGAGGAGAAGCGCTGATGAAGATGGACGTGGTGGAGCTGGAGCGAACGCCCGTCTTGGGTGTCAAGGTCGACGTGAAGCAGTCCGAGATCGGCCATCGCATCGGCGAGCTGCTCCCCCAGCTGATGAAGGTCGCTGGATCGCAGGCAGCCGGGGCGCCCCTGGCGCGCTGGCACGCGTGGAAGGACGACGTGGGAACGATGGAGCTGGCCGTGCCCGTCAAGAGGGCCCTGCCGGCGACTGGTCGCTTCCAGCCGGATGCCCTGCCCGGGGGCAAGGCGATCGTCACGTGGCACGTCGGCCCCTACGACGACCTGCACGTCACGTGGAAGGCCCTGCGCGAAGCGATGAAGGAGCGAGGCCTGGAGGGCCGAGCCGAGCCGTGGGAGGAGTACGTCTCCGACTGCTCCAGCGTGCCCGCCGACCAAGTACGCACGCGCATCGTCTGGCCGATCCGCTAGAGCAGCTCGTGGTCAGCCCCCCGGCCGCGCCAGGATCGCGCGCACGGCGTCGGCCGCGGCACGCCCGGCGGCGGGCGAGACGGTGACGCCGTGGCCGCCCAGCGCAGCCACGTGCACGAGTCCCGGGCGCCGGTCGTCCTCGCCCACACGCGGTAGACGGTCCTGCGCGAAGGTCCGATGCCCGGTCCAGGCGCGCGCCAGGCGGGGGCGGGCCAGCGGCTCGAGGAGGCCTTCGAACCGCTCCTCGATGGCGGCGAGCACGGTGGGGTCGGGCGAGGTGTCGGCGTCCGGGTCCACCGGGACCTCGTCGCCGATGCAGAGCAGCCAGGCGCCCTCCCAGGGGCGCACGTACCAAGCGGTGGCGAGGTCCCAGAGCCACGGCAGGTCGGGGTGCGCACGGGGATCCTGCGCGCTGATCGCCACGTGGCGGCGCGTCGGGACGAGATCCCCGGCGCCGAACCGCCCTGCCCACGCCCCCGTCGCGTTGACGACGACGCGTGCGTCGATCGTGCCGACGTCGGTCGGGACGCGCCAGCCGGCGCGAACGGGAGTCGGCAGCTCGGCGGTCACACCGGCCAGCACCATCACGTCCCGCAGGTACAGGGCGAGCAGCCGCGGCACGTCCACCACGCCTGCGCGGGGTGCTTGGCGCCCGCGTACCTGGGCCAGGGGATGCTCGTCCGGTGGCGCCTCGTCCCCTCCGCCGACGAGGAGGCCACCCGTCTCGTGGACGACGCCGAGGGCCTCGAGCACCGTGCGGCTCTCGCGGGCCCAGGCGGCCAACAAGGGCGGGGACTCGGGCAGGCGCAGGATCGCCGCGTTGTGCCCGGAGGCCTCCAGCCCCGGTGCCGCCCGCCGCTCGAGGACGACGAGGTCCGTCACTCCGGCGCCGCGCAGGTGCCATGCGGTGGAAGCCCCGGCCAAGCCGGCCCCCAGGATCACGACATCGGCACGCTCCGGCAGCACGCAGGCGTTCTAGCCGAAGGGACGCGGGGCGCCGTCGGTTGGACAGCGGGCGCGGTACCGAGACCGTACGGAGCCAGGTGAGACCGTACGGGGCCAGGTGAGATTCCAGCTTCACGCGGGGACGTGCACCACGGTGGGGGATGCGCTTGCGGCGGGAGTGGTCCGCGGCTTGGACGAGACCGTACGGAGCCAGGTGAGATTCCAGCTTCACGCGGGGACGTGCACCACGGTGGGGAGGCCATCCACAGCGTGAAGCAGGAATCTCACCCGGCTCCTGCGGGAGTCATCGGGGGTCGAGGAGCCAGGCGAGCAGCTGCTGGTCGGTGAGGACGTGGAGGAAGACGGTGCCGAGCGCGCGGCGGCCGAGGCGGGCTCCGTCGCCGCGGATCTCGGCGAGCTCGGCCATCATCATCATCTGCTGCGGTGCGTCGGGGCCGTACGCCGCCTTCTCGCGGTTCAGCTCCGCCGCGCGCGTCTGCATGGCGCGAACCGTGCCGGCGAGCTCCTTGCGCATGTCCGCCAGCTTGGCCCTCTGCTCCGACGTGAAGGCAACACGTTCCAGCACGCGCTCCGGGCTCTGACGTCGGTCGTTGGCCGAGAGGCGGGGCGGTACCGCTTCGTAGGCTTCGAGCTGCTCGGGGGTCAGCAGCCCCTTCAAGCCCTTGGCCAGCGCCACCCCGACTTCGCCCAGGCGCTTCTGCGCGTCGGCCATCTCGCGTCGCAAGGCCTTGCGCGCCTCCTCGTCCGGCGCGGCCTCGATCTCGCTGCGCAGTCGGCGCACGGCCGCTTGGTCGGGACTGGCTTCCGCCTCGTACTCGGTCAGGCGCGAAGCGATCTGGGCGGCCTGCGACGGCGTGATCTCGGGCAGGTCGTAGAGCTGCTGGGCGGGGTCCACCTTCTGCAACCAGTCGGGCGGCAAGGCGCGGAACCACGCAGCGCGCTGCGGTCGATCCAGCACGTAGTCGAGGAAGCCCCACCAGCGGCGCTCCAGCGTGCGGACCTGGCGGTCCAGCGCCTGTCCGGTGCGCGTCGCCAGCTCCTTGCGCAGGCGCTCGTCCTCGGCGCCGAGGCTCACTTCGCGCCAAGCCTCCGGCAGGACGTCCCGTTGGGCCTCGATGGTCAGCAAGGCCCCTTCGATGCGCGTGCGGGCGGTCTCGATGCGCTGGCGCACGGCGGGATCCAGCTCGAGCACACGTGCGCCCAAGGCCATGGCGTGGCGGAACGGGGCATGCGGGCCCGGCGGCGCCTCGGCGACGGCATGGAGCAGCTCCGGCGTCACGGCCTCCACGATGCCCGTGGCCAGGACCTCCGCGAGCAGCTCGCGGGCTTCGGCGTCCGTCTTGTCGCGCTGGGCTTCGACGCCCGCGCGCGCACTGGCCGCAAGCTTGGCGTCCGCCAGCTGACGCTCGAGCGCCTCCCCGCGTCGCGCGAGGGCTCCCAGCCGACCCGCCAGTCGCGGATGCTCCTCGACGAGCACGGCGCGATGCAGCGGCGACACGGGCAGCCACGCCAGACGGGCGGCCGGAAACGAAGCGGGCACCGTCGGAGCGGCCGCCGGGCTGGATGCCGGCGGGGCTTCGTCGGCGCGAGCCGAGGGCGGGGCCCCGAGCCCTGCGAGGACGAGGAGGGCGAAGGCGATGCGCAAGCGGCTCATGCGAACAGCTCCAGGGCAGGGTAGTCACCGAGAACCGGCCGGGGATCGATGCGGTAGGCGTGCGCGAGCAGGCTGGCTTGCACGCTGCGCACGTCGGTGGTGTGGACGAGGTTGTCGCGATCCAGCTCGTCCAGGGATGGCGCCTTGCCGTGTCGACCGGGGCGCAGCCCGGTACCCACCACGAACACCGGGCCTGCCGTGCCGTGGTCCGTACCCCCGCTCAGGTTCTCCGCGGCCCGACGCCCGAACTCGCTGAAGACGAACGTCACGACGCGGTCGTCGAGCTTGGCGGCCTCCAGGCGGCGCTGGAACACGTCCAGGTTCGTGCCCAGCTCCTGCAGGAGGCGCGCATGCTGGGCCGTCTGGTTGGAGTGGGTGTCGTAGCCTCCCTGCCCCAGGTGGATGGCATCGAGGTCCAGGTCGGCCACGAGGAGCGACTCGACGAGGCGCAGGCGGTCGCCCAGCGCGCCGACGTAGGGTCCCGAGGCGGGCGACATGGCCGCGAGCCGTGCGGCCACGTCCAAGGCTTCCGTGCCGGCGCGCGCCAGCTCCCCGCGCAAGCCCTGCGCATCGGCGTGCTGGCGCCAGAGGCGGGCCACGCCCTCCATCGACGGGGGGACGCGGAACCGGTCGAACGAGGTCATCGTGATCGAGCCCGGGGCCGCCATCGCTAGGGAGAGCGGAGGCTCGGTGGCCAGACCCACGCTGCGCAGCGGCGCTTCCCGGGGATGCGCGTCCAACGCCCGGCCGATCCATCCGTGCGTGGGCGTGCGCTCGGGCTGGCCCGTGTGCCAGATCTCCGTGGCGCGGAAGTGGCTGAGGCTGGGCTCGGGATAGCCCACGCCTTCCACGATCGCCAGACGCTCCCGACGCCAGAGTGCTTCGAGGCCCGCCAGCGAGGGATGCAACCCGGCGGTGTCGTCGAGGCGCCGCACGCGGTCGCGCTCGATGGCCAGCGAGGGGCGCAGCCGCGAGTACGCGGGGTCGGTGAACGGCACGACGGTGTTCAGTCCGTCGTTGCCGCCTTCGAGGTGCAGGAGCACGATCGTGCGCTTGCGGGGGGCCGCCGCAGCCTCGTCGGCGCGGGCCCAGCGAGGCAGCAGGCAGATGCCGCCGAGCGCGAGCGCGCCACCCAGGAGGTCGCGGCGGGTGGGCGCGGGAGACGTGGGCGGCGAAGCGGGCCGAGCGGGCGGTCGAGGGCTCATGCGCGTTGGAACTCCGGCGAGCCCAGCAGGATGCGGGTGCGGTCGCGCCCTCCTTGCTCGGCGAGTGCAGTCGTCAGGGACGACGGGGTCTCGGGCCCGTACGCCAGGCGCTCGAGATCGTCCAGACCATCGAGCAAGGCCAGCTCGGAGGCGCGGTCGGCCAGCACGAGTCGCTCGACGAGCGCGCCGCTGGAGAGCCAGCCCGTGCCCTGCGTCCAGCCCTTGACCGACGGAGGACGGAAGAGGATCTGGCCCATGCGGTCGAGGCTGGCGTGGATCCAGCCGGGCAGCGCCCGGAGGCCCAGGACGCGCCACGTCGCGACGACCTGGTCGACGGGACTGCGCACGAGCGCCCATTCGCAGGCGGGGTCGAGGAAGGCGTCCGAACGGAGCAGGTGCCCCAGGATGGGGCGCAAGCGGTAGTCCTCGCTGCGGATGACGTCCGCCAAGGCCTGCACGTCGTCGTCCGCGGGCGCGAGGGACACGAACCAACGGTGGAGTCGTCGCGCGAGGTGCTCGGCGGCGGCGGGCTGCTCGAGAAGGATGTCGATGACGGCGTCGCCGTCGAACGCCCCGACCCGGCCGTGCACCGTCTTGACGCCGTCGTCATGGAACCCGGGCCGCATCACGAAGTCGTGGTGGCGACTGCCCCAGCCCGTGAAGGCGCGAGCGACTTCGCGGACGTCGTCCTCGCTGTAGTGCCCGATCCCGAGCACGAACAGCTCCTGGAGCTCGCGCGCGAAGTTCTCGTTGGCGTGGCCGCTGCGGTTGCTGTTGCCGTCGAGCCAGCGGATCATCGCCACGTCGCGGGCGACGCCGCGCAGCAGCTCGCGCCAGGAGCCCGCGCCGCCATCGCGAAGGAGCCGCTGCTGACGCCACATCAGCAGGGGGTCCTGGATCTTGGCGTCGCTCGTGGCGAAGTGGTCGTGCCAGAAGAAGGCGAGCCGCTCGGCGAAGGGTGCGCTGCCGGCCACCATGCGTTCGAGCCAAAGCTGCTGGATCGCTCCCGGCAGGTACGGGTCGAAGCCCGCGGGATCCGGGGGACGCTTCGTGTCGAGCTGCGCGAGCAAGGCGTCCACGACGTCGTCGTACGGAGCGTCGCGAAAGCGCGCCCACTGGTCCGCGTCGGACGCGACGACGGTGCGGCGCAAGAGATGGGCAACGGCCCGCGGGCCCTCCATCCGTTCGCGCATGACGAGCAGCCTCCTCGCGTGCAGGCTCCGCGGCGGCGGCGCGGAGCCATCGAGGATAACGACCGTGGAGGCCTGTCGTGCGCTGCGGCGTCCAGGGGGCGGCAAACGGACGGCCGACCTCGCGGCGCGAAGCGCGCGAATCCGGGAGCGTTCCGGCACCATGCCGCGAGGGCGGCCGGGCCCGCTTCGGGGCAGGGGGCGGGCGGCAGGGAGGGACGGCGGTGCTGGTCGTTCTCGCAGGGTTCGGAGCGGGCCTGCTCACGCTGCTGCCGGCCGTCGCCGGGGCGAGGCGCCTGGGGCTCGTCGACCTGCCGACGTCCCGCAGCAGCCACGTCGCGCGCACGCCGCGTGTGGGGGGCTTCGCGCTGCTCGGCGCCCTGGCAGGGGGGGGCGCGTGGTGGCAGGCGCACGAAGGCCACGGCGTCCTGCCACAGGGCACCGTCGCCTTCGTGGTTCCGGCTCTCGGCTTCTTCCTGCTCGGTCTGGCCGATGACCGCTGGCGCCTCGGAGCGCGCGGGAAGGCGCTCGCCCAAGCCGCCCTTGCCGCCCTGGCCGTGGTCCTGGGCTGGCGCTTTGCGGGCGAGCCTTCCGCGGGTTTCGCTGCTCTCGGCTTCGGTGTGCTCGACCCGTTCATGGCATGGCTCTGGATCGTTGCGGTCGTGACGGTCGTGAACTTCCTCGATGGCATCGACTTGATCACGTGCGCCGTGCACGTGACGCCGTTGGCCCTGGCCGCGTCGGCGGGCGCGGGCCTCGCGGGCGGCGCGCTCCCGGCGGCCCTGCTGGGCGGCGTGCTGGCGCTCGCGCTCTTCAACATCACGCCGGCACGCACGTTCCCCGGGGACGCGGCCACGCACCTGCTGGGCTTCGCGCTGGCGCTCCTGCCCATGCAGCTCGACGGCGTGCCGGGGCTGACCCCGCTGCCATGGGCGTGGGCGGCGGCACCCTTGCTCCCCGCGGTGATCGACATCGGGCTCGGCCTCGTCGCCAAGCGGCGCAAGGGCCTCCGCTGGTCCGCCGCCCACCGCGAGCACCTGCACCAACGCCTGACGCGCGCCGGCTGGACGCACGTCGCGAGCGCCCTGCGCTACGGGGCGCTGACGTCGCTGGCGGCGCTCTTCGTCGTCGTGATCGTTCCGCGCTTTGGCTGGCAAGTCGCGGCCCCGACCGCGCTCGCGGCGCTCGGCCTGCACCTCGCACACGCGGCGCGTCGCACGCGGAGCGTCGCGTGGGCGGCGCCTCCCGATGTGGCTCAGAACGGGTAGAAGACCGGCAGCAGCAGCGTGCTCGTGATGAGCAGCAGGATGGTCAAGGGCAGCCCGAGGCGCAGGTAGTCCTGGAGGCGGTAGCCGCCCGGCCCGAACACCAGGAGGTTGGTCTGGTAGCCCACGGGCGTGAGCAAGGAACACGACGCGGCGATGGCCACGGCGAAGACGAACGGCTCGTGCGACACGTTGGCTTGGTCGGCCACGCGCAGCGCGATGGGGATCATCATGCCGGCCGTGCCGGCGTTCGTGACGAGCTCCGTGAGCAACGTCGTCGCCAGGAACAGCATGGCCAGCAGGCCGCGGGGACCGAACTGTCCGCCGATGTGGATCAGGGCATTGGCCACGCCTTGGGCGAGGCCGCTCGTGTCCGCGGCCTGGCCGAACGCGAGCAGGGCCCCGAGGACGAACAGGACCTGCAAGTTGAGCGAGCGGTAGGCCTGCGTCGCACTGATGCAGCCCGCCAGGATCACGCCCACGGCCCCGAGCAGCGCTGCGATGACCAAGGGGACCACGTCGAAGGCCGCCAGCCCCAAGGCGAGGATCACGATCGCGATGGCATGCGGCGCACGGCCCAGCGTGGCGGGGGCTTCCATCGTGCCGCCCAAGGCGATGAGGTCGCCTTCGGAGCGCGTCAGGCGCGCCAGGGATTGCGTCTCGCCCTGGACGAGCAGGACGTCGCCCACGGCCAGGGGCAAGTCGGCGATGTGTTCACGCAGATGCTCGCCGCGGCGCTGGACCGCGAGCACCGTGACCCCGTAGCGATCGCGCACGCCCGCACTCCGTACGGTCATGCCGCGCAACCGCGAGCCCGGCGCCACCAGGACCTCGGCGAGTGCGAGGTCGCGGCCCTGGACCTGCTCGTCGCCGGGGGCAGGGCCGTCCACGCCGGGCTGGGCGAGCAGGCCGGCGATCACCTCGGGCGTGCCCTTGAGGCGCACCTCGTCGTGGGCCTCGAGGACGAGGTCGTCAAAGGGCGGCCAGAAGGTCTCTTCGCCGCGCACGACCTGCAGGATGCGGACCTTCTCCTTCCACTCGCCGACGTCGGCCACCCGGCGACCCACGAGCCGCGACGCGGGTCCCAGCAGGACCTGCGTGAGGTATTGGCGCGTGGCCTCGGCGTCGAGAGGGACCACCAAGCCGACGCGGGCGGGCAACAGCTTGGGGGCGGCCAGCACGAGGTAGACGAACGTGACGGCGCACACGACGGCGCCGATGGGCATGATGTCGAGCATCCCCAGACCCGGGCGTCCCAGCTGGCGCAGCATGGCGTCCACGAGCAGCGTGGTCGTGGTGCCGACGAGAGTCAGGGTGCCTCCCGCGATCGAGGCGTAGGACAGTGGCAACAGGACACGGCTCGGGCTGCGCCCGGCTTTCGTCGTGGCCGCCACGAGGATCGGCAGCAGCAGCACGACCACGCCCGTGTTGCTCATGAACCCGGAGAGGACCATCACGATCGGCAGGAGTGCGATGAGGAGCACGCGCTCCCCGCGGGCGGCGCGGCGCTCCACGAGGTTGCCGATCGAACGCGCCGCTCCGGTCCGTTGCAGGGCCTCGGCCAGGACGAACATGCAGGCCACGGTGACGAGGGTGGGGCTGCCGAAGCCGCGCGTGGCCTCCGCCTCGGAAAGCACGTTGCCCAGCACGAGGACGGCCAGCCCCAGGACGGCCACCACGTCCAGGGAGATGGCCGGCACGATCGCCCCGATCAGGACGAGGGCAAGGGCGACAAGGGTCCAGGTCAGGGGCTCCACCGGCGCATGATCGCGGGGCGCCGTCCGGGGCGCCACCCGCGGCGCACCGTCCTGTCCCCGTCGGAGCCGAGCGTGCCAGGCGCGCGCACTTGGCGCATGATGCGGGGGTGGAGCCCGGGGCCCTTCTCCCGCCCAACTTCGGCTGGCTCGACGCCGGGCGCGTCGCCGGAATGGGCTGCCCGCGCGTCGACGAGCTCCGCGCCGCGGTCCTGGAGGGGATCGGCGCCGTGTTGAGTCTCACGTCGAGGCCCCTGCCCCCGACGGTCGACGAGCTCGATCTCGTGGTCCGGCACGACCCCGTCGTCGACTTCACGCCCCCCTCGCCCGAGCAGCTGCTCGCCATCGTGCGCTGGATGCAGGCGCAGCTCGCGGCGGGGCGCGCCGTGGCCGTGCACTGCATGGCGGGGCTCGGCCGTACGGGCACCGTGCTCGCCGCCTGGCGCGTGGCCGAGGGGCTCCCGCCCGACCTCGCCATCGCGGACGTCCGGCGTCGGCGGCCTGGCTCGATCGAGACGCACGCCCAGGAGGAGGCCGTGCACGAGTTTGCGCGGCGCTGGGCCGACGAGCAGGGGCGCAGCCATGACTGAGCCGCGCCGCATCGTCGTGGCCGGTGCGCACGGCAAGATGGGGCGCGCCCTCGTCCCGTTGCTCGAGGCGCGCGACGACGTCGAGGTCGTGGGTCGCGTCGGTCGGGGCGATGACCTGCGCGCCGCGCTCCGCGCGGGTCGTGCGACCTTCCTGCTCGACGTGACCACGCCGGACGCCGTGGCGGCCCACGCGCGACTCGCGCTCGAAGAGGGAGCCCACGCCATCGTGGCCACGACGGGTCTGGCCGACAGCGAGCGTCCGGCTTTGGATCGCCTGGCCCGGGAGCGTGGGCGGGGCCTGCTGGTGGCGCCCAACCTCTCGCCCGTCGTCGTGCTGCTGCAGGCGGCGGCCCGCCGGCTCGTGCCGTACCTCTCCCGCGTCGAGATCCTCGAGTCGCATCACGAGGCCAAGCGCGACGCACCCTCGGGGACGAGCCGCGCCACGGCCCGCCAGCTGGCCCGCGCCGGCGCAAAGCCCGGGCCCGACCTCGGCGATCCTGCCCCGCGCGGCCTGGACGTCGACGGCGTCCGCGTGCACAGCCTGCGGCTGCCGGGGCTGCACGCCCGGCAGGAGATCCGCATGGCCAGTGCCCACGAGGGCGTGACGCTGGCCCATGAGGCGTACGGTCGCGAGGCGTACCTCGCCGGCGTGCTTCTCGCGCTCGATCGCTTGCCGCAGCACGTCGGCTGGGTCGATGGCTTGGAACCCTTGCTGTGAGCGGTGCCCCGGAGACCGGTACCGGGCCGACGGCCTCGTCCGACGCGGGCTTCGCGTCACGGTTGGGCCTCGTGTGGATCGTCGATGGCACGAGCGCCGACGACGCCGGGCGGCTCGACACGGCGCTGGCCCACGGTGTGACCGCGCTCTGGCTCCGCGCACCGTGGCTGGACGGAGCCACGCTCTACCGCACCGCGCGTGACCTGCGTCGCAGGACACGCGACCACGGAGCCGCCTTGATCGTGGGCGATCGGGCCGACGTGGCGCTGGCTGCCGAGGCGGACGCGGTCCAGCTGGGGTTCCGCTCGCCGCCGCTCCGACGGGTCCGGCCGTGGTTCCGCGGCGCCATCGGGGTCAGCTGCCACACGGCCCGGGACCTGGAGCGCGCCGCGCTCGGCGGAGCGACCTACACCGTCCTGTCGCCCGTGTTCGGCGTGCCGGAGAAGGGGGAGCCGCTCGGCCTTCCCCAGCTGGCACGCCTGGTGGCCGAAGCGGAGCTCCCCGTCGTGGGTCTCGGCGGCATCGGCCCCGAGGAGGCCCCTGGGGTCCGCGCCGCGGGTGCGGTGGGCGTAGCCGTCATCCGCGCCCTGCGCGATGCCGAGGATGTCCTGGACGCGACGCGCCGTCTGGCCCCGGAGTCGCCTCCTGGGAAGTGACCCGCCGGTGAAGGCCGTCGGCTACATCTCCCGCGTGCAGCGCGACCCCTTCCCGGCCATCCTCGTGCTCGTCCTTGCCGCCGGGCTCGCGGGCTGCCAGGGCGCGCCCGGCCCGGGTGACGCCGCGGAAGGTGAGCGAACCGCCACGGGCTCGCCCGATGGTGCCGCGGCTCCCGTCCCGCTGGGGCTCCCGCCCGCGGCCGGGGCCGCCGCGCGGGCCGAGATCGATCCCGGGCCTTATGCCGAGGACGTGCGCTTCCAACGCGTCGCCGCGACGTGGGCCACGCGCGTGGAGCAAGCGCGGGAGCGCGTGCCCGTGGTCACGGGCCTTGCCTTCGCCGCCGGACCGCCGCCGCGCGTCGTCCTGACGGCGCTGCGCGACGAGACGCGACCGTTCGAGCTGACGACCGACGTCGTGGGTGGACGGCGACGCGTCGCCGTGCGCGTCAACATCGAGCCCCACTTGGGCGGCCTCCTCGACTTGGATCGCACGCTCCTTCGCGCCTTGGGAACGGCCGCGCTGGAAGACGCACTGGCGCGACGCGACGGCGCGCCGGCGTGGGTGCTGGAGGTGGCCGGCATGGCGGCGGCCAGCGACCTCGAGGAACGCCTCGGTGCCATCCAGCGGCTCTGGGCCCTCGGACGCATCGACGCGATCCGCGTCGATCCCGAGGACCCGCGCGCGGCGCTGGCCACGGGCACCGCCGCCTTGCTCCTCGTCGGCCAGCGCGGGGCGCCCAGCGACATCCGGCGGCTGCTGGCGTTCGTGGCCGACGGCGACGATGCGGATGTCGTCCTGGGTCGCATCGCGGGCGAGACCGGCGGAGGATGGACCGAGCCGGCGCGTCTGCTTCTCCACCAGCGCGTGCGCGACCTCGACGCGCGGCCGTGGAGGCTGCTGGAGGCTGCCGAGGCGGCCTACGGCGAAGCAGGTCGCGCAGCGCTCGAGGCCCTGCTCCCGGCGAGCCTGCCGCCCGCCGTGGCCGACGAGCTGATCTTGCTCCGTGCGCGGGCGGCCCTGGACGTCGGCGACGTCGAGCTCGGGCGGAGCCTGCTCAGATCCCTTCCCGCGGACGCGGCCAGCCGTCTGCGCGAACCCGCCGAGGCCCTGGCCCTCGCGGTGGAGGCGGAGCTGGCGCGCGGCGGTGATCGCGGGCGCGCGCGCGAGCTGCTGCGTCGTCTGCGGCTCGATTTCCCGCGCAGCCCGGCCGGGGAGCGCTTGGCGCGCAGCGAGCCCACCCTGGGTCTGCAGGACGATCCCCTCCGCTGGATGCGCGAGGTTCGCGAGCGCGTCGCGCGGGAAGGGGGAACGAGCCTCGACCTGACCACGGCCGAGCGCTACGCGCGCATCCTCGTCGTCGACCACCGGGCGGGCGCCGCCGAGGCCTTCCTCGTGGGCCTGGGCCAGCGTGCCGCCGCACCCGAGCTGCAGGCGGTGGCGCGCGTCGTCGCCGCCGAGCAGGAGGACCCGTCGCCCGCGGCCAAGGCACGCGCCGCGGACCGTCTCCGGGCGTGGCGCGACGAGCCGAGCGCGGCGCATCGGCAGGACGTGCTGGACGGGGGGCTGGCGACCTCCGCCGTGATCGTGGACATGGTCCTCGCGCGGCCGGACGTCGATGGTCCTCCACGCCACGACATGCTGGCCCTGGCCGCCGAAGCCGCCGGCGACGAGCGCGCGCTGCGCGTCCTCGAGCCCCTGTGGGTCGCGGACCCCCTGCGCTTGCTCGACGACCTCCCGCGCCTGACCGGCGCGGTCAGCTTCGATGCGCTGGAGGCGGCCTTGCGCCCGGACGGACTCGTCGGGCGCCTCGGCTTGGGCGTGGACGTCGTCTGGGACGCGGTGGGCGGCGGTCTCGAGCTGGAGTGGCTGCGCGAGCGTCCGGGTTTCCTCGCCGCGATCCGCAGCCCTTCCTACGACGATCGCCGCCGCGCGCTCGAGTCGCTGCTCGACGATCCCGAGCTGCGCGTGCCTCGACGCTGGCTCGTCGAGGTCCTGCAGGACCCCGCGCCGCGCCTGCGCCAGAGGGCCGTGGACCAAGCCGCGCTGCAGGGCGATGTCGACTTGGTGCGCGGGGCGCTCGAGGACGAGCACCCGGGTGTGCGTAGCGCCGCCGTCCGCGGGCTCGCCGCGCGGGAGGGATCCGCGGCGCGCGATGGGCTGCTGGCCCATCTGGCGCGCGAGACGGATGCCGAAGTGCGCAGCGTCACGGCCTTCGCGCTGCTCGAGGCGGCCCCGACCGACGCGCGCACCCTCGCCACGCTCCTGCGGCTGCTCAGGACCGACGACAGCGCACTGCGCGACCCCCTGGCCGTGGCGCTCGGAGCAGCCGCGCGTGGTCCCATCGCGCTGGCCGTCACCGACGCGGTCCAGGAGGAGCTCGTCCGTCCGGAGCCCGAGCGCGCCTACCTGTTCCGCCTGATGACGGTGTGGCAGCGTGCCACGGGCGTCGACCTCGGCTGGCACCCGGCCATGACGCGCGAGCAGTCCGCCACCGTGCTCCAGGGCATGCGTCGCGTCGTGGCCGAGCAGCGCGCACCCCAGGGGGGGCCGTGAGCGACACGTGGGACGAAGACGCCTGGACGCGCGACCTGGCGCGCGCGTTCCCTGCCGGCGACCTCGTCGCGCTGGGGATCGGCGATGACGCGGCGTGGCTGCGCGCCGTACCGGAAGGCTGGCTCGTGGCCACCGATGTCCTCGTCGACGGCGTGCACGGGATCGTGGCGGAGGTGGGCGCCGCGGCGCTCGCGAGCAAGGCGGTCGCCGTCAACGTGAGCGACTTCGCGGCCATGGGTGCACGGCCCCGCGTCCTGGTCGCAGGGCTCGTGTTGCCGCGCCAGAACGCGCGGGCGTACCTGGAGGGCGTGCGCGACGGCTTGCTCGCGGCGACCCAGGCGCACGGGCTCTCGCTGGTGGGGGGGGACACGAACGTGGCGGACGGCCCCCTCACCATCGCCGTCACGATGCTCGGGACCCCGGGGCGCGGAGGCGTGCTCACGCGCGCAGGAGCCCGCGTCGGGGACCGCCTCTCGGTGACGGGGCCGCTCGGTGGGTCGTTGGCAGGTCGACACCTTGCGCCTGCCTCGCGCGTCGAAGCCGGCGAGATCCTCGCCCTGAGCGGACGCGTGCACGCGATGATGGACATCTCCGACGGCTTGGCGCGCGACCTGCCTCGCTTGGCACGCGCCTCGGGCGTGGGGGCGCGCATCGACGGGGAGCGCATCCCGATCCACGACGACGTACCGCCGGGCGTCGCCGACCGCGTGCAACGCGCCCTGTGCGACGGGGAGGACTTCGAGCTCCTCCTGGCCCACGCGCCGCTGGACGTCGCGACGCGCGAGGCCCTGGCCCGCCTCGGTGCCGCGCCCGTCGAGATCGGCGTCGTCACGCCCCCGGAAGCCGGGCTGGTCCTCGTGCGGGGCGGGCGCGCGCAAGCGTGGCCGCGCGGCGGGTTCGACCACCTCGCCCCCCTTCCCTGACACCGGACGCAGGTCGCCTGCCATCATCGGGGGCGTGCACATCGCGCTCACCGACCTCCCCACGACGGCCCGCGTCGCCGCGGCACTGGCTTCCGCACTCCGCACGAGCGCGTGCCGACGCTTCGTGATCGACCTGCGCGGGCCGCTGGGGAGCGGCAAGACCGCCTTCGTGCGCGCCCTGGCCACCGCGCTCGGCCTGCCCCCCGGGGCTCGCGTC
Organism: Planctomycetota bacterium; assembly: GCA_050248855.1. Classification (GTDB taxonomy): domain Bacteria; phylum Planctomycetota; class PLA2; order PLA2; family JAEUHO01; genus JACKGW01. Next base: position 122,971 of record JBFWRP010000001.1, on the reverse strand, counting down.
ACCAGTCCGACGTTCACGCTGCTGCGCACCCTCCCGCTCGCCGACGGTCCGGGGGGCCCATGGACCTTGCACCACCTCGATGCCTACCGCCTGGGGGGCGCCGAGGACCTGGAAGCCATCGGATTCCCGGATCTGCTGCAGGACGAAGCGCTCGTTGCCGTCGAATGGGGCGATCGCGTGACCGGCGCCCTGGGGGAGGACCACCTCGTGCTCGAGCTCCAGCCGGTCGGCGGGCCTCTCCTGGCCTCGTCCGCGGACCCGGAGCGCGGCGATCCCCGCCACCTCGAGGCCGCAGCGCAAGGCCCCGTAGCCGCCCGCGTGCTCGCCGCGTGGTCGAGGCTGCTCGCCGAGACGTGCGGGGGGGCGGCATGACGCGCGTCCGCGCCGGGCTGCTCCTGGTGTTCGTCACGTGCGTGGCGGGGGGCCTGCGCGCGGGCCGGGCCGAGGGCGAGGATGCGTCCGTCGTGGTGCTCGACGCCCGCGGACGGCCGCTGGCCGGCGCGGTCCTCGTCGCGCCGCCTCTCGAGCGCGAGGCGCTCGTCCTCGCGGGCGCCGGGGAGGAAGTCGCGCGAGCCGACGCCGGAGGACGCCTCGTGATGCGCGGCGATCTCGCGGCCCGGGCCCGCGCGGGCGCGTTCGTCTGGTCGGCACCGGGCCATGCCCCGGCGCGCTGGCGGGCGACCGCGTCCGGCTCCGACGTCGTTCGCTTGCTGCCTGCCGCGGAGGTGGGGGGCCGCCTGACGCGGGACGGCGTCACGCTGGCGGGCGCCGTCGTGGAAGCGCGCGCCGTGCCCTCGCTCAGCGGGATCGCCCACCGCACGAGCACGGACGAGACCGGGCGCTATCGCTTCGACCGCCTCCATGCAGGCGTATGGCGCCTGTCGTTCCTGCGCCCGGACGCGCGCTGGCAGACCATCGGCCTCGCCCGCTCGGGAGAGGCCGCCGACTTCGAGATCTCCACGTCCGCGGAGCTCGTGGCCCTCCTCTTGCCCGATCGCGAAGAGGACGGACCCGTGCGCGGCGTGCGCGTGAGCGTCGTGGCGCGCGACGGGAGCGCCGCGGTGTCCACGGGCCTTTCCGACGACGAAGGCCGCGTGCTGGTGTCCCGCTTGGAGGAAGGCGCGTACGACGTACGTCTGGACGACGAGCGTTGGATCTGGTCCGGTCCGCCGCCGCGCATCGTCGTCGACCGCCCCGGCCGCGTCGTGAGTGCGACGTGGGTCGTCGTGCCCCGACGTACGTATCGGGGACGCGTGCTGGATGCCGCGGGGAAGCCCGTCGCCAACGCGCGCATCGAAGTCGTGGACGCGGGCGCCGACCCGGCGCCGGACGATCCGCTGCGTGCACGTGCGACCAGCGGGGAGGACGGGCGCTTCGTGCTTGCCGGCGTGCGCCCGGATCGCCCCTTCCGCGTGCTGGTCATGGCACCGACGGCCCCGCCCTGGCTGGGTCCGGTCGAGGATCGCTCCAACGACACCAACGACGACCTGGGCGACATCGAGCTCGATCGCAGCACGTCGCTCCGCGTGCGCGCAACGGGGCCCGATGGTCGGGCTCCGCCCGGTATCGAGATGGAGGTCGCGCCGCGGGACCGCCGTCAGGCGTTCGGCGACGACGCGCTGGAGGGCCTGCGGGCCCACGCCGTGGCCGATGCCGACGGCGAGGCGCGCTTCGCGGCCGTCCCCCTCGTCGACTTGGTCGTGGTGGCCCGCGCGGCGGGCTGGCGACCGGCCCGTGTCGTGGTCGACGCCGCCACGGTCAAGAGCGGCCGGCCGGTCAAGATCGACCTGGTGCCCGCGGAGCCCTTGGCCGGTCGCGTCCTCACGGCGGACCCGCGCGATCCGCGCCGCGGTCCGTGGGTCGTGATCGCGCGCCCGGCCGACGACGCGTCGGCCTACCTGGGGCTGCGCACGGGAGCCGATGGTCGCTTCCGCTTCCCGGGGCTGCGCGGGGTCACGCACCGCCTGGAAGTCCACGAGGACGAGGGCGGCGCCGGACTGCCCTTGGCCGTGCTCGACGGCGTCGTGCCCGGTGCCGAAGACGAAGTGGAGATCGCCCTGGCGCCGCGCGCCGCCGTCGCCGGCAGCGTGTCGGGCCTCGAGCGCCGCGGCGGCACGACCGAGCTGTTGGTCGCGCAGCCCGTGCCGGCGGACGACGACGACGTCCAGGCGCCGGCGTGGCGCACGGTCCTGCGTCTGCGCCTCGAGCCGCGTGTCGTCGAAGCCGAGTTCCGCGTCGGCGGCCTGCCTTCCGGCGTGTACGCCTTGCGCGCGCGGCAAGGCGGTCGTACCTCCCCGCCGGAGATCGTCGTGGTGCGCGAGGACGACGTGCAGGACGTACGCCTGCATGTGCCGGGCGAGGCGTCGCTCGCGTTCCGGGCCGTCGACGGGGCCGGTGTCGGCGTGCCGGGCCTGCGTGTGCTGGCCTGGGCCGACGAGGGCGAGGAGGGGGACGCGTTGCGGGACCTGCCGCGCCGCCCGGCCGCGTCGGACATCCACGTCGTGCTTGCGGACGACGCGGGCGACGTCGCCTTCGACAGCCTGGCTGCCGGGCGCTGGCGCATCGTCGTCGATGACCCGCGCCGGGCGTCCACCGACCGCGTCGTGGTGCTGGAGGAAGGCGAGCGACGCGTGCTGGACGACTGGGTCGTCGAAGCCGGTGGGACGCTCCTCGGCACCGTGCTCGACGCATCGGGACTCGGCTCGGACGGTTCCTTGGTGATCGTGCGTCCGCTCGAGGGCACCGCCTCGGCACGGCGGGTTCGCACCGGGCCGGACGGTCGCTTTCGCGTCGAGCATCTCGCGCCGGGCTCGTGGATCGTCGAAGTCGCCCGGGGCCTGGGCGGAGAGGGTCGTCAAGCCGTCACGGTGACCCTGCGCCACGACGAGGAGACCGAGGTCGAGCTGGGCCCGGCGGGCACGGCCGCCGTCCGCGGCGAGATCGTGCGCGCGGGTCGGCCCGTCGCGGGAGCGCGCGTCCTCCTGGAGGTACGCGCCGAGGAGTCGGAGGCCGAGGAGGCGCCCGGTGCGTGGCATGCCACGTCCGACCCGTATGGGCGGTTCCGGTTCGAGGGCGTGGCCGTGGGTCGTGCGCGCCTCGAGGTCGCCGTCGATGCGACACGCATCGTGCGCCGCTTCCTCCTCGAGGAACACGACGAGGAGGTCGTGGACATCGAGGTGCACGATGGTCGCATCGTGGGCCGCGTGCAGGATCTCGACGGCCGACCCGTGACGGGCGCGTGGGTCGAGGCACGTCGACCGGGCACGCCCGATCGCGTGCCTGCGCTGGCCCAAGGGAAGACGGACGCGCGTGGCCGCTTCCGACTCGTGGGTCTCGCGCTGGAAGACGTGGACGTTCGCGCCACCGCGATCGGCATGCCGCCAGGGCGCGCCTACGGGGTACGGCCCGACCCGCCGAGCGGCGAGCGCGAGACGGTGATCACCCTGGGCCGCGGCGGCAGCGTGCTCGTCACGGCCGTCGACGAGTGGGGCCAGGGCGTGTCCTACGCGCAGGTGCAGATCGTGGATGCCGCCGGACGCGCACTGCTTGCGTGGCCGCGACGTACGGCGGCCTTCGGACGCGTCGAGGTACGCGGCGTGCCGGAAGGCACGTGGTACGTGCTCGTCGCTCGCCGGGGCTTGGGCTCCCCGCCGGCGCGCGCGGTCCAGGTGCGCGAGGGGCTGGTCTCGGAGGTCGAGATCGAGCTCGTCGCACCCGGTGCGCTGCACGTGCTCGTCACGGGCCCAAGCGATGCGGCCGTAGCGGCCGTGCGCGTTGCCGTCGTCCGGCTGGCCGACGGGGCGGTGCTGGCCGAGGGCGAGCGACCGCGCCGTCAGCGGCCCGGTGAAGACGAGCTCGAGGAAGGCAGCGGCATCGTCGCCGTCCCGGACCTCGCGCCGGGGACCTACGCGGTGGAAGTCGTTCCGGCGCCCCGCGAAGCACCTTCCCGCATGGAGGTCGAGGTGGGGGAAGGCGAGCCCCTGGTCGTGCCGTTCGACCTGACCGCTCCCCGTTGACGCGAGTCGACGCGAGTCGACGCGAGTCTCCTGCACGCCAGCTCCCCAGCGACGATTCCGGCCGTCGCATCTACGGCCTCCGTATCCTCCCGAGCGTGCAGGACCCCCTGACCGAGCTGATGCTCCGCGTCGCCGCCGGCGACCGAGCTGCGTTCGCGCCGCTCGTCGAGCTGGTCTACCCGCGTCTCGTCGGCTACTTCCGCCGCTTGGGAGCACGCCCGGACGAGGCCGAGGACGGTGCGCAGGAGGTCCTGGTCAAGGTCTACCGGGCGCGGCGCAGCTACGTCGCGAAGGCCCGTTTCACGACGTACGCCTTCCGCATCGCGCGCAACCACTGGATCGACCGGTTGCGCCACGAGGGCATCCAGCCGAACACGATCTCCGCGGACCTGCGCGGCGACGCCGAGGAGGGCAGCACCCTGGCCTCGCGCCTGCCCGGGACGGAGGCGCCTCCGCCGGAGAGCCTGGCCGGCGGGGAGCTTGGCCGGGCCTTGGAGGAGGCCCTCGCGAGCCTGCCGCCCGACCTGCTGGAGGTCTGGACCCTGTCCCAGGTCGAGGGGCTGCGCTACCAGGAGATCGGGGAGATCCTCGAGATCCCCGTCGGCACCGTGAAGTCGCGGGTCCACGCGGCCGTCCGACGCCTGCGGGCCTGGCTTTCGGCGCGGGGGTTCGAACCATGAGCCCCGTGTCCCGTTCCAAGGGCACGGAGAGAGCCCGGCCGGGCGGACCCACCGTCCCGCGGCCGGCTCCCGTGACCCTCCCACCCGCCGAGGTACGAACCCGGGACCCGTGAGCCGACCCGCCGACCCCAACCTGCCCGCCCCGGACGCCGACGAGCGCGAGCTCGAGCGCTACGCCGAGCGTCTGCGTGCTGCGGACGAGGCGCGCTTGGCTCCCTTGCTCGCCCAAGCCCAGGCCGACGCGTTCGCCGTGGCGCGGAGCGTGCGGCTCCACGTCGAGGCCGAAGAGCGCACGCCCGCCCGGGGTGGCGGCCGGGTCGAGGGTCGGCGCGCGGGACGCCGCTGGCGCCTCTTGCCGCGGCTCCTGGCTGCGTCGGTGGTCGCACACGCCGCGGCGCTCGTTCTCCTCGCGGCGTGGGCCGGACACGGTGGGGGACGTGGAGCGGCGGAGCGCGAGGCGCCGCTGACCGCGCGCATCGAGGCGGAGAGCGACGGCGAGGTTCCGGCGCTCGAGATGCTCGAGGTCGCGGAGTGGTTGAGCGACCGGGCTGCGACGCCCGAAGGGCTCGCCGAAGTGCCCTCCTCGATCACGGGAGGCGGCCTGGGCATCGCGCGACGCGACGACGACCGCGGGGGCGCGCACGACGAGGACCTCGCCGCCGTGTTGCAGGTGATCGGTCCGCGCGCGCGTACGGCGGTCGCCGAGCACCCGCCCGCGGTGGCCATCCCGATGCTCGTGCGTCGCCTCGATGGCCTGCGGCAGGCGCGCCTCGAGAGGCTTGGCTGGGACGGCGCGGCCACGGCCCGCCGCGTCCAGCGGACGCTGGCCTGGCTCCGCGTGAACCAGGACGAAGACGGGGCGCTGCCGGCCGACGCCGCCGCGGCCCTGAGCAGCCCTGCCGTGACGGCGCTCGGCATGCTGCCGTTCCTCGCCGAGGGGCGGCACTCGCTCGCTGCCGGCGCCGACGCCGCGGACGCGGCTTGGCTGGCGCGCGCCGCGGACCACGTCCGGCGCACGCTGCTCGCCTCGGACCGCAACGGCCTCCACGTGCGGCAGGAGGCACCGCGCGACGCGCTTGCCCCGGCCGCGTTGGCCCTCGCCGAGGACTACATGCTGGCCTACGGTCAGCTCGGTGTCGGGGAGGTCCGTCGTCGCACGGCGGAGATCCGCGCCTTGCTGGATGCGGTGCCGGCCGCCGCCGACGCGACCAGCCCCTGGCGCGTGTGGGCGGCCGACGCCGCGGCGCGCGCCGGCATCCGGCCGCTGCGCGCCGGTGAGGTGGGCTTCCCGAGCTGGGCGGCGGGGGTGGCCAGCCCCACGCCGGCTGCGAGCACGGGCTTGGCCGCGCTCGAGGGCATCACGGCGGGTGTATGGCGCCGTCTCGCCGGGAACGGCACGCAGGCACCGCCCCAGCCGCAGGCCGTGGCCGTCCCCGATCAGCCACTGGCGCGCATCCTCGACGTGCTGGCCTGGCAGGCCGCCTACCGCACCTACTGAGAGGCTGAGCAGGACTGCAGGCTCAGCCTCCAGGTGCCTGCTGGCGCGGCCTGCCCAGGCAGGCCGGCGCCCCGAGCGCTTCCCCGGGGCACTTCGCCACCGGGTTGCCAGCGGCTGCGCGCTTCTTGCGGCTTGGGGCTCATGCGCGCGCGGTGGACGGCCGATCACGATCGATGGAGAGCGCGGCGGGCCGGACGTCGCTTGCGCGGTTCGGGGGAGCCGCGAGCGGCGCGCGGTGCCCCGCGCACCCCTCCTCCTCCCACCGCCAGGGCCCCCGCGGCCCGGAGTCCCGCGCCATGGAATTCGTCTTCAAGTGTCTCGCCGATGGCAAGCGCTACTACGGGGTGTGGCAGAACGGCCAGGAGCTGTTCGTCGGCACCGAGTCGGAGTGCCGTCGCTACCGCGACGTGCATGCCGCCAAGGTCCGCGAGGAGCACCTCGGTGACCTCCGCCCGCAGCGGGGCCGGCCGGTCTCGGTCCGGACGTACCGCGCGCTGCGCATGCAAGGCTAGGCGCGTGCCGATGGTCGGTCGGTGACGTAGCGCAGCGACCCTCGGTCCATGGGTCGTCCGGAGCTCCAGGAGCCGCTGCGGCAGCGCGCCGTGCGCCGCATCTCGTTCCTCGCCGCGCTGCTCGTCGCGAGCATCGTGGCGGTGCCGGACGCGGATGCGGCGGAGGCCTTCCGGCCGCCGCTGCTGGAGGCCGAGACCGGGCCCTGGTCCACGGCCGCGGTCGTGGTGGTCGTGAGCGTGCGCGACATCCGCCAGGACCGTCGGGCCCCGCTGGGGCCGATGCTGCTGCGCGCCGATGTCGAGCGCGTGCTCAAGCGTCCCGAGCCGCCGCCGGGCCAGTCCGGTCTCACGGCTGGCGACACGATCGTGGCGTGGGTGCCGGGTCCCGAGCCCACGCTGGACCCGCGCGCTCCGTCGGCTCCCATGCTGGCGCCCGCCGACCGGGGCCGGCACGCGCTCTTCCTTTCCGCCTCCGCGAGCGGCCGGGCCTACGAGGTGCTGGCCCTGTTCTCCGCCGACGGCCTCGAGGGCGAGCAGAAGGTCGAGGCGCTGTCGCGGCTCCAGGTGCAGCTGGCCATCGAGGATCCCGCAGAGCGCGTACGCGCCACGCTCGCAAGCCTGTTCCGGGCCTTCGCCGACGAGCGGCACTGGACGCGCGAGAACGCGGCGCGCGAGATGGCGTGGATCGCGCGCCACCACCCACGTCTCCTCGACGAACGAGCCCGGCTCGAGCTGCGCCGCGTGGCGGCCGGCCCCACGAGTCGCCCCCAGCGCGAGTACCTGGCGCGTGCGCTGGCCGACCTGGGTGCCAGCCCACCCCCGCCCGCGCCGCGCGGGCCGTGGACCGCCTCGGACCGCTGGAGGGCCGCCTTCGAGCGGGCGGAGGACCCTGCCGCCCAGGCCCGCCTCTTGGCCGCGCGCCATGCCGAGGCACGTGGCGAAGGGCGACGTGCGGCCTGGGACGACTTGCGCTGGGGGTGGTGGTCGGCGGGCCCCGAGGCCCGCCTGGCGTGGCTGCGCACGCTCGGGCCCCGTGCGGCACCCGCCGACGCGGCGGAGTGGCAGGCCTTCTACGCCCGGGAGGAGAGCCTGCCCGTGCTCGAGGCGCTCGTGCGCGGCGTGGGGCTCTCCCGCCGCGGCGAGGACGTGCCCTGGTTGGCGGCGCGTCTGGAACGGTCCGACCTGTGGTACGCGGCGACGCTGGCGCTTGCGCGCGTGCGGACAGCCGATGCGCTCGGCTGGCTGCGGCGGGAGCGTTCGGCCTGCCTGGCGCGGGGCGAGGACGGCGAGCGGCTGGCCTGGCTCGACCACCTGCTCTCGGAGCTCTTCGTCCAAGCGGACGGCCGGTAGACAGGCAGGTACCGGCGCGGGGGAGGTTCCTGCCGCGGCCTCGCGCCCCGGCGTACGATCCGCAACCGGGTAGGAGCCGGGTTCGAGAGGGGCCCGACGTCCGACTGCCCCACGGGAGGGCCCATGCCTGGCATCCGACCGCTTCTTGCCGCCGCGGTGCTGGCGCTCCTGTTCGCTGCCGACGCGGTCGCGGACGAGGCGCAGGCTCCGAACGGGCCGCCGCCGGCAGGCGTTGCCGGCGAGGCCACCGGCGCGGAGGGTGGTGCCGGGCAGGACGTGGCCCCGCCGGCGGACGCGGACCCGCTGGCGGACGCGGACCCGCTGGCCGGGTCGGTCGCAGCCGACGAGCTTCCGCTCACGCTGCGCGAGGCCCTGGAGCAGGCCCTGCTCTCGGACCTGGGGCTGGCCGAGCGTCGCCTCGACACGCCGATTGCCGCCCAGCAGCGCCTGCAGGCCGAGGCCGGCTTCGATCGGCTGCTCACGGCGGGCGTCGAGCTGCGTCGCGACGAGGAACCGAGCACCTCGACCTTCTTCGGCAGCGGTGCGATCCGGACCACGACCTGGTCCGCCTACGGCGGTGTCCGCCGACGCCTCCCGACGGGGGGCGAGATCTCCCTCCTCTATCGCGCGGACCGCATCGACACCACACGCCCGCTGTCCACGGTCGACCCGGCGTGGCGGCATGGTGTCTCGGTGGACTTCCGCGTGCCGCTGGGCCAAGGCGGCGGCTCCATCGCGCGGAGCGAGATCCTCAAGGCGCACAACGGCATGGCGGCCGCGCGCGCGGGCGAGGACGCGGCCGTCGAGGATCTCGTCCTCGCCGTCCTTCGCGCCTACTGGGAGCTTGCGTTCGCCCAGCGCGACATGGCCGCGCGAGTGGCCTCGGAGGCGGTGGCCGCCGAGCTCCTCGACGACATCCAAGCCCGCATCCAAGCCGAGGTGGCCACGCCGCTGGACGCCGCCGAGGCGCGTGCGGGGCTGGAGCGTCGCCGCAGCGAGCGGCTCTTGGCGGAGCGCAGCCTCGACGATGCATCGGATGCCCTGCTGGCCCTGGTTCGGCCCTTCCGGGATGCCACGGCGGCGCCGCGCATCGTGGCGGTCGACGATCCGGACGCCGCCACGCTGCTGCAGGCGGGCGACCAGCTACCCGTGGCCCGGGCCGTCGCCCTCGCTCTCGGGGCGCGGCCGGAGCTGCGTGCGCTGCAAGCGGAGCTGGCCACGCGCGGCGTGGAGGTGCTCGAAGCCCGCGACGCGCTCCGTCCGACGGTGGACCTCGTCGGCTCGGCCAGCACGGTCGGCTTTCGCGAGGGATGGTTCGACAGCGTGAAGGACGCCGCCGGCGGCGAGGTGCTCTCCATGGGCTTGGGCCTCGAGGTCTCGCTGTACGTGGGCCAGCGCGCCGCCAAGGCCCGCTTCCGTGCGGCCGGCTGGTCGCGCGAACAGACGCAGCTCAGGATGCGCCAGCTCGAGAACCAGATCGTGCAGGACGTGCGCCGCGCCCACCGCGCGATGGGCACGGCCAGTGCCGTGCGGCGCGCCGCCGAGGCCGAGGTGGCGGCCGCCCGGGAGTCACTGGACGGCGAGCGCCAGCGCCTCGCGGAGAGCAAGTCCACCCCGTACCGCGTCCTCGAGCAGGAAGAGCTCCTGACCGAGGCCCAGACCCGGCTGGCCCGGGCCCAGATCGACACGCGCGTCGCCGAGGCCGAGCTCTGGCGTGCGGCGGGCAGCCTGTCGGAGCGCTTGCGTCTGACGGCACCCCGTTACGCGCGTTGCACGCCCTCCAGCTGGCGTTGAGACGCCAGGCGGCGCGTTCCACGGAGCGCTGGCCGCGAGCATCGGCAGTGGCGTGCGATCACCCCTCGAAGGCGCGGACGAGGGCCTGGGCATGGAGGTGGTAGAGCACGAGCGCGCTGTAGCCGAGCAGCGCGGCGGCCAAGCAGACGCGGCCGAGCGGCCAGTTCTTGTGCAGGCACAGGAACGACGTTGCCACGATGGTGACCACCGTCTTGATGAGGACGAAGTGCTGATCGCCTAGGTGCAGCGCGGCCCGCATGACGGGGTTCGCCTCGGTCGCGCCGCTCTTCAGGAGGTCCAGCGTGTACCACGCGTCGAGCAGGGAGAGGCCGACCACGCCGATGAACGCGCCAAGGATCCAGCCGCCAGGCCGATCGACGTAGATGAGGTCGCGTTCGTCCTTGCGACGGCCGGCGCGACGGCGGCCGCGGAACAAGTACCGCGAGAGCATGGGCGTAGCCCGCTTGCGGCGGTCGGGGCCGCGGTACATGGGCGGCGCAGCTGCCGGGCCGTTGGCCGGGTCCTGGCTGGCGGGACGAGGATCTCGCCCGTCGTCCACCGGAGGATCAGGCCTCCTGCCGGGAGGCACGCTTGCGCCAGCGCGACAGCAGCAGGGCGAGGCCGAGGAAGAAGATGGGGATCGAGATCAGCTGGCTCGTGCTGACGCGACCGCCGAACGCCATGCCGCGCGCGACATCGTCATCGCGCCAGATCTCGATCACGGCGCGCCCGACGGCGTACAGCACGAGGAACAGGCCGGTGAGCGCACCGGGGCCGGGCTTGCGCTTGGCGACCACGAGCAGCAGCCCGAACAGCACGAGGCCATGCAACGCGTGGTAGAGCTGCGTCGGGTGGAGCGGCTGGCCGATGTGGCTGCCGGGAACCTGCGTGTAGGCGACGGGGGGAAAGGTGACCGCCCACGGGAGGCCGGGGGCAATCTTGCCGTAGTTCTCACCGCTGAGGAAGCTTGCCTGGCGACCCACGAAGATGGCCAAGCAGGCCGCAAGCGCCAGGATGTCGAGAAGGGCGAAGCCCTTGAGCTCGGGCCTGCGAGGCAGGTACCACGAGAGCCACAGCAAGCAGGCGATCAGCCCCCCGTACCAGACGAGCCCGCCGTTCCAGATCTCGAGGAACGACATCGGTCGGGCGGCGAACTCCTCGTACTTGAGGAAGACGTAGGCCATCCGCGCCCCGAGCAGCCCGATGAAGAGCAGCGTGAAGCAGACGGAGAAGACGCGCTCCTTGTCCACGCCGAGCAGCTTGGAAGCGCGCCGACGCGCGAACCACGACGCCACGAGGAAGGCGAGCACGATGAACGTGCCGAAGCTGTAGATCTTGATCGACTCGGAGATGTCGACGAGGACCGGGTGCATGCCTTCCCCTTCGTGCGACGCCCGTGGAACGCCCTACGCTGGTCCGCCTCTCAGGAAGCCGTGCCGAGCTGCGCCTCGTACGCGGCGACGTCCATCAGCGAGGAGACGTCGTCGTCGGTCTTCACCTTGAACAGCCAGCCCGCACCAAACGGGTCGCCGGCGAGCGGGCCTTGGTCGTCGCCCAGTGCCGCGTTCACTTCGACGACCTCTCCGGAGACCGGGCTGTAGACCTCGCCAACGGCCTTGACGCTCTCCACCTCGCAGACGCTGTCGCCGGCCGAGACCTCGTCACCGACCTCGGGGAGCTGGACGAACACGAGGTCGCCGAGGTGCTCCACGGCGAAGTCGGTGATGCCGATGGTGGCGACACCGCCCTCCTTGCGGACCCACTCGTGGGACGACGTGTAGCGGATGTCGTTCGGACGATCGGACATGGAACCCTCCCGGGAGCCTTGGACGAGCGGCACATCCTGCCACGGACCTCGCGCTCCGCGTGCGTCCGGGACGGGCCGCGGAAGCCGTGCCCGGCGCCTGGGACGAGGCCGCCCCCCGGGGGTGTCAAGCGCCGCGTCGGTAGAAGGGGTGGGGGACGACCTGCAGGGGCCAGCGCTTGCCGCGTACGTCGGCCCAGAGCGTCGTGCCCAGGCTCTCGTGGCCCGTCTGGACGAGGGCTCGTGCGATCGTGCGCCCGAGCGTCGGGCTGACGCCGCCGCTCGTGACGCGCCCGACGCGCTCGCCGTTCTCGGGCGCATCGAACAGCTCGGTGTCGGTGCGCGGCACGCGCCCACCCTCGGCCGCGAGGGAGACCGCGTGGCGAGCCTGACCCCGCGCCTTTCGGTCGGCGAGCGCGGGAATGCCCACGGTGCCCGTCTTGGCCAGGTCCACGCCGAAGGCCAAGTCGGCCTCGAGCGGGTCGATCGACGTGTTGATCTCCTGACCGTAGAGAGGCATGCCGGCCTCGAGACGCAGCAGGTCCCGGGCGCCCAGGCCGATGGGCTCGAGCCCGTGGTCGGCGCCGGTCGCCAGCAAGGCCTTCCACGTGGCCACGGCCTCGGCCGGGTCGAAGAACAGCTCGAAGCCGTCCTCCCCGGTGTAGCCCGTGCGCGCGATCAGCGTCGGGACGTCGCGAACCGTGGCGTTGGTGAACGCGTAGTAGCGGAGCTTGCCCAGGTCCGCGTCGCAGAGCGGCTGCAGCACGGCCTCGGAGACGGGGCCCTGCAACGCGATCATCGCCTGCTGGTCGGAGACCTCGCGCACGTGCGCGTCCAGTCCCGCAGCGTCGCGCCGGGACTCGATCCAGGCGCCGTCGTGCCCGCGCCCGGTGGCGTTGATCACCATGTGGACGAGGTCGTGGTCGCGATAGACGAGGACGTCATCGAGCGGGAAGCCGCCCTCGTCGAGCAGGAAGCCGTACTTGGCACGCCCATGCTTCAGCTTGCCGAGGTTGGCGCTGAAGACATGCTCGACGAGACGCTCGCGGTCGGGCCCCGTGATCTCGAGACGTCCCATGTGGCACAGGTCGAAGATCCCGCCGCGCGTGCGCACGCAACGGGTCTCGTCGAGGATGCCCCGGTACTGGACGGGCATCTCCCACCCGTGGAAATCGACCATGCGCGCCCCCAGGGCGACATGCTGGTCACGGAGCGGCGTCTGGCGCATGCGGTTCTCCCGTCCAACGGCGGGCGGCACGCTACCACCGCCCACCTCGAGGTCCACGATGCCCGCCCGTCAGCGATCTTCGCGGCCGGCAACGGCCCGGGAACGGCCTCCCGTCGAAGCGGCGAGGTCGTCCATGAAGGCGCGGTCGGTGCCCTTGGTCCCGGCGAGGATCGTGTCCACGCGAAGGCCCGCGTAGCGGTTGGCCTGGGCGACTTCGACGAGCAGGCGATCGCGGCGCTCGTAGCGGCCTCGGCTGGGTACACCGTCCGAGAGGAGGACCAGCGTGTCGATGTCCTCGGTGAGGGCGGCCTCGATGGGCTCGAAGAACGCGCCCCAGCCCTTGGCTTCCTGCTTGGCCATCCACTTCTGGGCCTTGGCACGGTTGCCTGCCGTCAGCGGCTGGAGCTTGTCGAAGGCGCGCTCCAGCTTCGGCTTGGGCGGGTAGGAGCTGGGGTAGCGCCACACCCACACGTCGAAGTGCGTCGACTCGGGGAGCTCGGCCAGGACGGTCGCAAACCGCTCGCGCAGCACGTCGAGCTTGCTGCGTCCCGCGGCATCGCCGTCCGCCTTGCCCATGCTGCCCGAGAGATCGAACACGAAGACCAGCCTCTCGCTCGCGAGCGGCAGGTCGTAGAAGGCGACCGTCTTCGTACCGGGTGAGCCGTTGCCGTGCTGCGGCTCCCGGAAGCGGATCCGCCCCCCGGCGTCCGCATCCGGGCGCTCGCCGGGGTCGAACGTCTCGCCCCGCGCCGCCCACCACACGGTCCACAGCTGCGCGTCCGCGGCGACATCGGCGCCCGTCAGCGTGACCAGGGCCCGGTGCACGTCGTCGCGCACGCGGCCGGTCTCGACCTCCAGACGCGCGATCAGGGGCATGACGACGTCCGCGTGCCAGAGCCGAAGCGCTGCTTGCACCGCCGCCACCCGCACACGCCACGACGGGTCGCCCAAGAGGGACACGAGCACATCGCGCCCCGGTCCGGGAACCGCGAGATGGGGGGATGGGGAGGGCAACGCACGGGCAAGGGCCACGCGTGTCTCGATCGCGTCGTCGGAGAACCCTTCGCCGAAGTCGGCCGCCGCCAGCGTTCCGCGTGCCGCCAGTGCCTGCAGCGCGCCCGCGCGCGCCAGCGGGTCCCTGTGGCGCGCGAGCGCCTTGCGCAGGGCGGCGTCCGTCTCGTCGCCGGGCTCGTACCGCACGCAAGCCAGGGCGGCCGCCTCGACGACGGCGCCGTCCTTGTGGCCGAGCAAGGGCACGAAGGCACCCGCCAGATCCGGCTTCTCCCGCAGCTTCAGGGCGCCCTGGCAGAGGCGCACGAGAACGCTCGCGTCCTTCTCGGAGCGAAGCGAGCCGCGGAAGTCCTCGGCCATCTCCGCACCGCTGGACAGCCCGAGCGCAGTGGCCGCTCCGGCGCGAACCGCCGGGTTGCGGTGCTTCAGGAGGCGCTGGGCGAACATCGTGTGCAGGTCGCCGCTACGGTTCGTGCGCAGCATCTCGATCCATGCGGACACGACGCGATCGTGGAGGTGCTCGAAGGGGTCGTCGAGGATCGGGACCAGGGCCTCGGCCGCCGAAGGGGTGGCCACGTCGGCCAGCTTGCGGATCGCCGCCTCGCGCTCGCGCTGCTCGAAGGGATCCCGCGCGTTCTTCTCGAGCTGGGCGACGAGGGCCTCGACATCGTCGTCGCGCGCCCAGGCGGAAGCGGCCGTGAGGCACGAGGCAAGCGTGAGCAGCAGGAAGGCGCGGTGCATCGGGCGGAGCATAGCGGGCTCCGCGGTGGCCCCGCCACCCGGCCATCGCGTGGGGGAGAGGCCGTAGGGCCGCGAAGCCTCTTCGCTACCGGTCCGATCCGCCGGGCGGTAAAGTCGCCAGGGCCTGACAGCCGATGCGAGGGAGGGCTCGTCCGTGCGTACCGTCGACCACCGTTCGCTTCCTGGCCGCGCCGTGCTGGCACTGCTGCTCCTGGCCCTGCTGGGCCTGGGGGGCTGTGCCAGCCGGTCCGTGGACTGCGAGTGCGAGGCGTGGCCCCCGGGGCGCTTCGGCCCGGTCTGTCCGTCCCTGTGTCAGGACCCGCCTCCGGATCGCTGTTGCCCCTGACCAAGGGGCTTCGTGGTGGCGCGTCCTACCGGCACCCATCCCCTGGAGTCTCCATGCGCGCTCGTAACTTCCGCATCCTCGCCGTTCTCGCCCTCGCGCTCGGCACGCTCACGCTGGCCGGCTGCATGAAGGCTCGCTGCAACGACCCGTGGTCCTGCTACGAGCCGTGCGACCTCCTCGACGAGCCCTGCTAGCTGGGTCGGTCGAAGCTCGTGTCGCGCGAAGGTGCGGCGCGTCAGGTGCGGGGCCGCGGATTGCCGCGCTGGGTCCTTGCGTGGACAGACCGCGCGGCTGCCCGCGGCCCTCGCCCTGGCGCCCCGATCACGTAGTCGAGCGACATGTCGCCCGCCGGCGTAGGCGGCCCCTTGGACAATCGGGGCCTGGGCATGGGGATGAGAAGCCAGGTTGCGCCTTCGGCGCGGGGGATGAACCCGCGGACCAGAGGCAGCAGGTGGCGGGGAATCCTTCCGCAGCCTGCCGAAGGAATCCCTCCCAGGCGCGGGCACCGATCGGCAAGCTGCGGAAGGAAGCCCCGCCTCCGTACACACGGTTTCCTGGATGGGCAATGACATCGCATCGGGTCGCCAGGGCGACGGTAGCGCGCCTCCATCGGCGACGACTCGTGGTCTGCGTCGGCCGGCCTTGGCCGGCCGCGCAAGGTGCTACGGACTCGAGGAGCCGATGGAGGCGCGGGACCAAGCATCTGGCGAGCCGCACGCTCGCACCCCAAATCGTGCACCCACCTAGGCCTGTTCGAGGGTGGCGGTGAGGGGATAGCCGCGGGGGCGGGCCAGCGAGTGGACCTGCTCCACGTAGAGCTCGGCGCGCTCGAAGCTGGTGACGGCCACGATGGCCACGCCCGTGCGGTGCACCTTGAGCGTCAGCTCCACGGCTTCCTCCGCCGGCTTGGCAAAGACGCGCATCAAGAGCCACACGACGAAGTCGATGGTCGTGACGTCGTCGTCGTGGAGCAGGACCTTCCACCGCGGCGCGTCCTGCGTCGTGGTGTCGGTCGTCTGCTCCGGTTCGACGACGGGGGCCTCGGGCATGCCTCCAGGGTAGCCGGACGCCGCCGTGGAGGGGTCATGAGGGCAGGCGGGCGAGTCGCGCGGCGGCCTGTTGCTTGACGGGGCCGAAGCGCTCTTCCCAGCTTCCTTCCAGGACGTGCTGCAACGCCTTGCGTGCCGTGGCCGTGTCGCCCGCGCGTACGGCGGCCTCCGCGTACTCGAGCCAGCCGGTGGGATCCAGGCGCTCGGTGCGAACGACCTGCGCCCACTGCACGAGCGCGGCGTCCAACCGACCGTCGCCCGTGAACGCACGGCCCAGACGACGATGTCCTTCCGCCTGGTGCGGCGCGGGCTCGGCCAGGGACGTGAGCGCGCGTTCTCGCCCGGCCTCGTCGCCGAGAGCCGCCAAACGCCGCGCGAGGTCTTCGTAGGCGTCGTAGCCGAGCGGGGCCAGCTCGATCGAGCCGTAGAGCGCGGCCACCGCATCCGCCGGCCGCTTCATCTCGTCGTACAGCGCCACCAACGCGCCGTGCACGCTGGCGTCGTCGGGCTCGACGTCGCGGGCCTCGAGCAGGTGGTGCTCCGCCCGCTCCAGCCTGCCCTGCTGGCGCCAGACCGCGGCGAACGCCTGCCGCAGGACGGCCGCGTCCAAGCCCGACTCGGCGACCTCCGCCTCGTAGGCCGCGTCCAAGGAGGCGAGGTCCCGCGCGCCCGCGAGGACCTTCTCGATCTCCTGACGCGCCTCGCGGACGCGGTTGGCATCGCGCGCGGACGTCATCACGAGCGCGGCCCGCGAGGCTTCGAACGCCCCTGCGTCGTCGCCCGCAGCGGATCGGGCCCGGGCGAGCAACGTGTAGGTGTCGGCCAACCAGTGGTCCTGGCCGCCCACATCGCCGCGCTCCTCGCGCCTCAGCCGCACGGCTTCGTCCAGCCAGGCCAGGGCACGATCGCCCAGGCCACCCTCGGTGGCGCGCTCCCCGAGGTGCCGGGCCGTGCCCGAGGGGAAGGCTTTCTTCTCCCGCCAGAGACGCGCCGTCTCGTCGAGCAGCTCGCCGAGCGCCGCTTGGTCGCGCACGGCGATCAAGACGCGCGCGAGCAGGTCGCGGTCGTTCCAGTGGTCGGGGCGCTGCTTCACGAGGAGCTCGGCATGCGGGCGCGCACGCGAGGCGCGACCCGCTTCCAGGAGCCACCCCGCCAGCGACCGGCGCAGGTTGTCCTCGTCGGGCAGACGACCGACGGCGGCCTCGAGCACGTCGATGCCGGCACCCGGACGGCGCATCGGGCCGTGCAGGATCTGCGCGCCACGCCACGCCACCGAGGCGTTGTCGCTCTCGCGCTCCACGACGCGCTCGATCAACGCCTGCATGTCGTCGAAGCGCTCGGACCAGCCGTACCGGTCATGGGCGTTCCAGAATCGACTGCCGTGTCGCTCGCCGGTCGTGAGGGCCGCTTCGAGCGCGGCTTCCACCAGCGCGAAGAGGCGCGCCACCAGCGGTCGGGCCACGGCCCCCGCGTCGTGGCGCCACACGGCCATCGCATCCAGCTGACGGGACGCGACGTCCCACTCCACGCGCTCCAGGAAGCGCGGCTCGGCCTCGGCCCGATCCAGCAGCAGGGCGAGGCCCGCGGCCGGGTCCCCGAGCTGGGCCAGGGCGCCCGCAAACGTGCCGGCTACCCCCGTGGCCTGTTGGGGCAAGCGGCGCAGTACGGCCGGCAGCGCCTGTTGCGACCAGGCCTCCAGGTCGTCGCGGGCGACGGCCTTCAACGCCGCGTGCAGCGCGGCGACCTGGTGCACCTGGGCCAGTCGCGACGCGATCTCGCTGGCGCGGTCGGCCTCCTCGTCGAGTCGCGACCGGAGTGCGTCGCGCAGCGCGCGGTACAGGGTGGCACCCTCGCCGAGTCTCGTCCTGAGACCGCGCTGCAGGGCGTTCACGCGCACGTCGAAGAGCTTCTCGCGCCAGCTGTCGACGGCCGGGGCTTCCGGGCGCTCGGCAAGCTCGGCCAGCAGGGCGGCTTCGGCGCGCTCCGCGTGTCCTCGCGCCAGCCGCGCGTCCACGAGGGCGCGCAGCAACTCGCTCGACGCGACATCGAGCTCCGCGGGCCGCGCCGCACGGACCTCGCCCCACAGGCCGGCCAGGAGGTCTTCCTGGGCGTCGAAGCGCTTCAGGTTGCCGAACAGCCCCGCGAGCATCGTGCCGATGCGCAGGCGCTCCTCGCCAGCCGCCGGCAGACCCTCCATCAGCCCGCGGAGCCCGCGCACGACGACGTCGACAAGCGCGTGGTCGCGCTGGGCCCCGAGGCTGACGAGGTGGCGTGCGAGCAGCAACCTCTCGCCCTCGACCGGTTCGGCGACCAGCGCCCGCTCGAGCGCGGCCACGGCGGCCCGCGCATGGGCCGGGTCCGCCATCAGGACCTCGGCCGCGCGCGCGGCCACGCGGGCTTCGGCGAGATCGAGCACGCGGCGGTCGACGGGGCTCTGCGCCCGATCGCGAAGCCCGGCAAGCGCTTCGCGCAGGACGTCGATCGTGGCCTCCTCGTGGACCGACGCCACGATGGCGGACAGCGCTGCGAGCGTGCTGTAGGCCCGTTCCGTGGTGAACCCGACGAGGCCCGGCGCGAGCATGGCCACGACGCGGTGGTCCTTGGTGGGCATGTAGAGGGAGAGCAGGTCGCCGGTGTACGAAGCCGGGTCCGGCACGCGGGCCAGGAGGGCCTCCACGAGCTGGAGCGCCGCGGGCTCGAGCTCGCCACCGGCGGCCTCGCCCCGCCGCGACAAGCTGCGTGCGTGCGAGCGGATCTGGTTGCGCAGCTGCCAGGGCTGCAGGGCCTGGATCTCGGCTTGGCGTGCCTGCTCGCGGGCGGAGTCGTCGCCAAGGGCGAGCTGCCACGTCCCGATGCGCGCGAGCACGTCCGCGCCGAGTGCCCCGCTCGTGCGCAGGGGCTCCAGACGTGCGACGGCCGCCGCGAGATCGCCGGCTTCGGCCTCGAGGTGCGCCAAGAGCACCGTCCAACGCGACGACGAGCCCTCGGTGCCGACCCACGCGGCAAGGCGCTCGCGGACCTCGCTCCCGCGATCCAGGGCCACCAGGAGTCGGGCCACGTGGTAGCGGGCATCGAGGAGGATCTCGACGACCTCCTCGTCGGCCCCGACCTCGAGGGCGAACGCATCGGCTTCGTGGATCGCATCCAGGACCGCCAGCAGGCGGTCGGCCAAGCCTTCGGGCGGCGACCTGCGCAGCGCGGCGAACGCGATCGCCGTGGCCAAGCGCTCACGCTGGACCCGTTCGGACGGGCGCCGATCACGCGCCCACTCGGCGCCCAGGCGCCCAAGAGCCGCAGCCGTGCGCGCCTCGATGTCGGTACCGGACTGGACGCTTGCGGCCAGGGCCTCGAGTTCGAGCCACGTGGCAAAGGCGTCCGGCAGCGCCGGGGCCAACGCGGGAAGGCGCGTCACGAGCTGGCTCCGTGCCGCATCCCGCGCTTCGCGCCGGGCTTCGCGCTGGGCCTCGCGCGACAGCTTGGCGAGGTCCTCGAGCGAACCGAGCGCCGTGCGCTCGCGCCAGTCCTCGAAGCGTCCCGCCAAGCGACGTGACCACGAGGCCGCATCGGCCGTGGCGGCACGGTGGTCTTCCTGGGTGCCGGCGAACGTGCCCACGAGGGCGACGACTTCGTCTTCGCGGGCGGCGTCGCCATCGTCCGTGCGCAGCAAGCGCTCCACGAGGTCGCGCACGATTGCCTCGACCGGTTCCCCGGCCGCGCGACGGCGTGCCAGGCGCCCGCGCTGGAAGTCCAGGGCGGCCTCGCCCTCTCCTGCCTGGTCGAGCAAGCCAAGGAGCATGTCCGCGAGCGCATCGCGCTCGTCGAGTGCCTCGGCGGCAGCGTGGCGCGCGCGCAGCGCCTCCAGGACGCGAGCACGGTCTTCGCCGCGGGCGTCGCCGCGAAGGACGACGCGCCCCAGGAGGACGCGCAGACGCTCGGTGGTCGCCGACGTGACGCCCTCCAGCAGCTGCTCGCGCAGGGCGGCCTCGAGCAGGCGGTTGCCTTCGGTGCGGCGGAAGCGCCAGTGGGTGGCGATACGCCCGGCCAGCGACCACATGCGGGGCGGAGGGCTGCCATCCTGTGCGAACGCAGCCGCCGCGAAGCGTGCGAGCGCCTCGGCGTGCTGCGGCAGGATGCCTTGCACGTCGAAGAGCCAGCCGTCGCCCAGCAGGAGCCATACGGCCGTCTGCTGGCGCGCGGCGAGGACGTCGTCGTCGTGGCCGGCCGGAGGTGCTGCCAGGAGCCCGAGCTGCTCGGCGTCGGTCTCGGCATCGCGTCCGGTCAAGTACGCGATGGTGGCCGCGCGCTTCCAGCTCTCCGGGTTGTCCGGGCGCTTGCTGGTCCAGGCCGTCGTGGCTTGGACGAGGTCGTCCAGCAGGCGGTCCTGCCAGAGGCCATCGGTGATCGTCGTGTAGAGCGAGTCCAGCTCGTGGTCCAGCCACGGTGCGCCACGCTCGAGGGCTCCTGTCAGCCACGCACGCGCAGCGGCCCGGTCGCCGCGCTCGCGCAGCGCTCGTGACCACGCGAGCTGGAGGTCCAGCTCGGCGGGCCAGCGCTCCGCGAGCTCGGCCAGGAACGCGACGGCCTCGCGGCGCCGCTCGGCGCGCGCCAGCGCCTGCAGGCGGGCCCGGTCGTGGACGAGGTCGCGCCACGCGGCCTCCTCGGCCACGACCACGTCCTGATCCGACGTCAAGAGGCCGGCCACGCTCTCGAGCAGGGCGAGGACCTCGTTGGCGCCCAGTTGCGCGCCCAGACCGCGCAGCGCACGAAGCGCCCGGGCGATGGCGCGGGACGGCGGCGAGGCCTTGGCGTCGGCCAGCAAGCGCGGCCGGAGAGCGGCCATGTCGTCGGGCCGGCGCACGCGGCCCAGCACGCCCAGGGCAATCGCGTCGAAGGCCTCCGGCGTGGCGGGGTTCGCGCCGCGCGCGGCGCGAAGGTGGGTGGCCACGGCGTCGCCGTCGGCCCGCGAGGCCGCGTCCACGAGCAACGAGAGGTGGTCCCGGAGCCCGGCCTTGCCCTCGGCCACGGCGAGTCGGGCGTCGTCGAGCGAAGCCAGCTCCGCATCCAGCACGAGCACGTCCTCGCCCGGGTTCGCCAGGCGCGCCGCGGCGGCGGTCCACGCGGTCGCATCCACGAGCTCCCACGTGAAGGCCTGGTCGGCGTTGACGCGACCGTCCCGGTCGTAGCTCACCGTGCGCGACGGGAGCGTGACCCCGGCCACCTCGACGAGCCCCTCGTGCACGCGACGCCAGTGGACGCGGCCCGTGCGCTCGTCGCCCATGCGCTCTTCCACGAGGGCCTTGCGCGCCGTGTCCACGACCCATTCGCGCCAGGTCCCCGGGCGCGGACCGCGCGGCGTGAACCGGAACGTCACCCGGCCCTCGGTGTCGCTCGTGATGCGGACGTCGTGCGAGTGCTCGAGCGCCGCCACCAGGCGGTCGTTCTCGAGGTCGGCGAGCGGAAGACCCCAGTCGCCCGCGTCCCGCGCGGAGCCGGCGCGCGTCATGGCCAGCCGCGTGATCACGTCGACGGCGCCGCGCCGGCCGAGCAGCCACCACTGGGCCGCCTCGCTGCCGGACGTTGCCTGGCGCAGCGTCTGGTACCAGCCATCGGCCGCTACCCACGACTCGCTGCGACGGGCATGTGTGGGGATGCCACGCAGCGGGTGCATCGTGCGCTCGAGCACCGTCACGTGCCAGGCGCCCGCGGTGGGCACGAAGCGAGCGCGACGGAGCAGCGCACCCAGGCGTTCGCGGAGGTCGGCGGGCCAGGGCGTCTCGGGCGCCTCGGGCTCGGCCACGGGCAGATCAGGCGGTACGTGCGGGAAGCCGAGCGACGTCGCGGACGGCCCCGGTGCCGGGCGCTCGCGCCACCCCAGGCCATCCCACCAGGGGCTCGTGCGCAGCGAGGCCCAGAGCGAGCTGGACTGCGCCAGCCGCGGGTCCTCGCGGCGCCCAGACGGCCTCTTGCGGGCCCGCTGCAGCGACGCACGGCGGTCGGCCGGGGCGTAGTCGTCGTTGTCCGTTTCGAAGTCGAGGTCCTCGATGGACGGGCCGGCGAGCTGGGGCTCGGCGGCTGCGGCCTCCAGGCCTTCCTCGCTCTCTTCGCTCGCGTAGAGGCCCCGGTCGGCCAGCCGCCCATCGACCGAGTCGCCCTGGTCCATGGCACGCGTGGCTGCCCTCGGCCTGGGGGCGGACGCCGGCGGGGGCATGCCGCCGCTTCCGGGAGACGCGCCCCCTCGGCGGCCGAACGACCCTTCGGCTTCTTCCTCCAAGCCGCCGGCCCACTCGCCGCCCTCGTGCTTCAGCTCGAGCAGCTTCCCGGCCTGCAGCTGGTCGCGCAGGCCGAGCGTGGCGTCCAGGAGCTCGCCAAGCGCCGAGTCGGCGCCCTCGCCCCGCGTCACGACGCCCGGGTCCGGGGGCGGGAACGGCACGCCGAAGTCACGCCCCAGTCCGGCGATCTCCTGCATCGCCGCCGCGCGCAGCCACGTGCGCCAGCCGCTCGCCTCGCGCAGCGCGGCGCGGCGCGCCTCGAGCACGGCGGTGTCGCGGGCCTCGGCGAAAAAGCGCTCGCCGTCGCGCATGTGGACACGACGACCCACGCCGTAGCGCTCGCGGTCCTCGTCGCTCTCCAGCACCAGCAGGGAGGTGTACGGCGTGAGGATGCCGAAGCGCTCGCTGAACTCGACGATCTCGGCCTGCGTCTCCGCGTCGGGCCCTTGTTCGAGCAGGGCGTCGAGGTGACGACGGGCCCAGAGGCGCGGCAAGAAGTCGTTGCCGCCGTCGGTGCCGGGGAGCACCGCCCGGGTCGAGACACGGACCGGACCCTCGGGGCCGTCCCCCTCGACGTGCACGGTGACCTGCGTGTCGCCCTGGGTGGGCGCGAAGCGCCCCAGCACCATCAGCTGCGTGCCCGCCGGCGTGTTGGGCAGCACCTCGGGGTACACGCGAGCCGTCGGCACGCCCTCGATGCGCAGCTTCAGGTTCTTCCACTGCGGCAGCAGCGCGTCGCGCAGCAGGGCCGCCGCGGTGCTGGCCGGCGCCGCGGGATCGGTCGTGCGCATCGAGCCGCCGCCGATGCGCGCCAGGGCCTCGAGCACGGGCGCCTCGTACGTGGAGGACGGCGCCACGGCGTGGACCGCACGTCCCGGAAAGCGCTCGCCGAGCGCCGCCAAGCGCGCGGCCCCCGCCTGCGGATCGGCGTCGCCCGTGGTGACGATGCCGTCGCCGACATGCACCACGAGGCCCCCTGCGGGGGCCGCCGCCAGCGCGGCTTCCAGGCCGGCGTCCACGTCGCTCCAGCCGAGCGAGCGACGCGCGGCCAGTGCGTCGAGCGCGCCGGCCAGCTCCTGGGCGTCGGGAGCCGCCGGCTCCTCGAGGAGCCACACGGGCTTCACGTCGTAGGCCAGCAGGCGCACGCGGTCCTCGGCGCCGAGCAGGGCCACGAACGCGCGGAAGAGCTGGTCCTGCGCCTCACGGGCCGACGCGGACATCGAGCCGGACGTGTCGGCCACGAGCACGACGTCCAGAGGCTTGCCCTCGGGCACCAAGGTGCGCTCGAACCCCTGGGCCTCCGGCGTGGGCGGGCGCAGCTGGACGAGGAAGTAGCCATCGTCGCCACGGCGGTGGGGGAGCAGCACCAAGTCCGGCGGTGACGTGAGGGCGACCTCCACCTCGAAATCGCGGTCCGGCGAGGCACCCTCGAGCATGTACTCGACGTCGGCCGTGTGGGCCGTCGTGCGCGCGTTGACCGGATGGGTCGGGGACGTCACGCGGGCAATCGGCGTCTCGCTCTGCAGCCGCAGCTTGACGGAGAGGTGCTCGAGCGGCTTCTGGCGCAGCAGCTCGCTGGTCAGCGGCACGCGGTAGCGGTAGGCCTGGCCCTGGAGCGGCAGGACTTGCGTGTAGCGCACGCGGACGCGCTTGGTGCTACGTGCCTCGATCGGGAACACGCGAGCCTGGAAGAGGTTGCCGCCCTCCCACTCGAGGAGGCCCGGGTCCTTCTTGCGACGCAGGATGTCCTCGTAGATCTGCCGGGCGCGCTGGCGCTCGACGATGTCGGCTTCGACCATCTCGTCGCCGATCCACATCGCGAAGCCGCTGATGCTGGCGCCGGCCGGAAGCGGGAAACGGAACGTGCCTTCGGTACGAACGTCGGTCGCGTTGCGGAAGACCTGCTCGATGGTCGTCCGCGCGAGCTGGTCGCGGACTTCGACCGTCACCTCGTGGCGGACCACGGCGAGGTCCACGTCGCGACCGTCGATCTGCGCCGTCAGGCCACCGGCCCACGCGGCACCCGCCGCAGCCCGCCAGCTGGTCAGCCAGCGCGGCTCCTTCTCGAGCTCGACCACGCCGCGTCCGTCGGAGCGGAGCTGCAGGCGGGGAGCGAGGCCGCCCTCGGCGGCAGGCGCCCCCGTGACGGTCCGCGCGAAGCTCCCCGGTCCCGTCACCTGGACGGAGGCCCCGGGCGCGGGCACGACCTCGAGCTCGCCCTGGACGACGTGCACGGCATCGCGGGCCGCCAGCCGCACGGTCGTTCCCGGGCCGAGGACGACGCGCGAGCCGACGAGATCGAGCTCGGCGAGGTGGGCGCCGGGCACCGCCGTGCGGACGAAGTCGCCGACCGCGAGCAGGTCGCCCCGGGCGAGCGGCGTGAAGCGCAGGCTGCCGGCCGGGCGCACCAGCACGGTGCCCTGCGCGGTGCGCACGGTCCCGGCCCGACCGTCGTCGGCCACCGGGGGATGGTCGTCGTCCCCGGCTTCGCCGATGCGTCCGCCCGCCAGCAGCGGCGGCAGCACGACGGCAGTCAGCACGATGGCCAGCGAAACGAGACCCAGGGCGCGCATCAGGGGGTTCCTCCGTCCGGGCGGATCGGGTTGGACCCGTGAAGGGTGCGCGGGTTCCCGTCCGTCGCGCCGCCTTCCCTTGGGAAGGGGCTAGCGCAGTCCTAGCCTGCCGGGGAAGGGAGCGCGACCGCCGCTGCGGTGCGGCCGCGCCCGTCCCCCCGGAGAACCCATGAGCTCCTCGCCTGTCCTCCTCGACTCCTTCGGCGCCCGGACCACCCTGGAGGTCGAAGGCACGTCGTACGCCATGGCCAGCCTCGCGGCCCTGGCCGAGGGCAAGCACCCGCAGGTCCGACGGCTGCCCTTCTCGCTGAAGGTGCTGCTCGAGAACCTGCTGCGGCGGGAGGACGGCCGGACCGTGACGCGGGACCACATCGAGGCCCTGCTCGGCTGGGACCCCCAAGCCGATCCCACGACGGAGATCGCCTTCATGCCCGCCCGGGTCCTGCTGCAGGACTTCACCGGGGTGCCGTGTGTCGTGGACCTCGCCGCCATGCGCGACGCCAGCGCCGAGCGCGGCGTCGACCCGCGGCGCATCAACCCGCACATCCCCGTCGACCTGGTGATCGACCACAGCGTCCAGGTGGATCACTTCGGGGACGCCACGGCCTACGCGCAGAACGTGGCGCTGGAGTACGAGCGCAACCGCGAGCGCTACGAGCTCCTGCGCTGGGCCGCCGGAGCCTTCGACGGATTCCGCGTGGTGCCGCCGGGCACGGGCATCGTGCACCAGATCAACCTCGAACACCTGGCCAGCGTGGTGTTCGAGGGCCGGCAGGACGGCCAGCCCGCGCTGTGGCCCGACACGCTCGTCGGCACCGACAGCCACACGACGATGGTCAACGGCCTCGGCGTGCTGGGCTGGGGCGTGGGCGGCATCGAGGCCGAGGCGGCCATGCTGGGCCAGCCCGTCACGATGCTCGTGCCGCAGGTCGTGGGCTTACGCCTCGTCGGCACGCTTCCGGCCGGCACGACGGCCACGGACCTCGTGCTCACCGTGACGCAGCGCCTGCGCAAGGCGGGCGTCGTGGGCAAGTTCGTGGAGTTCTTCGGCCCCGGCCTCCCTGCGCTCACGCTGGCCGATCGCGCCACGCTCGCCAACATGGCGCCCGAGTACGGCGCCACGATGGGCTTCTTCCCGATCGACGGCGAGACGCTGGCCTACCTGCGCTTCACGGGTCGCAGCGAAGCGCACGTGCGCCGGGTCGAGGCGTACGCCAAGGCGCAAGGGCTGTTCGCGAGTCCCACGGACGAGCCGGTCT
Source organism: Planctomycetota bacterium (assembly GCA_050248855.1). GTDB lineage: Bacteria > Planctomycetota > PLA2 > PLA2 > JAEUHO01 > JACKGW01. The sequence continues at coordinate 96,841 of JBFWRP010000001.1, read as the reverse complement.
TCAGCGAGGTCATCGAGCTGGACCTCGCCACGGTCGAGCCGAGCCTGGCGGGTCCCAAGCGCCCCCAGGACCGCGTGCCGCTCGGCGCGATGCAGGAGAGCTTCCGCGCGGCCTACGTCCAGGGCGAGGCGGGCGCGATGACCTCGGATGCCCCGACCGCAGCGCCCATGGCCGTCGCGACGGCGCCGGACACGCTGACGCACGGAAGCGTGGTGATCGCCGCCATCACGTCCTGCACGAACACGAGCAACCCCAGCGTGATGCTGGCCGCCGGGCTCGTGGCCAGGAAGGCTCGCGCGCGCGGCCTGAAGGCCAAGAGCTGGGTCAAGACGAGCCTCGCGCCGGGATCGCGCGTCGTCACGCGCTACCTCGAGGAGGCCGGCCTGCTCGACGACCTGGCGGCTGTCGGCTTCTCGCTGGTGGGCTACGGCTGCACCACGTGCATCGGCAACAGCGGCCCGCTCATCCCGCACGTGGGCAAGCGCGTGGCCGACGAGGACTTGCACGTGGTCTCCGTGTTGTCCGGCAACCGCAACTTCGAGGGCCGCGTCAACGCGCAGGTCAAGTCGAACTACCTCGCTTCGCCTCCGTTGGTCGTGGCTTACGCGCTCGCCGGCACCGTCGACCTGGACCTCGTGAAGGAGCCGCTTGGCGAGGACGCCGAGGGGCGTCCCGTGCACCTGGCCGATCTCTGGCCCACGCCGCAGGAGGTCGCGGATGCCGTGCGGACCGCCGTGAAGCCCGCGCAGTTTGCCGACGAGTACGCCTCGGTGTTCGACGGCGACGACGTGTGGCGCGGCCTGCCCGTGCCGAAGGGGGATCGCTTCGCCTGGGACCCGGAGAGCACGTACGTGCGCCGCCCCTCGTTCCTCGAGGACGTGCCGTCGGGGGCGAGCGAGCCGGGCGACATCCACGGTGCGCGCCTCCTCGCCCTGCTGGGGGACTTCGTCACCACGGACCACATCTCGCCGGCCGGCTCCATCCAAGCGAAGGGTCCCGCAGGCCGCTGGCTCGTCGAGCACGGCGTGGAGCCGAAGGACTTCAACAGCTACGGCAGCCGCCGCGGCAACCACGAGGTCATGGTGCGCGGCACGTTCGGCAACGTGCGCTTGCGCAACCGCTTGGCGCCGGGCACGGAGGGCGGCTTCACGACGCACCAGCCCGGTGGCGACGTGATGTCGATCTACGAGGCGTCCTTGCGCTACGCGAAGGAAGGCGTGCCGACCCTGCTGGTGGCCGGCGAAGGGTACGGCATGGGCTCGTCCCGGGACTGGGCGGCCAAGGGCACCCTGCTGCTGGGCGTGCGTGCCGTGCTGGCCCGCTCCTACGAGCGGATCCACCGCAGCAACCTGATCGGCATGGGCGTCCTGCCGCTGGAGATGGCCCACGGCAGCGACCCCGCGGAAGCCCTGGGGCTCGAGGGCACGGAGACGTTCGACCTGACGGGCATCGCCGCGGGGCTCGCGCCCGGCCAGCGCCTGGAGCTGGTCGTCCATCGCGCGGACGGCTCGCGCGCCTCGTTCGAGGTACGCAGCCGCATCGACACCCCCGACGAAGTCGAGTACTACCGACACGGCGGGATCCTGCCCTACGTGCTGCGTCAGGTGTGGGCCGCCGGAAGGAGCGCGTCATGACCGTCCACGTGCAGCTCGAGTTCACGCCCAACCCCGACACGCTCAAGTACACCGTCTCGCGGCCCCTGCTCGAGCGCGGTGCGGCCTCGTTCGACAGCGCGGCGGAGGCCGAGCCGCTGTCGCCCCTGGGGGCGCGCCTCTTGGGCATCCGCGGCGTCACGGCGGTGATGATCGGGCGCGACTTCGTCACGCTGACCGTCTCCGACCCCGCGGTGATGGGGGACGTGCATGCCGCGGTCCTGCGCGACCTGCCCGCCTGGCTCGAGCAAGGCGTGGAGGTGGTGACCAGCGCCTGGGCCGACCGCGATCACGCGGGCGACTACGACGACGTGGCGCAGCAGGTCATCGAGATCCTCGACGCGCAGATCCGCCCCGCCGTGGCCCGTGACGGCGGCGACATCGTGTTCGACCGCTTCGACGACGGCGTCGTCTACCTGCGGATGAAGGGCAGCTGCGCGGGCTGCCCCTCGTCGCTCGCCACGCTCAAGCAGGGCATCGAGGCGCGCCTGCGCCAGACGATTCCCGAGGTGCTCGAAGTCCGGGCCGTCTGACGGCCGCGCGGCATCACGTCACGTTCCCCTGGCGCTCGCGCCAACGTTCGCTCCAGCGGCGGACCGCGGCACGCGCCTTGGAGGGCGCGTGCGCGAAGAGCAGGGGCACGAGTCCCGTGCGGTGGATCAGGACCCGGTCGTACGGGTAGGGCACGGCCTTCCAGCGATCGGCCAGGGAGTCGTAGGTGAGCAGGTCCACGGTGCGGATGCCGGGGTCCTCGCAGGCGGCCTCCAACGTGTGGGACCACACGACGTGGCCCGGGCTCGAAGAACGCCACATCTCGTCGTAGGCGACCTTGTGCACGACGACGCGGCGTCCGAAGCGCACGATGACCTCCATGGCCACGGGCTGCTCACCGGCCGACAGCAGGTGCCAGCGCAGGTGGCCCGCATTCGCGAGACGGCCGTAGAGCGCGCGGAAGAAGGCCTCGTCGCGCGGACGATGGGCGAGCGCGGTTCCGGCACGCCCCTTCCAGCCGCTGGCTTCCAGCGCCTTGTACGCCTCGAAGCGCTCCGCGAAGCGTTCGCGACCGTCTTCGATCTCGAAGCGCAGGCGACCCTGCCGGCCGATCGCCTTGGCCGCCCGGCGCAGCTGGGAGCGCGCGTTGCCGCTCAGCGCCGCGAGGTGCTCGGCGTAGGGCACGCGCGCGTCGACCGTGCTGCCCTCGGCGACGTCGGCAAAGCGCTGGACGCGCCACGGTGGGAGCCCCTCGCGCAAGGCGATCGAGGCCGGCGACCACGCCGTGAGACCCTCGAGCACGATGGAAGCGGGATGGGGGCGGCGCTGGAAGTGGGCCCGGACGAGCAGCTCCAGCACATGGTGCGGGTCGTCGACCTCGCCCAGCAGCGGTCCTGCGATGGGTGTGTGGTCGTCGGCCAGGGAGCGCAGGACGGGGAGCCAGCGGCCGACTCCCCGCGCTCCGGCGGCGCGGACCAACGGCAACACACCCACGACGCGCGTACCGCGGCTTGCGAACGTGACGCACCACGGCGTGCCGGCCGGCTGGAGGTGCTCCAGCTGGGCGCGGACCCAGCTGTAGGAGAGCGTCGGCTGCGCCGGTCGCGTACGCAGGGCGAGGTCGTCCCACGCCGGGCCCCAGGCCGCCAGCGTGTCCAGGTCGTCGATCGCGGCGACATGCCACGCGGTGGGGGTGCGGGAGGGGCCCATGGTCGAGCGCTGCCGCGAGGCAGCCGCGCTTCACCATCGGCTGGCACCGCCGCCCAAGGCAAGCGGAACCGGGCCTTGGACCCCGAACGCGGTACGGACGCGGTACGGAGGCGGGAAATCTTGTTGCAGCCGCGCCTGGGGCCCGTTCCCTGGTGGGCGTGGACCGGCCATCTGCGACGACGTTTCCCGCCTCCCTGCGCGCCGCGCTCCACGTCGGCGTCGCCGGGTGGTCCTATCCGGACTGGGCCGGCATCGTGCACCCGGCGACGCTGCGCAGCGGGCCCCCGTTGCTGGACGCCGTCGCCCGTCTGGTGGATGCGATCGAGGTCAACGTGACCTTCTACCGCCCGGTCCCGGTCGAGGTCGTGGCCCGCTGGGCCGAGGTCGTGGCGCGCCACCCCCGGCTGATCGTCGTCGTCAAGGCGCCGCGGGACGTCTCCCACGAGGGTGCCGGCGTCACGCCCCGGGACCTGGCCCCCTTCGTGGCGTCGTTGACGCCGCTCGCCGCCATCGGACGACTGGCGGGCGTCCTGGTCCAGCTGCCCGCCCACGCGCGCGCGACGCGCCAGCAGGTGGATCGCCTGCGCCACCTCGTCGACGCCCTCGCGCCCCACGCCGTGGCCTTGGAGCTTCGACACGCAAGCCATGCCGAGCCCGACGTGCTCGAGGCGCTCGCGGCCACGGGGGCTTCCCGGGTCCATCTGGACTGGCCGGCCTCCCCGGACCACCTGCCCGACGACACCCCCGGGTTCGGGACCTGGGGGTACCTGCGCCTCCATGGTCGCAACGACCGCACGTGGTTCACGCCGGGCATCGGTCGCGACGCACGCTACGACCACCACTACGACGCGTCGTCGCTCGACGCGCTTGCCACGCGCATCCGAGCCATCGCGGCGTCGAGCGAACGGACCGTCGTGATCGCCAACAACCACCCGCGGGGCCAGGCGATCGCCGCGTCGTTGCAGCTGGCGTTCCGGACGGACGGCAGGAAGCGCCCCGTCCCGGCCAGCCTCGTCCGGCACTACCCCGAGCTGGCCGCCATCACGCTTCCGACGGGGCAGCTGGACCTGTTTGCCTGACGTCGTCGCCGAGCAGCCACGCACACCGACTTGCCGAGGGCTGCGCATCCGCGGGAAGGTCCGACCAGCGTCGGCCGTGGTGCACGCTGTAGCCCAGGCGGTCGGCCAGGCGCAGCAGCGCGATCTCGCTCTTCGCGTCCGGCACGTCACCGCGCCGACAGCGGCGGATCGCTTCGTCCAGCGGCAGCACGATGAGCTGGCCGCCCTCCTCCATGGGACTGCCGTCACCCGTCGGCGCACGCGGGGCCGCGGCGTCGAACGGCGCCGCCACGACGTGGACGCGCTCCTCGGCGGCTCCGGGCATGGGGAAGAAGGCCCCTCCCAGGACGGCGATGGCCTCCAACGGCACGTCGAGGCCAGCCTCTTCCGCGATCTCCAGGCGGGCGCGGCGGAGCAAGCCGTCGGCGCCCCGGTCGTCGTCTTCCAGGACACCCGCCACGACCTCCGGCACCAGCAACCAGGTCCGCGGGTCCGGCTGGACGAGATCGTGGCGCTTCCCGCGCAGCGCGACCGGCGGCCTGAGGCCCGCGCGGAGCAACACGAGGACCTGGCCCGCCGAGTCGTGGTCGTAGAGCGCCACGGCGACCGCGTCGGCATGGCGCCGCGTCACGACGTCGCAGGCGTAGGGCGCCGAGCGGGTGCCGTCGGCGTAGACGTTGGCAAGACGCAGGCGGCGCAGGTGCAGGAAGCCCTCGTCGCAGCGCGCGCCGTCGGTGCGGTCCTCGACCACGTCGATGCCCACGACACGCTTCACGGCGAGGCTCGGCCGAGGCGGGTGGGGACGCGAACGCGGAAGCGGGAGGCCATGGCGCCGTCGAGTATCATCCCGACCCCATGGGAAGCGAGATCGTCATCGCCATCTACCGTCCGCGCCGTGGCCGCGAGGCCGCGCTGGACGCCCTCGTCGCGCGCCACCGCCCCGCGTTGGTCGCGGCGGGGCTCGTGACCGATCGACCGTTCGTGTTGGCGCGCAGCAGCGACGGCGCCATCCTCGAGATCTTCGAATGGAAGGACGCCGACGCGGCGCAGAAGGCCCATGAGCACCCCGTCGTCGGGGCGCTCTGGAACGAGATGGGGGAGGTCGCCGATTTCCCCCCGCTCGCCGACCTCGCCGAGTCCACGCGCCGCTTCCCGCACTTCCGGCCCCTCCCCTAGGTCCGTGCGCCGCGGCGTCGGCCTCTACGGCCCGCCGACCGTACGCGCTCCGCGCAAGGCATGCAGGATGTGGTTGCGCAGGGTTGCAGGGGTGGAGCTGGACTCGCTCCAGCCGCGCAGCGCCTCGACGGCGTCTCCGCCTCCGATCCGCCCGAGGGCCTGCACGATCGAGGCCTGCACCGGCGCGGACGAGCGATCGAAGCGCGCCACGAGGCGGCCGACCTCGCCGCGCGCGTGCGCCCCATAGGCCCCGAGTGCCGTGATGGCCGGAGCGGCCACGGCTTCGTCGTCGGCGGCCACGCGCTCGCCCACGAGGGGCAGGGACGAGAGGTCGCCTTGCGCACCGAGGACCCCCATGGCGATGCCTTGGACCATGATCGTGGTGGCCGACGGCGCATCCTCGCGCAGCAGATCGCGCAGGCGATCCAGCGCATCGGGTTCGATCTCGCCACCGCGCATCTGGTTCAGGGCGGAGCGCGCTTGCGGCGCGCCAGGTCCGTCGGATCGCCCCACGCGGACCAGGGCGTCCACGGCAGATGCGGTCCGCTGCTCGGCCAGGGCGCGTGCGCTGTTCGTTGCGACGTGGGCCTGCTCCGTCGAGGTCAGCAGCTCCACCAGGCGGGGCTCGAGCCCTTCGGCCTTCACGGCACCGGCCACGAGAGCAAGCACGGCGCGCTCGTCGTCCGAGCGCGCGGCTTCGAACGCCTCCGCCAACACGCGCCCGGCCGCCGCGCGGTCCGCGACGCGAAGCCCCTGCACCGCGCTCTGGGGAATGCGCTCCGGATGGTCGCTACGGGCCAGGTACTGCACGAGCGTGGCGAGCCCCGGCTCTCCGCCCAGGCGCGCGAGCGCGGTCAGCCAGGGGGCGTCCTCGCGGGGGTCATCCCCCAAGTGGGGCGCGATCGCATCGACGGCGCGCGAAGGATCGACGTCGGGAAGGGCCCCGAGGGCCTCGAGGGCCATCTGGCCGAGCGTGCCGCGGCCGAGCTGCTCCTCGGCGATCGCCAGCAGCTCGTCGAACAGCTTCGGATGGCGCGCCTCGGCGAAGGCTTCGACCAGTCCGCGCCCCAGCGGTGCCTCCTCGAAGCGCTCGAGCAGCGTCTCCACGAGCTCGTCGTCGAGCGCGTCGGGGCGAGCCGCGAGCACCTCGCGGATCCGGTTCCAGTCCGTCGGCTGGCGACCCAGCGCAGCACGAAGCTCCACGCGCGCGCCGACCAGCTCCATGCGCGGCGCCGGGCCGCCGTCCCGGTCGGCGGGACGCGAGGAGGCCGGGCGACCGTCCCCGCTGCCGCGCAGGCCCGAGCCGGCGGCGGTCGCGGCCCCCGGTAGGGGCTCGTCGGGGGGCGCCTCGGGCTCCCAAGCGGCAAAGCGCGTGTCGGACGCGGCCACCGCGCTTCCGCGGCGGGCCGGCAGCACGAACAGCCACACGAAGAGGTCCGTCACCGCGAGGGCGGCGAGCAGGGCGAGGCCCAGGCGATAGCGCGGTGTCAGGGTCATGGCGGGACGGGGACGCTCGTACACCTTTCGGCGCATACGACGACGGAACCTGGGCGCATTCTGCAGGAGGCGGGACGGTCGGTGCGTCAGCGGTCCCGGCGGCTGGCGTCGCGGATCTCGCGCCGCGCCTCCTTCTCCTTCTCGCGCTCGCGGCGGTCCCCCTTGCCGCGACCGGTCGCCAAGCCCAGCTCGACCTTGATCTTGCTCCCGAGGAAGTACAGCGAGAGCGGAACCACGGTGGTCCCCGGCGCCTCGAGCAGGCGGTGCCACTTGCGCAGCTCGGCCTTGTGCAAGAGGCACAGACGCGGCCGCAGCGGCTCGTGACCGAAGCCGGCCGCCTGCGGCAGCGGCGGGATGTGGATCCCGAGCAACCACAGCTCCTGGCCGCGGAGCTGCGCGTACCCCTCGGCAATGCTGGCGCGGCCATTGCGCAGCGAGCGCACTTCGCTGCCCAGCAGCACCAGGCCCGCCTCCAGCGTCTGCGAGATCGCGTAGGTGTGACGCGCCTTGCGGTTGGTCGCGAGGAGGACCTTCTTCGGCGCCTTGGCGCCTCCGGCGTCGGCAGCCCGGCGCTCGCGACCGGAGGGGGAGGGGGGGCGCCGGGCCGGCATGGGCGGCAGATCGTACGGCCTTGGGCCTGGGCGCGGACGAAACAGCGGCCCGACCGCGGGATCGGGCGAGACTCGTCCGCTCGTGCCTGCGATCCTGCTCTCCGTCTGGCGCCGCGCACTACTTGGTGCGTGGCTGCTCGTGCTGGCTGCCGGGGGCTGCCGAGGCCTTCCGCTCGGCCGTCTGCACCCCGACCGCGTGTCGCCGGGTCTTCCGGCGTGGCGGGCCGAGGGCGAGCGCCTGCCAGCACGTGCCGCTCCCGATCCGTTGGAGGCGGGATGGGTGCGCGTGGACGACCTCCACTACGTGGCTCGCGACGACGCGGAGGCGTACGCGCAGGGCCTCGTGCGCGTCGGTCCCGACCTCGTGCCGCGAGAGCAGCCGCTCCCGCCCGAGACGCCCGTCGAGGCAGGCTACGTCGTGCGGACGGACCACGTCGTCCTCAGGACCAACGTCGCGTACGACTTCGCGCTCGCGGTCGCACGCGAGGCCGAGCAGCACGTCGTGCGCGTGTACGAGGCGTGGGGCGATGCGCTGGACCTGCGCTTTCCCGCCGATGCGGTCGTCGTGTTGCTGATGGCCGACCGCGACGAGTTCGCGTTGCACCTCGCCCATCGCGTGGCCGGGCCGGTCGGGTGGGGCGCCTTCTACGACGCCTCCACGGGCATCGTGAACGTGTGCGCGGAGCCCGCGCCGCGTGGGGCGCTGCCGTGGGTCGCGGACCTCCGGCACGAGATGACGCATCAGCTGCTGGACCTCGCGCGACCGCCGGGGCGTCGGGGGCAAGCGTTCGGCCAGCCGTGGTTCTGGCTGTGGGAGGGGATCGCCATCCACGCCGAGCAGCTCGGCGACAGCGGATCGCGGCCCACGAACATCGCGCGTTACGGCCGCTTTCGTCGCCGCCTGCTCATGGGGCAGTGGGCCCCGCTTCGCGACCTCGTGGCGCGGGAGGCCCGCGACTTCGAGGGCCGGCACTACGACCAGACCGCCAGCTGGATGAGCGTGCTGCTCACCGCCGAGGACCCCGAGCGCACCGCGCGCGTTCTCGTCGCCGTCCGCGAGCTGTTGGCGGGCCGCTCGCCCGGCTCCGTCGAGGGCCTCCTCGGGCGTTCGCTCGAGGCCGAGGAGGCCGCGTGGCTGGCGACCTGGCGATCCCGCTTCGGGCGGCGGCGGTCGCGATGAGGAGCGAGCCGTGCGCATCCTGACCGTGGGCCGTGGACATGCCCGTCCCCTTTGGCATGGACACCCGTGGGTGCATGCGCAGAGCGTCGTCGGCGCACGCGACGACGACGCCGCGGGCGACGACGACGTCGTCCGCGTCGACGACGAAGAGGGACGCGTCATCGGCTACGGGCTGGAGAGCCCGGGCAGCGCGCTGCGCGTGCGGCTCCTCTGCTGGGGCTCCAGCCGGCCGGACGTGGACACGCTGCTCGCCGCGCGCATCGACGCCGCGGTGGCGCTCCGGGCCCGGCTGTTCCCCGATCCCGACGTCACGAGCGCGTACCGCTTGGTCCACGCGGAAGGCGACCGGCTGCCGGGGCTCGTCGTGGACCGCTACGGTGACGTGCTCGTCGCGCAGTGGGCGACGGCGCCCATGGCGGCGCGGCGCGAGGCGCTCGGTGCACACCTCCTGCGTGCGAGCGGAGCCCGCTGCTTGGTGTCGAGGCCCTCGGGCTACGAAGCCGAGGAGGGCCTCGACGCGGACGAGGGCGGCCCCGCCTTCGCGCTGGGCGAGCCGTGCCCCGAGCGCGTGGACGTCGTGGAGGCGGGGATGCGCCTGGTCGTGGAGCCCCGCGTCGGCCAGAAGACCGGTCACTTCGTGGACCAACGCGAGAACCGCCTGCGCGTGGCCGAGCTTTGCGCGGGGCGCACCCTGCTGGACCTTTACGCCGGCACCGGAGGCTTCTCCGTCCAGGCCCTCCGCGCGGGTGCGGACAGCAGCATCGCGGTCGATGCAAGCGAGCGCAGCGTGGCGCGCGCCCGCGAGCACGCCGCCCTGGCGGACGCCGCCGATCGTTTCGAGGTCCACGTAGCGGACGTCCGCGAAGCGCTGGCCCTGCTGCGCGACCAGCGGCGGCGGTTCGACGTGGTGGTCGTGGACCCGCCGAGCTTCTTCCCGCGACGCGGGGAGGCGCGTGCGGCGTGGAAGGCGTACCGCGAGCTCAACGTGAAGGCGCTCGGGCGCATCGCGGCTCGGGGCGGCGTCCTCGCCACGTTCGTCTGCAGTGCACGGATGGGCGCCGCCGAGCTGCTGGAGACGGTCCGCAGCGCGGCGCGCGACTGCCGCCGCAGCTTCCGCGTGCTGCGTTCCTTGGAGGCCGGGCCCGATCACCCGCGCGCGGGCGATGGCGAGGTCGGTCGCTACCTGGCCGGCTGGCTGCTCGCCGTGGACCCCGAGGACGACTCGGCATGAGCGGCCTCTCTCCTCGAGCGGCGGACCGGGTACGGAAGACGATCGCCTACGTGGCGGCCGGCGTCGGCACGCTCTGGTTGCTGCGCGTGCTGTATCGCTTGGCGCACGGACGCCTCGCCTGGAACGACGTCGAGCTGTGGTCCTTCCTCGGGCTGCTCACCGTCATGGTGCTGTGGGTGCGGGCGGCCAAGCCCGTCCGCCGCGCGCCCGACGCCCAGGTGGACGACTCGACGGCCGCGGGGCGCACCGAACTGCCGCCGGGCCGCGGTCCGGGCGTACCCTGGGGCCCAGCTGACGGCGCCCCCCCAGGAATCGGGGTTGCCGATGCGCCTCCCAGGAGTGATTCATGAAGCCGATCCGCTACCTGCTCGCCGCAGCCCTCGTCTGGGCACTCGTCGGAGCTGCCCCCGTCGCGGCGGAGGAGACGGCCACCGAGGCGCCGCCCGCGCCGACGGCCATCGGGGACAAGCTGCCCCGCCTCCAGACCAAGGACGTCGACGACCAGGCCTTCGACAGCGCCGCGCTCGATGTTCCCGCCGCTGCCGTGGAGGCCCTCGTGCGCAAGGTGGCTGTCGACGCCGGCGCGGGGGCCGACTGTCCGTGGAGCACGCCCCTGCGCGATCTCGCGGGCGTCAAGGACGAGGACGGGGCGGTCGACGAGGACCGGCTCCTGGCCCTGGTCAACCGCGCGGGCTCGCATGTCGGTCGGATCGCCACGGAGGAGCAGCTCGCGAGCCTCACGACGCTCGAGGACCTCAAGTCCTGGGTGGCCGGCGCCGCGGGCCAGCCGACGGTGTACATCGCCTGGTCACCCAAGTGTGCGACGTGCAAGAAGCTCAACCAGCGTACGCAGGCCGCCTTGGCCAGCACCGGCGTTCGCGCCTTCGGCGTCCTGGTGAACAAGCCCGATGACGCGGAAGCCGTCCGCAAGTTCCAGGAGCGCTACGGGTTCCCGCTGCGCGTGCTGCAGGACCCCGACTTCGCCCTGGGCGGGCCGCTGGGCGCAACGAGCACACCCCACTACATCCTGGTCGACAAGGACGGTGTGGTCCGCTACCGGGGCGCGCTCGACAACGACCTGCACGAGGTCCTGGAGGGCGACGAACGCCGCGACTACCTCAAGGATGCGATCGCGGCAGTGCGTGCCGGCAAGCCCGTCGAAGAGGCGACGACCCAGCCGTTCGGCTGAAGCGTCAAGCGCTAGCGAACCGGTCGGTTCGCACGAGGGAGCCCTGGCTCCGCAACGACGACGACGCAAGGACCGCGAGGATGGTGGAGGCGGGGGGAATCGAACCCCCGTCCCGAGAAGGGCCGAGCCGAGCCTCTACGCGCGTAGTCCGTGTACTTCAGGTCTCACCCGCGGAAACGCCCGGGACAGGCTTCGCCGAAGGCCAGCGGGTAGAGTCTCGTCAAGCTGCCGACCCGCGGCGACACCTCGACCAGCCCACCGTATGGCGGCCCGACTCCCCTGGTGGGCAGAGAGGAGGGGCCGCGCCGCGACTAGGCGGCGAGAGCGTAGTTGCTGTTGGCAACTGTGGTTTCCGGGCGCTTGTTGACGGGGTTCGTCCGGCCCCCCGGCGCGCCACCCGAACCGACCGGCTTCCGGTCGAATCCGTTCGCCCCCTCGAGGGCCGTGGCGTCCCGCGGTCCACACCTCCCGCCAAGTGGGCAGGGACGTGGCTCGCGGGAGCGTGCGTCGTCGTCGGTTTGTCAAGGAGCAGCGGCGCAGGGTAGTGCGGAGGCGAGGGTACGGAGGCGGGAAATCTTGTTGCAGGCTGCCAGGCGCACGCCCGACGCCCGCGGCGCCGCCCGAGCCGCCTGCAACATGTTTTCCCGCCTCCGTACGGGTCACCAGCCCAGGATCTGCCCCTCGGCGTCGTCGAGGGCGAACACGCTGAAGACGATGCGCCCCTCCTTCTGCTCGCGCACCCGGAAGGTGCCCTTCACGCGCACGGGCTGGACGGTCAGGTGCAGACGGGGGGCCTCGTCGGCCAGCTGCACGTAGACGCTTCCGTTGAGTCCTGCGGGCACGCCGTAGCAGCAGCTCCAATGGCTCTCGACGAGCGTGAACCGGGCGATGTCCTCGTAGTCGTACTCGGGCTGCAGGAAGCCCAGCATCACGACGCGCTGGCCGTCCAGCGCACGGATGTCCTCGGGGAGCCCGGCGAGGCCCGGCTGCACCTCGTAGGCGCGCAGCACCTCCCACGGCAGCGGCGTCACGCCGGGCTCGGCCTCCAGCGCCAAGCCGACGAGCGCTCCGGTGACGGGGTCGATGGACACGCCCTCGGGAAGCTGCGCCTGTGCGCTCATGCCGCCAAGCGGGTCCTGGGCCATGACGATGCGCCGCGGTGGAAGCCGTCCGTCCGCGCGCAGGCGTGCGGCGGGATCGGACGCCGTGCGCGCAAAGGCATGCCCCCAGGCGGCGATGACACCGCCGATCACCAGGAGCACGAACAGCACGTCGAAACGGCGGCGAGGCACGGACCTACCCTACCCGCCGGAGTCACCGCCGAGCGCCCACGCCCGGGCCTCGTCCAGATGGAAGAGCAGGACGATCGGCGCGTCGGGGGACTCGCGCAGGCGCAGCGGCTCGATGCGCAGGATGCCGCTGACGACGTGGGGCCGTGGGTCCATGTCGAGCGGGCTTGCCGACTCCGCGAGGCGCACCTCGAGCAGGCCGTCGAGCCCCGGTGGCTGACCGAAGCAGCAGGCGAAGGTGGACGCCACCAGGAAGAAATGGCGGAACGCGACGGGATCGAACGCCGGCGACACGAACCCGATCAGCGCGATGCGCTGACCCTCGAGCGCCCGGACGGCGGCCGGCATCTCGGCCATGTCCACGAGGCCGTCTGGCAGCGCGAGGTCCTCCCACGCGAGTCCCCGGGCGCCGTCGCCGTCAGCCGCCCGGACGCCCACCAAGCGGCCCGTCGCCGGGTCGATCCGGGCCCCCTCGGGCAGGCCAGGCGGCCGCAGGGGGTCCACGCCCGCGTGCAGCTGCCCGCCCAGCACGCCGCCGAGCAGGGTCGTCGACCCCGCCTCGCCGGCGGGCCGCGCGGCCTCCATGACGCCGTAGCCGACGGCGCCCAGCGCCACGAGGAGTGCCGTCACCAGCAGCAGGCTGTCGAGGCGCCCCATCGGCCGGGCTCACGCATCCTGCGGCTGCAGGTTGCGTGCCACCGGGGTCTGCAGACCCCGGAGGGCCGGCAGCAACCCGGCCAGCAGCCCGAGCCCGAGCAACGCCCCGAGCACCGCGAGGTCGCGCATGCCCGGTGCCACGTCGGCGCGGATCGCATACTCACGGAGCAGCTCGGGCGCGGCGGCCGCCAACGCGAAGTGGCCTAGCAAGAGACCCAGGACGCCTCCCGCCAGCACGAGCAACACGGCCTCCAGCACGATGACGACGAACACGTGACGTGCGCGCGCCCCCAGGGCACGCAGGATCGCGATCTCGCGGCGCCGCCCGTGGATCGTGTTGTAGAGGCCCACGAGGATGCCGAGCGACGACACGACGACGACCGCCCAGGCGAGCAGCTCGAACACCTGGTCGACGGAGCCTACGATCTGCAACAGGTCGTGGATGACCTCGAGCGGCTGCACGGGGTCGAGGTCGTCGCGGTCTTGGCGCAGCTCCGCCAAGTAGGCGATGCGCAGACCCGGGCTCACGAGGCGGATGCCGATCGCCGAGAGCCCCAGCGTTTCCTCGGCCGTGGGAGCGTCCGCCTCGTGGTCGTGACCACCGTCCGGGTCCTCGTCGTGGGCGCCCGCGCCAGGGGGCGGCTCACCGCCCGCCTCCGCTTGGGCGGCGCGGCGCGCGCGCAAGGCTTCGGCACCTTCCTCGTGCCCGCCGATGGCGTAGAACGTCTTCCAGGGAATGAAGATGGCGCGGTCGGCCGGGGTGCCCGTGGGCCGCAGGATGCCGACGACCGTCCAGAGCTCCTCGTGCTCGTGCGTCACCACCTCGACGCCATGCGCCGCACGGAACTGCGAGCCGCGGCGGAGCCCCGTGGAAGCGGCTGCGGCGCTGCCGACGACGGCCTCGAAGGACCCGTCTTCGAAGAGGGCTCCGACGACGCCCTCGCCGAGGGGCTTGCCGTCCGCCCCGTGCAGGGCACGGAAGAGGTCGTTGCTGGTACCCACGATGTGGCGCCCGCGGAAGCTGTCCCCCAGCGCATACGGCACGGCCAGGGCAACGCGGGGGTCCTTCTGCACGGCATCCCACGCCGCCCACGGGATCGTGCCCTTGGACTCGCCGACGTGGAAGAGGGTCGAGAGCACCGTGTCCAGGGGCGAGCCCTCGGTGGGGCCGAGGATCGCGTCGTAGCCGCGCGCAGCTTCCAGGAACGAGCGGCGCGTCGAAGCGCGAAGCGAGAGCAGGGCGATGACGAGCGCCGCGCCCAGCGCCACGGCAACGACCGTAAGCGTGCTGGCCAAGGGCCGACCGCGCACACTGCGCCACGCCAGGGCCAGCAGGCTCATCGTGCGGCCTCCGCCGGGCGCGGCGCTTCCAGCCTGACCACCCGCGAGGCCCGGGCCACGACCGCGGGGTCGTGGGTGACGATCAAGAGGGCCGCTCCGCGCTCCTCGGCGAAGGCCTCCAGCAGCGCAAGGGCCTCCTCGGCGCGCTGTGGGTCGAGGCTGCTCGTCGGCTCGTCGGCCAGCACGATGGACGGATGGCCCACGAGCGCGCGCGCGATCGCGACACGCTGCTGCTGGCCGACGGAGAGCTGGTGGGGGCGGTGCCCCCGACGGTCGGCCAGGCCCACGCGCTGCAGCGAGGCGGCGGCCGCTTGGCGCGCGGCCGCCGGGCGGATGCCCTGGAACGTGAGCGCGACGGCCACGTTCTCCAACGCCGTCAGCTGCGGCAGCAGGTGGAAGGCCTGGAAGAGGTAGCCGACGTGTCGGGCGCGGAAGCGATCCCGCGCGGCCTCGCTCATGCCCTTCAGCGAGATGCCGGCGACCTCCAGCGTGCCGTGTTGGACGGGCAAGATGCCCGCGACCAGATGCAGCAGTGTCGTCTTGCCGCCGCCGCTGGCCCCCTGCACGACGAGGCGCTCGCCCGCTTGGACGTCGAGCTCGGGCAGCTCGAGCACGGGCAGTGCGCCCCCCTCCGGCGAGCGGAAGGCATGGCGCAGGTCGCGAACGTGGAGCGCAGGCGGGGTCGGGCTCACGGGCCGGATGCTACGGGACGCAGGGCGCTTGGCCGTCCTGGATCGGGGGCGGGGCGCCCAGATCGACCGGCAGCGTTCCGCGCGCGTCCAGGCCCTCGGCCGTGATGTCCCCGGCGAGCGCGAGCACCTCGACGCCCCGGGCGACCGCTTCGACGAGTGCCGTCGCGTAGGCGGCGTCCACATCGTGCGCCGGACGCACGCGACGGACGTCGGCACGCCCCACGTAGAACACGAGCAGGGCGCGCTCCCCGGCCTCCACGCGAGCCGCCAGGCCCTCGAGATGGCGCCGCCCACGTGCGGTGACCGCATCGGGGAAGCGTGCTTCGTCGCCGACACGCCACGTCACGTTCTTCACCTCGATCCACAGGCGCGGTGCGCCCGGCGGTTCCACCAGGAGGTCGAAGCGATGGCCCGCGCCGTCGGCCGCTTCGCGACGCCGGGGTGCGTCGACGGGCACCGCGGGTAGGCGCCCCGTCGCCACGAGGGCCTCGACCACGGCGTTCGTGCGCGCCGTGTTCACCAGGACCCAGGCGTCGTGCTCGGCCACCTGCTCCAAGGACCAGCGCAGCGTCCGCTTGGCATTGCCGCTGTCGCTGATCCGCGCCCGGGCGCCCGGGCGCCCGCAGCTGGTCATGCGGCCCGGGTTGGCGCAGTGCACGGTGAGGGCGCGGCCGTCCGGCCACTCGACGTCCGCGAAGAAGCGCTTGCGACGTCCGACGAGCCGGACCTCCTCCAGGCGGCCGGGGTACGTCCAGACCGGTGCCTTGCGCCCGCTCACCCGCGGCGGGCAGCGAGGAGGCGGCGGACGCCGCCGACCGCGCGCAGCGCGCTGATCAGCGCACCGACCACGAAGAGGAACACGAAGAGGCGCGTGACGAGGCTCGTCAGGACGTTGGCCGTCGCGGGGCCGAGGCGGTCGGCCGGGAACCGCACCAGCTCGGGGCGAGCCGCGGCGAAGACCATGAGCGCGGCGGCGGCCGCCGACGCCAGCGTGTCGGCGGTCCAGAGCGTGCGCGCCGACGACGGACGCAGCAGGGCGCCGACATCCCGGACGGCGAACAAAACCAGCACGACGTTGGCCCAGGGCACCAGGGCCAGCAGGTCGTCGACCAGGAACGACGCCGCCTCGCCGGACGCGAACTCCACGGTGAAGAGGCGCCGCAGCAGCCCGTTGACGAGCACGGCCACCAGGCCGAGGAACACGAGGCGGCGTACGGCGTCGCCGCGGGTCACCGAGAGTCGCGGGTCGCCGATCGGACGGATCCGTCCGAGCTGCGCGCCGAACACGGCGTGGAGCAGCACGACCAAGCCGACGTCCACCACGAGCACGCCGAAGACGGCCAAGGCGGTGGCCGCCCACGAAGAGGTCGGGAGCGGCCCCAGCAGGCCCGGCAAGGCCGGCGTGGTGGAGCCGGCCGCCGTGAGCAGCACGGAAAGCAGCAGGTGGCAGGGAACGAGGACCCACAGCATCCGCTGGACGGAGCGCCACGTGGCCCACGTGATGCGGACCGGCCGGTCGACCAAGGCGTCGGCCATGGCCTCGGGCGTGCCCAGCGACTCGAGCGCCAAGCGCTCCGCTTCGTCGGCGTCGAGCGCGGGATCCGCCTCGCGGGCGGCCTCGGCATGATCGAGGATCATGGCCTCGACGTCGCCGCGCACGCGCTCGGACTCCGGCGCCGGCAGGAGCGCAGTCAAGCGCGCGATCCACGCGCGCGCCGCGGCGCTCTGGGGGCCCACGGGGCTGGCAGGGGGTTCATGCATCACCCGGCTCCTCGTCGTCCTCGGGGGCTTGCGATGCGGCGTCCGCGCCGAGCACGGCTTCCGTGGCGTGGCGTACACGGTCCCAGGTGTGCGCCATGCGGTCGCGTACGTCGCGCCCATCGTCCGACAGGCGGTAGTACTTGCGCGGGCGCGCACCCGCCGTGCTCCAGGACGACGTGACCCAACGCTGCTGCTCGAAGCGTCGCAGGATGGGGTAGAGCGTGCCTTCCTCGACGGCGAACCCGGCCTCCGTGAGCGAGCGCACGAGGTCGTAGCCGTAGCGGGGCCGGTCCAGCAGGAAGAGGGCGACCAGCTGCAAGACGCCGCGGCGCAGCTCGGCCTCGAAACGCGGGTCGGTCGCCCGTTCGGCGCCCGCGCCGAACGCTTCGGAGGTCCTGCCACTCGGCTCGCTCGCCGCCATCCGCTCCCGTGCGTCCCGCCCCCGCCTGTCTATCGGCTCGAACCGCTCCCACGACGCAGGTCGCGCCGACCGGCGGCTTTCGGCGGGCCGCCCGCCGGGGGGTAGGATGCACCCATGGTCCCCCTGGGGAAGTTGCCGAAGGCCGCCCTCCGCCGCGCGCCCGCCTTGCTGGCGGCATGCCTCGTGGTCGTTGGCGCCCTCGCGCCGGCACGCTCGCCGGCGGTGGCCTGGGCGGAAGGCGAGAGCACCCCGTCGGAGGGCGTGGCGGCCCTGAGCTCCGGCGTGGAAAGCCCCCTGGCCGCCGTGCGCGAGCGTGCGCGTCGCGACCTCGAACACGCCCTGGCAAACGATGCCGCCCTGGCCCGCCCGCTCCTGGCGGCCTGGGCGGAGGCGGGGGATCTCGGACGCGAGGCGCTGGGGATGGCGATCCTGCGGCACGGGGACCTCGAGAGCCGACGGCAGGTGCTGCGCGGGGCGCTCGCGCTGCCCGACACGTCCGCCCATCCGCTCCTGCGGGCCTGGGCCCAGGACCCGGCCAGTTCGGCGGTCTTGGCGCAGCTCGCGGCTGCCGACCGAAGCGCCTTCGCCGACCCCCTGGCGTGGGGGCTCGGGAGCAGCGCGGAGGCCGAGCGGCTCGACGCGCTGGTCGAGCTCGTGGACCGCACCGAGATCGAAGGTCTCCTCACGTCGCGCAAGTCGCCGACAGGTCACACGGGCTACTACCGCGGCCAGTACGCCGTCTTGGCCAGCCACCCGCAGCGGCAGCTCGTGTTGGACGTCCTGGCGGGCATCGGACTGGACGAACAGCTCGCGCTGCCGCGCGCCGTCGGCCTGGGTGCGTACGCGCCCGTGGTGCCCCAGGACGTGCGGTTCTTCGAGTGGCGCAACATGGCCCTCAACGCGCTGGGCGAGATCGCCACACCCGACGACGAGGCCCTGCTCTTCCGACTCGAGATCTGGTACCGCCAGCATCTCGTGGAGGCCCTGGAGCTCCACGAGCGTCTGCGTCGCATGAATCTGCGCCGCTTCATCGACGCGCGCCGTGAATCCTGGTTCGAGGAGCGCTTGGATGCGCTGGGCGAGCGCATGGGGCTCTTGGCCGACGTGCTCACGACGATCTACAACATCGCACCCCTGCGCACGTCACACGCCCTCGACCAGTTCCTCGAGATCATCGAGTCGTGGGACCACCCGCTGCGGCCCCTGGATCTGGAAGGCATGGTGCCCCAGATCCTCATCCGGACGGGCCGCTATGCAGAGGCCATTCGCGAGTACAAGCGCGAGCTGCGCGGGTTCGGGTTCACCACCACGTCCCTCAACTGGTACAACCAAGCCTGCGCCTATGCCTGCTGGTCGCGTGACCCGGGAACCCTCGACGCCGAAGTCCTGCGCACCCACGCCCTGGACTGCCTCGAGAACGCGTACGAGACCGGATGGCGCGACCTGGGGTGGATGGAGGAAGACGGCGACCTCGACCCCCTCCGCGACACGCCGCGCTACCAGGCGCTGCGCGCACGCATGCAGGCCGAGCTGGACGCCCTGCTCTCCGATCCCGAGGACGGGGAGCCCGTCGCGCCCGAGCGTCGCAGGCCGCGCTAGATCCCGCCGTCGTCACTACTGCACCGGGGCCATGAGGCGCGCCGCGCGCGTCGCGAGCCGGAACCAAAGGGGGCGGGCGGCGATCGCGGCGGGGTCGAGACGCACGGCATGCTCCATGTCGCGCTCGAGCATGGCTTCCACGCGGCTGGCGACCTCGCGATCGAAGACCAGGGCGGCGACCTCGAAGTTGAGCAGGAACGAGCGGTTGTCGAAGTTGTGCGTGCCGATCGAGACGAGGTCCTCGTCCACGAGCACGACCTTCTGGTGCATGAACCCCCGCGGGTACTGCAGGAACCGGATGCCCACGCCGCCCAGCTCCTGGACATGCCAGTACGAGGCGAAGCGCACGAGCTGGCTGTCGTTGTGGAGCGGTACCAGGACCCGTACGTCCACGCCGCGCAGCGCCGCGAGCTGGAGGGCCGCGGCCACCGCGGGCTCCGGCACGAAGTACGGCGTGGCGATCCACAGGCGATGCTGCGCGCGATTGACGAGATGGGCGTGGAGCAGCTTCCCGGTCTCCACGTCGTCGGCCGGGCCCGTCGCCACGACCAACGCCTGGCGGTCGCCCGTGGTCGAGGGCACGGCCTCCCAGCTGAGGTCCAGCAGCTCACCGGTCGCCCAGCACCAGTCCAGGAGGAAGGCCGCTTGCGCCTCGAGCACGGCCGGTCCCTCCAGCCGGATGTGCGTGTCGCGCCAGGGCGTCAGCTTCCTGTGCAGGCCGACATACTCGTCGCCCACGTTGTGCCCGCCGATCCAGGCCACGGCCCCGTCCACGACGACGATCTTGCGGTGGTTGCGGAAGTTCACCTGGAAGCGGTTCGTCCAGCCGCGCGTCGTTCCGAACTCGACGATGCGCACGCCCGCCTCCTCGAGCGACCTCCGGTACTGCCTGCTCAAGCTGCTGCTGCCGAGCTCGTCGTAGACGAACCAGACGTCGACGCCCGCGCGGGCACGCTCGACCAGGGCATCGCGCAGGCGACGCCCCAGGCCGTCATCACGCACGATGTAGAACTCGACGAGCACATAGCTCCTGGCCTTCGCGATGCCCTCCACGATGCTCGCGAACGTGGGCTCGCCGTTCACGAGCAGCTCGACATCGTTGCCCCGCGTGACCTGGCCGTGCGCCAGCGCCTGCAGACCCGTGTAGGCCGGATGCTTGGCGTCGTCGGGCACGTGGAAGGCCTCGAGGTTGGCCTGGGCCGCTCGGGCCAGGGGGCGCAGCTCGTGCATGTGGGCGCGCCACGCCTGCGTGTAGCCCGCGAAGTGCCGGCGACCGAACAGCCAATACAGCGGGATGGCCAGCAGCGGCATGCTGATCAGGGCCACGAGCCACGCCATGGCGCCCTGCGCGGTGCGCGTGCGCAGGATCGCGTGGAACGCGGACGTGACGGCCACGACCACGACGCCCAAGCCCAGCAGCGCCCACGGCATCCGTGCTCCTCCGGCCGCGCACCGCGCGCCGCACCACCGGGGGGCGAGCGTACCGCAAACGTGCCGGCCTCGGGGCCGCGCGCAGGCCCCGCCACGCCGGCCGACGCGAGAGCCTGCGACTCCTTCTCAGGTGCCCAGCGCCCGAACGAAAAGCTGGCTGGCGATGGCCAAGCCCCAGGCGAGGAACAGACCGCCCAGCGCAAGCAAGGCGTTGCTGCCCAGGGCGGGGCTCGCGACGACGTACGCAAGCATGTACAGGCCGCAGAGCATCTCGCGGACCTGCTTGGGGATGGGGCCCGTACGCGGGGTGCGTCCGAACGCCGTGCTCGAGGCCACGCCGAAGGCGAGCATGGACGCGAACATCGTGGCCAACGTGAACGTGCCCGCCACGACCCACGCGAGGATCGCCGCACCGGCGAAGGCGACGCCGACCAGGCTGCGGACGAGCACCGTGTGCCGCACGCCGACTTCGGCCTGGGCACTGTGCACCGTGATCGCGGCCGCGTACGTCCCGATGGCCAGGGCCGCGAGCAGCGCGGGGGAGGAGACTGCGCCCGCCAGCGCAGCGGCCAGTGGCACCTGGGCCGCGTTGGCCGCACGCGCCAGGCCCAACACCACCGCACCCCCGCGTACGGAGCGCTTGGCGCCCAGGTCGTACAGCGCCGCCAGACCCAGCGCAGCGCCCACGCCCGGCAACGTGCCCGCCACATGGCCGAGGCCGAGAGCGCCCAGCGCGACCAGCAGGATCGCGACCGCGACCGGGGCCGGACGGAGCGCCCCGGACGGAAGCGGGCGCCGCGGGGCCACCAGGGCGTCCTCCGCGCGGTCTGCCCAGTCGTTGAGCATCATCCCGAACGCGTAGACGAGGACGGCCGCGCCGAGCACGGCGGGCCAGCGCGTGCTCGCCGCGTCCGAGCCGAGCGCCGCGTGCGCCAGGAGACCCACGGCCAAGGCGTCGGTCGCCGCCGTGAACGCGAAGGGGACGCGCGCGAGGCGCAGCCAAGCCTTCATGAACGGAGGATGATGCGCTGGATGTCGTTCCAGAAGGCGAAGACCATCAACGCCAGGAGCAACACCATGCCGACCTTCTGGAGGTTGAACATCGTGCTGTCCTTGAGCGGAGAGCCCTTGATCTTCTCGATGAGGATGAACAGCAGGTGGCCGCCATCCAGGACGGGGATGGGCAGGATGTTCAGCACGGCCAGCATCACGCTGACGTAGGCGAGGAACCAGAGCAGCTGCAGGAACCCGCGGTCGGCGAAATCGCTGCTCGCCTTCACGATCATGATGGGGCCACCCACGTTCTTCGCGAACGAGACCCGTCCCGTGAAGAAGGCGCCGATCGTGCGGAACGTGTTGACGACCTCGACCCACGTGCGGCGCGCACCGGCGCCCAGCGCGCCGAGGAAGGGCTTGCCGGGCGGCGTCTCGAGCGCCGGCACCAGGTCGACGGGCAGCTGACCCACCAGCGTGCCCGGGCGGGCCTCGATCGCGAGCGTGCGGCGCGTGCCATCGACGCCCTCGACCTCGACCTCGACGGCCTTGCCCGCGGGCAGCGTGCGGATCACGCCCTGCGCACCCACGAACGTACCGACCTCGATCTCGCCCACCCGGCGGAGGCGATCCCCGTCCTGCCAGCCCCCTTCGGCGGCCGCGGAGTCGGGCGCCTGGTACCACCAAGTGGTGTTGGCCTCGACGTCGTCGACCTGGACGAGCCCCGGCGTGGCGGACACGCGGGCTCCGCCGTCGTCCTCGTCCTCCAGGTGGACCGAGCGGAGGAACGCCAGCCGTTCGCCCACCGTGGGCAAGCTCACCGCCAGGGTCTGCTCGGTGTCGCCGCGGCGGACCCGGATCCCCGTCCACGCCGCGTCGCCTTGGGCAGCGGCGAGCCAGGCGCCCGCCGAGCCGATCTGCCGTGTGGCGCCACCGTCGGCAGCGGCGGGAGCGAGCAGCACATCCCCCGTGCGCAACACGGCGGACGCGGGCTCGAGCACCTGGCCGACCACGACCGGATGGAACGGCTCGAGACCGAGGAAGCGCGGCGCCGGCTCGGAGGGCTCCACGCCCTTCTTGGGCGGCGTAGGCGCGAGCTCCACGCGCTGGCCGTCCACCTCGACCACGACGGGCACGATGCCGCGTGCCAGCAGCAAGTGCAGCTGCTCGAGCGCCTCGCGGCCGCCCACGACCGGAATGCCGCCGACCAAGGCCTTCGTCTCCGGGCCGATGCGCGGCGCCTGGTCGTCGCGGCCGAGGACGAGCGCGACCTGGGCCGGGCTGAAGCCCATGCGCATGCGGCCGAGCTCGGCGTCGTGGCGCGCCTGGACGCGTGTCTCGCGGCGCTCGCCGTCGCGCGTGTAGACGATGTGCGCCGGCTCGTGGCTGGCCAGGGCCGCCTGCATGAGCAGGTCGATGTCGCTGTCGATGGCGTTGCCATCGATGCTCACCACGCGGTCGCCGGCCCGGAGCCCGGCCTCCCAGGCGCCGCCACCCGACTCGACCGACGCGATCACGGGAGGCGGCGTCGGACGACCCATGCCGTAGGTGAGGGCGTAGAACACGACCGCCGTGATCAGGTTCATGATGACGCCGGCGCTGATGATGAAGGCGCGCTGGGAAGCGGTCTTCTGCGGGAACTCGTCCTCTGCCCCGGTGGTGCCCTCGCCCGGGATCTCGCCCGCCATCTTGACGTAGCCGCCGAGCGGGATCGCGCTGATGCGGAAGTCCATCGCGTGGTCTTCCGGGTCCAGCTGGCGCTCGCCGACCGTGAAGCGGCGCTTGCCGTCGCGGTCCTTCTCCCAGCCGAAGAGGCGCGGGCCGAAGCCGATCGCGAAGGTCTCCGTGCGCGTGCCCGTGAGCCGACAGGCGGCGTAGTGACCCCACTCGTGCACGAAGATCAGGAACCCGATGCCGAGGATGGCGAGGATCATCGACCCACCCGGAAGCGAGAGCGCCAGCGGCAGGCCCGTGGCCACGACGGCGCACCGCGTGAGCACGCGGTAGGGGGGGAGGCGGCGGGTCAGGGAACGGCGCGTTCGCATGCGAGAGCAGTCTCCGTGCGGGCCCAGGCGTCCACGGCACGCAGGTCGGCGAGGTCGGGCTCGGCGACGAACGGGTGGCGGGCCAGGACGTCGGCCACGACGCGGGTGATGTCGAGAAAGGCCAGGTCGCCGGCCAGGAACCGCGCAACGGCGGCCTCGTCGGCCGCGTTGAGGGCGGCTCCGGCGGTCCCGCCGCGACGGGCGGCCTCGAATCCTAGCCCGAGGGCGGGGAAGGTCTCCGTGTCGGGCGGCTCGAAGGTCAGGCGGGCGTAGTCGGCCGGGTCGAAGCGCGGCGCCGATGCGACCAAGCGGTCCGGCCAGCCCAGCGCGTAGCGCACCGGCAGGCGCATGTCGGGCGGTCCCATCTGGGCCACCACGCTGCCGTCCACGAACTCGACCAGGGAGTGGACCACGCTCTGCGGATGGACCACGACCTCGATGCGCTCGGGCTCCACGTCGAACAGCCAGCGGGCCTCGATGACCTCGAGGGCCTTGTTCATGAGGGTGGCGCTGTCGACGGTGATCCGTGGGCCCATCGTCCAGGTCGGGTGGGCGAGGGCTTGGGCCGGCGTGACGTGGAGGAGGTCCTCGCGGCGCTTGCCGCGGAAGGGCCCGCCGGACGCCGTCAGGACCAGGCGCCGCACCTCCTCGGGGCGGCCGGCGCGCAGCGCCTGGTGGAGCGCGGCGTGTTCGCTGTCCACCGGCAGCAGGGTCGCTCCCCCTTCACGCGCCGCGCGCACGAGGAGGGGCCCCGCCACGACGAGGCTCTCCTTGTTGGCCAGGGCGATGCGCTTGCCGGAGCGTGCCGCGGCGAGGCTGGCTTCGAGCCCTGCCGCACCCGTGATGCCCTGCACGACGACGTCGATGTCGGGGGCCGCCGCGGCGTCGCGCACGGCCTCCGGACCGAAGGACAGCTCGGGATCGCCGGGGCGCAAGCGCGCGGCCAGCGCCTGGCCGGCGGCAGGATCCGCGAGGACGATGCGGGGGGCGCCCACGCGGCGGGCGGCGGCAAGCAGCGCGTCGCCCTGCGTGGACGCCGCCAGCACGATCGTGCGGAAGCGGGCGCGCTCCTGCTCCAGCACGTCCAGGGCCGCGCCCCCGACGGAGCCCGTGGCGCCGAGCACGGCCACGCGCTGGCGCAGCTTTGGCCCGCGGGCCGCGGTGGGGGCGGTGGGCTCGGGCACCGGGCCACGATACCGCCGGACTCCCGGCCCGCCCGTCCTCGTCGGCCCGACGACCGGGCACGCCACGCCGTGCGCTCATGGCCCGATCAGGCGTCCGAAGGGGGGCGAGCGGGGTCCCCGGCGCTACCTTCCGGCCCATGACGAGTCGGCTCACCTATCGCGACGCAGGCGTGGACATCGACAAGAAGGGGCGCATGCTCCGCGACATCGGCGCGCTCGTGCGCACCACGTTCGGGCCAGGGGTCCGGCACGAGCTCGGCGCCTTCGGCGGCATGTTCAGCGGCCGCTTCGAGGGCATGCGCCATCCCATCCTGGTGGCCAGCAACGACGGCGTCGGGACCAAGACACGCTTGGCGCTCCGAGCCGGCCGCCTGAAGGGGCTCGGCCACGACATCGTCAACCACTGCGTCAACGACGTGCTCGTGCAGGGCGCCGAGCCCCTGTTCTTCCTGGACTACCTCGCGGCCAGCCACCTGGACCCGCACCAGTTCGAGGACGTGCTGACCGGACTGGTCGAGGCCTGCCGCGCCGCGGGAGCCGCCTTGCTCGGTGGCGAGACCGCCGAGATGCCGGGGACCTACCTGCCCGGCGAGATGGACCTGGTGGGCTTCCTCGTCGGCGTGGTCGAAGCCGACGAGGTCTGGCCGCGGGGCATCGCCCCGGGCCAGGCCCTGATCGGCGTGCGCTCCAATGGCCTGCACACGAACGGCTACTCGCTGGTCAACCGCCTGATCGAACGCGACGCCATCGACCTGGCGACCACGCCCGAAGGCTGGAACGAGACGCTCGCCGACGCGCTGTGCCGACCGCATCGCTCGTACCTGGCTCCCATCCGCGCGCTGCGCAAGGTCGTCGCGATCCGCGGCTTGGCCCACATCACCGGCGGCGGCCTCGAGGACAACGTGCCGCGTGTGCTGCCCGAAGGCGTCGAGGCGGTGGTCGATCGCTCGTCCTTCGCGCCCAACCCCGTCTTCCGCTGGATCGTCGAGCGCACGGGCATCGACGCCGCCGAAGCCTGGCACGTCTTCAACATGGGCTGCGGCCTCGTCGTGGTCGTGGACGAGGCCCAGGCCGACAAGGCCGTCGCGGTGCTGCGCGAAGCGGGCGAGGACGCCTGGCGCCTGGGTCACACGGCGGCCGGTGCGCGGGGCGTACGCTTCCTCGACGCCTGAGAGCCTGGGAACGCATCCCCGGCTCGGGCGCCGGCCTGGCCAGGCAGGCCACACACCCGCGCACCCCCCGCCCAGCCCGGGTCCCTGCCCGGCCTCGGGCCGCCCGCAGGCTCCGGGGGTCTACTCGCCGCGCTCGTCGCCGTGGTCGCGGTCATCGCGTTCGCCGCGCTCGTCGCCGAAGGGAACGAGGCGGTCCAAGCGGTGCCAGACGCGGCCCGAGGTGT
The DNA here is from genome assembly GCA_050248855.1 of Planctomycetota bacterium. Taxonomy (GTDB): domain Bacteria; phylum Planctomycetota; class PLA2; order PLA2; family JAEUHO01; genus JACKGW01. The sequence goes on along the minus strand of JBFWRP010000001.1, from coordinate 70,737 downwards.
CGGCGATGGCCGATGTCGACAGATGGGCGTCGGGCAGGGGGTTGCGCGCCGCGGTCACGTCGTCCGAGACGCCCTCGGATACCCAGACGAGCCCGGACTCGTCCGTGGCGTACGTGCGATACCCGTCGCGAGCCGGACGTAGCGGCCGTGCGACGACCATCATGTGCCGAGCTGCCAGCTCCGGGTCCGGGGCGTGTCGCGCAGGGCGCGCCACGCGAACGAGTCGCCCGCCTTCCAGGCGCCACGGCAGCAGGACGTCGAGCCGATATCCGGGCACGAGAACGTGCGGCTCGCCCTCGTCGTCCGTCACGCCCAATCCGCTCGGCAGGCGCGACTCCGACGCCAGCTCCGCGAGCGTCGCGAAGCGGCCGAGCGCAGCGCGACGCTCCAGCTCGGCGTCGCGCAACGCCACCAGGGCCTCGTGGGCCGCGTCCTCGCGAGAGGACTGGGCGCGGCCCTCGGCGGCATGGCCTCGAAGCAGCCAGGCGGCGTAGGCCAGCGTGCCCAGCAGCACGAGCACGAACGGCCAGGTTCGTTCTCGCCGCCGTGCGTCGACCGCCATGCCGTGCTCTCCCGCGCCCTGCACGCCCGCCAGGCGCGACGTGGGCATGTGGCCGCCGGGCGAACCCGGCGCTGGTCGAGACGTATACTCCGGCGGGCCCGGGACCGGGCCGTGGAGCACCGATCCGCGTGTGCGCCCTCGCCCTCGACCGAGCGCCCGGCCACGACGCGCTGCCCCTGCGCGGCCCGCGGCTGGCGCGCACGAGCCGGGGAGGCACTGGCCCCGGAGGCACTGGCCCCGGAGGCACTGGCTCGGGAGGCGATGAGCCTCGCAGCAGGGGCGCCCGGCGCGGGCGGGTCGCGGACGCCCTCCGGGGGACGGCGTCGTCGCGCGCACCTCGCTCCAGCGGACCCCTCGAGCCCGTGTTCGAGCGCCGCTTCACGAAGGAGGGGGCGGTCTACCTGTGGGGCGGCTTCGGCTTCGCGGTGATGGCCCTGGTGCTGGGGCGCAATCCGCTCCTGCTGCTGGCCTGCGCGATCCTGGCCGCGACCTGGTGGGCGCGTCGGCTGGCACGTACCAACGTCGAGGGCATCAGCGTGCGCCGCAGCGTGCCGTCCCGCGCCACGGTGGGGCGACCCGCGACGTTGGCCTGGACGGTGAAGCGCGAGGCCCGGCGCGGCGCGCTGGGCCTCAAGGTGGTGGACCGCCCCGGCGGCGGTTCGATGCCGCGCGCGATCGAGGTCGACGTGCCGCACCTCCCGGGCGGCGCCTCGACGACGATCACGACCAACGTGACGTGGCGCCAGCGCGGGCACGTCACCTTGCGCGGCCCCCGCGTCACGAGTCGCTTCCCGTTGGGCTTGGTCCGATGCAACGTGACGCTGCCTCTCGTGGATCGCCTCGTGGTGCGACCGAGCGAAGGACGTCCCGGTCCGCGGTTTCGTGCGTGGCTGGCCAGCGGCCCCCAGGACCCGCTCGCTCTCGATGCGCGTGCCCGCACCGAGGAAGAGCTCCACGGCGTCCGGGCGTGGCGCGAGGGCGATGACCTTCGTCGCGTCCACGCACGCACGTCGGCGCGTCGAGGCGAGCCCATCGTCACGGAGTGGCGCGGCGCCCAGGGCCAGGAGGTCACGCTCGTGCTCGGCGCCGGAGGCACCAGCTCGGACTTCGAACGCGCCGTGCGCGCCACCGCCACGTTGTGGCGCGCGTTGCTGTCCAGCGGTCGCCCTGCACGTCTCGTCCTCGACCGGGGCCGCAGCGGCGTGACACGGCGTCGGGACGGAGCCCTGGCCCGCCCGCTCGCCCAGGGCCTGGACGCGCTCGCCGTCGTGGCCCGTGGTGGAAGGCGCCCCCGCGGCGCCCTCAAGGCGCAGCCGCCGCGACCGGGCACCGCGGTGGTCTACGTCACCTCCCGCCCGGAGCCGGGTCTCGCAGACGGGCTGAGGCGCCTGGTGGGCCGGCACGGCCGCTCGCTGGTCGTTCCGGGCGAGGACGCTGCCCTCCTTGCGCCGTGGGTGGAGGGGCTCGCGTGAGCGTCTCCGCGCCGGCCCACCCGCACGCCGCACACGCGGAACGCGGCGCGACGCGCCTCGTACGCGGAGTCCTGTCCGGACCGGCACGGACCAGCGCGCACCTCGTGGCCGTCGCGGCGACGGCGCTCGGGCTGGTCGTGCCCGGCGTGCCGCGGGCCCTCCCGGCGCTCGTCGCGCTGCCCGTGCTGGTCCGGGCGCTGCGACGGAGGGGCGCCGACGGGCCGTTGTTGGCCGGGCGCTGGGGGCCGCGCCTGGCCGCAGCGCTGGCGCCCGTCCTCGTGCTCGGTGCGCTGCACGTGCTTCGCGACGTCCCCGAGCGCGCCTACGCCACGCTCCTGGTGCTGCTCGGCGTCGCGCAGATCGGCCTGCTCGTGCGTACACCGCGGCCGACGGCGGCGTACCTCGTCCTGTTCCTTGCTGCCGTGCAGGTCGTCGCCTCGGTGGCCGCATGGCCGGGCGCCCTCGGCCTGCTCGTCGTGCTGGCCTTCGCAAGTGCGCTCGGCTGGACGGTCCTGCTGTTGGAACGCGACCCGGCCACCGTGCGCGGACGCGAGGTGCCGGGCGTGCGCAGGCTCGTCGCCGAGGGCGCGGCGCCGGGGCTCCGTCCCCTCGCGGGGTTCGCGCTCCGCTTCCTCGTCGTGGCGCTGCCCCTGACGCTGTTGCTCTACGCGCTCGCACCGCGCGGCCTCGCCACCTGGGTGCGCGAGGTGGCCACGGCCGAGACGGGCCCCTCGCCCTTCGCGGAGGAAGATGCCCGCGTCGGCTCGCGCGAGGGCGGGCGCACGGGCGTCACGGGTCCCGATCTACGGGACAACGCCGACGCGGCCGTCGTGCCGTTCGGGGGCGTTGCGCGGATCCAGGCCTCGGCGCGGCCGTTCTTCGAAGTCCGGCTCCTCGACGAGATCGGCGCGCCGCGCGACGTCGTGCTGCGCGAGAACGCACTCTCGCAGGTGGCCAGCGACGGCAGCTGGCGAGCACCCGAAGCGCTCGTGCGCGATCCGCTGCTCTACCGCGCGAACGCCGCGGGCGAGGTCGTGGTGGACGAGCGGCCGGGCCCCGGTACGCCCCGACGGCTCTCGATCGAGGTCCTGCAAGGCGGGCACCGCCGCCTGTTCCTCGAGGAGCAGGTGCTGGACGTCTCGATCCATCGCGCCGGACGCACGATCACGCGCGAAGGGGTCCGCCGCCGTGACGACGGTACGTGGACGGCTGCACGTCGCGTCGAGGCAGGCGACGAGATCCGCCAGACCTCGCGACCGCTGCCGCGAGACACGCCGTGGCTTGGCGGACGCAGGAGCGACGCGGCGGTCAGCCCGTTGCGCGCGTGGCTGCAGCTCCCCGACGACCTCCGGGCCGAGGTACTGCCGTTGGCCCGCGAGGTCGTCGGGAGCGAGATGGACCCGTGGCTGCGGGCGCAGCGCCTGGAGGCGTGGCTGCGCGGACCCGAGTTCGTGTACAGCCTCGCGCAGCCGCCGCTCGACCCCAGCCGTCGCGTGGCGGACTTCCTGTTCCGCGTGCGGCAGGGGCACTGCGAGTGCTACGCCACGTCCCTCGTGGTGCTGCTCCGCAGCCTGGGGCATCCCGCTCGTTACGTGCGCGGGTTCTGGGGCGGCGACGCCACCAGCGACGAGCGGCGCAGCCTCGTCATGCGCGGCACGCACTATCACGCCTGGGCCGAGATCTACCTCGATGGAGCCGGCTGGGTTCCCCTCAACCCCACGCCTCCGGATCGTCGCGCGGTCGACGCCCAGACGCACACCGTGGAAGTCCAGGGTGGACGAGGCGAGGCCCCTTGGTTCGACTTGGACCGCGAGGGCTGGACAGGGCTCTGGACGAGCGTCGCCAAGCGCGGCGAGCGCCTGCTGGCCCTCCTCTTCGGTCCGCAGAGCGCGTGGGCCGGCGTCCCCCTGGTCGTGCTCCTCGCCCTCGTCGCGCTGCGCCTCGCCCGGCGGCGTTCGGGTCGGCGTGCGCCCGCGACGAAGGCCGCCGGCCCGACGGGCCCGTACGCGGAGATGCTGGCCCTGCTGCGGGCTCGTGGCGTCCGCCGGGCCCCGTCGGCCACGCCGCGCGAGCTCGAGACGCAGGCGGCAACGCGCCACCCGCGCGCTGCCCGCTCCCTGCGTCGCCTGACGGCCTGGGAGGAACACGTCCGCTACGGCGGCGGCCACTGGCCCGCGGAGGTGCGCAGCGAGCTCCAGGCGCTCGCGGACGCCCTGACGCCGACCGCACCGGAGCAGGCCGGCTCGTAGGATCGGGCTCGTCGGCGGGGTTCAATCGGCCCGTGCGAGCGCCCACCCTCCCACCGATCGACCGCCGGAAGGCGGCATGAGCCACGAGCCGCTGGCCCATCGCCGCATGGAGGAAGCCCGGGGCGTTGCCCGTCGCCTGCGGGACGCGGGGCACGAGGCCCTCCTCTGCGGCGGCGCCGTCCGCGACCGCTTGCTCGGGCGAGCGCCGCTGGACGTGGACATCGCCACCAGTGCGCGCCCCGAGGTGGGGGAGGCGCTCTTCCCCGAAGCGGTGACCGTGGGCGCGAAGTTCGGCGTCCTCGTGATCCCGCGGCCCGCCGGCCCCGTCGAGGTGGCGACGTTCCGCGCGGACGGCTGCTACGTGGACGGGCGCCGGCCGGACGACGTCACGTTCAGCGACGCGCCCACGGACGCCACGCGCCGCGACTTCACGGTCAACGGGTTGTTCGAAGACCCGGAGACCGGCGCGATCCACGACCACGTCGGCGGTCGCGCGGACCTCGCAGCCCGCTTGCTGCGCGCCATCGGCGACGCGCACGATCGCTTCGAGGAGGACCACCTGCGGATCCTGCGCGCCGCGCGGTTCGCCCTGCAGCTGGGGTTCGCGCTGGAGCCCGGTACGCAAGCCGCGGTGCGCGACATGGCGCCGCGTGTCGCCGAGGTGTCGGCCGAGCGCGTGCGCGACGAGCTGGGGAAGATCCTGCGCCACGGTCGCGGCCGCGCGCTGCGGCTCCTTCGCGACCTGCGCCTCCTGCCCGTCGTGCTGCCCGAGATCGAGGCCATGCGCGGCGTGCCCCAGCCACCGCGCTGGCATCCCGAGGGGGACGTGTTCGTGCACACCGCCTTGGTGCTGGACGGCACGCGATTCCCGCCCCGACCCGCCGCCGCCGAGGACGACGTGGAGGCCGAGGCCGAGGCGCGTCGCGCCGAGGAGGTCCTGCTCTGGGCCGCGCTCTTGCACGACGTCGCCAAGCCCACCACGTTCCGGCGCGAACCCGACGGGCGCATCGTGTTCCACGGCCACGATGCGCAGGGCGTGGACGCGGCCGAGCAGCTGCTCGAGCGACTGCGCCTCCCCCGGCGCACACGCGAACGCGTGGCGGCGCTGATCGGACAGCACATGCGCATTGCGGCCACGCCGCACATGCGCCGGGCCACGCTGCGTCGCTTCCTGGCCGAGCCGGACTTCGACCTGCACCTCAGGCTCCACGCCGCCGACTGCGGCGCTTCGCACGGAGCCCGTGACGTGCTCGACTTCCTGCAAGCCGCCCGCGCGGAGCTTGCCGCGGAGCCGGCCGTCCCCGAGCCGCTGCTCACGGGCAAGGACCTGCTCGCGCTCGGCCACCGTCCGGGACCCGACATGGGACGCATCCTCGCCTGGGTCCAGGACGAGCAGCTGGAGGGCCGCCTCGTGGATCGCGACGCCGCGGTACGCGCCGTGCGGGACCGGTACCCCGTGCCTGACCAGGAGCCGCCGACCGATGCATGACCGTCGCGCTTGGGTGACAGCAGGCCTGCTGGCGGTGACATGCGCCGTGGCGGGCGGACCACGTGCTCCCGCGTGGGCCGGCGAGGCTCCGGCCTCCCAGGCCCGCGTCGCGCTCGACCGCCTCCTACGGGAGTCGGCAAGCCGCGCCGAGCGGTTGGCAGCCGCGGCCCTCGTCCTGGAGCAGCCGCGCCTTGCCGACCCCGTCGCCACGCTGGAGGTCGCGCCCCGCATGGCGGCGTTTGACGACGACGTGGGGCTCGGCCTCGCGGTCCGCGCCTTGACCGAAGCGGACGTGGGATCGCTCGCGACGGCCGCGGCCCGCGACGCCTGGCCCCGCGCCGACGAGGTCGATGCCCCCGATCGACGCGCCGCACGCGCCACCGCCGCGTGGATGCTGGGCGCACGCGACACCGACCCCGCGTGGATCACGGGGCGCTGGCCCCCCTCGCCGTCCGTGGCGGAGGCCTTGATGCTGGACTTGGCGTTCCACCCCGACCTCGCGGAGGGGATCGCCTCGCCGGTGGGGGCGGTGACCGACCTCCTGCGGCGCGAGGCGCCGGCGCTCGCCGCGCTGGACGACGCGTCGGCCGACGACGCCGAGCGCATGACGCGCGGCCTCGATCGGCTCGTCGACGAGCTGCGGGGCCGCGCCGCCAACGTGCTCCTCGCCGCGCTGCGCAGGGCGAACCACCTCCCCGGCGCCGACGGTCGGACGCCACGCGCTGCCCGCGCGGCGCTGGCCCTGGGTCGACTGGGCGACACGCGCGTGCGCGAGGATCTCGAGCGCGCGCTGGCCGCCGACGACGGCTGGCTGCGCACGGTGGCCGCTTCGGCGCTCGGCGACCTCGGCGACCCCGGGGCGGCACCCGCCCTCGCCTGGCACCTGTGCGTGCTGAGCGACGGCATCCGCGCGCGCGATCGCTGGGAGTACCCCGGCAGCTCGGACACGCCCATCCCCGCGAGCGAGTGGCCCAACATCGACTACTTCGCCGTCGATGCGGCGGCGTGCGAAGCCTTGCTGCGCCTTGGCGTACCGCGTGCGGCGGGCTACTTGATCGAGCGCCAGCTGGATCCACGTCGCGCGCGTTTCCGCATCCGCGTCCTGCAGGAGGCGACGGATGCGCTCGAGCGGCATCTGCCGGGCGCTCCCGCCCACGGCTTCACGCCCGATGCGGGCATCCCGCAGCGTCAGGCGGCGTTCGAGGCCTTGGCCGCTTGGTGGCACGAGCGCCGGGACCAGGGCGACCTCCTGCGCACGGCGTTCGACGAGACGGCGCCCTCGTTCCAGGCCGCTTCGCGCCAGCTCGTCCACAACCTGCGCGAGAACGACGCGCGCCGCTTCATCATCTCGAAGGCCGCCATCGAGCTGATCGGTCCGCCGATGACGCCGGCACTCGTCGAGGCCGCCGCCACGGCCGTCCGCCCCGTGGCCCGCAGCGAGATCGCCCTCGCGCTGGGTCTCGTCCGCGATCCGCGCGCCGTGCCCGCGCTCGACGACCTGGCCACGGACGCACGGCCGATGGTCCGCGCGCGCGCGGCGGTCGCCCTGGGGGCCTACGCGCGCACCGTACCCGCGGCCCTCGAGGTGTTGCTGCGCTTGCTGCAGGATCCCCTGGAGGAGGTGCGCGTCGCGGCGCTCGGCGGTCTCGTGGGCGCGCCGCGCGATGCGCGCGTGGCGAAGGCCCTGGCGGACCTTGCACCGGACGGACGCGACGCCCAGCGGGCCTGGACCGTGGGGCGCCTGGTGCAGGAGGGCCCGCAGGCGGTGTGGGGCGTTGTCGCGGCCGGCCTCGCGGCCCCGACGCGCGAGCAGCGCCACGCGTGGTGGGATCTGCTGCGGCGCGCCCTCGACCTCCCGGCCCACGTCCACGACGCGCAGTCGGAGCCGGGGGACGAGACGGCCCGCCACGTCACGCGAGCGCAGGTCGACGCCGCGTGGAACGCGCTGGCCGAGCGAGGTTCCCGATGAACGGCCAGTCCCTCTCCGTACGCGAGCTCGTCGTGGCGCCCCACGCCGCTGCGCCGGCCGTGCTCCATGGCATCACGTTCGACCACGAGGCGGAGACGACGCTGGCGCTCCTCGGCACGAGTGGCGCCGGCAAGACGACGCTGCTGCGGGCGTTGGCCGGTCTCGTGCGCCCGCGAAGCGGGACCGTGCGTCTGGGCGACCGCCTGCTGGACGGCGAGGGTGTACACGTGGCCCCGGAGGCGCGTCGCGTGGGCGTCGTGTTCCAAGGCCTGGAGCTCTGGCCGCACCTCACGGCCGGCGATCACGTGGCGTTTGCGCTGCGCGCCTCGGGGACGGGTCGCGGTCGTCGTGCGGAGGTCGCGGCGTGGTTCGATCGCGTCGGCTTGCCGCCCGCGCTTGCACGACGCCGGCCGGGCGCGCTGTCCGGTGGCGAGCGGCAGCGCGTCGCCATCGCCCGGACGCTGGCCGCCGAGCCCGGGCTCGTCCTCTACGACGAGCCCCTGGCCCACGTCGACCCGACGCGGCGTCAAGCCCTGCGTGCCTTGTTGCGCGAGCTGGCCCGCGAGCGCCGTCACACGGCCGTCCTCGTGACGCACGATCCCGATGACGCCCTGGAGATCGCGGACCAGGTCGCCGTCCTCGAGGCAGGCCGTGTGGCCGAGTCGGGCGTCCCGCGCGACGTCCTTCGGGCCCCGCGCACCGAGGCCGCCGCGCGCGCCTTTGGCGCCGTCACGCTGCTGCCGGCAACGTGGCGCGGGACCGCGCTCGATACCGTGCTCGGCCCCTTGGAGCCGGCAGGCGGTCCCGGCGCCACGGACGGTCGCGCGGTCAGGCTTGCGCTGCGCCCTGCGGACGTGCGGGCGCGCGCGCCGCACGAGGGCGTGGCGGCGACCGTGGTCGACCGCTTCGAGACGGCCCACGGCACGCACGTCGTCGCGGATGTCGCCGGGACGCGCGTCGAGGCCCTGGCCGATGTCGACGCGCGGCCCGGTGCGCCCGTCGGTCTCGTCGTCGTTTCGCGTGTCACCCCCTTGGAGGCTGCATGACCCCCCGTCGGGCCGCGCGCCATCTGCTGCCGTTGGTGATCCTCCTCGCCGCGTTGCCCATCGCGTGCGGCGAGCCCACGCCGAAGGCACCCCCCGAGAGCGCACCGTCCGACCCGTCGGCGGGCCCCGTCGATGGACTCCCCGCGCCCGCGGAGCCCGCGTTCCTCTCGGCCGAGGCCTGCGGTCGTTGCCACGGCGCGATCTACGAGGAGTGGAAGCAGTCCTTCCACGGCCAGGCCATGTCCGACCCGCTCTTCCTCGAGCTCTCCGAGGACGTCGTCAACAAGGAGGAGTGCATCCGCTGCCACGCGCCCGTGTCGCTGCGTGAAGCGCAGTTCGAGACCCCGGTCGCTCGCGCGTCGCGGCGCGAGGATGCCATCTCGTGCCTCTCGTGCCATCAGGATGGTGCGAACGTAGCCGGCCCGTTCGGCGGCCTCGAGGGGGCGTGTCGTCCGGTGGGCGACCCGCGCCAGCGGGACGTCGTGAAGATCTGCTTCCCGTGCCACAACCAGCACGACACGGGCAACGAGTGGCTGGCCGGACCCTATGCCCCCGAGGCGCCCCTCCCACGCCAGCGGCCCGCCGAGACCTGCATCACGTGCCACATGCCGGAGGTCGAGCGTCCGCTGGTTCCCGGTGGCGTGGTACGCAAGGGGCGGAGCCACACGTGGCGCGGCGGGCACAGCTTCGCGATGCTGCAGCGCGCCTCGGCGCTGGACGTCGACGTCCGACCTGCCGACGGCGGGGGGTTCGAGATCGAGGTCTTCGTCACCAACCGCGGGGCCGGGCACGCCATCCCGACCGATGCACGCCACCGCTCGTTCGACACGTACATCAAGCTGTGGGACGCCGACGGGCGCGTCGTGCTGGACCCGCTCAAGCGTGCCGACCAGGAACGGTCGTTCCTCGCCAAGTTCCGCAAGTTCTATCGGGGCTCGGGCAAGAACGACACGCAGATCCCGCCGTTGGCGCGTGTGTCGACGCTTGGCGAGGGCCCGGGGCGCTTCGTGACGGACCTTCCGAAGGGACGGGGCGAGGCCTGGCTCGTGTACCGGCTCACGCCGCGCGACGCGCTCGTCGAGGACAGCCTGAAGGCTGGCGAAGGACCCGACGACGTGGAGGACACGACCGTCGCCCGCGTCGTGCATCGCGTGACGTTCACGTTCGGTGAGTAGGAGGACTCCGCTGATGCGCTGCCACCCCCTGTGGGCTGCCGCTCTGGCCTTGGGTGCGATGCTCCACGCCTCGGCTCGTGTCCACGCCGGCGAGGAGGCGGCCGACTTCCCGGCGCGCTTCGACGCGGCCGTCGCGGCGAACGAGGATGCCCCGCTGCGCGCGCTCGTCGACGAGGTGGCGAGCGGCGCGATCGGCGGCGAGGACGCTGCACGTGTCGAGGCGGCCTGGGCAGCTCGACTCGAAGCGCGCGGCGAGGACGCCGCCGCGCTGGACGCGCGCGGCTGGCTCGTCCGCGAGCGTGGCGACCCGGCGGACCGCATCGCGCTGGCGGAGAACCTGCTGCGCCAAGCGCAGCGTCGCATCAGCGCGGGCGTGACGCGGGGCCTTGGCGTGACGACGCTCCTGGCCGACGCCCTCGACGCCTTGGCACCTCTCTGGGCGCAGCACGTGGACGGAGAGGGCCTGGATGGCGAGCTGCGGGCGCGCGCCCTCTTCACCGAGGGCTGGGCGCGGACCTTGCGGGGCGACGCCGAAGGCGCCGCGCAACGACTGGGTCGCGTGGATCGCGGCAGCCTGCCGGAGCGTTGGCGCCAGCCGGTTGCCGACGCCTTGGCCCGCGCCCGGCACGCGGCCGGGGACGCCCGCGGCGCGGCCGAGGCGTTCCTCGAGGCCGGCAACGTGCATGGGGCGGCGGCTTCGTACGCGGCGGCACGCGATGCCATGCAGACGGCGCGCCTGTACGGACAGCTGTTGGCGGCCTCCCCGGACGATGCGGCGCTGCAGGCCGAGGCGCTGCGCGCCGCACGCTTTGCCGAGGCCGCTGCCCCCTTGGCCGATGCGCTGGCGCCGCTGGTGCACGCGGGGACCGCCCCGGCGAGCCTGGAAGCGACCCGGGCCGAGGCGCTGGGGATGGCCGGGCGCAACGAAGAGGCCATCGAGGCCTGGCGGGCGCTCAAGAGGCGCGATGCCCAGGTTGCAGGTGCGGACGCCGCGCTGGCCACGCGCTTGGCGGCCCGGGGCAAGCCCGGTGATCTCGACGAAGCCGTCGAGCTGGCCGTCGCCGAGCTCGGGCGCGATCCGGAGTCCACGGCAGCGGGCGACCTGCTCTGGGCCATCGCCGGCGCCGACTACGAGAACCTGCACCGGGACGCCCCGGACGGGCGCCTGCTCGCGCGCTGCCTGCGCGCCCAGGAGGCCCTCGTCGCGGCGCGCGAGGACGACCCGACGGCATGGGCCAACCTGGGCAACACGCTCCGGGTCGGCGGCCAGGCCAGCGAGGCCGTGGCGGCCTACGACCGGGCGGTCGAGCTGGACCCCTACGACCCGGACATCCGCTCGGACCGCGGCCTGGCCCGCTCGGCCGCGGGTGACGAGGTCGGTGCGCTTGCGGCCTTCCAGGAGGCGCTGGAGCTGGACGCCGGGCACCTCTCCGCGCACCAGAACGCCGCGCGGCGCCACCTCGAGGCCGGTCGGCCGCGGGAGGCCCTGGGCCATCTGGAGGCCGCCCTGGCCTCGGCGCGTGCCAGGGGCGAGCGCACCAGCCCCTACCGCCTCCTCATGGGGCGGGCCTGGCGGGCGCTGCGGGACGCGACGCCCCGGTGACCCGCCGGGCGGCCCGGATGCATCGGGGCCGGACGAGCGTTCCGATGGAGGCCTCCCTTGGGCGCCCCTCTTCGGTAAGGTTGGCGCTCACCGGCAGACCTCGCGCCGGCGGCACGGCCTCGGGCGTGCGCGCCTGCGGCTCAAGACCTTGCGGCTCGCCCAAGCGGGTCGTGCGGCCCGGCCTGCCGATTCCCGATCGCCTCGCCCCGGAGCTCACATGACGCAAGCCCCTCTCCGCTGGTCCAACCGCCTTCGCACCTGCCTGCTCGCCCTCGTGGCGGCGGCGGGTCTGTGGGCGCCTGCCGCTCGACCGGCGGTGGCCGAGGATCCCGGTGGCACCGCGCTGCCGACGGATCCCAAGGACCGCAAGTCCCTGAAGGACCTGGTCTCCGCCGCGCGCACGTACTTCGACCTGCTCGAGGATGCCTGGGTGGGGCGCAAGCCGTTCCTGGCCGAGCTCGAAGCACTCGCCAAGAAGAAGCAGTATCCGCTGGCCGACCCGCCGTTCCTCCGCTGGCTCGTCGACCAGAGCCGCTCGTTCGAGCCGCAGATGGACGACAGCAAGTGGTACAAGGCCAACGAGCTGGCCTACACGGACCACAACAAGTTCCACGGCTTCGAGCTGAAGAGCCGCGAACTCTGGGTGCACGTCCGGCCGCCGGACTCCTACCCCAAGCGCAACAAGGACTTCGAGAGCTACGAGCGCCCCGGTCCGTGGCCGCTCGTGTACTCGATGCACGGCAAGGACCGCGCGGGGGACGGCGCCGGCAGGGAGCTCGTGGCGGCGCGCTGGTCGAAGGACCTTGCGCCCGACATCCAGAAGGACTGGCTCATCGCCGTGCCCATCGCGGCCGCGGCGGCCTACAGCGAGAACGGCAAGATCCGCGCGGAGCGCGTGCTGCTGCCGCTCGTGCGCGTGTACCAGAGCTACCACGTCGACTTCGATCGCATCATCCTCGACGGTGGGCAGGATGCGCTGCTCTGGCTGACGGGCTCGCCGTGGTTGTTTGCGGGCGCCGTCCTGCGTGAGGGGGCCCTGGACACGCCCAAGCTGCAGGCGTGCGTGACCAACTTCCATGCGGTCCCGCTGTACGTGGTCGACCAGCCGGCGCTGGCCAAGGCGCTGCGCGACGCCGGGCACCCGAACGTCACCGAGGGCAAGGCCGCCGACGCCCCGGCGTGGATGGCGCAGCAACGCCGCCAGGAGCCCAAGTCGTTCGACTGGGTGCTGCGCGAGAACGACCAGCAGCTGGCTTGGTTCGTCAACGTGGATCAGGCGCTCTGGGACGAAGACGAGCGGTCGATGCACGTCGAGATCGTGGATACCGCGGACCACCCGAACACGGTGAAGATCACCGCCAAGGGGATGTCGGAGCTGTCGATCTTCCTCGGCGACAACCTGGTCGACCTGGATCGCCCGGTGCGCATCGTCATCAACGGCGTCCTCGTGAAGGACGAGGCCCTGCAGCTGGACGAGCGCATGGCGGTCGTCAAGCGCGACTTCGACGCCATGTTCCAGCGTCGCGGCGGGCAGAACCCGATGGACGTACGCAAGGACCGGTACTACGGCTGGCTGCGCAGCGCGTACTTCGTGCGCATCCCCGTGCCGGCTCCCGCCGAGGCCACGACCGAGGGCTCCGCGGGCGGCGCCGAGGCCAGCGCCGGCCCGACCGCCACCGAGAAGCAGGTCGCCGACTGCGCCCGCCTGCTGGGCAAGGCGAAGGACATGAAGGACGCCAACCCCGACCGCGCCAAGGACCTGCTGCAGAAGATCCTGGAGATGCCGGAAACGCCCAGCCACGAGGAAGCGCGCAAGCTGCTGGAACAGCTCGACGGCAAGTAGGCGGACGTCTGGCAGGGCTTCCGAGATGTCCTTCGGAGCGGCCTGGCCACGCAGGCCGACGTCTTGGCCCGGGGAGTCCTCCCGGGCCCTTGGCAGGTAGCGAGGGCGGAGGAGCGACTTGACGACCCTCCGTCGCGCCCTGTTGGTGTTCCTCAACGGCTTCGCGATCCTGGGCGTCGAGTTCGTCGCCCAGCGCCAGCTGGCGCCGGTGTTCGGGCAGTCCGTCCACGTGTGGAGCGCCGTCATCGGCGTGCTGCTGCTCGCGCTCGCGGTGGGGTACGCGCTCGGGGGACGGTGGGGGAGCCGCGCGCGGAGCGAGCGCGCGCTCGCCGGCGCCCATGCCGCGGCCGCGCTGTGGCTCGTGGGCGTCGCCCTGTTCGGGCCGGACATCGCGGCCGCGCTGGGCCCCCGGGGGGGCCTCGATCCAAGCGCGTGGCCCTTGGGGCGCTTCGGCGTCGTCGGCGCTTGTCTCGTCCTCCATGCGCTTCCGTGCGCCCTCTTGGCGATGACGACACCGTTCGTCGTGGCGCGCGCCGCTTCGAGCGGGCGCGCGGGGGGCGCCACCGGACGGTTCGTCGCGCTCGGCACGCTGGGCAGCCTGCTGGCGTGCTGGGTCGTGCCGCTCGAGTGGATCCCCACCTTCGGCACGCGCGGCAGCTGGTGGGTCGTGATCGGGCTTGTCGGCCTTGACGCCGCGCTCGCTGCTGCGGCACGCGCGCGGGGCACGCCGACGGGCCACGAGGCGGCGCCGGCTGCGGCACCCGCGTCGGGGCAGCTCCGGCGAGGACCGGCACTCGGCACGGCGCTGGTCACCGGCTTGGCCATCACGGTGCTCGAGGTCGGCGGCGTGCGCTTGATGAGCCCCTGGGTCGGCCAGAGCAACCACGTGTGGGCTGCGGTCATCGCGACCTGCCTGCTCGCGCTGGCGCTGGGCAGCGCGCTTGGCGGGCGGTGGTCGTCGCGCGCGGACCCGCGGGGCGCCCTGGTGACGCTGCTGGCGTTGGGCGTACCCGCAGCGGCCCTGCCCGCGGCGCTGGCCACGCCCTGGATGAGCCACCTGGTGCCCGACGGGCTGCAGAGCCTGGTCGTGTTGCCCGTGGCGTTCGCCGGGAGCATCGGCGGCGCCCTGCTGTTGCTGGCGCCGGGCCTCGTGGCGCTGGGGGCTGCGCTGCCGCTGCTGGCCGCGGCCCGGGGCCAGCGCGACGTCGGCCGTCTCCTGGCCGCCAACACGGTGGGGGGGCTGCTGGGCTGCGTGCTGACGGCCCCCCTGCTCGTGCCGACGCTGGGCTCGCGGGAGACGTTCCTGCTCATGGCCGGGCTGCTGCTGCTCGCCGCGGTCCTGCTCGCGACGCGGCCCTGGCCGTGGGCGCGGCTGGTCGTGGCGGTCGTCGGGCTCGTGGTGCCCGGCGCCTACGTCGTCGTGCGCGGGGGTCCACTGCGGCTGCAGCCGGGGCAGCTCGTGGAGGTCGAGACGCCCTACCAGACCGTGCGCGTCGTCGAGGCCCCGATGGATGCGATCGACCCCGCGTCCGGCTCGCCGGCCAGCTGGAAGTCGCGGTTGACCGTGCCCACGCGCTTCCTGCGTCATGACGAGGACGCCGAGACCTACCAGAGTGCGCTGCTCGAGGCGCGCGGCGACACGGTGCTCACCGGCGGGCGCTACTTCGAGTCCATGGCGGTCGGCGCGCACTTCGTGCCCAAGCCGGCAGACGGCGTGATCGACGTGCTCCTGATCGGCCATGCCGGGGGCACCGTGTGGCGCACGCTGCGCGCGACGGCGCCTGCGGGCGTTCCCGTGCGCTGCCTGGCCGTGGAGATCGACCCGGGCGTGGTCGACGTGGCGCGCGGCTACCTCGCGCACGACGAGCTGGAGGACGAGCGTCTCGAGCTGGTGACGAACGAGGACGGTCGCACGATCGTCAACGCGCTGCCCGCCGAGCGACGCTTCGACCTCGTGCTGGTCGACGCCTATGCGCGCACCAACTACGTGCCGTTCCAGGTGGCGACACGCGAGTTCTTCGAGCGCGTCCGCGACCACCTGGAGCCGGGTGGGTGGGTCGGCGTCAACGTGCTCGGCCAAGGCGCCGAGAGCCGCGTGGCGGCCGCGATCGCCACCACCTTGGGGTCGGTGTTCGGTGCCACGTGGCTCGTGCCCAACCCGTACTTCGCGGGCAACGTGATCCTCTGGAGCTCGCCCGGCGCGGTGGGGGGGCCGCGGGTGGGGGCCCACGCCCCCCCGCCTCCGGCGCTCGGGGAGGCCGTGTTCGCCGTGGAGCGGCTCGCGACCCGCTTCGTTCCCTCGCCCCGCGACCCCGTTCTGACGGACGACCTGAGCCCGACCGACAAGCTCGCCGACGAGGAGTTCGGGCTATGAGGCGCGTGGCGTCGGGCATCGCACTGGCCCTCGCACTGGCCCTCGGCGCAGCGGGCGCGCGGGCCGACGACGGCGAGGACGCGGCACTGGTGGCCGCCCGCGCCGGACAGCGTGCGGCCATCGAACGCCTGGCCGCCGAGGGGCGCTGGGAGGAGATGGACTCCGTGCTCCCGACCGGGCCCGGCGCTGTCGAGGCGTGGGCGCTCGAGCTGCGCGATCGCTGGTGGCGGCCGACGGACGCGACGGACAGGCCCGTCCTGCCGAAGGGCGACGTCACGGGTGACGTCATGGCGCGCCGCTGGGCCTGGCTGGCGGCAGGGGGCGAGGACCCCCATCCGTTGCCGGCGGCCGGCGAGGACGATCCCTGGCCGATCTTGGCGGCCCTCGTCCTGGATCGCCAACGCCGGCTCGACGCCTCGATCGCGACGCCCGAACGGCTTGCGGCGCCCGAGCTGAACCGGGTCTTGCGCGACCCGCCAGCCCACGCCGATGGCACGACCCTGGCTGCCCTCCGGATGGGCCTGGAGAAGGTCGACTGGGCCTACGACGCCGAGCTCGATGCGGCATCCGAGGAAGCGCGCCAGGCAGGCCAAGAGGCCAGCACCCGGGCCTGGAACCACGCCTTGGTCGCGCTGGCCGCGTTGGGCGTCCTTTGCCTCGTCCTGACCCGCGTGCCGCGCCGCCGCGTGTCCTGACCCCCAAGGCAGGGAGGCCGGCCGTTTTCCTCCGAATCCCGTCCTTCCGGGCCCTCGCCCCAAGACAACGCAACATAACAGGAATTATCAGAAGTTACGAAGGGGCCCAGGAGCCGGCCGTGAGGTGCGCGGATCGAGGCCCCTGTTGCTCGCGTACCGAGCCCGTACCGAGCCAGGTGAGATTCCAACTTCACGCTGGGGTGCCGCCCATGAGCTGCGCGCGGCGGGACGTGGATCGAGGTCCCTGTTGCTCGCGTACCGAGCCAGGTGAGATTCCAACTTCACGCTGGGGTGCCGCCCACGAGGTGCGCGCGGCGGGACGTGGATCGAGACCCCTGTTGCTCGCGTACCGAGCCAGGTGAGATTCCAACTTCACGCTGGGGTGCCGCCGACGACGCGGCCACGCCCCCGAGCGTGAAGTAGGAATCTCACCCGGCTCGTTGTCGGCCGCGCGGCGGGCCGCGTTCAACGCGCCACGTATTCGCCGTCGCCGATCCGGGCGAGCTCCTTCATGAAGTCGACGTCGTGCTCGGCGCCGATGCCGATGGCGTGGATGCGCAGCTGCGCCACCGCGTTCCACTCGCGCACCTGGGCGAGGATCGCGGCGCCATCCTGGATCTTGCCGGCCGTCGGACGGCCGTCCGTCAGGAAGAAGATGGTGTCGATGATGGGGCGGCCCGTGCTCTGCTGGGCCACGCCGAACCCGGCTTCGAGCGCGTCGTGGATGTTGGTCCCCCCCACCACGCTCGTGGCCTTGACCCACTTCTCGAGCTGGTCCTTCGTGGGCTCGGTGGCCTCTTGGACCTTGCGCTGCCAGCGCACGATCGAATGGTTGAAGAACACCACGTTGAACACGGCGCTCTTGTCCAAGCCGTGCACGGCGCCGACGAGCTGCTCCTGGGCGACCTCCCACTTGGTGCGCCCCTTCGGGTCGCCGTCGACCTTGTCCATGCTGCCGCTGATGTCGACGATGAACAGCACGCGATCGCTGAAGGTGTGGATGTCGTAGAACGTGACGCCCTTCTGCTGCCCTTCGACGCGCCCGGGCTCGATCGGGTCCTTCGGCATCTCGAACGTGGCCTTGGCGTCCTGCCACCACGCCTTCCACGGCTCGGCGTACGGGCCGTGCTTCTGGCCCGTCAGCGACAGGAGCGACAAGTGGGCGTCTTCGCGCAGCCGACCGAGGTCGTCGCGCGCCAGGAAGTCCATGAGCGGCTCGATCGCCTCGCGGCGATGCATGCGCCGGAGCGCGCGCAGGGCCGCCGTGGTCAAGGCGAAGCTCTCGGGCGGAAGCGCCAAGTACGTCACGGCCTTGCCGAGGAGCGCCTCGTCGCCGCGGGCGGCGAGCGCCGACATGGCGGTGGCCCGCAGCGCGTGGGGCTGCTCGGGGTCGTCGAGCAGCGCGTGCAGACGCCCCATCACGAGCGGAGCCGGCAGCTCCCAGATCGCATGCACGTAGCGCAGGCGCTCGTCCACGTCCTTGGAGCCCAGCCATTCCTTCGCCAAGCGCTGGACGCCGGCCTCCATGCCGGCCTCGTCAAGTCGGGCGAGGATCTGGGCTGCCACACCGGCGGCCTGCTGCTCGATGCCGCGCAGGCGGGCGAACTCGGTCTCGAAGGAGCGCAGCTGCTCGAGCGTCCGCTGGCGCGCGAAGTCTACCTTGCGCGCCTTCTTGTTGAAGGTCTCCATGTCGCGCACGGAGCGCTGGCTCATCTCCAGGTCGCGCTGCAGCTGTTGGCCTTCGTCGATGAGCTTCTCGTACTCGGCCTCCAGCCCGACCTGCTTCTTCTCGACCTCCATGCGTTGCTTGCGTGCCTGGTCCAAGGCCTCGGTCACGAAGTCCAGGGCCTTCACGTCGGCGCACGGACGCAGGAGGTCCAGCGCCCGGCCCGGGTCCTTGTCCTTGAGCGCAGCCCGCACGGAGGGTGTCAACGAGGCCAACGTCGGAGCGTCGCCCGCCGCCCCCTCGTCGCCGCGCGCCGGGGCGACCTGCCCGACAAGGAGGAGGGCCAAGACGAGGAGCCCGAGGAAAGAAAGAGCGGTGCGCAAGCACCGGGCGCGTCCGAGCGATAGCGACGTCATGGAGTCCGTCCTACACGGCCTCGTCGGGTTCGACGCGCGGCGCCTCGGTCTTCCGCCGTCGACGCCCCTTCGAGGAGGGTGAAGGCGGGGGCACCTCGCGCGTGACCACGTCGGGCGGGAGGGTCAGGGGCCTCGTCAGCGTCTTCTTGGCGCGGACGGCGACGAGGAACCGGTCGCGCAGCTCGCCGTACGCCGCCCACGGGTCCTCGTCGCGACGCAGGGGCCGCTGCATGGCGGCAAAGGTGTCGTGCCCCCCACCGTGTCCATCGGAGATCTCGTGGGCCACGTCGCCCGCCGCGGGGTCCGTGGCACGGAAGGCGCGCAGCGACGCGACGAGGCGCTCGGGCGTGTGGCCAGCCACCATCACCCAGCGGATCCCCTCCATGCGCAGCAGGAGGTCCGCGATCTCCGCGACGACGTCACCGTGATCGATCGCACCCAGCCAGGTCGTGACGGCGAAGTCGGTCACCTCGCCACGCCGCAGGGCGCGCTCGAGCTGGACGAAGTACTCCTGCGGCACGCGCGCTCCGACGATGCGCGCCAGGACCTGCTTGTCGGCGCGACCGTACACCTCGCGGTAGATGCGTTCGTCGTGCTCGCCGGCGCTCCGTGCGAGATCCATCGTGTCGGTACGGATGCCGTACGTCAGGGCCGTCGCGAGGCGCGCATCGAAGGGGATGCCGTTCTCCACGAGCAGCGCCCCCACCATGGTGCTCGTGCTGCCGAAGTGTGGGTCGAAGTAGAGGAACCGCACGTTGCTCAAGTCGCCGCGCGACGGGTGGTGGTCCACGACGACATCGGGGACGCGATCGCCGGGGATCTTGCACGTCCCCGACCCGGGGTGCGTGTCGACGACCAGGAGCAGGTCGTGGTCGGCGTAGCGCACGTGGAAGCTCGGGCGGATGCGGATCTGCAGGTGCCGCAGCATGGCCCGGTTCTCGGCGCGTGAGACACGGCCGGTGTAGGCCAGGACGCTGTCGACGCCGAGCAGCCGATGGAGCAGGTAGCGCAGGGCCTCCGCGCTGGCCAGGGCATCCGGGTCAGGGTTGTGCTGCAGGTGGATGAGCGGGCGCCGGGCGCCGCGCGCCACCTCGAGCAGGCGACGCAGGTTGCGGACGCCCGGCGCGACGGGCGGGTCGCCGCCGGCTTCGTGCTGGCCGCCCGGGGTCCCGTTGCCATGCGAACCGCCACCCGGGGCGCCGCTACCTCCCGGAGGGGTGCCGCTACCGCCCGGAGGGATGCCGACGCCCTGGCTGCCGGCGTCCGCGGCGCCGTTCCTGGAGGCCGAGGCGCTCTTGCTGGAGGCGCCGCTGCTCGGGGTGCCGGCGCTCGGGGTGCCGGCCCCGTCCGGCTTCCCGTCGTCGCGGCCGCGCCCCGGGTCGACCGGCTGACCCGAAGCGGCGGCGGTGGCGTGGACGGCGGCGGTCGCCCCGTCCGGAGCCGTCTTCCGGGCCCCGTCGCCGTTCATGGCCGTGGAGTCTAACCGCGGGGGCCCACGGCGGCCCCTCGACTCCAAGTCGTTGTCCGACAAGGTGTTGGGAGTTCCGCTCGGTTCAGGCGCGCCAGTCGGCGACGAGGTCGCTCAGCACGCGGACACCAAACCCGGTGCCTCCCTTGGAGTACACCCCCGCCGCCTTCTCGGTCCACGCCATCCCGGCGATGTCGAGGTGGGCCCACGGCACCTTGTGCGCGAAATGCGACAGGAAGGCCGCAGCGGTCAGCGTGCCCGCGCCGGGCGACCCGAGGTTGCTCAGGTCCGCGTAGGGGCTGGCCAGCTGCTTGGTGTGGCCCGGGACCAGGGGCATCCGCCAGAGCACGTCGCCGCTGCTCTCCGAGGCGTCGAGCAGGCGCCCGGCCAGCTTCTCGTCGTTGCTCACGAGCGCCGCGTGGTGGTCGCCAAGGGCGACGACGCACGCTCCGGTGAGGGTCGCCAGGTCGATGACGGCCGACGGCTTGGGCTTGAGCTTGCGCGTGGCGTAGCCCAGCGCGTCGGCGAGGAGCAGGCGCCCCTCGGCGTCCGTGTTGCGGATCTCGATCGTGGTGCCGTCCATGGCGCGCAGGATGTCGCCCGGCTTGTACGAGGCGCCGTCCACGAGGTTCTCGGAGGCGGGGACGAGCCCGACGACGCGGATGCGCGGCGCACGCCGGGCGATCGCCTTCATCGCACCGAGCACGGCGGCCCCACCGCACATGTCGAACTTCATGTCCTCCATCTTGGCGGCGGGCTTGATCGAGATGCCGCCGGCGTCGAACGTGAGGCCCTTCCCCACGAGGCAGACCGTCGGCACGCGCCCCCGCACGCCCGCGGGCGTGTACGTGAGCTCGATCAGGCGCGCGGGCTCGCGGCTGCCCTGGCTGACGCCGAGCAACGCCCCCATGCCCATCGCGCGCATGTCGTCTTCGTCGTGGACCCGGAGCTCGAGGGTCGGCTCGGCGGCGGCCAGCTCGCGCGCGCGCTCGGCGAGCCACGTCGGCGTCGCGACGTTGCCCGGGTGGTTGCCCAGATCGCGCGCGAAGGCCGTCGCTTCGCCGTGGATCGACCCGACGGTCACGCCTTTGGCCATCGCCGTCGCGCCCCCGCGCGGCGCCAGGACCGTCACGGTGTCGAGCACCTGCTCGCTGGGCTTCTCCTTGTAGGCCTCGAAGCGGTAGAGCCCGAGCCACGCGGCTTCCGCGACGACGCGGCCTTGCTCGGCCGCCCCGAGCTTGCCCACGCGGCCTGCGGGCAGCGACACCGTTGCCGACGGCGCGCCCGCGCTGCGCGCCGTCTTGAGCGCATCGGCGAGGACGTCGGCGAGCGCGGCGGCCGTCACGCCCTTGGCGGGCCCGACGCCGGCGAGCACGAGCAGGTCGACGTGGTCGCGCGCACCGGCGGGCACCAAGCGCACCTCGCCGCCCTTGCCGCCAAAGCCGCCGCGTTCGACCAACCGCGCCACGGAGGCCTTGAGGCCCGGGCCAAGGGAGCCGACGCGTGGGGCCAGCGCCTCGCCCTGGGTGGCCACGAGGACCACGCAGGCGTCACGGACGCGACCCAGGGTTGCACTCGATGCCTCGACCTTCATGGTCCCTCCTCGCCGAGCGCAGGACGCGACCCGAACGCACGGCGCGCCTCGGGTCCTGGCGTCGTGCGGCTGCTCAGGTCTGCTTCTCGTAGCCGAGATCCCGCAGGATCTTCAGCACTTCGCTCCACGTGGGGAACGCCCGGCCGGTCCGCTCCTTGAAGCCGTTGATGGCCCGGATGAACTCCAGGGTCTCGGCTTCGAGGTCGTACTGGTTGATGCTGCGCTTGCGGCGCTCCGCGACGCGGCGGTCCTTGCCGCTGCGTCGCTCGACGGGGACGGGCACGTCCGTTCGCCGCCGCTCCCCGCCTCGGCGGTCCACGCGGACGCGACGGTCCATCGACGCGTCGCTCGCCTTCTCCGAGGGGGACCCGGCGGGGTCCGGGGGCGTGGGAGCACTCATCCGCAGAAGGGTAGGGACGGCCGGCGTGGCGACCTACCCAGAACCGGGTCCGGCGCCCGGCTCGCCCGATGCCCGGCCCTCCGCCGCGGCGACCCGGAGATCCCGATCGCAGCGCCATGGCCGCGATCCCGCTGGCACCCACCACCGGACGCCCCCCGCGGGCCCAGTGCCGGAGGCAGCGTCTGGCGACCGCGGGCCGTGGCCGTCAGGACGTGCCGCGCCGGTGTCGACGGCTACGGGGCGCGCAGGCGCAACTCGAGGCGCAGGCTGCCGCCGCTGGCCACCACGCCCTGGTTCTCCGCGACCAGCTCCGAGCCCTCGACGCGGGCCCGGACCGCCACGGGCCCGGGCTGGACCACGCGCGGCGCCCCGAGCGTGCCGATGAACCGCGTCCAGCCAGCCTCCTCGCCGCCGACGCGCACCTCGACGATGACCGGGCCGTCGCGCCCGGCGTAGGGCCGGCCGCCGCCATCGAGCACGGGACCGACGATGAGCTCGCCGAGGCGCACGAGGCGCGGCAGCTCCACGCGCGTGACCTCGTCCTCCTGCACGTCGAACGGCTCGCTCAGGACGCGCACGAACCCCGGTGCCTCGACCGCGAAGCGGTAGGACCCGGGCATGACCCCCTCGGCGTCCAACCGCCCTTCGCGGGTGACGAACGTGCCGAGCGTCGAGCTCGTCGCGTCGTCGGCCGCGATGAGGCGCAGCGTGGCCGGGTCGACGATGCGACCGCTCGTTTCGCGCACGTCGGCCTCCACGGTGCCCCCACCGCCCAGGCGGAAGTCGACGTCCGTCACGCCGTGCGGCTCGAGCTCGACGGTCTGGGGCAGCGAGGCCAGGCGACCGAACTGCAGCCAGACCCTGACGGTCCCGGCCTCCAGCTGCGAGACGAGGAACCGGCTGTCGGCGCCGAGGACGGCCGTCTGTTCCCGCGAGGACGACGTGCCGCCGTCCTCGGCCACGCGCTGCATGTGCAGCTGCACGCGCCCACCGGGGGGACGGTCGCCTGCGCCGATCACCGTGCCGCGCAGGCCCGCCAACGGATCGACACCGATGACGAGGTTCTTCTCCCCGGGCTCCACGGAGGGCAGCTGCTTGCGGCCGAACGAGGCGTGCGATGCCGTGACGGACTGCGAGCCGATCGCCAGGCCCGCCACGCGGAAGCGCCCCTCGTCATCGGTCACGGCGCGGCGCGCCTTGTGGCGGTACCACCAATGTCGGAAGTACGCGGAGATGCTCTCGACCTCGATCAGCGCGCCGGGGATGCCCTTGCCCGTCACGTTGTCGATCACGCGACCGGCCACCTCGCCGCCGCGCTTGAGAGGCAGCTCGCGCTCGACGGTCTCGCCGGGTCGGACGACGGTGCGCACCGGCTGCGTCTTGCCGTCGGGGTTGTCCAGGTCGAGCCACTGGTACTCGGGGTGCGTGACGACGATCTCGACCTGCACATCGGGGCCCAAGGGGCCGAGCTCAAACCTGCCGTCCGCATTGGTCAGCAGCTCGAGGCCTTCGCTCCCCGTGTCGGGAATGCCCCAGACGCGCTCGCCGAGGATCTTCGGCAGGAAGCGGCCGAGCGTGGCCATCGCCGAACGCGGCACGGCGGGGCCTTCGGAGCCGACGCGCACGCTGGCGACCTCGTCCTCACCCGGGGCCGCGACCGGGCGGGCGATCTGCTGGAGGTAGAGGGTCACGCGGGCGCCGCGCACGGGCTCGCGCGTCTCGCCGTCCACGACGTGTCCGATCAGGCGGCCTGCCCGATCCAGGTTGACGTCGAACATCGGCACGTCGCCACGCTCGTCGCGCGGCATCAACCGCAAGTCCACGACCTCGGGGAACCAGCCCGGGTGGAAGGCGACGATGTGCGAGATGTAGGCGTCACCACCTGCGGAGATCGCAAAGCGCCCCTCGGGATCGGCGCGGGTCTCCCCGGCGAGCAGGTGCTCGCCCACGGTGGGGATCAACGTCGGATCCGGCACCCCATCGCGCTCGAGCTGCTCGCGGTAGCGCCGCACGGCGGCAGGATCGCCCGCGTTGTAGCGGACGAGCAACACGCGGGCGCCGGGTACGGGCGCGCCCTCCCCCATCACGCGACCCGACACGACACCCCCTTGTCGGGGTGTGGGCAGACGGCCCGGCAGCAGGTCGGGCTCGTCCTGCACGACGATCTCGGACGGCGGCGGCGCGGAGGGGATCTCCGGAAGCGTCGGCGTGCCCCGCAGGACGAGCCAGACGATCACGCCTACACCCGCCAGGGCGGCGAGGAGCGTGGCAAGGCGCGTGAGGGCGGACATCGGTTCTCCAGGCGCCGAGATGGACCCCACCCCCCTGGCCCGCGGAGGGAACGCAGGTCAGCCTACGACCTTTCCCGGGGCACGCCCCTCCTTCCGAACGCGTCCCGGGCCGCCGTGACGCAGCCGCCCGCTGCGTGCCCCAGCTCGCCCATCGGGTCGACGGGTCAGAACCCGGGAGGAACTCCAGCCTCCAGCGTCGGACTGCCTTGGAAGGCCGCGCCAAAGGGCCTCCGAGAGGATCGGCCCGCGTTACTGCTCGGCCTCTCGGTCCTGGGCCAGCGCCCGGAGACGCTCGTCCAGCTCGGCCGGCGCGAAGGCCCCGCTCTCGTGACCGGGTACGCGGTAGGAGTCCTCGTCGCGGTGGTGCGTGGAGAACTCCATGATCTCGGCGTCCTCGATGCCCCAGAAGCGGTGCTCCACACCGACGGGGATGTGGTGGTGGTCTCCGGGACCCATCACGCGGGCGCCGTCGCCCAGCTCCAGGAGGATGCGCCCGCTGACGACGTAGAAGACCTCGTCCTTGTCCTTGTGGAAGTGCAGCGAGCAGCGGTAGCCACGCTTGAGGATCATCTTCTTCCCGCAGTACTCGCGGTTGACGATCCAGTGTTCCTCGCCCCACGCCTTGGGGACGACCTTCGTCGGCATGGGCTCCAGGGACTTGAGACGCGGGGACATGGCAGGCCTCCGTCCCCCATCATGACCGCACCACGGCCCCCGACGGAGCTTCGGCGGCCGGCCCCCCGGATCGCCCGATCGACGGGGTGGATCAGGGAGCGGCGCGACGGGCCTGCCGGACCAGGCGCTCGACGAGCCGCGTGAAGTCGATGCCCGCGGTGCGTGCCGCGAGCGGCACCAAGCCCCGGGAGGTCATGCCTGGAAGCGTGTTCGTCTCCAGGATGTGGAGGTGGCCCGCGCCGTCGAGGATGAGGTCCGTCCGCGACAGCGCGTCCAGGCCCAGCGCCCTGTGCGCCGCCACGCCGAGGTTGGCGGCGCGTTCGGCGATCTCCGGCTCCAGGGGCGCGGGGCAGATCTCCTCGGCGCCGTCGTCGGCGTACTTCTGCTGGAAGTCGAAGAAGGCCCGCCCGCGAGGCCGGATCTCGACGACCGGCAGCGCGTGGGGACCGTCGCGGTCCTCGAGCACGCCCACCGTGAGCTCGCGCCCCGCCACGAACGCCTCGACGAGGAGCCGGTCGGCACCGGCGGCGACGAGCTCCTGCGCGGCGGACAGCGCCTCGCCGTCGTCGCCCACCTTGCGCACCTCGAGGCTCGAGCCGCCGAGGGGATCCTTCAGGATCAGGGGGAACCCGAAGCGCTCTTCCCAGCGCCGCACGTGTGCGGGGCCGTGGCCCGGCAGCTCGTCGGCCCGGACGACCTCGTAGGCGGGCGTGGGGAGGCCGTGCTGGAGGTAGACCTCCTTGGCACGCACCTTGTCGAACGCCAACATGCTGCCTCGCGCGTCGCTCCCGACGAACGGCAGGCCCACGGCCGAGAGGCAGGCCTGGAGCGTCCCGTCCTCCCCGAAGCGGCCGTGCAAGACCGGCATGACCACGTCGGCCGGCCAGTCCCGCAAGTGCGCCAGGCCCTCGGGCAAGCCGCCGATCGCCTTCCAGGCCTCGGGGTCCCGCGGGTCGATGGTCGGCTCGGCATCCGCCACGACGCCGCTGCGGGCGGACGACGACGTGCGCGCTCCCGCGCCGGCGCGCGCCTTCACGGCATGGCGCCGCGGCACCCGCCAGGTGCCGCCGCGGTCGATCACGATGGGCAGGACCTCGTAGGGCTCGAGCGCGGCCAGTGCGGTCGCCACGCACGCGCCGCCGGTCAGCGACACGTCGTGCTCGCTGCTCGGGCCGCCCATCAGGACGGCCACGCGCAAACGCTCGCCGCGTCGCCCTGCGCGACGACGACGGCCTCCGGATGATCCCACGGGCCCCACCATGCCCCCACTCTCCGCCCGCGTTGCGTTCCGTCAAGGACGACGTGATCGATGGCGACACGAAGCGCGACGATCAGGCGTCGAGCGGCGCGTCGAGCTCGAGCGGAGCGAGGCGCACCGGGCGCGGTGGCTGCGCTCCGGCGAGGTGGTGCCAACGCAGGACCTCGCGCTCGACCAGCAAACGCGACGACTCCAGGCTGTCCACGCCCGTCGCGTTCTTGATCGGGGCGAACTCCCGTTCGCGGGCGACTTCGTGCACTTCGACGCGCGGCGCCGAGGGGAAGACGTCGAACAGGAAGCGCTCGAGCTTGTACGCGTTGGGCGCGTCCGGCTGCACGACGCCGGCGGGCGTCCACGCAGCCGCCTTCTTGTGCGCCCGGTGCAGCGGGCCGCGCCACGTCGGCAGCGTCGAACGCAGCCAGGCCAGCGAGAAGGCGTGGAGCGCGATGCTGCCCAGCTTCAAGTCCGGCGCGCCGTCGGGCGGCAGCTCGCTGTACTCGACGATCCGCGTGCGCCCCTCGAGGTCGCGCGCGTAGACGCCCACGCGCTCGTCGGGCGACGCCTTGGCCACGGCCTTCGTCACGATCGTGGCCTTGCGCTCCACCATCCAGCCGAGCAGGACGGGATCCAACGCGCGGGCCAACGGGTTGTCCACCTGGAACGTGACGACGACGTCGACCCCGGCCTCGGCCCAGCGATCGAGCACGCCGTCGGCCACGAGCGCGGGCCAGAGCCCGCCGTGCCCATCGGGGGCCAGGAGCAAGCTGCCCGGCCCGGCCAGCAGGGCGCGGCCGTCCTCGTCCACGACGGGAAGCTGCCCCTGCTGGACCACCGTGACCTGGCCCTCGTGAAGGCCCAGGCGGTCGCCGGTCAGGAAGCGCGCGCACGTGGCCTCGTGGGTGCCGGCGCTCGTGAGGACGACGAGGGGTACGGCGCGCCCCACGACCTGGCCGACATGCGCCACGCGCTCGGCGTGGATGCGGTAGAGGGTCCGGTCCTCGCCGGGCCCGAACACGACGTCGCCCTTCGGGCCGGAGACCCCGAGCCGGCTGCCCTCGCCACCGGCCAGGAGGACCGCACCGACGCGCCCACCCGCCAGGAGGCCGAGACCCGTGCGCGCGAGCCGCGCGCGCAGCCCGCCCTCACCCGTCTGGCGCTTCCAGGTGAGGCCGGCGGGAGGCCGGAGCACCGCAGGCGCCGCGGCAGGCTCCTCGCGGAGCGCACCCGCCAGCTCGTTCCACGGGCGCGACGCGGCATCCGCCAGGAACACGAGGGCCACCGCGTCCGGCAACGTCCGAGCGTGGGCGACGAGGTGCTCCTGCCCGTGCGTCGTCAGCTGCTGCTCGTACGTCGCACGGTCGCCCGACATGCCGGCCTCCACGCGCCCCTCCCGCGCCCCCGCCGTTGTCGCACGCATCTCACGGACGAGGAAGCCGCCCCCCACCGCAAGGGCAAGGGACGAGGAAGACGGGGCCCCGGCTTCCCGCCTCCTTCGCGCATCGCCAGGACGCATGCCTCCGAGGACCGTTCGGACGGGCCCTTCCGGCAGGGATGCGCGCAGTCGCCGTTCTGCGGATGGGTGGGCAGCTCCCCGGCAAGCAACGCATCCGCCGGAAGGGCAACATCACGCTCGCCGCCGGCTCGGAGTCCCGTCGCGCCCGTGGCTCGCTTCGGCCCTGGTGCCCTCGCGACGGAGTGCTTCCAGACGGGCCCTACTCGCGCAGGCGGCCGAAGCACAACGTGACGTTGTGGCCACCAAAGCCCAAGCTGTTCGAGAGCGCGATGTCGACGTCCATCTTGCGCGCGCTGCCCGGCACGTAGTCGAGGTCGCACTCGGGGTCGGGCTCGTCCTGGTTCAGCGTGGGGTGCACGACGCGATCGCGGATGGAGAGCACGGTGAAGACGGCCTCCACGCCCCCCGAGCCGCCGAGCACGTGGCCCACCATGCACTTGCTGCTGGAGACGGCCACCTTCTTGGCGTGGCCGCCGAAGACCCTGTGGATCGCGGCGGTTTCGGCAGCGTCGTTGAGCGGCGTCGAGGTGCCGTGGGCGTTGATGTAGTCGACGTCCGCCGGGCTGACGCCCGCGTCCGCGATCGCCGCCGCCATGGCCCGCGCGGGGCCGATGCCGCCGGGACGCGGCGCCGTGATGTGGTACGCATCGGTGCTCATGCCGGCACCGAGGACCTCGGCCAGGATCGTGGCGCCGCGCTTGCGGGCGTGTTCGAGCTCTTCGAAGATGAGCATGCCGGCGCCTTCGCCCATGACGAAGCCGTCGCGGCCCTTGTCGAAGGGGCGGCTCGCGCCCGCCGGATCCTCGTTGCGCGTGCTCATGGCCCGCATCACGTTGAACCCGCCCATGCCCATCGACGTGATCGTGGCCTCGCAGCCACCCGTCATGCAGACGTCCTGCTCCCCGCTCTTGATGCTGCGGTAGGCCAGCGCCATGGCGTGGTTGCTGCTGGCGCAGGCGGACGCCGTCACGAACGTGGGCCCGCGCAGGTTGAACCGCAAGCTCATCTGCCCCGCGATGGCGTTGGCCATCATCTTGGGCACGAAGAACGGGCTGATGCGCTGGGGCCCGCGCTCCATGATCGTGGTGTGCGTGTTCTCGATCGTGTCGAGACCACCGATGCCCGTGCCGACGATCGCGCCCCAGCGGTCCACGTCGTGGGGCAGGTCGGCCGTGTCGGCTTCCATGTCGGACGCGGGGACGGGGGCCAGGCCGGCGCTCCGCCAAGCCTCGTCCGCGGCCGCGAGGCCGTAGATGGTGCCGAGATCGAGCTTCTTGATGTCCTTGCGCTCGACCACGGTCGCCGGGTCGAAGCCCTTGAGCTCGCCGGCGATCGTGGTGGCCATCTCGAGCCCGACCGCGTCGAAGCGCGTGATCGGCGCGATGCCGCTCCGGCCGGCCACGAGCGCAGCCCACGACGTCTCCGCGTCGTTGCCGCATGCGTTGACCGTGCCGACTCCGGTGACGACGACGCGCCTGGCCATCGCTAGCTCTTCTTCTCCAGGTTCTCCTCGATGAAGCGGATGGCGTCACCGACGGTCTTGATCTTCTCGGCCTCTTCGTCCGGGATGCTCAGCTCGAACTGGTCCTCGAGCTCCATCACCAGCTCGACCGTGTCGAGGCTGTCGGCGCCCAGGTCGTTGATGAACGAGGTCTCCTCGGTCACCTTGTCCTCGGGCTGGCCCAGCTGCTCGCAGACGATCTTGATGACCTTGTCCTTGATGTCACTGCCCACGGCTCTTGCTCCTCGTTCCGGCTCGTCCCGCCTCCCCCCCTCCCGCCACGGGCGGTCTGGGCGGACGGTCGGGCCCAGGTTGTCCTACATGACCATGCCGCCGTCCACAGGAATCACCTGTCCGGTGATGTAGCCCGCGGCCGGCGATGCCAGGAACAGGACGACTTCGGCGATGTCGTCGACCGTCCCCAGGCGACCCAACGGAATGCGGGCCTTCAGCTCCTGGGCGGCGCCCTCGGGAAGCTCGGCCGTCATGTCCGTCTCGATGTAGCCGGGCGCGACGGCGTTGACCGTCACGGCCCGACCGGCCAGCTCGCGAGCCAGGGACTTGGTGAAGCCCACGAGCCCGGCCTTGCTGGCGGAGTAGTTGACCTGGCCGGCGTTGCCGACGAGGCCCACCACCGAGGTGATGTTGATGACGCGACCGCGTGCGCTCTTCATGAGCCGACGTGCGGCGGCCTTCGTCACCAGGAACGAGCCCTTCAAGTTGACGCCCATGACGGCGTCCCAGTCGTCCTCGCCCATGCGCAGGAACAAGCCGTCGCGCGTGATCCCGGCGTTGTTCACCACCACGTCCAGGCCGCCCCCGTGCTCCACGGCGGCGCTGACGGCCGCATCGGCGGCCGACGCGTCGCGCACGTCGGCCATGACGGCCTTCACGAGGTCGGGATGGCCGCTCGCCGCGACCGCCTCCTCGGCGGCTCCGGGGTTGGTGCCGGTGAACGTGACCTTGGCGCCCTCGCGCGCGAAGGCGGCCACGAGGGCGCGGCCGATGCCGCGGGTGCCCCCGGTCACGAGGACCGAGACGCCGTCGAAGGACCCGCTCATGCCATGCCTCCTGCTGCACGCACACCGTCTGCGTCCGGCGCGCCGACCACCTCGACCTCGGGGGCGATGCGCCGCACGAGGCTGCCGAGCACGCGGCCCGGCGCAGGCTCGACGATGCGCGTGACGCCTGCCTTCACGGCCGACTCCACGCACTCCACGAAGCGCACCGGATGCGTGACCTGGTCGATCAGCTGCTGGCGGATCGCGGCCGGGTCCGCCGTGGGCGCGGCGGTCACGTTGCTGATCACGGGCACGCGCGGCGTGCGCACCTCCACGCCCTCCAGCACGCGTGCCAAGCGGTCGGCACCGGGCTGCATGAGCGGGCTGTGGAAGGCGCCGGCCACCGGCAGACGCGTGGGCCGGCGGATGCCGTGCTCGCCAGCCACCTGCTCGGCGGCTTCGATCGTGGTCAGGTCGCCGCTGATGACGACCTGGCCTGGAGCATTCAGGTTGGCCACGACGAGCACGCCGCCCGTGGCCTCGCGCGCCGCCGCGCAGAGCGCCTCGGCGGCCGGCACCTCGGCGCGCAGCGCCAGCATGCCGCTCGGCACGGCCTCGCTGGCCTCTTGCATCCCCAGGCCGCGCTCGCGCACGAGGCGCAGCGCATCGGCGAGGTCCAGCGCCCCAGCGGCCCAGAGCGCCGTGAACTCGCCCAGCGACAGGCCGAGGGTGCAGACGAGCTCCTCGTCCCGCAAGGCGCCCGTGGAGCGCAGCGCCTCGGTGACCGCAGCGCCGACCGCCAGGATGGCGGGCTGCTGCAGGTCGGTTCGCACGAGCTCGTCGGCAGGACCGTCGCGACACACGGCGAGCAGGTCCAGGCCGAGCACGTCGCTGGCCAGGTCGAAGACCTGGCGGGCCGCGGGCCAGGCCTCGGCCACGTCGACGCCCATGCCGACGTGCTGGGCCCCTTGGCCCGGGAAGACGAGAGCCGTGGAGGCCGTCACGAGACGCCGTCCTCCGCGGCGGCCGCGCCCTGCGCCGACGTGGCCGCGGCCTCGCGCAGCTCCTCCACGATGCGTGCGCCCACCTCGCCGAGGACGTAGGTGCGGACCAGCTTGAGGCCGTTGCGGAAGGCCTCCGGCCCGCTGCGCCCGTGGCCGATCACGTAGCCGCCGTCCACGCCGAGCAGCGGCGCGCCGCCGTACTGGCTGTAGTCGATGCGCTGGGCGAGGCCGCGGAGCAGCTCCTTCGTGCTGGCGATCTGGCGTTGGGCCATCTGCGGAGCGAGCCAGCCGAGCGCGAACTCCGCCATGCCTTCCGCCGCCTTCAGCGCGATGTTGCCGACGAAGCCGTCGCAGACCACCACGTCGGCGCGATCGTCGAACAGCTCACGCGGCTCGACGTTGCCGACGAAGGGCTCGATCGGGCGGGCGCGGAAGCGCTCCCAGGTCTCGTGCACCAGGCGGTTGCCCTTGTGCTCCTCTTCACCGATCGAGAGGATGCCGACGCGCGGCGCGGCGATGTCGAAGGCCGCGCGCACGTAGTGCCGGCCCATCACGGCGTACTGGTAGAGCTCGTCCGCGCTGGCGTCGGGGTTGGCGCCGCCGTCGAGCAGGACGGTCACGCCGTTCGGCCGCGGGAAGGGGACGGCGATGCCCAGACGCTTGACGCCCTCCAGGCGTCGGCCGTACAGCGTGGCCGCGGCCACGGCGGCTCCCGTGCTGCCGAAGTTGACGACGCCGTCGACGTCCCCGTGGCGGAGCAGCTCGACGCAAGCGCGCGCGCTGACCTTGGGGCTCTTGCGGATGGCTCGCACGGGGTCGTCGCCCATGGCGACCACCTCGGGCGCGTCATGCACCCGCACGCGCGCGGCTTGGGCCTCCGTCAGCTCGCCGGCGGCATCACGCGCGGTCGCGATCTTGGCCGGGTCCCCGACAAGCACGACCTCGATGTCGTCGTGGTCGGCCAGCGCGAGCCACGCACCGGCCACGGCCGCTGCAGGGGCTCGATCCCCACCCATCGCGTCGAGCGCGATGCGGATCACGAGTCAACGCTCCGGACACGCGCGCACCCGGTTCGCGCGCGCGAGGGGGACGCCGCGCGAGTCACGGCGGGTCAGTCCGTTTCCTTGTCGATGACCTCGCGCCCGGCGTAGTGACCGCAGTTGCCGCACACGCGGTGCGACGGACCCGGCTGCCCGCACTGGGCGCACGGACGCAGGTGGCGAAGCGCGAGACCATGATGGGAGGCGCGCATCCGCTTGCGGCGCTTGCCTACCTTGCGCATCGGGACGGCCATGGCCGCGCCTCCTTCGTGGATCCCACCTCCCGGGGCGCCGTGGGCCCGATCGCGGAGGCGTGGAACTGGTTTCGTGGACGGACCGCGCCCGCGCGGTCGAGCCGAGGAAGGTAGGACGCCCCCGAAAGGGGGTCAAGAACGGCGCGGCGTCACCGGTGGGCCCGGGCCGTCGGGCGAGGCGCCGGGAGCCGGCGCCGGCAACGGCGGACCGCCGTCCGAGGCGCCGGCGGTCGCCGGCCCGGTCGCCGGCTCGGGTGGCTTCTTCGTGAGGAGGACGACGGCCAGCACCACGAGGATGCCCGCGAAGAGGCGCCTGAGCAGGGTCGGGTCGATGGTCCGGGCGATGTGGCTGCCCAGGAACGCGCCCCCCACCGCGCCCACCGCCACCCAGGCCGCGACGGCCACGTCGATGTCGCCCTGCGCGCCGCGGCGCCAGAGGGCCGTCAGCATGGCCGGGACGATGACGGCGATCGACGTGCCCGTGGCCACGCGGTCGTCCATCCCGCGCAGGAGGATCAGCGCCGGCACCACGAGGAAGCCCCCGCCCAGACCGAGCAGGCTGCCCAGCGTCCCGGCCGCGAAGCCGAGGAGCACGAGTCCGACGTAGAGCAGGATCTCCACGCCCGGACGCTACGGCAGCCCGCCGACGTAGGTGCAGGCCCAGGCCGGGTCTCAGGCGCGGACGGCAGCCCGGACCGCCTCGTTCGCGGCGGCCAAGGCCGCGTCGAGCTTGGTGCGGTCCTGACCCTGGCCCTGGGCCATGGCGGGCTTGCCACCGCCCCCACCGCCCAGGACGTCGGTGACAGCGGCCAGCAGCTGGCGGGCGTCCAGCCCCGCCGCGAGGCCCTTGTCGCCCACGGCCGTGAGGACGGGCGCCTTGTCGCCCTGCTCGCCCACGAGCACGCCCACGTCCACGCCACCCGCGGCCAGCGTGCTCCAGACCGCCTTCAGGGCCTTGGCGTCCACGCCGGCGAGCGCCGTGACCTGCACCTTGAGCCCGCCGACGACGGGCGCGTCCTCCACCAGGCGCCGGGCCGCCTCGGCGCCCGCCTCGCGGCTGCTCTTCTCGATCGTCTTGCGCAGGGCGCGCACCTCGTCTTGGAGGGCCTGCACGCGCTCGACGAGCTGCTCGGGCTTGGCCTTGAGCAGCTGCAGCACGTCGCGCAGCGTGCGCTGCTGCTCGCGCGCCACGGCTGCTGCCCCGAGACCGGTCACGGCTTCGATGCGGCGGATGCCCGCCGCGATGCTCGTCTCGAGCACGATGCGGAAGCCGCCGATGTCGCCCGTGCGCGCGCAGTGCGTTCCGCCGCAGAGCTCGCGGCTGCCGCTGGCCACGGCGACGACGCGGACCTTGTGGTCGTACTTCTCGCCGAACAGCGCCATCGCGCCCGAGGCCTTGGCGGCCTCGAGGTCCATGAGGTCGGTGTCCACGGCGTCGTTGGCCAGGATCCAGGTGTCCACGAGCGACTCGATCCGCTCGATCTGGTCCGCCGTGAGGGCGCCCTCGTGGCGGAAGTCGAAACGCAGGCGGTCCGGCGCCACCAGCGAGCCTTCCTGCCGCACATGCGCGCCGAGCACCTGGCGCAACGCCTCGTGCAACAGGTGCGTCGCCGTGTGGTTGCGCCGCGTGGCGGCACGCGCCGTGGCGTCGACTTCGGCGACGAGCGTCTGGCCCGTGGCGACCTCGCCGGAGACGACGCGTCCGACGTGCAGGTGGTAGCCCTCGCTCTTGTGCGTGTCGTCGACGTCGACGACGAGGCCGTCGGCGACGAGACGCCCGCGGTCGCCGACCTGGCCACCGCTCTCCGCGTAGAAGGGCGTGCGGTGCAGGACGACGGTGACGGGGCCCGGGCCCGCGCGTTCGACGAGCTGCCCGGAGCCGTCCACGACGCCCACGACGGTGGCCTCGTCGCGCGTGCCCGGATGGCCGTAGCCGGTGAACTCCGTCGGCGCCACGTGACGGGCCTTCAGCTCGGTCAGGGGCCCACCCGCGAAGATGTCGCCCTTGATCTTGCTGCCGGCGCGGGCGCGCTCGCGTTGGGCCTCCATCTCGGCCTCGAAGCCCGCGTGGTCCACGCCAATGCCGCGCTCGGCGAGGATCACCTCGGCCAGGTCCAGCGGGAAGCCGTAGGTGTCGTGCAGCTTGAAGGCCGCCGCGCCGGGCAGCGTCTTCGCACCGGCAAGCCGGTCGACCTCCTCGTCGAGGTAGCGCACGCCTGCGCGGTACGTCTCGCGGAAGCGCTCGTCCTCGCCCTTCAGCGTGGCCATGAGGGCGTCGCGGCCCTCGGTGAGCTCGGGGTAGGCCTTGCCCATGCCGGCGACGACCGGATCCACGAGCTGGTGCAGGAAGGGCTCGTCCAGCCCCAGCTGGATGCCGTCGCGGATGGCGCGGCGCAGCACGCGGCGCAGGACGTAGCCCCGCCCCTCGTTGCCGGGCTTGACGCCGTCGGCCACGAGGAAGCACGACGCGCGCGCGTGCTCCGCGATGCGCCGCACGCGACGCGCGTCCTCACCGGGCGTCTGGCCGCCGTGCGGATCGAACACGTAGTGCACGCCCGCCAGCGAGGCGACGGCCTCGACCAGGGGACGGAACAACGAGGTCCCAAACGGCGACTGCTGGCCTTCGAGCGCGGCGAGCACGCGCTCCAAGCCCGCGCCGCAGTCGATGTTGCGCTGCGGCAACGGATCGAGCCGACCGGGGCCACGGCGATCGAACTGCGTGAACACGCTGTTCCAGATCTCCACGTAGCGGCCCGAGTCGTAGCCGTTGGGCCCGCCGTCGCCCTTCTCGGCCGCCTTGCCGTAGTCGTAGAAGATCTCGGTGCAGGGACCGCAGGGGCCATCGGGGCCGCTGTCGGGCGCGCCCGCCGGCCAGAAGTTCTCCTTGGCGTCGAAGCGCGCGATGCGGTCCCTGGAGAGCCCCATCGCGAGCCACGCTTCGTGGGCCTCCTGGTCGTCCTGGTAGACGGTGACGTACAGCTTGTCCGTGGGCAGGCCCACGACGTCGCGCAGGAACTCCCAGGCCCAGGCGATGGCTTCCTTCTTGAAGTAGTCGCCGAAGGAGAAGTGGCCCATCATCTCGAAGAACGTGAGATGGCGGGGTGTGCGGCCGACGTTGTCCAGGTCCCCCTGGCGGAAACACTTCTGGATCGTCGCGGCCCGCTTGAAGGGCAGGTTCCCCTTGCCCAGGAACATGTCCTTGAACTGGTTCATCCCGGCCCCGGTGAACAGCAGCGTGGGGTCGTTCTCCGGCACGAGGCTGGCGCTCGGCCAGACCGTGTGGCCACGGGCCGAGAAGAAGTCCATCCACGCCGTGCGCAGGTCGTCGGCACTGCCTACGGAGCCGGTGCGCAAGGAACCGGTGGTGGGATGGTCCGAGCCGGACATGGGGCGTCTCCGAGGGGAAGCAGGCGACGGTAGCACGTAGGCCGCAACACGCCGTGCGATCGGAGTGCGCTCCCCGCCGAGCGGTCGTGGTTGTCTCTCCGGGACCGAGCCTGCCAGCGCTACCGTGCCCCCATGGCCCGACCGCTTCGCACCTTCGTCGCCCTCGAGCTCCCGCGCTCCCTGGCCGACGAGCTTGCCGACCGCGCCGCGGCGCTCGCCGAGCACGACCCGGCCCTCGCCGTCCCGGCGGCCGAGCACATGCACCTGACGCTCGCCTTCCTCGGCGACACCTGGATCGAGGACGTCCACCGCATCGCCAAGGCCCTGGAGCGGGCCGCGGCGGACACGCCGCCGATCCCCGTCAGCTGTCCGGGACTCGGCGCCTTCCCCGATGCGGCCCGGGCCCGCGTCGTCCACGCCCCGGTGCTCGACCTCTCGGGCGCCGACATCCTGGCGGGGCTGCACGAGCGCATCGGCCTCGAGCTGGAGGAGCTGGGCTTCCCACGCGAGCGACGGCGCTGGCAGCCCCACGTCACGCTGGGCCGCCTGCGCGGTCGGCCCGCCGCCGCCACCGTCGAAGCCGTCCGGGCAGCGCCTTCCACGCCCCACGATCAGGGGCCCGAGGCAATCCTGTCCCTCCTCGCACTTATTTCTTCCGATCCAGCCTCGAGGGAGTACCGTTACAAGAACCTAACAACGATCCACCTCGGCGACGAGGGCGAGGACACGTAGGCGCCACGGCGCCCGCGCGTCCTCGGAAGTGACCGACGACGCGGCCTTTGCGAGGCCACGACGCAGGTCGGGTCGGCAGGAGAGGCTTCCCAACAGGTAGCGGTTTCCCGACAGGCGGGGATTCGAAGGATCCAGTGTGCTTCGCGTCGGGCGTGAAGCACGAGGTCGTCGCGACGGCGTCCTCATGAAGGAGGTGCACGGTGGTCAAGAAGGCAGCGGACAAGAAGAGCGCAACGACGGAGCAGGACGAGGCCGAGACGACGACGACGACGACGACGACAACCGGCGGTGGCGCGCAGGCCGTGACCATGCCAGGCGTCGGCGATCGCAAGCGGCAGCTGGACCCGGCCGCCGAGAAGGCCCGCAAGCAGGCGCTCGACCAAGCGCTCGGCACCATCGAGAAGGCCTTCGGCAAGGGCTCGATCATGACGCTCGGCCAGGATCGCACCGAAGCGATCGACGGCATCTCCACCAGCTCGCTCAGCCTCGACCTCGCGCTCGGCGGCTACGGCATCCCGCGCGGCCGCATCACCGAGATCTACGGTCCCGAGTCCAGCGGCAAGACGACGCTCTGCAGCCACATCATCGCCAATGCGCAGCGCCAGGGCGGTGTGTGTGCGTTCATCGACGCCGAGCACGCCTTCGATGCTGCGTACGCCCGCAAGCTGGGCGTGGACCTGGACGCGCTCCTCGTCTCCCAGCCCGACACGGGCGAGCAGGCGCTGGAGATCGCCGAGACGCTCATCCGCAGCAACGCGGTCGACGTCGTCGTCGTGGACAGCGTGGCGGCGCTCGTGCCCAAGGCCGAGATCGAAGGCGAGATGGGCGACAGCCACGTCGGCCTGCAAGCCCGCCTCATGAGCCAGGCCCTGCGCAAGCTCGGCGGTGCCATCCGCACGTCCAACGCGGCCATGATCTTCACCAACCAGATCCGCATGAAGATCGGCGTGATGTTCGGCAGCCCCGAGACCACGACGGGCGGCAACGCGCTCAAGTTCTACGCCAGCGTGCGCATCGACATGCGCCGCATCGGCTCCATCAAGGGACCGGGCGACGTGTTCGTCGGCAACCGCACGCGCGCCAAGGTCGTCAAGAACAAGATCGCGCCCCCCTTCCGCACGGCCGAGTTCGACATCCTCTTCGGCCAGGGCATCGACTACGTGGGCGATCTCATCGACCTCGCCGTCAACGGCGGCATCGTGGCCAAGAGCGGCTCGTGGTTCTCCCACGGCGACACGCGGCTGGGCCAGGGCAAGGAGAAGTCCTGCGAGTTCCTCCGCGCCAACCCCGACGTCCGCGCCTTGATCGAGAAGGAAACGGGGCTCGCGCTGGGAATCCCGGCACTACTATGAATGGTGCCTCCGGCCTCAGCCGGGGGACCGCTCAAACGCTTGGAGCACGGCGGATGCGCGTTGCTGCCCTTCAGGCGGATGCGTTGCTTGCCGCGGGACGGGTGACAAGCTCGGAGAACGGCGACGGCGCGCATCCTCGCCTGAAGGGCGGAGGTGGCGGGGATTTCTTCCGCAGCTTGCCGCCTTGGGCGGGCGCCGATGGGAAGACGATCGGCAAGTTGCGGAAGGAATCCCCGCCTCCGTACGGCATTTCGCGAGCGACGTACGTACGATCTCGCAATGCGTCCCACACGCCGCCTTCCCACCCACCCGGGACAGATCCTCCTGCATGAGCTTTTTTGAGCCCATGGGTATCACGTAGGTCGCACTGGCCGCGCACCTCGGGGTCCCCGTGCAGCGCGTGAACGAGATCGTCCGCGGCAAGCGGGGCGTGCCCGCGCAGCATGGCCCGGCGGGCCGCCCGGTCCCCTGTCCTCGCCGGCGAAGCCGACGCGCCCCTGGAGGAGGGCGGCGCCCGGGGAGGCGAGGATCAGCGCGAGCAGCCATGACGATGATCGGCGCGCAAGCGAAGGATGCACGGTTGCCTCCCGGGACGCTGCCTACGGAAGCGTCAGGAAGGTGCGGAACTCGGCGGCGCGCTGCTCGATCTGGTCGGGCAGGAGATGGCCGAGGCGGTCGAGGCCGAAGTCGCTGACCGTGTGGGAAGCGACGACGGTGCCGCGGAGCATGGCTTCGGCCAGCTCGCGCGGCGTGGGCGGGCCGTCCGCTGCGACATCGTGGCCGGCCAGCCAGCCCATCACGCCGCCGGCAAAGCTGTCGCCGGCGCCCGTCGGGTCCACGACCTGGTCCAGCGGGAAGGACGGGAGCGCGAGAAGGCGCTCCTTGCTGAAGAGGAAGCTGCCGTGCTCGCCCTTCTTCACGATGACGAAAGCGCGCGGGCCGTTCTCGAGCATCCAGCGTCCCGCGGCGACGAGGTTGGAGTGGCCCGAGAGATCGCGCGCCTCCTGGTCGTTGAGGATCACGCCGTCGACGCGCTTCATCACGGCAAGAAGGGGCTCGCGGGCAATCGAGATCCAGAGGTTCATCGTGTCCATGACGACCAGCGTGGGCGATGCGAGCTGGTCCAGCACGCTCGCCTGGATGCGCGGGTCGGTGTTGGCCAGGAACACGTAGGGCGTCTTGCGAAACGCTGCCGGCAGCTTGGGCGCGAAGGTCTCCAGCACGTTCAGGTCGGTGACCAACGTCTGCGCCTCGTTCATCGTGCCCTCGTAGCGACCGGACCAGTGGAAGGTCTTGCCGCCCTGGGCGACCTCGAGCCCGGCCAGGTCCAGGTCGTGGCGCGCGAGCACGGCGCGGTAGGCCGCGGGGAAGTCCTCGCCGATCACGCCGACGATGCCGACCTTCGTGAACCACGACGCCGCCACGCCGAAGTACGTCGCACTGCCGCCGAGGATGCCGTCGCGACGTCCCGCGGGCGTCTCGATGTCGTCGAAGGCAACCGTGCCGACCACCACGAGCGTGGGCGTGGCGGCGGCGTCAGCGGCGTTCGGCATCGGACGGGTCCTCCTCGGGCGCGTGGGCCTCGATGTCGTGGGCGGCCTGCAAGGCAGCCGCTTCCACGTCGGCGCGGATGTCGTCGGGATCGATCGGCGTCCGCCACGAGGCCCACAAGAGGCCGCCGGGTGCGTTCGCCGCGAGCGTCATGAAACGGTAGACGATGGACAACGTGACGGCCTCGGTCGCGGCCACGCCGTGGGGCGCCAGGAAGGTCGCGAAGGCCCACTCCCCCACACCCCAGCCGCCCGGCGCCAGCGGGATCGCACTCAGCAGGTTGGCCAACGGGACCGCGGCCAAGCACGCTGCGGGCGTGGCGCCCTGGATGTCGAGCGCGTCGGCGAGCGCGGCCACGGCCAGGGCGGCGCCGGCGTGGTTCACCAGCGAGATGCCCAGCGCGCCAGCCAACGCAAGAGGGCGGCGGCGGTACAGCGTGAGACCCGCCCGGAGCTCGGCCACCACGTTCTGGAACGGCAAGCGCGCCACCAGGCGACCGAGCCCCAGGCGCCGCCGGAGCGGCCGCACGAGGAACAGGGAGCCGCCCACGAGCATCGCGGCACCGGCGACCAGGACCACGTGCCGCGCCGCGCTCTGCCCGTCTCCGGCAGGCTGCACGGCCAGCACGAGCGCCGCCAGGAACACCAACGCCACCAGTCCGATGACGCGGTCCACGAAGACGGTGAGCACGGCGCGCGGACCGGCCCCCGTGTCCTTGGCGACGTACCAAGCCTTGACGACGTCGCCACCGGTCGAGCCCGGCACGGCCAGATTGAAGAAGCCCCCGATCCACGTCAGTCCCAGCGCACGCCAGCGCGAGAGCCTGAGCCCGATGGCCGCCACCAGGGCGTGCCAGCGCCAAGCGGTCATGGCGACCAGCACGGCCAGGGCCAGGGCCACGACGGCGATCCGACCCGGGTGCTCGCCCAGCCGCCGCATGGTGCTCGCCAACCCGTAGGCGACGCGTGGACGCCGGCCCTTGGCATCGGGGGCGACGGTCACGTCGACGCCGCGTCCGTCGGTCGTCTCGATGCGTGCGCCGTCCTCGGCCCAGCGCGTGATGCGGCCCTCGAGCACGCTCCCGTCCGGCGCTTCGATGCGGTCGTGCCAGTGCACCATCCGCGCGAGCAGCAGGACGACGCCCACCAGCGCGAGCAGGCGCAGCCAGCGCATGAGCCCGCGACGTCGCGTCGTGGCCTCGGTCACGCAGTGGGTCCCATGACGGCCTTCACGGCCCCGGGGGCAGGACGTCGTCTGCCGGCGGCA
This sequence comes from Planctomycetota bacterium, assembly GCA_050248855.1. Taxonomy (GTDB): domain Bacteria; phylum Planctomycetota; class PLA2; order PLA2; family JAEUHO01; genus JACKGW01. The sequence goes on along the minus strand of JBFWRP010000001.1, from coordinate 29,891 downwards.
GCACGTCGTCCGCAGGGGGAAGCACGTCGTCGGCCGAGGGCAGATCGTCCACCGGACCCGGCGCGGGCGGCGTGGCGGGGTCGGGGGCGGTGGGCGGCGGAACGGAGCCGTCCTCGGCGCGCTCGCGGGCCGCGCGGCGCTCGGCAGCGCGCTCGGCCAGCTCCGGGTAGCGCGCCTCGGCCCACGAGGTCCACGCGCTGCGCTCGCGGCCGAGGTCGCGTCCCGCAATGCGCACCAGCGCCTGGCGGGCCTTGTGCCGGAGCGTGGGGTCGCCATCCTCCAGCAGCGGGAGGAGCGCCTCGACGCCCTTCTCCGAGGCCATCTTCCCCAGGTACTCGATGGCCTCGGCCCGCACTTGCCAGTCGGGCTCCAGCGGCAAGCGCGTGAGCACGGCATCTTCCGACCGGCGGTCGCCGAGCAGCTTGAGGCCGATCAGGGCTTCGCGCCGCACGTGGTCGTACGGCGCGTCCAGGGCCGCCTGCAGCGACAGCCGGACCAGGTCCGCCATGCGCTTGACGAGCGCCGTGTCCGTGGCCGTGCGCAGGCTCGGATCGGTGGCGTCGATCAGGTAGCCGCGCGTCGTGAAGGGGCGCACGGCGTCGCGGGCGATCTCCAGGTCGACGATGTTCATGTCGCCCATGGCGCGTACGAGGAACAGGCGACGCGGTGCGTACGCGGGGTCGCGCAGCGGACCCTGCGGCCCGACATGCATGGCATCGAGCTCGCGCAGCGCGGCCAACAGGTTGTCACCGCGCTCGATGCGCTCGCGCTGACCGGGCGGCCGCGGATAGCGCGGCAGCTTCAGGCCCATCTGCGTGAGGCTCGAGGCCGCCTGGGTCCGTGCGAGCGCCGCAGGGTCCTCCAGCAGCACATTCGACAGGAGGACGGCGGCTTGGGCCTGCCCCTCGAGGCGGCTGTAGTCGACGCCCCCCAGCCGGCCCGCGGCGTCCACGCTCTTGTCGACGAGGTAGGTGTCGGAGGTCAGGCGGTACGCGAAGTCCTCGCTCTGCGGATCGTGGCTGTCACGCAGCGTCTCGAAGTAGTAGCGGGGGTCGCGATCGAACCCGAGCACCCCGTAGACGAGGCCGTCCACCGGGCCGCCGTCGGCCAGCTTCTTCGAGCTGGCGCAGCCGCCGAGGCCGGGAGGGAGCGTCGCGAGCACAAGCCCGAGCGCAAGCAGCAGGAGGCGGCGGGTACCGTGCATCGCGCCAAGGTAGCGGAGGCGACGCGGCAGGCGTTGCTTGCCCGCGGCCGCGGTGACGCGGCGGTGGCGAACGCCGCGCGCCGCCGCGCAGCGACCTCGGCTCCGGCCCCGAGGCGAGGCGTACGCGCTGCCCCCCCCGGGACGATCCAAGCGGCGATGACCCGCCGCAGCAGGATGGGAGCCGTCCGTCCGCACCCCGGGAGGTGCACGCCTACGGCGAGGCCCGGCGCCCTGGCGCGGGTAGGATCCCGGGCGGGGCGAGTCCGGCACGTCGCGTACGGGACAGCTCGGGGACCACCATCTCCGGAGCCACCGGGGCATGACCGGGAGGGATTGCTTGAAGCCGCTGCCCCGCCGCCACGGAGCCTGGATCGCCGTGTACCTCCTGCTGCTCGTCGCCGCGGCGTGCGGCGGCGGGGGTGGCGACGGTGCCATCGAGCTCGGCACGCTCGCCCTGGTGCCGTCCACCGACGTGGTGCAGCCCGTGACGAACCCCCTGGGGGCAGCGGGCACGCTGGAGCTCGTTGCGGACGCGGCGCCGTTCTCCATCGTGCCGGGCTTCCTCCCGCGACCCGTGGGCGCCGGCGAAGTGGTGGACCTGCCGCTGCGGTTCGCCCCGGACGCGCCCGGCACGTACACGCGCGCGCTCCAGCTCAGGTTCGTCGGAGCGACGGCCAGCGAAGACGTCGAGCTGCTCGTGCGTGCACGCGCCGAGGCGGTCGCCTTCGACCTCTCCACGCCGGCGCTCGACTTCGGCACCCTCGCCACGGGCGAGGCCGTCGAGCGCAGCGTGACCCTGGTCAACCGGAGCGCGCTCAGCACCGTGACCATCCAGACGATCGATCTTCCGTCGAGCAGCCTGTCCTTGGTCGGCGGAGGCTTGCCGGCCGCCGTCGCCCCCGGCGGGGCGCTCGCGCTCACCGTGCGCTACGCGCCGACCTCGGCCGGGCTCGCCGACGGGACGGCTCGGATCGGCCCCGACGACCTCGGTGCGGACATCGCGCTGCCCGTGATCGCGCGCAGCCCGGGCGAGGGCTCCGAGGAGGTCCTGGCGCTTGGTCGCTTCGCGTTCGACGGTACGGGCCGCACCGAGTCGATCCCGTTCGGGGTGCCCGCCGATGCGATCTCGTTCACGATCGAGGCGACGCACGAGTCGGGCGGTGCGTACGGCCTGGCGGAGCTGCTCGGGCCGGATGGGCGCGCGTACGAGACGCTGGCGAACACGGGGCCCCTGCGCTGGAACCTGGGCACGCCGCTGTTCGTGACGACGGTGCCCAACTCGGATCGCGCGCCCCTGCAGCTTGTTCCCGGCGGCGGGACCTACAGCGTGCGGCTGTGGCGCGTGACGGGGGACGAGGACGACGTGGACGTGCGCATCGTGGTGGAGCGGCGCGAACCGGGCGGTGACCAGCTCGGCGCGCTGCCGCTCAACGTGTTCCTCGCGCCCGGCATCACCGTGAATGCGGCGTCGGCACCGACGAACGCGCGGATGCTGACGTTCCTGGACCAGATCCGCAGCACCCTGGCGGCCAAGGCCATCGTCTTGGGCGACGTCGACTGGTACGACCTGGGCGACGCTGCCTACACGGATGTCCAGACGGACGCCGAGTTCCGCGCCATGCTGCGGGCCACGGGCGCCGCCAGCGAGAACCGCCTGAACCTCTGCTTCGTGCAGCGCATCTCGATGGGCGCCCCGCCGGGGCAGACCATCGCCGGCGTAGCGGGCGCCATCGGGGGGCCGCGTCGCAAGGGCGTCGGCACCGGTGGGGTGATGTGCATCTTCGTGGGCGCCTCCGCCGAGGTGCTCGGCTTGGTGGCCGCCCACGAGATCTGCCACTACCTCGGCCTCTACCACACCGTCGAAGCAAGCGGCACGCACGACATCATCGACGACACGCTCGACTGCCCGGCCAACGGCACGAACGGCACCTGCACGCAGGAGGGCAACCTCTACCTGATGCACTGGTTCGCCACGGGCGGCGCCCGGCTCTCCGACGGTCAGGGCTTCGTCCTGCGCCGCCACCCGTGCATCGACCCGGGCATACCGGGCCTCTCGAAGCCCGGGAGCGTCCTGCGCCCACCGGCGCTGGACGCGGCCGGCTACATGGAGGCCCTGGGGCTCGGTCCCCGCTGGTGTGGAACGTGCGATCCTGCACCCGTTGCCGGTGGCCTTGACGTCACCGGGCCGTAGCGCCGCCACCGCCCGGTTTCACGGGCCCGACGCGCCACGACCTCGCGAGCGGGGTCCCTCGCGCGCGCTACGCCAGATGGAAACCTGATTACCAGCAGGCTGGCCCGGACAACGGGGGCAAAGGGCCCGGAAATCCCTTGGCGCGGGCCCAGGACCGTTGCCTCGCGCGATCCGCTGCCCTAGGGTACGGCGTTTGTAGACCTTGCAAGTACGGCATCCGCGAGCAGGAAGCCGACGGAGGTGGTCATGACCCGATGGTTCGTAGCCGGGCTAGCCGGTTCTCTTCTCGCCGCGCTGATGATGGTGTCGCCGGCTGAGTCCTGCATCCGCTTCAAGCGCCCTGGCGGCAGCGTCGACACGGGTCAGCGTGACCCGGCGGACGCGCCTCCTGCCGAGACGCCCGCGGACGAGCCCCCGCCCGACGGCGACACGACCGGTGGCGACGAGGGCCCGTCGACGCCGCCCCCCACCACGCCTCCGCCCACGACGCCTCCGCAGACCGGCTCCACGGGTGGCACGACCCTCGGTGGTGGCCCGGAGCGCAAGGGCGCTGCCGTCGACAACGGCACGTGGGAAGTCTGGTGGGAGCTCAACCGCGTCGAGTTCTTCCCCCGCCGTTGGGTCAAGCGCGAGATCACCCCGGACGAGACCGGCCTCACGCGCAACGGCCCGCAGCCGTTGCATCCCAACCGCGTCGCCGAGATGTGGCCGATGCTCAAGAAGATGGCCGAGCACAAGCACGTGTTCGTCGCCGAGTCGGCCCTCATCACGATGGGTCGCATCGCCGCCAACGAGACGCAGCGGGCTGACGCGCGCCGCCTCCTCGAGGGCAAGCTCCGCCACCGCAAGCGTGAGGTGGCTCGCGCGGCCGCCCTCGGCCTGTTCTACGTGGCCGACGAGACGTCGGTGCTGCCGATCTACGAGGTCGCCAGCGACAAGAAGGCCGACGAGGAAGTCCGCGCTTTCCTGGCGCTGACGCTGACCAACCTCAAGCACCCCATGGCGACCGGCCTCCTCCAGGAGCTCGCCGACGTCCGTGACGGCTACTACGAGCTGGTCTCGGCCGCGCTCATGGGCCTTGGCTACAACGGCGCCGACACGAAGGACGCCGCCATCCCCACGTTCCTCGAGGAGATCGCGTTCAAGACCAAGAACGTGCGCCCCGAGTACCGCGCCCTGGCCGTCGAGTCGTTCGGCCGCATCGGCGACCTGAACGTCGGCGAGGCCCCCCTGCGCAAGGGTCTGGCCGATCGCGACGTCCACGTGCGTCGTTCGGCCGCCATCGCGCTGGGCGTCCTCGACTACCGGACCGCCGCCGAGCGGGAGATCGCCGCCATCCGCGCTCCCTACGAGGAGTACGTCGGCATCCCGATCTCGCCCGATGACGAGGCCAAGATCAAGGCGCTGGAGGCCCAGATCGACGAGCAGCGCATTGCGATGGCCGGCACGGTCAAGGACATCATCAAGGACCTGGGTGAAGCCCTGCGCAAGGACAACGACGTGTTCGTCCGCCGCATGTGCGCCATCAGCCTGGGCCGCATCAACGCCCAGAACCCGCAGAACCTGGCCTTGCGCTTCCTGCGCGGCGAGCTGCAGCGCGACCGCATCGGCATGCGCGAGTACTGCATCCTCGGCATGGCGATCGGCGGCGCCGACGACGCGTACGAGAACGCCATCCGCATGAGCGACGAGCGCAACCCGAGCACGCGTGGTGCGGCTTGCATCGCCCTGGGCCTCATCGGCAACAAGGACCGCGCGGTCCCGGCCTCCGAGGAGATCCAGAAGGGCTGTGACGAGCGCCTGCGTCAGCTGGTGCGTACCGACGCCCACCCGGTGATCAAGGGCTACGCGGCCCTGGCGTGCGGCCTCGTGGGCCGTGGCGAGTCCGGCAAGGAGATCCTGAAGATGGTGCGCGACACGTCGAGCCCGACGCCGCGCTCCTACGGTGCTCTCGGCCTCGCGCTGCTGGGCACCCAGGAAGGTGCCGACGACATCCGCTCGTTCATCCGCAGCGAGGAGATGCGCAACGGCTTCGTGGCCAGCCACATGGTCTACGCGCTCGGCCTCACCAAGGACCGTCGCCCGGAGACCTACGCGCGTCTGGTCGACGTCACCGAGAAGGGCGACGACCAGTACGTGCAGGCCGCCACGCTGGCCGCCATCGGCTACCTCTCGAGCGGTGAGTTCTACCCGCGCCGTCACCTCATGGCGCGCGGCTACAACTTCATGCTCAACCTCGAGTACATCGACACGTACTTCTACAAGCTCTAGACGCCCACCGCGGGCTCGCCCGCGGACGTGTTCGAGGCCCTCGAGCCACTGCGCCGGCTTGCTTGGCAAGCCGGCGCAGCTCGTTTTGGGGAGCGGCCGTCAGTCGCCCAGCCGTTCCAGGAGGTCGCGCGCCGCCTCGGCTCCGGGAGCGCCCTCCTGGCGTGCGAGACCCTCGAGCGCGGCGCGCGCGGGCTCACCGACCGCAAGGAGCGCGTCCTCGGCGTCCAGCGCAGCCGGCCCCTCGTCCGCGAGCAAGCCGACCAGCTCGGCAACCAGCAGCTCCGCCACGTCGCGCCGCTGCGCGGCCAGCTGCGCCACCGCATCACGCAGACCTGCCGCGGCGCCTTCGCGGAGCCGCGCTCGGGCCGCACCGGCGAGCGCAGGTGCCGGGGCGGAGCGCAGGGCGACCACCGCCAGCGTGGAGCGCCCGGAATCGGAGCCCGCGACGGCATCGAGCAGCGTGGCGGCCCCCTCCGGGCCGACCTTGGCGAGGGCGCCCGCCAACCGCTCCTGCACCGCCGCGTCCGTCTCGCGAGCCCAGGCGGCGGCCAGGGCGCCCTCTGCGGCCACCGCCTCGGCGCCGAGCCGCTCCAGGGCCGCCGCGGCGTTCCAACGTGCGCGCGCCGCACCGGCGCCGAGCCGCTGGACCAGTCCGTCCACGGCGTGCGATCCCAGGGCCGCCACCGCGTCCCGCGCGGCGGCGCGCATGCCCACGGCGTCCGACTCGAGCGCCTGCAGCACGGGCTCGACGAGATCGCGTCCCGTGGCCCCGGGGGCCAAGCCCCGACGGGCCAGCGCGTGGAGCGCTGCGAAGCGCAGCTCCTCGGAGGGGTCCGCCAGCGCCTTCGCCAGCTCGCCCCGAAGCGCCGGGTCGGCCGTGCCGAGATCGGAGAGGGCCCACAGCGCCGCAGCCCGCTCACCGGCGGCCGCGGCCTGCAGGCGGCGCAGGTGATCGTCGAGATCCTCGGAGCCCACGCGACGGGGCACCTCGAGGATCTTCTTCTCGAACGGGTTGACGGCGGGCCCGCCGCACGCCGCCGTGACGAGCAGGAGGCCGAGCGGCGCGACGGAGGCGGGAAGCACGGGGCGCCTCATCACGGCCCCCGCAAGGTGCTGCGCGTGACCGTGCGTCCCAGGGTCAGCGCCGGCGGCGGGTCGTGCGGGCGCACCTGCCAGGGGGCATCCGCGGAGCTTGCGCCCAGCGCGCCGCGCCGATGCTGCCAGCGCACGTCGATCTCGGCCGGCTCGTCGCCCGCAGCGGCGAACCGGAACACGAGCTCGCGCGTGGCTCCGGGCTCGAGACGCGTGTCCTCGACGTCGCTCGCCCGCCACGCACCCAACAGGTCCAGCGGACGGAACGGCGTCACCCCGCCTGCGCGTGGGGAGATGCCGAAGACGAACCCGGCGGGGCGTCGCCAGTCGCCAGGCTCGCGCCCCGCGGGCTCGCCGGCGCGCGCATCCAGCCAGGCTCGCGGACCCTCCACGAGCGCGAGATCCCGTCCACCTTGGCGCGCCCACACGCCGAGGACCAGGTGCTTGCTCCACGTCCCCGTGGGCACCTTGTGACCGGCCCCGCGGTTGGTCACGCGGACGCGCACCTCCACGATGTCCGCGCCATGCGTGCTCGTGGTCTCCACGTCGAGCGCTTCGCCCAGGCGACCGGGCGACACGCCGACGAAGTCATGCGCATGCACCTGCCACGGCGTGCGGTGCAGGCCATCCCAAGCCAGCTGCACGACCGGGTTGCCGTCCACGTCCCGCGATCCCCCGGCGCGCATGTGGCAGTCCTGGCACGACTGGGCGCGGTCGGGCCCCACGGCGAGCGCCCAGCGCGTCCACTCGTCGAACGTGGCAAGCTTGGGCAGTCGTTCCTCCCGCCATCCGCCCGCGCCCTGGTGGCAGCCGGCGCAGAGGTGGCTGGCGCCGAACAGCGGGTTCCAGACCGCGCCCATCCAGAGGTAGGTGACGTCCGGTCGCGTGCCGAAGACCTGGTGGATCGTCCCCGGGCGCGAGGGCGCGTCGGGCGACGGACGTCCCATCACGTAGGCCCCCAGGACGCCGTCCTCGCGCACATCGGCGACGGCCGCGATCTTGTGGCAGAGGTCGCAGTGGTTGGCGTCGAGCAGCCCACGCGGCGTAGGCGAGGGCTCGAGGGCATGCCCGGGGCGATGGCAGCCGTCGCAGGCCTCGACGTCGCGCCCGGCCTCGATATGGCGCGATCGTTCGTGGAGCACATGGCCGTGGTCGTCCATGCGCGCATGGCGCGAGCCGAGCCACTCCTGGTACTGCGGCACGTGGCATGTGCCGCAGGCCATGACGTCGTCGACATCGTGATCGGGATGCGGCGGCACGAAGCGGTAGGCCGGGTCGTCGCCGGGCACGCGCGGGTCGAGCTCGATGCGCAACGTGCCACGCGCCCGGCCGCGGGCCACCCAGCGCACGTCCGCGTCGTCCGCAAACGCGACGACGTCGCCGTTGCGGTAGTCCGGATGGCCCGCCGTGATCACGACGGCGACGGGCCACGCACGTCCCGGGAACGTGACCTCGGCGCGACCGCTCTCGTCGGTCCGCACGCGCGACGCGTCGTGCGCCATCACCTGGACCAGCGCCTCGGCGACCGGCCCGCCGTCCCGCTCCACGACCTCCACGCGCACGGAGTAGTCCACGTCCGGGCGGAAGCGCGGCGCGTCGGCCGGCATCAGGACCTGGCCCTCCAGGGTTCCACGGGGAGGCGGATCCCCGCGCGCGACCACGGCGTCGGCCTCGAGCCACGTGTCGAAGTCCTCGAACGCCATGTACGTGGCGCGCGCCAGCTCGCCCGTCGCATCGAACACGAGGCGCCCGATGCCGGAGCTGGCCTGGCGGTAGCGGACCCCGAGGCAGCTCCAGGTGAACGTGGCCACGGCGCCTCCGAACGGGGCGTCGTCCGTCCCCCCGTGGATGCGACCTTCGGCCAGCGCGCCCCAGCCCCCACCCAGGGTCTGCTCGTCGACCCCGAACGTGCGCAGGAACAGGCGATCGCCCCGGCGTTTGAGCTCGAGGACGTGGCTGCCGCGCGACAACCAGTAGCGCGCCTCGTGGACGGGACCGTCCCCCGGCGGATCCCCGAGCTCGAGGTGCTGTGGGGCACGCCGCTCCCACTCGGCCGTCCAGAGGGCCACGTCCTCGTCCGGCGCCCAGTCGCGGATCAAGTCGAGGCGGGCGCCTGCGCCGCCCCGCGTCCCCCATGCCGCATACGCCACGACGGCGCCGAGCACCAGGGCGAGGGCCAGCGCACCGAAGCGCGCGGCGCGGGCGCCGCTCACGGGTCCACCTCGTCGAGGAAGTCGTCCACGTCCACGACGTGGGCCCAGCGTTCGGCGAGCGTGGCCGACCCGATGTCGGCGTGACCGAGCAGCGAGCTCTCGAGAACGTGCGCCCGCGGCAGGTGCTTGGCCAACGCCCTCATCTGGTCGACGGGCACGAGACGATCGCCGCGCCCGTGCACGAGGTAGACCGGGACGGCTGACAGGACCTCCAGCTCGTCCACGTGCTGCGCGAGGGACAGCGGGCCCAAGCGCGCCCACGCCGCGTCGCGTACGCGTTGGTGCCATGTGCGATCCGCCGTGGGGTCCACGGCGAAGGCGGCAAACGCGAGTGCGTCCGCGTCGTCCGTGGCCGGCCGGCCCGCAGGCACCTGGGCGGCCCCGAGCCACGCCTGGACCGCGCGGTGGACGTCGGGTCGGTCCGCGAACAGCTCGCCGGCCGCCGCCTGCAGCACGGCGTGCCGGGCGAACGCATGGTCGTCGAGCTCGCCCTTCGTCGCGCCCGACGGCGGCGCTCCGCTCCACGCGGCGAGCAGCGGCTCGAGGTCGTACGGCACGCCGAGCAGCAGCAGCGCGCGCGGCGGTTGGGCGCCTGCGCGCACGGCGTGCGCCACGGACCGCAGCAGGAGCGCGCCGCCGAGGCTCACGCCGACTCCTCCCGCGCGCTCGGGGTCCGCCTCCTCGGGGGCCTCGCCCGGCGTGACCATGCGGCGCCACTCGTGGGCCAGATCGCCGACGTCGGGCTCCCGCTCGCCGGGCCAGCGCAGACTGGCCACCTCGGGGGCCAGCACGAAGAAGCCTCCTTGGCAGAACGCATGCACGGCCCGCTGGATGCGCTCGTCGCCCAGACCGTCCGCCGCGAGGCCGTGGACGAACAACAGACCCGGCAGCGTCTTCGCCTCGCCCTGCGCCGGCGGGAACGAGGCCAGCCACGCCTTGGGCGCCCAGGGGGCCTTGGCCTCCTCGGGCGTCAGGGGCACGGCGTGGAGGGTGCGTGCGCCCAGGGTCAGGGCACCGTCGCCGGTCAGGTCCAGCCAGAGCCGCACCCCACGCCAGCGGGGCACGAGCAACACCGCAGCCGTGGCGGTCACCACCACGAGAAGGACCAGGGCGCCCCGCAGGATGCGTCGACGGCGCCGCGGGGGCGGGGCCTCCGGCATGCGGCCAGTCTACGTCCCCAGCCCCGACGCCACAGCGCCCCCTTGACCACGGCGGCCCACCGACTACCCTCCCCCCACCACGCGCCGAAGTGGCGGAATTGGCAGACGCGCTAGGTTCAGGACCTAGTGGGAGTTACTCCCTTGTGGGTTCGAGTCCCACCTTCGGCACCACGTCCCGCGCATGCCGGTCCTGTGAAGCCAGGCCCATCGTGACCGCCCTGTTCGTCCCGTCGGGCAGCCACGCATGACCCAGGACTTCCTCCCGCGGCCGCTTCCCGATGTCGCCCGCGTGGATGCCGCGCGCCTCCTCCTACGCTCGCGCTCCTTGGCCCGCCGGGCACGGCGCGGCGACGACGTGCAAGCGGCGGGCGCACGGCTCGCAGAGGCCTGGGCCGAAGCCGCCGCACGGCAGGAGCAGCGGGCTTCGCTGGCCTTGCGCCTCGACGTGCCCCCCCAGCTGCCGGTGGCCGCGCATGCGCAGGAGCTGATCGACCTCTTCCGGCGCGAACGCGTCTTCGTGGTGTGCGGCGAGACGGGCTCGGGCAAGACCACCCAGCTGCCCAAGCTGGCCCTGGCGGCGGGGCGTGGCCTCGCCGGGCGCATCGGCCACACGCAGCCGCGGCGCATCGCGGCGCGCAGCGTCGCGCGGCGGATCGCCGAGGAGCTCGGCGCCGAAGGCCCGCGGGCCGTCGGTCACACGGTCCGCTTCCACGACACGGCCCCGCCGACGTGCCGCGTGCAGGTGATGACCGATGGCATCCTGCTGGCGGCCACGCGGCGCGACCCGGACCTGCTGACCTACGACACGATCCTGCTCGACGAGGCGCACGAGCGAAGCCTCAACATCGACTTCCTCCTCGGCTACGTGCGTCGGCTCATCGAGCGCCGCGACGACCTTTGCGTCGTCATCACGTCGGCCACGCTCGACACGGAACGCTTCGCGGAGCACTTCGGGGGTGCACCTGTCGTGGAGGTCTCGGGCCGGACCTATCCGGTGGAGGTGCGCTGGCGCCCGCCCGGAACCGACGAGAACGGCGATCCCGTCGAGCTCGAGCGCGCCGTGGCCGCGGCGTGTCGCGAGCTGCTCGCCGAGGGCCCGGGGGACATCCTCGTGTTCCTGGCCACCGCGCGGGAGATCGCGGAGGTCACCGCGCACCTTGGCGAGCTCGACCTGGGCCCCGTGGACGTGCTACCGCTCTACGCCCGGTTGCCCGTCGAGCAGCAGGACCGCGTCTTCGCGCCCTCGCCGCGGCGCCGCATCGTCCTCTCGACGAACGTCGCCGAGACCAGCCTGACCGTTCCGGGCATCCACCACGTCGTCGACACGGGCCGTGCACGCGTACGCCGCTACAGCCCCCACCTGCGCGTCCAGCGCCTGCCGATCGAGCCCATCAGCCAAGACAGCGCGGCGCAACGCGCGGGACGCTGCGGACGCGTCGCCGATGGCGTGTGCATCCGCCTCTACGACGAGGACGACTTCGAGCGCCGCGACCGGCACACCGCACCGGAGCTGCTGCGCAGCAACCTCGCGGGCGTGATCCTCGACATGAAGGCCCTGAAGCTGGGCCCGATCGAGGCGTTCCCGTTCCTCGACCCGCCCCGCCCCAAGGCCATCCGCGAGGGCTACCGCACCCTCTTCGAGCTGGCGGCCGTGGACGAGGAGGGCCGTCTCACGGACACGGGGCGAGCCTTGGCCCGGCTCCCGCTCGACCCCCGGCTGGCGCGCATGCTGCTCGAGGCCCAGCGCCTGGGTTGCGTCGACGCGCTGCGGATCGTGGTCGCTGCGCTCGGGGCCGGCGACCCTCGCGAGCGGCCCGCGGAGGACACGGGCACGGCGGACCGCGCACACGCCCGGTTCCTCGATCCCGCGTCCGACGTGATGACCCTGCTCAAGCTCCATGACCACTGCACGCGCGAGGAGGCTGCGCGGAGCGGGCGGGGCTTCCGCGCGTGGTGCCGCGATCACCACCTGCGCTTCACGCGCTGGCGCGAGTGGAACGACGTCGTCCGCCAGCTGCGCGACATGACCCGCCAGGGCGACGACGAGGGCCCGGACGCCCGGAACCCCGAGCGCATCCACCGGGCCTTGGTGCCGGGCATGCTCTCCCACGTCGCCATGCGCGGCGAGGGGCACGCGTACCACGGCACGCACGACTCCACCGTCTGGCTCTGGCCCGGCAGCGTGCTGTTCCGGGAGCGCCCCCCCTGGATCGTGTCTCTCGAGCGTGTCGAGACGAGCCGGGTCTACGCCCGCCTGGTGGCGCCGATCCGGCGCGACTGGGTCGAACCGTACGCCGAGCACCTCGTCAAGCGCAAGTACCGCGACGCCCACTGGAGCGAGCGCCACGGCCACGTGTACGCGTACGAGCGCGTCACGCTGGACGGCTTGGTGCTCGAACCTCGACGCCGCGTGCACTACGGGCCCATCCACCCGCGCCGCGCGCGCGAGATCTTCCTGCGCCATGCCTTGGTCCACGGCCGCTACCGCTCGCGGGCGGCGTGGCGCCGCCACAACGAACGCGTCCTGGAGGACGTGCGGGGCTGGCAGGCACGGCTTCGGCGGCCCGACCTCGAGCTCGGCGCAGACGATCGCTTCGCCTTCTTCGACGCGCGCGTACCGGCCGAGGTCACGGGGTCCACGTCCTTCGAGCGCTGGCGCGCGGCGGCGGAGCGCGACGACCCCCGCGTGTTGTTCCTCGACCTGGAGGCGCTGCTCGGCGAGCCGCTGCCCGACGACCCCTCGGCCTGGCCGGACGCCCTCCACGTCGAGGGAGCGCGGCTCGAGCTCCGCTACCGGCTGGCGCCTGGCGAGGAGTCCGACGGCATCACCGTGCGCGTCCCCCTGGCGGCCCTTGGCCGCGTGCGCGCGGAGCGCTTGGAGTGGCTGGTCCCGGGCTGGCTGGCCCTGAAGGTCGAGGGGCTCCTGCGCACGCTTCCCAAGGCCCTGCGCCGTCCCCTCGTGCCGCTGCCGGAGACGGCGGCGGCCCTCGCGCGCCAGCTCGAGTTCGGTCGCGGCAGCCTGCGGGTCGCGCTCGGCCACGCCCTGGGCACACGGCCCGGACGTGCGCTGCGCGCCCGCGACTTCGTGCCCGAGCAGCTGCCGCCGCATCTGCTCGCGCGCGTCGACGTGCTCGACGAGCACGGAGCCGTGCTGGCCAGCGGACGGGACCTGGAGGCCGTGCGCCGCGAGGCGCGCGCGCGCCGCGGGGCCGTCCTCGCCGAAGCCGATCGCGAGGCGGAGACCCGCGCCTCCCGCACGTGGTCCTTCGGCACGCTGCCGGACGAGGTCGAGGTCGACCACGGCGGCTTCCACATGCGGGCGCGTCCCGTGCTCGTGGACGGTGGCGACGTGGTGCGGCTGGCCCACGTCGACCCCGGCCCGCGCGCCGACCGCCTGCACCGGCGCGCCGTGCGCCGCCTGCTCGCCCTGGACGTCGGGGTCACCGTGCGCCGTCGTCTCGAAGCGCATCCGTCGTGGCCGCGGTTGTCGCGCCTGCAGCGCACGCGCGGCACACCGCAGCAGCTGGCCCGCGAGATCGTCGAGCTCGTGCTGGACCGGGCCGCGGGGCTGGAGCGAGCCGTCCCGCGGGACGAGGCCACGTTCGTGCGGGTGCGCGACGGCGTGCGGCGCGGGGTCGGGGCGGCCCTGGAAGAGGCCGTGCATCTCGTGGAGGCGATCCTGGAGCGCTACGACGCCGTGGCGCGCAAGCTGATGATGAGCCCTCCGCCAGGCTACGAGGCCCCCGTGGACGACATGATCCGCCAGCTGGCCCGCCTCGTGGAGGAGGACGTGTTCGCCGCCACGCCGTGGGTCCATCTGACGCGCGTGCCGCGCTACCTCGATGCCCTGGACGCGCGCCTGCAGCGCATCGGACACGGCGGCCTGGCCACGGACCGTCGCCAGCAGGCACGTCTCGATCCCTGGCTCGGGCGCTGGCGCGAAGCCGAAGCCCTGGCCGAGGAGGAGGGCTTGGACGACCCGGCCCTGGAGACGCTGCGCTGGGCGCTCGAGGAGTGGCGCGTAGCCCTGTTCGCCCAGGAGCTTGGCACCGCGGGGCGCATGTCCGAGGCACGATTGGACGAGATCTGGGAGAGCCGCCTTGTCTGACGTCGATCGCCCGACCACCCGGGACGCCGTTCGCGGGGATGCGAGCGCACGCCGCGACATGGCCCGCAAGGACCTGGCGACCGCAGAGGCCACGGGCGAGCGGCTCGGCACCTGGCGCATCGTGGCGTTCGTCGCTGCGGGCGCGTCCGCCCTCCTCCTGCCGTCGCCGTGGGGCGGGTCCGCGGCCCTGGCGGCGCTGGTGGCCTTCGCGCTCCTGGTCGTGGCCAGCGGGCGGGCCGGCGCGAAGGAGAGGGCGGCGACGGCGCGCGTGCTCCACGGCGACCACGTCCTGACCCGCCTCGACGACGACGTGCCGGCGGGCGAGTTCGATGCCACGCCGCTGCTCCACGCCTCGTGGCGCGAGACCGCGGAGGCCCTCCACGTCGCGGGACCCCGCGGCCTGTTGGCCCGGATGGGACGCCCGCGCACGCACCGCGGCGCCCACGAGCTCGTGGCGCTCGCGCTGTCCACGCCCACGGCCGAACAGCGCGTGGCCCGTCAGGAGCGCGCCGCCCGCCTCGCGGCGGAGCCGGATCTCCTCGAAGCGTGGGCCGTCACCGCGGCCGACGCGCCGCAGGCCCTGGGCGAGGACCGCGTCGCGGCCTGGGTCCATGCGCCGCCGCGCGAGCTCGGCGGCGCGTGGCGCGTGGCCGTCGAGGTGGCATGCGTGGTCGACATCGCCCTCGTGGGGGCTTGGCTCGCCGGCGCCCCCACGGGGATCCCCGGAGCGCTCGCCGGCTTCGTCCTGCACAACCTCGTGTGGCGCGTGCGCGCGCGCCCCGTGACCGAGGCCCTCGCCGCGTCGGAGCCTGCGGCCCGCGAGCTCTCGCTCGCCGCGCGCCTGGCGCCGCTCCTGGGCCAGCGGCCTGACCTCGTGGGCGAGGACGTCGCCGCGCGCTGCCGCGTGGAAGGTGGGCATGCCACGCGTCTCGGGCGGCTGGCCGGCTGGGTCGAGAGCCTGCGCAACCCCTTCGCGCTGCCCTTCGTGTGGATCACGGGGAGTGGGACCCGGCTGGCGCGAAGCGTGGAGCGCTGGCGCGCCCTGCATGGCAAAGCGGCGCTGGCGTGGCTCGGCGAGCTGGGCGCCTTCGACGCGGCCACGGCGGTCGCCACGTACACGCGCGAGCACCCCGAAGATGCGTGGCCGATGCCCGGCGCGACGCGTGCGGCGCGCCTCGAGGCGACGGCCGTGCGCCACCCCCTGCTGCCGCTCGCGAGCAGCGTGGCCAACGACATCGCCCTGGGCGCACCCGACCCGGCCGTTCTCGTCGTGAGCGGAGCCAACATGGCGGGCAAGAGCACGTGGCTGCGCGCCGTGGGCCTCAACGAGATCCTGGGTCGCCTCGGTGCGCCCGTGGCGGCCGCCTCCTGGCACGGCGGCCCGTTTGGCCTCGGCACGTCGCTGGGCGTGGACGACGACCTGCTCGCAGGCGTGTCGCGCTTCCAGGCCGAGGTCGTCCGCACGGCGACGCTCGTCGAGGACGCGCGTCGGCACCCGCCCTACCTCGCCCTGCTCGACGAGCTGTTCGGCGGCACCACCTCCGAGGATCGCGTCATCGGCGCCACGGCAGTGGTCGAGCACCTGCTGGCCGCGGACGCGCTGGCGCTCGTGACCACGCACGATCTCGCGTTGACGCGGTTGGCCGACGACGAGCCGCGAATCGGGAACGTGCACTTCGCCGCGGACGTCTCCGACGGGACGCTTCGCTTCGACCACCGCGTCCGCCCGGGGGTGGTCAGCGGCTCGAGCGCCCGCGCGCTCCTCCAGGCCGCGGGGTTGCTGCCGCCCGACGACGCTGCGTAGCCCGCCGGGGCGCACGCTGGCAGCGCGGGCACACGTGGGTCCCGCGTCCCGCCACGACGATGCGCCGCACGGGGCAGGCGCACGTGGTGCAGGGCTCGCCCGCGCGTCCATAGACGAGGAGGCGGTCCTGGTAGCTGCCCGGGCGGCCGTCGGGCGTCCGGTAGAACACGTCGAAGCTCGAGCCTTCGGCGTCAAGCGCCGCCGCGAGCACGTCGACGATCGCCGTGCGCAGGCGCACCCGCTCGGGGGCCCGCAGCGTGGCGACGGAGCGCAGCGGGTGCAGGCCTGCGCGGTGCAGCGCTTCGTCGACGTAGATGTTGCCGAGCCCGGCCACGACGCGGGGATCGAGCAGCGTGGCCTTGAGCCCGCCGCGGCGCCCCGCAAGACACGCGGTGAAGGCAGCGTCGGTGAAGGTGGGCTCCAGCGGCTCGGGACCGATGTCGGCCAAGTGGTCATCCGGGTCGTCGACCAGCTCGAGGCGACCGAACTTGCGCACGTCGATGAACCGCACCGAGGTGCCGTCCGTGAAGAGCAGGGCCGCACGCTCCCAGGAGAGGGGCGGGAGCTCGGCGGGCTGGACTTCCAGTCGCCCGCTCATGCGCAGGTGGCCCAACAAGGCTTGCCGCGGACGCGCCTTCGAGGGGAGCGCCATGACGAACCACTTGGCGCGGCGATGGATGGCGCGGATCTCGAGCCCGCGGACGCGGCGCGCGAAGCCCTCCGGCCCCAAGGCACCCACCGTGCGGGGCCAGGCGACCCGGGCCCGGGCGATGCGCCGGCCGACCACGTGCGGGCGGACGGCACGCACGACGGTCTCGACCTCGGGCAGCTCCGGCATGACGAGGAGGTCTACCTGCAGGGGCCTGCGGTTCCAGCGCGCACGCCAGCCTGCCGATGGGGAGGCATGCGCCACGCCCTGCCGGACCGCCCCCGCTCCCCCGTCCGTCCTCGAAACGGGCCGCCGGCAGCGATCCGTTCTAGAGTCCGCGACCCGAGAACGTCAGGAGCCCCGGCCATGGCCCGCACCCCCCGTCGGCCCGCCCCGCCCCGCCTGGCTTGGAGCGACCCGCGGCGCTGGGCCTGGGTCAACGCGTTCGGCTTCGCGCTCTCCGTGTTCCTGGCGCTGTTCCTGCTGCTGCTCCTGGTCCGGACGGTCATGCCCAAGGCGGACGCCTTCGAGGCCGCCGTGCCCATGATCTACATCGTCGCCAGCCTCCTGACCTGCCTCGGCACCGTGGCGCTGGCGGCCTACGTCGTGTTCGGGATGATGGCGCGCGGGGCCGACCTCGGCAGCGTCCACGCCCGCCACGTCATCGTCCTGTGGAGCGCGATCGGGCTGGCCTTCGCCTTGGTGCAGCTGGTCGTCTTGGCCCGCTTCGGCGCCGGGACGCGCATCCCCAACGTCGCCAGCTGGGCCTCGAGCATGTACTGGGGCGCGGGCGTCGTCGCCCTGCCAGGCTTCGGGCTGATGACCTGGGTCAACGCCGCCCACCGCGACGGCGACGACGAGCACGACGATCACGATGACGCGTGGCACGACGACCACGACGAAGCGTGACCGCGATCTAGAGCGTCAGCGCGTAGTCGTCGACGAGGACGCCCGGAAGCCGCCAGACGTCGGTGCTGCGCGCTCCGTACGTGGACCCGTCGGCCAGCGTCTCGACCTCCCGGCCGACGGCGACGAGCTGGTCGCCCAGCATGTGGTAGGCGGTCTCGTCGAAGCGCATCGTGTCCACCGGGGCGACGATCTCGCCACCCTCCACCCAGAAGGTGCCAAAGCGTGTCATGCCCGTGGCCCGGCACGCGCCCCGGTCCGAGAAGTTGAGGTACCAGAGGTTGCCCACGTATAGCCCCGTCCCCAGTGTGCGGAGGACGTCGTCGTGGGCGAGAACGCCGCCGGCCATCGCCAGGGCCTCGGGGCGCTCGGCGTCCGACGCGCCCGTATGCGGCACGCCGTACTCCCGCGACGAGCGGGGCGAAACCAAGGACCCCGAGGGAGCGCCGGCGGTGACGAGCGGCACGCACCCCGGGCGGGCAAAGCCGTCGCCCTGGAACGCCGGTGCGAGCGCACCTTCCACGCGCTCCTCCAGCTGGACCTGCTCGGCGAAGCGCGCCTCGCCTTCGAGCATGCGCTGCAAGGGCGACTGCTTGGTGCGCTGCGCCCTCAGGCCGAACCCACCCCAGGCCAGCATCTGCATCCATTCGTGCAGCGCCGCGGGCCCGAGCCACGCGCGGTACCGCCCCGGCGCAACCGGATGGGCCGGGCGCCCGAGCACCTCGAGCTCGCGCACGACCTCCTCGGCCTTGCGCGAGAACGCGGCGGGATCGAACGACGGACCCGCCAAGTCCTTCTTGACCGCGCGATCGCGCGCGTCGCGGCGATGGGCGCTCCAGTCCACGTGCGACGAGACGACCTCGTGCCAGTTGCGCTGCCCGGTGGACGAGGCAAAGGCACGCCGCACCGTCCCGGCCGCGTAGATGCCCACGACGTCGGCGTTCGCCGGTGCCGAGGTCACCACGAGATCCAACACGTCCGTCGGGTCGTCGGCCAGCCCCGTGACCTCGCGGACGGAGTCCGGCTCGCCTTCGGCGAGCAGCAGCCACGGGTCTTCGGGAAGGGAGGGCAGGAGGGCCCGGAGCACGGCCACTTCGTGCCGTACGCGGCCTTCGTCCGTGGTCAGGCGTCCGGCGAGGTCGATGTCCGACGCCGCTTGGCGTCCCCTCGAGGAGAGGGCGAGGCGCACCGCATGCTGCTCGACGGCTCCGGCTTGACGCACGCGGCCGGCATTGAAGCGCGCGAAGTCCGTGGACTCGCCCGCGTAGTACAGGTCCAGGCGCTCGCTGCCCTCGAGGCTCGCGAATGCCGCGCGCGTCAAGCCCTCCCACCAGCTGCGGGGGGAGTCCGTGCGATCGCTCATGCGCCTCCGAACACCGCGACGTCGCGGAAACGACACGCCGGCGAAGCGTGGCCCACGCGCACCATCTGGTTGGGCTCGCCCTTGCCGCAGTTGGGCGTGCCGAGCACCTCGCGCGTGCTCGCGTCCCCGACGCCGGCCAGGTTGCGCCAGAACGTGGCGCTGATCCCCCGGTAGTTGGGCTTGCGGACGAGCTCGGCCAGCTCGCCGTCCCGGATGCGGCGCCCCAGCTCGCAGCCGAACTGGAACTTGTTGCGCGCGTCGTCGATGGACCACGAGCAGTTGGTCTCCATGTAGACGCCGTTCTCTACGGCCCCCACCAGGTCCTCGAAGCGCGAGGTGCCCGGCTCCAGGTTGAGGTTGGCCATGCGGTCGATCGGCGGGCGGTTCCACGCGCAGGCGCGGGCGTTGGCAACGCCGGGGACGCCGGAGCGGGCCTGCGAAGCGGCCCCCCCGAGCCCCCGCTCCAGGATCCCCTTGCGGATCAGCCACTCCCGCGTGGCGGGCGTGCCATCGTCGTCGTAGGCGTACGACGCGACCTGGCCGGGCACCCCGGGATCGAACGTCACGTCCAGCAGGTCGGAGCCGTAGCGGTAGCTGCCGAACATGTCGAGAGTCACGAAGCTCGTGCCAGCGTAGTTGCGCTCGTCACCGAGGATGCGGTCGAGCTCGAGCGGGTGGCCGATCGACTCGTGGATCTGCAGGATCATCTGGTCCGGAGCCAGGACGACATCGCACGTGGCCTCGGGGCACATCGTCGCTGCGAGCAGCTCGACCGCCTCCTCGGCCACGCGCCGCGCGCGTCCCGGCGGCAGGATGCGCTCGAGCACCTCGACCCCCCCCTGGCGCGCGTGGCCGCGACCGCCGAGCGTCCGGACCTGGCTCTCGCCGGCCGCATGCGCAACGGCCACCGCGAACGGGATGGTCACCTCGTACTGCTGGTGGACGCGCATCCCGGCCGAGTCCACGAGGAGCGTCTCGACGTCGACGTGCTCGACGCTGGCATGGCGGTCCACGATGGCGTCGTCGATGGCCATCTCCGCACAGGCGCGGCGCAGGCGGTCGAGCACCTCCTTCGGCGCGACAGCCGAGAACGGCTGCTCCGCGGGGCCGACGTACGAGCCCTGGACCGGACTCGGAAGCGGGACCTCGGCCTGGATCGAACGACCGCGCGTGCGATCGGCCCACTGCCGCGCGCGACGGAAAGCCCCCTCGAGCCCTGCGTCCGACAGGTCGCTGGTCGCCGCGTAGCCCGCGCCACCACGATCCCTGACGGTGACGAGCACGCCCGACGCATCTCCCCGCGCCCACGGCTCGACCACGTCGTTGCGCACGTGGGCCACGTCGCGCGCCTCGCGATGCCAGCGCAAGCTCGCGTGCTCCACCGTGGGACATGTCCTGCGGAAGGACGCCTCCAGTCGCTCCAGCACTCCCGTATCCTCCTGGGACGTCCCGGCACGGTACCACGCACCGTCGCCGGGAGGTCGCGCGCGGAAGGCGTGCACGCGGCGGGCGTGCGCAGGGAGGGTGTCCGTGATCGAGGTGCGGGGCCTCGCCAAGACCTACCGGACCCACCGCAAGGCCCCCGGCCTGTGGGGTTCCCTGCGTGGCCTGTTCAAGCGCGACACCCTCGAGAAGCACGCCGTGGCGGACGTCTCGTTCGACGTGGCGGCCGGGGAGATCGTGGGCCTCGTGGGACCCAACGGCGCCGGGAAGACGACGGTGGTCAAGATGCTCGCGGGCATCGTGCATCCCACCGCCGGTCAGATCCACGTGCTGGGCCACGAGCCGTGGAAGCGCGAGAACGCCTACCGCAGCCGCATCGCCCTGGTCATGGGCCAGAAGCAGCAGCTGTGGTGGGACCTGCCGGCGGCCGACAGCTTCGACCTGCTGCGGGAGATCTACCGCATCCCGCCGCAGCGCTACCGCGCGACGCTCGACGAGCTCGTCGAGGCCCTCGCCGTGGGCCCCTACCTGACGGTCCCCGTGCGGCGCCTCAGCCTGGGCGAGCGCATGCGCATGGAGCTCGTCGCGGCCTTGCTCCATCGTCCGGACGTCGTGTTCCTGGACGAGCCGACGATCGGTCTGGACCTCACGGCCCAGCGCGCCATCCGCGAGTTCCTCCTCGACTACCAGCGCCGCGTCCAGCCGGCGGTGATCCTGACCAGCCACTACATGGAGGACATCGAGCGGCTGTGCCCACGGATCGTGATCCTGCGCGAGGGCCGCATCGTGTTCGACGGGCCGCTCCGCGAGATCCATGCGCGGTACGCGAAGACCAAGCGCATCACCGCGCACCGCACCGTCCCTGCGGGCGCGGACCCGGCCGCCGACCTGGGCGCATGGCCCGAGGAGCTGGGCGACGTGTTGGCCTGTACGCCCGACGTCGTCACGGTGAGCGTTCCGCGGGCCCGGGTGGCCCAGGCCGCCCAGCTCCTGCTCACGCGACTCGCGGTCAACGATTTGGCCATCCACGAGGAGGACATCGGCACGGTCATCGAGCGCATCTACCAGGGCCGCACCGGCGACGACGCATGAGCCCGCGCCTGTTCCTCGCCGTGACGGCCCAGCAGGTGCGCCGTAGCCTCGCCTACCGGGCCGATTTCTGGATCAGCAGCACTTCGGGGTTCGTGACCACGTTCGGCCTCGCGTGGTGCGTCTGGACGGCCGTCTACGCCTCGGCGGGCGGCGCGGAGATCCGCGGCTGGTCGCTGGACGCGATGCTGCTCTACATGGTCGTGGTGGTCCTGCTGGGGCGCATCGTGCGCGGCGGCGACCTCGACACGACGATCAGCAACGAGATCTACGAAGGGGGGCTCAACCGCTACCTCGTGTTTCCCGTCGCCTACCAGCCCTTCAAGTACGCCCAGTCCGTCGGCAACCTGGTTCCTGCGCTCGTCCAGCTGGCGCTCTTCTGCGGGCTGTTCCTGGCCATCGTCGGCCGACCCGCCGACATCCACATCACGCCCTTCGGCGTCCTGGGCGCGATCGCCGCCATGGCGTTGGGCCATGTCCTCTACTTCCTGCTCGGCTACCCCCTCGAGCTCGTCGCGTTCTGGGCCGACAACGTCTGGAGCCTGTCGGTCACGCTGCGCTTCGTGACGAGCCTCCTGGGCGGGATGATGATCCCGCTGGCGTTGTTCCCCGACTGGGCGCAGGACCTGCTGGCCTTCACGCCCTTTCCCATCCTGTTCGGCGTGCCGGCCGAGACCCTGCTCGGACGTCTGGACCCGGCGACCTGGGCCCGCCACATGGTCGTGGCCCTGGTCTGGTGCGTGATCGTGCAGCGACTCGGCGCCTGGGTATGGCGGCGAGGCAGTCTCCGGTACACCGGCGTGGGCATGTGATGCGGTACGCACGCCTCTACGCCGCGTTCGTCCGTTTCGCCTTCATGCGGGCCATGGAGTTCCGCGTCGACTTCTTCTTCCGCTTCGGCATGGACGTGATCTGGTACGCCTACCAGCTGGCCTTCTTCGAGATCCTGTTCCTGAGGACGCCGACGCTGCTCGGCATGGCGCCCGCCGACGTACGGGTCTTCATCGGCGCCGTGTTCGTCATGGACGCGTTCCACATGACCGTGTTCGCGACGAACATGTGGTGGTTCCCCATCCAGGTGAACCGCGGCGACCTGGACTTCCACCTCGTGCGCCCGGTCTCCTCGCTGTTCTTCCTGAGCGTGCGGGAGTTCGCCGCCAACTCGTTCTTCAACCTCGTGCTCGCCATCGGGGTGCTCGCGTGGATGATCTCGGCGCATCCGGCCGATCTCGACGCGCTACGTCTCCTGGGGTTCGTGGGCCTCCTGCTCGTGTGCAGCCTCCTCCACCACGCGCTGAACGTGTTGTTCCTGCTGCCCGTGATCTGGATGCACAACGCCGCGGGCCTGCGCGACCTGTTCATGGGTCTCGGCCAGTACATGGCGCGCCCCGACGTCATCTACCGCGGCTGGGTCCGGCGCCTGCTCACCGTCGTGTTGCCGTTCGCCGTCCTCGTCTCCTTCCCCGTGCGGGCCCTGCTGGGCCCCGACTTCCTCGGGCCGGCCCTGCACATCGTCCTGACGACGACCGTGGCGTACCTGGTGCTGGCGCTGGCCTGGCGCCTCGCGCTCCGCGCCTACGCCTCCGCCTCCAGCTGACGCTGCCACGTGGCCTTCTGCGGCGGCCGCCGCCCCCCATGCCGCAACGTCCGGGGGCGGGTCGATGCGGATACCCTGCCCCTCCCCAGCGCCGCCGGGAGGCGCGACGGGGCCAGGAGGTGGCATGCGTCGGATGCACGAGGGATCGACCGGCTGGACGGGTACGCGGATGGCGTGCGCCCTGCTGGCCCTCCTGGTGCTGGCACCCCGGTCGGCCCCGGCCGCGCCCGACCAGCCCGAACACGTGCGCTTCGTGCTCCTGCACGACGTGTCGCCCGACGGCAAGCAGGTCGTGGTGGCGTGGCGCGGTGACTTGTGGCGCGCGCCCATCGAAGGCGGGCGCGTCGAGCGGCTCACGTTCCACGCCGCCGAGGACACCCGTCCGGTGATCTCGCCCGACGGCGCCTCGATCTGGTTCACGAGCGACCGCACGGGGGACGAGCAGGTCTGGCGCCTGCCGTGGAGCGGAGGGCGCCCCGAGCAGCTGACCTTCCACACGGAGGGCTCGCGCGCCTACGACTGCTGGCCGGACGGATCGGCCTTGCTCACGCGGGTCGTGCGCGACCACGAGTGGTACGACGCGCGCCGCTTCTGCCGGCAGCCCGTGGACCCCGACGGGCGCGCCGAGCTCGTCTTCGACGCGCGTGCCAACGTCGGTCGCGTGTCCCCCGACGGCAAGCAGCTCGCCTACACGCGGGAAGGCGCGCCCCTTTGGCGCAAGGGCTATCACGGCGATGGCGCAAGCCACCTGTGGGTCCACGACCTGGGCACCGACGTCCACCGACCGTTGACGCAGCACGACCGCGGGGATCGCTGGCCGGTCTGGATCGAGGGCGGCAAGGCGCTCCTCGTGGCGAGCCAGGAGAACGGCACGTTCAACCTGTGGCGCGTGGATCCCGCGACCGGAGCTCCGCGCCGCCTCACGTCCTTCGACGACCAGGGCGTCCTGACGCTCTCCGTGGCGCGCGATGCACCGGTTGCCGTCGTGCGGGTGGGCATGGACCTGCTTCGCGTGGACTTGACCCACGCGGCGACGGCGCCGGAGGGGTCGCTCGAGGCGCGGCCCCTGCCCCTGGTCTACGAAGGCCCGCCGCTGGTGGACCCCGTGGAGCGCCTGACGTTGACGTCGGCGGACGAGGCTGCCTTCACGGACGACGCGCGCGAGATCGCGTTGGTCCTGGACGGCGACCTCTACGTCATGGACACCGAGCTGCGCGAGCCGGTCCGCATCACGGGTACGCCCGAGACCGAGGCCTCGCCCGTGTTCAGCCCGGACCACGCCACGCTGTGGTTCACGAGCGCGGCCGGGGGCCAGGTCGACATCTGGCGTGCGCGTCGGTCCGACGAGAGCCAGCCCTTCTGGCGCCAGACCTCGTTCAAGGTCGACCGCATCACCGAGGACGACGCCGTCGAGCATCGCCTCGAGATCGCACCCGACGGCAAGCACCTCGTGTATGTGCGCGGCGCCGGCGAGGTCTGGTGGCGCGATCTCGCCGGGGCCTCGCCCAAGCGCCTCCTCACGGGCTGGGACGAACCGGACTTCAGCCTCTCGCGGGACGGCCGCTGGATCGCCTACGCGGTGGACGACGCCGACTTCAACCGCGACGTCTGGATCCGCGCGGCCGACGACGAGAACGCCACGCCCTACAACGTGAGCCGCCACCCCGACCACGACGGCGAGCCTGCGTTCAGTCCCGACGGCCACCGACTTGCCTTCGTCGGACGGCGCTGGGGCGAGGAGGCCGACCTCGTCGTGGTCAGCCTGACCAAGGGCCTCTCGGAGGAAACGGAGCGCGACCGGCGCATGGAGAAGGCGCTGGAGGCGATGAAGGGGCGCAAGGCGAAGGGTGCGAAGGAACCGGGCGCCACGCCTGCACCGAAGAAGCAGCCCCCCGCTCCCGCCGAGCATCAGGCCGGGGCATCCCCGCTGGTGGGTCGCTGGACCGGCACCGCCGAGGGTCCCGCCCCCATCCCGCCGACCGGGCTCTCCCTCGTCCTCGTCGTCACGGCCGACGACGCAGGGAGCCTGTCCGGATCGCTCTCGGTGCCCGGGCAGATCGACGCCACGCTCACGCGGATCGAGTGGACGGCCGCGACGGGCGCCGTGCACTTGGAGGGCACCACGCCCACGGGCGCGCTGGTGGCCGACGGCAAGCTCGAGGGCACCCGCATCGAGGGGACGTGGAACATCGAGGGGCTCATGGCCGGCACGTTCCGGCTGGAGCGGGAGGCCGCGGCTGGCGAGGCACCCGCGCCCGCGAAGGACGAACCCGCCGAGGAGGCCGAGAAGGACCCGAAGGAGGGGAAGGACGGCGCCGAGAAAGCCAAGAAGGACGACGAGAAGCCCGTCGAGATCGACTTCGAAGGCCTGGCCGACCGCCTCCAGCGCATCTCCGTGCCCGACAGCACGGAAGGCAACCTGCTGTGGTCCCCGGACGGCAAGCGGCTGGCCTTCCGCGCCAGCGTCAAGGGCCAGGACGGCCTCTACACCATCACGTTCCCCGACAAGCTCGAGCCCTCGAGGCTGGCGGGCGCCCCCGGCCGCGGTGCCCGCTGGCTCGCCGAGCCCAAGGCCCTGGTCTGGCTCGACGGCGGCAAGCCGGTGCGCGTCGACGAGCGCGGCAAGGCCACGTCCTATGCCTTCCGCACCTGGGCCGAGCGCGACGTGGGCGCCTGGCATCGCGTGATCTTCGACGAGGCGTGGCGCTGGATGCGCGACACGTTCTACGACCCGCGCATGGGCGGCACGGACTGGGCGGCGATGCGTTCCCGCTACATCGACGCCGCCGCCTGGACCCGTACGCACGACGAGCTGGAGCAGGTCGTGGAGATGATGCTGGGCGAGCTGAACGCCTCCCATCTGGGCTTCAGCTGGCGTGCCCCCGGCTATCGCCCCGAGGGATGGCGACCCCTCACGGGTCATCTGGGCCTGCTCTTCGATCGTTCCGCGGGTGGTGAGGGCTTGCTCGTCCGTGACGTCGTGCGCGGCAGCCCCGCCGAGACCGAGGCCGGCCGCGTGCGGCCCGGCGAACGCGTGCTCTCGATCGACGGCCATCCGCTCTCGGCCCACACCGACGTGGGCCGGTTGTTGACGGGCGTCATGGAGCGGGACGTACGCCTGCGCGTGCTCGGCAAGGACGACGTCACGCGCGACGTGACGCTACGCCCCATGTCCTACGCGACGATTCGCGGTCTCCTCTACCAGCACACCCTGGAGAGGACCCAGGCTGCGGTCGACGAGCGCTCCGGCGGTCGCATCGGCTACCTGCACGTGCGCGGCATGGACTGGCCCAGCTTCGAGCGCTTCGAGCAGGAGCTCTACAAGGTCGGCCATGGCAAGGACGGGCTGATCATCGACGTGCGCGAGAACGGCGGAGGGTTTACCGCCGACCACCTCCTGACGTGCCTGAGCCAGCCGGTCCACGCCTTCACCGTCCCGCGCGGCGGCCAGGCCGGCTACCCGCAGGGACGCATGGTCTATGCCCGCTGGACCAAGCCCATCGTCGTGCTCTGCAACCAGAACAGCTTCAGCAACGCCGAGATCTTCTCGCACGCGATCAAGGCCTTGGGCCGCGGGCGCCTCGTGGGCGTGGCCACGGCCGGCGGCGTGATCAGCACGGGCGCGACGCGCCTCAGGGGCGGCGCCACGCTCCGCCTCCCGGGCCGCGGCTGGTTCGGGATCGAGGACGGCGCGGACATGGAGCTGCGCGGCGCCGTGCCCGACATCCGTGTCGAGATGACGCCCATGGACGAGGATGCGGGCCGGGATCCGCAGCGCGACGCCGCGGTCGATGCGTTGCTCGAGGACCTCGCCGTGTGGGACGCACGTCCGAAGGTCGAGCCCGTGTACCGCAGCGAGAGGTAGCGGGTACGGAGGCAGTCGACGGGTCGGAGGGAGGCGTCGTGCGGTAGTCGTCGTAGGTCGCGTGCCTACGCCTCGTGGACGAACTCGTCGAGGGGCTTTCGCACGAGGTCCGGCACCTGAACGCCCTGCGCGGGATGGCCGACGACGAGCAGTACGAAGGCCTTCTCACCGGCCGGGCGGCCGAGGATCTCGCGCAGGAACCCCATGGGGCTCGGCGTGTGCGTGAGCGTGGCCAGGCCCGCGTGGTGGAGCGCCGCCAGCAGCAGGCCCGTCGCCAAGCCGACCGACTCCTTGCTGTAGTAGCGCGGGAGCCGCGTGCCGTCGGGCGCCGCGACCCAGGCTTCCTCGAAGACGGCCACCAAGACCGGAGCCGTCTCCAGGAACGGCTTGTGGGCATCCGTGCCGAGCTGGGCCAGGGCCGTCAGCCAGGCCTCGGGGGCACGACCGCCGTAGAAGGCCTCTTCCTCGCGTTCGGCGGCCTCGCGGATCCTCCTCTTGGTCGCCGGGTCGCGGATCACGACGAAGTGCCACGGCTGCTGGTGCGCACCGCTCGGCGCGGTCCCCGCCGCCTCGAGGCAGGGGCGCAGGATCTCGTCAGGGACCGGGTCGGGTGCGAAAGCGCGGACGGTACGCCGCGTGGCCATGGTGGCCAGGAAGGCGCGCGCCCGTTCGGCGCGCGTGGCGTCGTCCCAGCGGGGATAGGGCGGCAGGGGGACGAAGCGCGGAGGCGCGGGCTCAGACTTCGGGCGTCCCGTCGTACCCTCGCCGTCCATGCCGTCCCCCACCTACATCCTGGGCGTCAACGCGTTCGACCACGACGTCAGCGCCTGCCTCCTGGCCGACGGCAAGCCCGTGGTGGCCATCGCCAAGGAGCGGCTGAGCCGCGTCAAGCACGATGTCGGATTCTACGGCGACGCCGTCGACTACTGCCTGTTCGTGGCCGGGATCAGCCTCGAGGACGTGGAGCTCGTCGTCCGCTGCTCGTACCTGCTCCCGGTGACCGAGCTCGAGGAGCGCCTGCGCCACGAGGACCAGCCACGCATCTTCCCCACGCACGAGCGCGAGACGGCGCTCGCTTCGCCGCTCTGGGCCGGCAAGGGACCGCCACGTTGCGTGGACGTGAGTCACCACCTGGCGCATGCCTACAGTGCCTTTGCCTGCTCGCCCTTCGAGCGCGGCGTCGTGCTGGTGGCCGATGGCGTCGGCAGCCATCGCGCCGACGTGCTCGAGGCGGTTCCCGACGCGAAGGCGGTCTCGCCGCTGGCCCGTGAGTCGGAGTCCTTCTACCGCTTCGAGGGGACGACGCTGACGTGCCTGGGCAAGGTCTGGCTCGAGCCCGTTCGCGGGCTCGTCAACGACGAGTTCCAGCAGGCCCCGGGCCTGGGGGGGCTCTACTCGCGGGTCAGCACGTACATCTTCGGCGACTGGGACAAGTGCGGCGAGGTGATGGGCCTTGCTCCCTACGGCCGCCTGACGGGCGAGCCCCTCGCGCGCTTGGAGGGCGAACGCCTGGTCTTGGCTCCCTGGCCGCGCAGCTGGGACCGGCCCTTCCTGGGTGGCGACGACGACGCGTGGGAGCGCTCGCCGGACCGAGCCCACTGGGAGGACGTGGCGCGGCGCGTCCAGCAC
Source organism: Planctomycetota bacterium (assembly GCA_050248855.1). GTDB lineage: Bacteria > Planctomycetota > PLA2 > PLA2 > JAEUHO01 > JACKGW01. The sequence continues at coordinate 1,307 of JBFWRP010000001.1, read as the reverse complement.
GACACGGAGGAGGTGTTGCTGGGCCGTGCACGTCGGTTGTCCGAGATGACCGGCGAGCGCCATCTCGCCCTCGCGGGTGGCGTGACGCTCAACTGCGTGGCCAACGGACGCATTGCGCGCGACGGCCCGTTCGAGCGCCTCTGGGTCCAGCCCGCCGCCGGCGACGACGGGACGGCGCTGGGCGCGGCGCTCTACGGCTGGCACCACGTGCTCGGGCGTACCGTGCGCCACGAGCTGCGGTCGGCCGCCCTGGGGCTCCGCTACCCCCGCGCCAGCTTCGAGCGGGCCCTTGGCAATCGCACGCTCAAGGTGGCGGCCACCGTCCGTCGCGCGCGCAACGTGTCCGAGGAGACGGCCGAGCTGCTGGCCACCGGCAACGTCGTGGGCTGGTTCGAGGGTGGCTCCGAGTTCGGCCCGCGCGCGCTGGGGCAGCGCAGCATCCTGGCCGACCCGCGTGATCCCGGGATGACCGACCGCGTGAATGCCCGCGTGAAGCACCGCCAGGCGTTCCGCCCGTTCGCGCCCGCCGTGCTCGCCGAACACGCCCGCGCGTGGTTCGACGGCGTGGGCGAGTCACCGTTCATGCTGGAGGCCCACCCCGTGCGCGAGGACAAGCGCGAGCTCGTGCCCGCCATCGTGCACGTCGATGGCACGGCGCGTGTCCAGACGGTGCACGCCGATCGCACGCCACGCTTCCACGCCCTGCTCGAGGCCTTCCACCGCCGCACGGGAATCCCCGTGCTGCTCAACACCTCGTTCAACCTGCGCGGCGAGCCCATGGTCGAGTCGCCCGCCGAAGCCGTGGACACCTTCTTGCGCACCGACCTCGATGCCCTGGTCCTCGAGGAGGACATCCTCGTCAAGCGCGCCTGGGGCCGCCTCGTCAAGCGCGTCAACGACCGCCTGCGTCGCGGGCGATGATGCGTCCGTATCGAGCCAGGTGAGCGTCCCCACGTCGCGCTGGACGGCGAAGGTCATGCGTCCATCGAGGGCGCTTGCATCGGGAGTCGTCCGTGGCGTGGACGAGACCGTACCGAGCCAGGTGAGCGTCCCCACGTCGCGCTGGACGGCGAAGGTCGAGAGTCCATCGAGGGTGCTTGCATCGGGAGTCGTCCGTGGCTTGGACGAGACCGTGCCGAGCCAGGTGAGCATCCCCACGTCGCGCTGGACGGCGAAGGTCATGCGTCCATCGAGGGTGCTTGCGTCGGGAGTCGTCCGAGGCTAGGACGAGACCGTACCGAGCCAGGTGAGCGTCCCCACTTCGCGCTGGACGGAGAAAGTCGAGCGTACATCGAGGGCGCTTGCAT